>NZ_CM166387.1:0-952500 GCF_056839145.1 Maribacter sp. UH1
ATGAGTGTTACTGCAAATTCCGTATGGAAAAACTGTTTGGTGTTTATTAAGGATAATATCCAACCGCAGGCATTCAAAACATGGTTTGAGCCCATTAAACCTATTAAACTTTCAGAAAACGCATTAAGTATTCAAGTGCCAAGTAAATTCTTTTACGAGTGGCTAGAAGAACATTATGTTAAACTTTTAAAAGTTGCTTTAACCAAAGAGTTAGGTGAATCTGCAAAGTTGGTTTATATCATTAGAATGGAAAACACCTATGGCAACAAAGAGCCTTTTACAGAAAAGATTCCAAGTTCCAACAGAGGTGCAATGGCCGCTCAAGAAATGGATGTCCCAATTAAATCTAAAAATCCAGAATTACGTAATCCGTTCGTAATTCCAGGTATTAGAAATATTAAAATAGAATCACAGTTAAATCCTAATTATAACTTTGACAACTTCCTTGAAGGTGACTCTAACAGATTGGCAAGATCTGCCGGTATGGCTGTTGCTAATAAACCTGGTGGTACATCTTTTAATCCGCTATTGGTTTTTGGCGGTGTAGGTCTTGGAAAGACTCACTTAGCTCATGCTATTGGTGTTGAAATAAAAGATAAATATCCTGAACGTACTGTTTTATATATTTCCGCTGAGAAATTTACACAGCAGTATATTGAATCCGTTAAGAAAAATACCAGAAATGACTTTATTCATTTCTATCAGTTAATAGATGTATTGATTATTGATGATGTACAATTCTTATCAGGTAAATCTGGTACACAAGATGTATTCTTCCATATTTTCAACCATTTACACCAAAATGGAAAACAAGTTATTTTAACTTCAGACAAAGCGCCTGTAGATATGCAGGATATTGAACAACGTTTACTTTCTCGTTTCAAATGGGGATTATCAGCAGAATTGCAGAGTCCTGATTACGAGACAAGAATCTCCATCTTAAAGAATAAGTTATATAGAGATGGTGTTGAAATACCTGAAGACATCATAGAATATGTTGCTAAACATATTAAAACAAATATTAGAGAATTAGAAGGTGCCATTATTTCCCTAATAGCACAGTCTACTCTAAATAAAAGAGAGGTTACTATTGAGCTTGCTCAACAGGTTGTAGAAAAGTTTGTAAAGAACACCAAACGCGAAGTATCTATTGACTACATACAAAAAGTAGTTTCTGATTACTTTGAAATGGATGTTGCCACGTTACAGTCTAAAACAAGAAAAAGACACATTGTACAGGCTAGACAATTAGCAATGTTCTTTGCCAAGAAGTTTACCAAAGCTTCATTAGCAAGTATTGGTTCGCAAATTGGAAAAAGAGATCATGCTACTGTTTTACACGCATGTAAAACAGTAGATAATCTTGCCGAAACGGACAAGCAGTTTCGCAAATACATAGATGACCTTACTAAGAAATTTTCTTAAAACTTACGTTACATGAAAGTGTTGATGGTTTGCCTGGGTAATATATGTAGGTCTCCATTAGCAGAGGGCATTCTAAAAAGCAAAGTTGACGCCACCAAAATTTATGTAGATTCGGCAGGTACCGGAGGTTACCATATTGGTAATGCTCCTGACCCAAGATCGATTAAAGTAGCCCATGAACATGGTTTGGACATAAGCTCCCAAGTTTGTAGAAAATTTACTGTTTCTGATTTTGATGCTTTTGATGTGATATATGCCATGGACAAAAGTAACTACGCCAATATCATAAGTCTAGCAAGAAATAATGATGAGGTAGAAAAAGTGAAGCTTATTTTAAATGAAATAAGTTCTTCTGATAAGGAAGTGCCAGATCCATATTATGATGCTGAAGACGGATTTGAACAAGTATTTCAAATGATCGACCAAGCTTGCGATAGGATAGCCGCAAGATTACAAAGTAAATAAATGAGTGTGCAAAACGGAAAAATAGGACAAGTATTTTTAATACCTACAACATTAGGCGATATGCCACCTTTAGAGGTTTTACCAATCTCAATTAAACAAACAATTGAAAAATTAGACCACTACGTGGTTGAAAATGAAAAAACCGCTCGTCGTTTTATCAAAAAAATCAGCCCTAGAAAATCGCAACCAGATTTAAAACTATTTGTTTTAAATAAGTTTACGGAACCTGCTGAGATTCCAATTTTTTTGAATCCATGTTTAGAAGGTTTTGATGTAGGAATACTTTCTGAAGCCGGTTGCCCAGGTATAGCAGATCCAGGAGCTGCAGTAGTTAAAATTGCACATGATAAAAATATTCAAGTAATACCTTTGGTTGGTCCCTCTTCCATACTATTAGCTTTGATGGCAAGTGGTATGAACGGTCAAAATTTTGCTTTTAATGGCTATCTACCTATTGATAGTTCTGACCGTAAAAAGTATATCAAGAATTTGGAACGCAGGTCTAAAGAAGAAAACCAATCTCAAATATTTATTGAAACACCCTACCGTAATAACAAAATGCTAGAAGAGCTGATTAAAACATTAGCTCCAAGCACAAGAATATGCGTAGCTGCCGATATCACATTACCTACGGAATATATTAAAACCAAGACGGCTATAAATTGGAAAAAAGAGAATGTAGATTTACACAAAAGACCTGCTATCTTTATCATTCAGTCATAAAAAAACCTTGACAAATAAATGCCAAGGTTTCCCATTTTCATATCTACTTAAACTCTTATATTCTAGGATTACGCTTTCCCTCTACCATAGAAACATCATAACCAGCAAATTTTTTCATATAATTAGAAATACTGGTTCCGTAACCATCTGAAAGCTCCATACGACCGTGGGATCTTAGATACAACTTTACATTACCAGGTCCTGCTAAATGTGCAGCAGCCAAAATACCGGATTCCGTTATTTGAATGCCATTCATTTTTACACCAACATAACGTTTAATATCTCTTCTTAAGATCCATTTGTTTCGTGACGTGTTCACCTGAAATACTTTTTCTTGCAACACAGGGTTGCTCAAAAATTGGTTGCCATCATAAACACCAACTAACTCTAGCGTACCTAGACCAAATTGATACTTACCCAAGTAACCAAAAGTATTGATCACAAAATAATTGCCTTGAGACTCTTTAAAAGCCAATGCTTCTTTAAAGCCTATAAATTGACTACCAAGAAAAGGGGGAGCGATTTGATAATTTGCCAATAAAGCCTCTTCCTGAGGATAAGAAACCAAAAAAGATTCCTTCACTTTTAACTGCTTAGGCACTTCAACACTAAATGACTTGAATCCATAACCAGATAAAATAAAAATCACAATAAGAGGACAACTTGCTAATATCCATCTTCTCATATCATATATTTCTTAAGACTTACGGCGACTACTATTTGCTTGCTTAAATTTCTGCGGCAAAGGTAGACCTGAATTTATAAGAGTTTAAGAAGGTTCTGTTAAAAGAATACAGATTTAGTTAAGAAGTTCTAAAATTCGGATGAAAGCTTATCTATTGATTTTCTGAGCGTTAATCCATCGGATGTACTGCGCTTTATTTCGGTTGTGTTGCGTTAAATTCTCTGCAAACATGTGATAACCGAACTTTTCTACATTTGCTACAAAATAGTAATAATTGTGCTTTTTAGGGTTCAAAACAGCATCTATTGCAGTAATATCAGGCATTGCAATAGGGCCAGGTGGCAAACCGGCATATTTGTACGTATTGTATGGAGAATCCATTTCCAAGTCCCTGTAAAGCACTCTTTTAATTATAGTATCAAAATTTCCGGTTTCTTTCTTAATTGCATAAATAACGGTAGGGTCTGCCTGTAACAACATTCTCCTCCTCAATCTATTCAAATAAACCCCTGCAACCGTAGGTCTTTCATCAACTTTTGCAGTTTCTTTATGAACAATAGAAGCTAAGGCAATTACCTCATTTGGCTTTAAACCAAGAGCACTCGCTTTTTCCTTACGGGTATCGGTCCAAAAGCGATTGTATTCTTTTAACATTCTACCTCTAAATGATTCTGCAGATGTATTCCAAAAGAACTCATAGCTATTAGGGATATATAATGATATTTTATTTGCGTCGTCAAATCCGTTTGCCTTCAAAAAATCTTTATCATTGAATGCCGCGACCAATGAAACACTATCCGCCTCGATCTGACTTGCAATTCTTCCCGCTAAATCATTGATATTTTCTTGATTGTTAAATGACACTTTAACAGGTAAGTTTCCACTTCGCAAGGAATTCACAATCTCATTATTGTTCATCCCCTTACCTATTCTATACCTTCCTGCCTTAATATTATCTAAATATCCTTTTCTATCTGCAGCTGACTCAAATGAATCAAAATCTTCCAATACCGGAGAAAGTCGTTCTTTTAAATCGTCAATAGTAGCATCCGTAGGTATAAAAACTATAGCCTCTTCATTATTAAAACTAGTGTTTGGAGTAAAAAAAGTTCCGTAAACCGTATAAGCAAAAATTCCGCCTCCAATTAAACCTAAGAGCACTACGCCCAGTAAAATACGCTTGATGTACATTAATTATTTATTTTTTGCAATAATACTTCATTCTTATAGGTATCCTTAAAACGTACCCAATCTTTCTTAACTCCAATTTCTTGAAATCCTAGTTTTTTAAATAAATGCAGACTTGGTGCATTCTCCTCTAAAATATTTGCGTAAATCTGCTTTAATCCTAACACATTAAATAGGTAATTACACAATAGAGTAATAGCCTCTGAACCTATCCCCCTATTTCTTTGACCCTCATCTAAAACGATTATTCCAATACCTGCCCGATTATGATTTGGCTCAAAATCAAAAACATCAATTAAACCGACAGCTTTATGATCCTTTGAACATATAACCAACCTTAATTGCTTTACATCATAAATATCTCTGTGAGCACTATCCAGATAAAGTTGCAACACATCTTTAGAATACGGCGTAACCGTACCGCTCACTTCCCAAACACTGGTATTATTCTCAAGTTCGTACAAAAAATCGAGATCCCTTTGTTCTAAAGCCCTTAGATATATTTGTTCTCCTTTTAATGTTACCACGTTAGTTCTCCTTTAAATACTTGTTTCGCCTCTCCTTTAAGGAAGATATCGCTATAAACACCGTCCTCTTCTTGGAAGGTCACTTCTAAATGACCGCCTAATGCATTTACCGCAATGACCTTATTTTTTGTATTACCCAGATGATACATACTTAATGCAACTGCAGTTACCCCTGTACCACATGACAAAGTTTCATCTTCCACTCCACGCTCATAGGTTCTTATATCAAATCCACCTGACGTATTTGCCTCTACAAAATTGATATTACTACCCTTTTCTCCATAGATA
Source organism: Maribacter sp. UH1 (assembly GCF_056839145.1). Lineage (NCBI taxonomy): Bacteria > Pseudomonadati > Bacteroidota > Flavobacteriia > Flavobacteriales > Flavobacteriaceae > Maribacter > Maribacter sp. UH1. The sequence goes on from NZ_CM166387.1 coordinate 5,302, forward strand.
CCATATCGCATACGTGCACCTTCTTTTGCAACATCAAACGACTTTAACTCCTTTACCATTTGTACATGATGCGGTGAACCCGTATTCATAAAGAGGGCATTTGACTTTTCCTTAATTTCGCTTACATCTGTCATTTTAAGACTTACCACATCACCTGCAATAGTTGCCTCATGAAGACCATCTACAGCGATAAAAACCGTATTCTTCTTTATGATTTCTAAAAAATGGGCAAAAGCAACAATACATCTTCCACCATTACCGCACATACTCCCTTCATTTCCATCGGCATTATAATATACCATTCTAAAATCGGTAGCCTCATCATTCTCCAATAAAATAAGTCCGTCAGAACCTACCCCAAATCTTCTATGACAAATTTTAGCTATTAATTCTGTATCATCCTTTGGAAATTCTTTGTTACGATTGTCAATCATCACAAAATCATTACCTGTACCCTGATATTTATAAAACGTATTTTCCATGCTATAATAAAGTCTCAAAGATAGCACATAATTACGTTTTGCTTGGTAGTTAAAAAGTAGTTAAACGCTTATGAAATAGCATAAAAACGAGTAATTTTGTGTAGAATACGTTAAATCTTTAATGAATATGAAAAGAATAGCAAGTCTCTTGTTTGTATCCGTTTTTGCCGGTGCAATTACATTGGGTGCTTACAAACTATTTTTCGAGAAGGAAAATTTCACTATCATTAGCCAAGAAAGCAATGGTGCTGTTGTAAATGCAAGCTACACTCCAACCTCTGCTAGAGGTGCCGGTATCAATGAAGTGGATTTTACCATTGCGGCCGAGAATACCGTTAATGCCGTAGTCCACGTTAAGAATATTACCATAAGTAAGGCTCCTACCACTATATTCGATGTTTTTTATGGAACCAGCAGAAGTGCGGTACCACAGGTAGGAACAGGATCTGGGGTAATTATATCTTCTGACGGATATATTGTCACTAATAACCACGTTATCAATAAAGCTACTCAATTACAGGTCACTTTAAACAACAATAGAACATACAATGCTGAATTGATTGGCACCGACCCTAATTCTGATATTGCTTTAATAAAAATTGACCCTAATGAAAAGCTACCTTATTTAGCTTTTGGCGATTCTGACCATACTAAAATTGGCGAATGGGTGTTAGCCGTAGGTAATCCTTTCAACCTAACTTCCACAGTTACCGCAGGTATAGTTAGCGCTAAAGCTCGTAATCTTGGAAAAAACCAATCTTTCATACAGACCGATGCCGCTGTAAACCCTGGCAATTCTGGTGGTGCATTAGTAAATACCAATGGAGATTTAGTAGGTATCAATACGGCTATTACATCACAAACAGGTTCTTATGTTGGGTACTCTTTTGCCGTACCTAGTAATATTGCAAAAAAGGTTGTTCAAGACATATTGGAATACGGTAACGTTCAAAAAGGATTTATGGGCATAAGTCCTGCCCCGGTGAACACTAGAGATGCTATAGAAAAAGGTATCAATAATATTGACGGAGTCTTTATTGAATTAGTAGAAGAAGAGTCTGCAGCACAAGAAGCCGGTATTGTTGTCGGTGATATTATTAAAAAAGTCGATGAAATAGATGTGCATAAATATCCCGATTTAACTGGATATCTTTCCACAAAAAGACCTGGAGATACTTTAGCTTTTGTTATTGATAGAGACAAAGAGCTATTAACTTTACCGTTAGTTTTAAAAGAAAGACAATCTTTGGTTGTTCCTGAAATGGGCTTAGAAGTAAGAAACTTAACCGAACACGACAAGAAGGTGTACAAAACAACATCTGGTGTAAAAATCACGGGCGTACCCGAAAGATACAGAGGTTATGGTTTATCTGAAAAAGTAATTGTCAAGGTTGACGATCACGAAATTGGAAATATTGACGATGCCTATACAGCCTTTGGTAGTATTTCTAAATATGGAAAAACGGTTATTGTTATGGTAGGCTCAAACGGTGAACGAGACCGATTGATCTTTCAATAAAAAACAGAATAAAAAATACAGCCTTCGTAAAAACGAAGGCTTTTTTTTGAAAAATATTTATTTAAAGCGCTTAATTTTTCTAGTTTTGTGCGAATTCTAAAAATAATCAACTAATTATGGCTCCACAGACCACATTTGAAAAAGAGCTGGCATTCCAAGCAGACCGTAGAAAAGCTACGACTGAATTTATCAAAATCGTGAGCGATTTATGGTATGATAAATCTATTGAAATTGTCCTTTTTAAAAATCAGGTTATTGACAAAAATGTAAGTGATATTATTCACTTGCACGAATACGCTGGTGAATTTGTACAGAAACCGATATCGATTTTTGATTCGGTTGAAATACTTCGTTCAATATCAGACATGTCGTTGCCACCATCTAAACTTGATATTGGAAAATTAACGTATGAATATCATTCTGACACCAACATTTTAAACAATGTAAAGTCTTTTGTAATAGATAAATTACAATCTGCACAAGATTTTAAAAGTATAGAACCCAAAGATGTTGTTTTATACGGATTTGGGCGAATTGGCAGATTAGTTGCCAGAGAGTTAATGTCCAAAACAGGTAAAGGAAACCAATTACGATTAAGAGCAATTGTAGTAAGAGGAAAACCCAGCATAGAAAATCTTGAAAAAAGAGCTAGTTTACTTAGAACGGATTCGGTTCATGGAATCTTTAATGGTACGGTAAAAGTTGACTACGCCAACCTAAAGCTTATTATTAACGGTACAACGGTACATGTTATTTACGCTAACATGCCAGAAGAGATTGATTATACGGAATACGGTATTAATCATGCTTTGGTCATAGATAACACTGGTGCCTTCAGAACCAAAGAACAATTAGAAAGACATTTACAAGCTAAAGGAGCATCTAAAGTGCTATTAACAGCACCAGGTAAAGAGGTAGCTAATATTGTCCACGGGGTTAATCATTTAGAATATGACCCAGACGATACTGAGATTTTTTCAGCTGCTTCTTGTACAACTAATGCCATTACACCAATACTAAAGGCTATTGAAGAAACTTTAGGTATTGAAAAAGGACACCTAGAAACTATTCATGCATATACGAACGATCAAAATTTGGTGGACAATATGCATGGCAAATATAGAAGAGGTCGTGCAGCCGCACTTAATATGGTCATTACCGAAACAGGAGCCGGAAAAGCAGTTACAAAAGCGCTACCATCTTTGAAAGGGAAGTTGACTTCTAACGCCATTCGCGTTCCAGTACCTAATGGTTCTTTAGCTATTTTAAATCTTGATGTTGACCAAAAGACATCTCTTGAAGGTGTTAACAGCATGATTAAAAAATACGCTCTTGAAGGTGATTTGGTAGAACAAATCAAATATTCATTAGATAAAGAATTGGTGTCATCGGATATCATAGGTACTTCTGCCCCATCTATTTATGATAGTATGGCAACTATAGTATCGGAGTCAGGAAAAAATATTGTTCTTTATATATGGTATGACAATGAATATGGCTATTCTCACCAAGTTATTCGTTTAGCAAAGTATATTGCCAAAGTACGTCGTTTTACTTATTATTAAAAAGCTATAAATAAAACATCTATTTGGTAATTAGTAACGTAGTTAAATAAACTAGTTCAAGCTTTATACTTTTTTTTTATAATTCAATAATTATAAAGTACTTTAGTCAACTCTAAATTATTCAAATTAACCTAAGAATCTATTACATGAAGTTTTATCGAATACTATTATTACTGGCCTTTCTTTTAGCTAGTAACGTGCAATTTGCTCAAGATACTGAAGAAGAGGAAGATAAATTATCTTTAGACGAAGGTCCGATCAGCAATCAGTTCGATTATATTGCTAAGCGTTCTGGAAATTATAGGGCAGACGGTGTTAGATATGAAGTGGTTAAAGAAACTAATCTATTTAAGATTAGAAAGAATGTTTTGGATTCTATTGCTGCCATGAATAAAAAGACAGGCGAGCTAAAATCTACTATTGCTGAACATGAAACTACAATTACATCCTTAAATAAAAAATTAGAAGAGACAACCACAAATTTAGGCGCGGTTACCGAAGAAAAAGATAGCATGTCTTTTTTAGGTCTACCTGTTTCTAAAGGGACTTATAATTTTGTTCTTTGGACAATAATTGGAGCATTGTTTTTAACGCTAGGTTTATTTATCTATAAATTTAGAAATAGTAATATTTTAACCCAAGAGGCAAAACAAAACCTTTCTGAACTAGAAGTTGAATACGAAGACCATAGAAGAAGAGCTTTAGAGCGAGAGCAAAAAATAAGTAGGCAACTACAAGATGAAATAAATAAGCAGAAAAAAACTAAATAATTAAAAGCTCCTTTATGGAGCTTTTTTTTGATATGATACAAATAAAAAGAATTACAATAACAGACATTAACGACATCTTACCTCTTTTTGATGGGTATAGAGTGTTTTATCAAATGGAATCTGATATTGATGCTGCAACCAAGTTTTTAAAAAGTAGAATTACAAAAGAGGAATCCATCATATTTGCAGCATACGAAAACAATAAAGCCGTAGGCTTTACACAATTATATTATACTTTCTCTTCTGTAAGTTTACAAGAATCCCTCATTTTAAATGATTTGTTTGTTCATGCGGATTATAGAGGAAAATCTATTGGTGAACAATTACTTTTAAAAGCGCAAGAATTTTGCAAAGAGAATAGCTACAAAGGACTAGCATTGGAAACAGCTATTGATAATCCTGCGCAAAAATTATATGAGAAATTAGGATGGGAAAAAGATTACCATGCTTTTCATTACTTTTGGCAGGTTAAATGATGATGCAAGATTAAAAGATGCGAATAGATATTATTACCGTATTACCTGAATTACTTACCAGCCCGTTTGAAGCCTCCATTTTAAAAAGAGCCATTGATAAAGGATTGGTTGAAGTCCACTTTCATAATATTAGGGATTACACCTCTACCAAATACCGTAATGTTGATGACTATCAGTTTGGCGGCGGCGCAGGTATGGTTTTAATGATAGAACCAATAGATAAGTGTATTACCGAATTGAAGTCGCAACGAGACTATGATGAAGTTATCTACATGACGCCGGATGGCGCTACTCTAAATCAGAAAATGGCAAATACACTTTCCATGGTAGAGAACATTATAATTCTTTGCGGGCATTATAAAGGTGTTGACCAACGTGTTAGAGATGCTTTTATCACTAAAGAAATATCCATAGGAGATTACGTACTTTCCGGCGGAGAATTAGGTGCTGCAGTTCTGTGCGATTCTATTATTAGATTACTACCAGGTGTATTGAACGATGAAACTTCTGCCCTGACGGATACCTTTCAGGATGGACTTTTAGCACCGCCAGTATACACTAGACCTGCTGAATATAATGGGATGAAGGTTCCAGAAATTCTATTAAGCGGTAATTTCGGAAAAATTGAAGAGTGGCGTGAAAACAAGGCATACGAGCGTACTGAAAAACTACGACCGGACTTACTTGAGTAGCCAATTTTTAATATTAAAGAAAAACCATATAAATACTTGTGGGTTTTAATTTAAATATTATTTTTGCACCCTGTTAGAACAACCTCTGACGATAATCGTGAATGTTGCTTTAATTTAATTCCAATTAAATAGACAATGGAATCATTAATAAAATTTGTACAAGACGAGTTCGTAGCTAAAAAAGATTTTCCAAAATTCTCTGCTGGTGATACAATCACAGTATACTATGAAATTAAGGAAGGTGAAAAAACAAGAACTCAGTTCTTTAAAGGAGTTGTAATACAACGTAGAGGTTCTGGTTCAACGGAAACTTTTACTATCCGTAAAATGTCAGGTACAGTAGGTGTTGAGCGTATCTTCCCTGTAAACTTACCAGCATTACAAAAAATTGAAGTTAATAAACGTGGTAAAGTACGTAGATCTAGAATTTACTATTTCCGTGAGTTAACTGGTAAGAAAGCTAGAATTAAAGAGGTAAGAGGATAAATTTCTCTCCATTATAATATTAAGCACTGTTTCATTTTTTTTGAGACAGTGCTTTTTTTATGAACAAAAGTGAATAACACCTGTTCATAAAGTGTTGATTAATAAATATTTATAAATTTTACATTTGAATTGTATTTTTTTGTAAATTGTAGTGTAATCGAGAAATTGGAGTGACGAAGAAACCAATTTTAAAATTACTACGAAGTTTACGTTCTTACGTATTGCTGTTCTACTTAAACATTTAATTAATATTGAATGGAGTAATTTTTAAAACTATAAGCTGTCGCTTATAGCACTTAAAATGAATTGAATTATAGAAAAACTATATACTAGGTTTCTATTTTACAATAAAGACGGCAAAGAAGAAATGATGTGTAGATGTCAGGTTACGTACCTGAGAATCGAAAAACATTTTACAACGTTGAATTAGTAAAGCGGGTGCAATCAAGGGTTGCCGTTCTAATAAAAATTGGAACAAACTGTCCGTAAACTTTTTCTAAAAAGCCATATCATTGTATGCGTACATTGATATGGCTTTTGTTATTTAACAAATCTTCTTCTTCAGGCTGAAATATTAAGGCCTCTCCCCGCTTTCAAACTTTTAGAAAATCGTATATTTGTTCCGCTTAAATTAAAACAAACCGCAAATGTCCAAAATTTTTTATACTAAAACAGACGAAGCGCCAGCTTTGGCAACGGAGTCTTTTTTACCTATTGTAAAAGCGTTCACTAAATCATCAGGAATTGAAATTGAAACTAAAGATATTTCTTTAGCCGGTAGAATTGCCGCAACATTCCCTGAACTTTTAACGAAAGAACAACAGGTGTCCAATGATTTGGAAGAATTGGGCAACATGGCTAAACAGCCAGAAGCAAACATTATAAAATTACCTAATATTAGCGCTTCTGTTCCTCAATTAAAGGAAGCCATTCAAGAATTACAGTCTAAAGGTTATAAACTACCTAACTACCCAGACGAGCCTAAGAATGATGAAGAGAAAGGAATTAAGGCGAAATACGATAAAATTAAAGGTAGTGCGGTAAACCCGGTATTACGTGAAGGTAACTCTGACCGTAGAGCACCTAGAGCCGTAAAGAACTATGCAAAGCAAAATCCACATAGTATGGGTGCATGGAGCTCTAGCTCTAAAACGCATGTTGCCACTATGGGCGACGGCGATTTTCAAGCCAATGAAAAGTCATTGACATTGAGCGATGCCACTTCTGTACAAATTAAATTAGTTTCAGAGGGTTCTGAAACGATACTTAAAGATAACCTTGGCTTGCTTAAGGGTGAAATTATCGATGCAACGGTAATGAATAAAACTGCTTTATTGGATTTCTTAAAGAAAGAAATCAAAGATGCTAAGGATAAAGGTGTTCTTTTCTCTGTGCATTTAAAAGCTACCATGATGAAAGTGTCCGATCCAATTATTTTTGGTCATGTTGTAGAAACTTTTCTAAAACCTGTCTTTGAAAAATATGCAGATACTTTTGACACTTTAGGTGTTAGCCCTAATGATGGTTTAGCTAGTTTATACCAGAAAATCGATAAACTTCCTGCAGATGAAAAAGATGCCATCAACAAAGATTTAGATGATGCTCTAGCAAACGGACCGGATTTAGCTATGGTAAATTCTGATAAGGGAATTACCAACCTTCATGTTCCTAGTGATGTAATTATCGATGCCTCTATGCCTGCAATGATCAGAAATTCTGGTCAAATGTGGAACAAAGAAGGTAAAGCTCAAGATACTAAAGCAGTTATTCCAGATAGCAGTTATGCAGGTATATACAGTGCAACTATAGATTTCTGTAAAGAAAATGGTGCTTTTGAACCAACTACTATGGGCACGGTACCAAATGTAGGACTTATGGCTCAAAAGGCTGAAGAATATGGTTCTCATGACAAGACTTTTGAAATTAAACAAGACGGAAAAGTTCAAGTAATTGATATAGCAACCGGAAAAGTACTAATAGAACACGAAGTTAATGATGGTGATATATGGAGAATGTGTCAAGTTAAGGATGCACCCATTGAAGACTGGGTAAAATTAGCCGTATCAAGAGCTAAAGCAACTAATGATCCTGCTATTTTCTGGTTAGATGAAAACAGAGCTCATGATGCTGAACTAATCAAAAAAGTAAATACTTACTTAGCAAACGAAGACACTGCTGGTTTAGATATTCAAATAATGTCTCCTATTAAAGCTACTGAATTTACTTTAAAAAGAATGAAGGCCGGTAAAGATACTATATCGGTATCCGGTAACGTTTTACGTGATTACCTTACTGACCTTTTCCCTATTTTAGAGGTTGGTACAAGTGCAAAAATGCTTTCTATTGTACCTTTAATGAACGGTGGGGGACTTTTTGAAACTGGTGCTGGTGGTTCTGCTCCAAAACACGTAGAGCAATTTATAGAAGAAGGTCATCTTAGATGGGATTCTTTAGGTGAGTTTTTGGCATTAGGAGTATCATTAGAATTTTTCGGTGAGAAAAATTCCAATCCAGCAGCTAAAGTCCTAGGCGATAGCTTAGATAGCGCAACTGAGAAATTTCTACTAAATGATAAGTCACCTTCTAGAAAAGTAAAAGAGATTGATACAAGAGGTAGTCACTTCTTCTTAGCTAAATATTGGGCAGAGGCTTTAGCATTACAAGATGACAATGCTGAGTTAAAAGCTATATTTTCTAAAGTAAGTTCAGAAATCAATTCTAAGGAATCTCAGATTCTTACGGAATTAATAGATGCTCAAGGTTCTAAACAAGACATAGGTGGTTATTACAAGCCAGACGCTGCTCTTGTTGCTGAAGCTATGAGACCTAGTAAAACTTTAAATGGTATTTTAAACTCCATTTAATCTTATAAGAATATTTACAAAAGACCTTTAACTTTAGTTAAGGGTCTTTTTTTTGTCTTTTAATTAGTTGTAGGAGTATCCCCTATTTCTAAGTATTTTTACTAAAAAAATTGATGAAAGGATATTTACCGTTTATTCTTATCTCATTGCTTTGCTTCTCCTTTTCTTCATGGAGCCAACAAAAATATACTTTAAGTGGTTCTATATCTGAATCTAGCAGTAACGAAACACTTATAGGAGTTACGGTTGCCATACCTGAATTAAGCACCGGTGTTACTACCAATGAATATGGTTTTTATTCTATATCCTTACCTGAAGGTACTTATAAGGTTCTTGTTAGCTATTTAGGCTTTGAAGATATCATTAAAGAAATTGAACTTACCGAAAATAGACGTATAGATTTTTTATTAGAAGAAGAAGCCGAACAGTTAGAGGAAGTAGTGGTTACCGAAAATGTGGAAAAGATGGATATTAGGAAGCCACAAATGAGCGTTAACACACTTTCTGTGGGCACCATAAAAAAAATACCGGTAATTCTTGGCGAAGCCGATGTCATCAAATCCATATTGCTATTACCTGGTGTTACCAATGCAGGTGAAGGTGCATCTGGGTTTAATGTTCGTGGAGGGGCAGCTGATCAAAATCTAATCTTGCTAGATGAAGCTATCATCTTTAATTCATCACACTTATTCGGATTCTTTTCTGTTTTCAATCCCGATGCCATAAAAGATGTAAAACTCTATAAAGGTGGTATACCTGCGCGTTATGGCGGCAGAGTGTCATCGGTATTAGATATATTTCAAAAAGAAGGTAATAGCAAAGAATTTAAAATGAACGGTGGTATTGGCGCCGTTGCTAGTAGACTTTTAATTGAAGGTCCTATAAAAAAGGATAAAGCTGCATTTCTTATTGGTGGTAGAGCTTCATACGCGCATCTTTTTCTACCTCTTTTTGATGTGGACAACACCGCCTATTTCTATGACCTGAACACAAAGTTAAACTATAGATTAAACGATAAGAATAATATTTTTCTGTCCGGTTATTTTGGTCGCGATGTTTTTGGAATCAATGATAGTTTCGTTAATACGTATGGCAACACCGTAGGTAACTTTAGATGGAATCATTTATTTTCTGACAAACTTTTCTCTAACCTATCTTTAATTTACTCTGATTACTATTACGGACTAAAATTAGATTTCGTAGGTTTTAATTGGAATTCCGGTATTAGAAATTTCAATATAAAATATGACCTTAAACACTATGCTACAGATAAATTACAAGTAAACTACGGTGTTAATAACGTGTACTATCAATTCAACCCCGGAAAAATTGAGCCCAGTAATGCCGAGTCAGGAATTATTGAAGAACAGCTCATCCAAAAATATGCTAATGAATTTGCTGCATATGTAGATTTTGAACACAGAGTAACGGACAATCTAAGTCTAGGCTATGGATTACGCTTTAGCCATTTCATGCGACTGGGTCAGGATGAGTTAAATGTATACGCAAATAACAACCCTGTTGAATTTGACCCTTTGTTATTAATTTATAAGGAAGCCGAACCTATTGATGTTATTAATCCCGGTAAAGGAACCACATTATCCAACTTCAGTAATTTTGAACCAAGAGCATCTTTATCATACACATTAAACGAGACCAGCTCCATTAAAGCTAGCTATACAAGATTGGCTCAATATTTACACTTATTATCGAATACAAGCTCCCCTACTCCTTTAGATGTATGGACGCCCAGCGGACCTTTTACAAAACCACAGTTATTAGATCAATATGCCTTGGGATATTTTAAAAATATAAACGAAGGGGATTATTCTTTTGAAACAGAGGTTTTCTATAAGGACGTTCAAAACAGAATAGATTATATAGATGGCGCTAATTTAATTGCCAATAATGCCATTGAACAGGTTATTTTAAATGGTGAAGCAAGAGCCTACGGACTAGAAGTTTTACTACGGAAAAACGAAGGTAAACTTCAAGGCTGGTTAGCATATACTTTATCTAAATCAGAGCAGCGAACACCAGGAAGAACATCTTCTACAGATAATGGTCGTAGCAATATTGAAACTGGAATAAATTTTGGAAATTGGTACAACACTCCATATGATAAAACCCACGATATCTCTATGTTCATAAGCTTTGATGCAAATGACAAATGGAATTTTAGCGGTAATTTCACCTACCAAACCGGGCAACCTACCAACTATCCAATCGGTCAATTTCAGTTTCAAAACTTAACCGTACCATATTACGGTCTTAGAAATACACAGCGATTACCGGCATATAATCGCCTAGACCTTTCGGCCACATTAACTCCTAGAAAGAATAAAACCAGAAAAATAAAAGGGGAATGGGTTTTCAGCCTATACAATGTCTACAATAGAAGAAATGCTGCTTCTATTAGCTTTAGACAGAATGATGACACAGGTGTAAACGAAGCGGTCCGTACATCTATATTCGGCATTGTACCCGCTGTTACCTACAATTTTAAATTATAAGCTATGAAACGCTATTTAATATGTATACTGATAATAACAATCTTTGCATCATGCGAAGATGTTGTTGACGTTGAGCTACCAGATAATGTTAGTAGACTCATTGTTAACGGGGTAATCAGAGTTGATGAAAATGAAGAATACCTACCAATTGAAATAGTGGTTTCTGAGAGTAGTTCTTTCTTTGAAGAAAATACAGTTGCAAGCATTAAAAGCGCTATCATTTATTACGGTACTCCCAGAGAAGATGCTCCAGAAATTTTGGAAGGTGGCGGAGTATCTAATTTAGCGGAAGTTGAACCTGGAAGCGGAAAATGGGTTCCGGACCCATCATTTGATAGCGACCAAAAAATTAGGGTTGGTAATATCAATGAAGGTGATGTTTTTCAACTGATAATCACAACAGATGATGAGCAATATTTAGCTACTACCACGTATGTAAAATCGGTACCAATAGACTCTTTAGAGCAAGGTGATGAAACTCTTTTTTCAGGAGATGAAACAGAAGTTATCGTAACATTTACCGATCCTGGGGATAGTGATGATTTTTATCTTTTAGATTTAGATTTTGGAGAATTTCTTGTGACAGAAGATGAATTTTACCAGGGGCAGACATTTGTTTTCTCTTATTTCTATGACAATGAACTTGAACTAAACACCAGCTCTGTAGTAGATGTTAGTCTTATTGGGGTGGATGAGCCTTTTTACAATTATATGAACCAGATTATAGTACAATCCGGTGGTGACCAAGGTCCTTTTCAAACGCCAGCAGCTACGGTTCGTGGTAATATCATAAATATTACCGATATTGATAATGACGAAATAGTTGATAATGTTGACAGCACAGATAATTATGCATTAGGTTACTTTGCTATTGTAGAAGAATATAAAGACAGTATAACCATAACAGAAAATGAAACGAACTGATAAAGATTTACTGGTTACAGGTTTAAAAAAATTGGCGATTACCGTAGTTCTAATGTTTACGGCGCCTATAATATTATGGCAAGCATTTAAAAATCAAGAAAATGTTATGTTCTGGCCCGTTTGTATCATTGGTGTAATCCTGGCGTTCTTTGCAGTTAGAACAGGTTTTAAAGGTATTATGACAATAATGGACTCCATGTTCGGAAAGAAACAAAAATCATCTTAATCTTGAGGTATTTTTGTAGTTCTCTTCCACTTATTATACAACTTATCATAGTCGTAATCTAAAACAGTTTCTTGCCGCTCTAATTTACCTTTAGAGAAAGCTCGTTGTAAAATATCTTCAATCAAGTAATCTTCCTCAATTAGATCTGGGTGAAATTCTTCTTTGATACTAATACTAAAAAGCTTTGCCGTGGTATTGTACCAAAATGCACGCCATCCGTTTCTTAAATCCTTTACCAAATCAAAAGCCGTAGTACCTGTTTGTCTATAAATTAGTTTAACTAAAATTTGACCCTCTGTACGCGTTAATTTTTTCAACTCTTCAGAAAACTCCTCTTCAATAAATTTCTGTACTTTTTTAGTATACTTTTTACGTTTACGATTGTTCTTCATATTCGATAAACTATCGTTCAACTCTACCAAACGCTCTGCCGCCATTTTTGCATACGGATATACTTTTTGTGTTTTTCTACGTAAAATGTAATACCGTAACTTTTCGTCGTAAGATGAGAATTTAAGTTTACCAAATACATAAGCTTCTTGCAAGGCTATTGAACTTTGAACCAAAGAATCACCGGCAACAATAATCATCTTTTCCGTAATGGAATCAAGTTCCTGTTCTTCAACCTGGGCATTGCATATGGTCATGCCGCTGAATAGTAAAAAAAGAAGTAAAAAGTTATATTTCATTACCATAGGCTTAACAAAAGTCCTGCCAAAATTAACGATTATTAAAGAAGGTTATTACTTATACAACGCTAATATTCTTAAGTTTGTATTCTAAACTTATTTTAATGGCTAATAAAAAAATAATTACTAAAAAGTCTGAAGACTTCTTTGAAAAATACCTTAATAATGCTGCCCCTACAGGATATGAGTGGGAAGGGCAAAAAATATGGATGGACTACCTAAAACCTTATGTAGATACATTTATTACAGACACATATGGTACTGCTGTGGGCGTTATAAACCCTGATGCTAAATATAAAGTAGTTATTGAAGGACATTCTGATGAAATTTCTTGGTATGTAAACTATATCACAGATAACGGTTTAATTCATGTCATTAGAAATGGTGGTAGTGATCACCAAATAGCTCCTTCTAAATGGGTTAATATCCATACTTCCAAAGGAATTGTAAAAGGTATTTTTGGCTGGCCGGCAATACATACCAGAAAAGGACCCAAAGAGGAAACTCCAAAAATTGAGAATATTACGGTTGATGTTGGTGCTACAAATAAAGAAGAAGTAGAAAAGCTTGGGGTTCACGTAGGTTGTGTAATCACTTACCCAGACGAATTTCAAATTCTTAACAAAAACAAATACGTTTGTAGAGCTATAGACAATAGAGCTGGCGGATTCATGATTGCCGAAGTTGCTCGTTTATTACATGAGAATAAAGTTGAGTTGCCATTTGGACTTTATATAACAAATTCTGTACAGGAAGAAATAGGTTTACGTGGTGCAGAAATGATTACACAGACTATTAAACCTAATGTTGCCATTGTAACAGATGTTTGTCATGACACCACCACACCTATGATTAAAAAAGAGGTACAAGGTCATACAGAAATTGGTGCTGGTCCTGTAATTTCTTATGCGCCTGCAGTTCAAAACAAGTTGCGCGAACGTATCATTAAAACAGCTGAAGATAATAAGATACCATTTCAAAGAATGGCCGCTTCTAGATCCACAGGTACAGATACTGATGCTTTTGCCTATAGTAATGGCGGAGTTGCTTCTGCATTGATTTCTTTGCCGCTACGCTACATGCATACTACAGTAGAAACGGTTCATAAAGATGATGTTGAAAATGTAATTCGTTTAATCTACGAAACACTCTTAACAATTAAAGACGGAGAAACTTTTAGCTACTTCGATTAAATTTATATAATCCCTCTTTTATCGGAGGGATTTTTTATTTCTATGGATGAATTAATAGACATTTTAGATGCTGAAGGTAATATGACCGATACAACCGCCATGAAATCCGAAGCGCATAAAAACGGTTGGTTTCATCAAACTGTTCATATTTGGTTTTATACTTCAGATGGAAAAATTCTAATCCAACAACGTGGTAAAGACAAAGATGTATATCCGTTACTGTGGGATGTATCCGTTGCCGGACATATTGGGGCTGGAGAGGACATCATAACATCTGCATTACGTGAAGTACAAGAAGAAATAGGTTTGACAATTCTACCTTCTGATTTAGAAAAAATAGGCATTTTTAAATCCGTAAAAAAGCATTCTGAAATATTAAAGGACTACGAGTTTCATCATACATTTATTACTAAGCTAAAATTACCTTTTAGTGCACTTCAAAAACAAGACAGTGAAGTTGAGGCATTAAAACTAGAGTCGATAAAACAATTTAGCAAAGCAGTGATGGACACTTCAAAATACAATTATGTTCCTCATGATATTTCTTATTATAAGACCATACTTAAAGAAATATCCAGTAGAAAAAACAATGTATAGCCTTTATGTTCTTCTATAAAATGTTCAATTAAAAACCAGATTCTTCAGCCATTTTTACAACGCCAACGGTTAAAATTAAATTAGCAAAACGTCGTTGCTCACCTGTTTGAATAATCAGCGTGGTATTTTCATCTCTAATTTTATCATAAAAAGCCCAACGTTCCATTTCATCCCAAGTCACATCTCCCAACAAATTTTTATAAGCATCATGAATTTCTGCATTTGCTTCCGCAGGCTTTTCCATTACTATAGCACCTTGTACAGGACAAACTTCTAATATACCTTCCAACACAGTAAGTGCATCTAACAATCCAGGGCGAAAGTTTAAATGAACTGTTGTAGAATTAGGACCTGTCATTGCACCAACAGGTAAATTACCATCTGCAATAACCACTTGCGCAAAATGACCTGAGCGCCCAAGCGCTTCCATAATTGTAGGATGAATAACCGGAGTCTTAAGCATAATTATATTTTTATAAGTATGAGAATAAAAAACTAGTCACCCTAAAGCGACTAGTTTTACAATGATTTTATCGAATATTACATGTTGTAAACTCCGCCATTTATATCAAGCGTAGCTCCAGTAATAAAGCCATCATATTCAGAGGCTAAATACAGCACAGCTCTGGCAACATCATCTGCATTACCAGCTCTTTGAATAGGAATACCTTTTGTAGTTTCTGCTGCAGATTCTTTGGTGGTATGTGTATTGTGAAATGAGGTACCTAATATAAGTCCTGGTGCAACTGCATTAACTCTTGTTCCCTGAGGTCCCAATTCTGATGCAAGTGCCCTTGTATAGGTTAAAATAGCTCCTTTACTGGTAGAGTACACCAATGATCCAGGGTGACCGCCTTTACGCCCAGCTAAAGATGCCAAGTTGACAATGCTACTATTTTCATTCTTTGCCAAATATGGTGCTGCTGCTCGTGTAACGAACATCATTGAAGTCAAATTAATATCCATCACCTTGTGCCAAAATTCTGTTTCCATTTCGCTTAGTAACTTTCTAGCCACTAAAGACCCGGCATTATTTACAAGAATGTTTAGACCGCCTAAAGCTTCAACCGTTTTTTCAACTAATGCATTTGCATCTTCCTCTTTAGTTAAATCTCCAGATATTGAAATTGCTTTTAAACCCTTATCTGTCGCGTACTTTACCAATTCATTTGCAGTATCTGCACTAGAAAAATAATGAATAGCAACATTGGCACCGCTATCAATAAAATGCTTGGTAATTGCTTCTCCAATTCCTTGAGCTCCGGCTGTTATGAGTATATTTTTTCCAGATAATTTGTTACTGTTCGTCATGATGTTGTAATTATAAAACTTGATTTAATTTTGATTTAATCCTATATCAATTATACAATGTAGAATTGCACAACCAAATTGGTTAACCAAATATAATCAAAAATGACTCAGTAAACTTTTATCTGATTTTAAAGTAGTTAGCTCAAGTAATTTACAAAGTCTGCAACTTTGTTTAAACTATACTTTTCTTGTGTACCTTCTTTCATGTTTTTTACAACGAATGAATTCTCATCCAACTCTTGTTCCCCAATTAAAACTACATAAGGTACATTACGATTATTGGCATATTTCATTTGCTTTTGCATCTTGGCACTAGATGGATAGATATCGGCTTTGACACCTTGCTTACGTAATTGACTTACCAGTTTTAAGGCAGCCATAGCTTCTTTATCTCCAAAATTGACACACAATACTTGTAGAGATTGGTCAATTGCCTCTGGGAAGAGCCCTAAATCTTCTAAAACCAAATAAATACGATCTAGACCAAACGATATTCCTACTCCACTTACGTTCTTCAAACCAAAAATACCGGTAAGGTCATCATAGCGACCGCCACCGCCTATTGATCCCATTTTCACACCTTCTGGCGCTGCAACCTCAAAAATAGCTCCTGTGTAATAATTAAGCCCGCGTGCAAGAGTAACATCTATAGATAAATTAGCGGATTGCAAGCCTAAAACAGCTATGGTTTCTAAAATAAAACGAAGTTCTTCCAAGCCTTTTTTACCTTCTTCAGAATCTTTCAATAAGGCATCTAAACGCTCTAATTGCTCATCGTTACTTCCTTGAGGTAAAAATAATGGAGATGCCTTTTCAATTGCTTCCTCAGAAATCCCTTTTGCAAGCATTTCTTTTTTAACTCCGTCCTCCCCTATTTTATCCAGCTTATCCAAAGCAACGGTAAAGTCTATAAGTAAATCTTTAGCTCCTATAACTTCTGCTATACCTGCTAATATTTTTCTATTGTTCATTTTTATGGTTGCCCCTTCCAATTTTAAATCGGAAAATACGGCATCATATAACTGAATCAATTCCACCTCTTGTAATAAGGAATCTGATCCCACTACATCGGCATCGCATTGAAAAAATTCTCTAAACCGACCTTTTTGAGGTCTATCCGCCCTCCAAACGGGTTGAATTTGATAACGCTTAAAAGGGAAATCTAACTCGTTTTGGTGCATTACTACGTACCGTGCAAAGGGAACGGTTAAATCATAACGCAAGGCTTTTTCAGTAATTTTTGGAGCAATACTGTTTGAATTTTTATCCGCATAAGTAGCATCATCTACCTTTCTAAGAAAATCTCCAGAATTCAATATCTTAAAAATCAATCGATCACCTTCTTCTCCATATTTACCCAATAACGTATCTGAATTCTCAAAAGAAGGGGTTTCAATAGGCTGAAAGCCATATGTTTGAAAATTTCTTTTAATGATGTCAAATATATAATTACGCTTTGCAATTTCTGATGGATTAAAATCGCGGGTTCCTTTTGGTATAGATGGTTTCTGTGCCATTAATTTTTTATTGTATTACAAATATAGCCTTCAAATAACTAAGACAATATTTCAATAGTATGAATACTAGATTATTATTGTTTTATTTGGTAACGATTACTTTTTCGAACCATTTATACAATTCTCCTTTTGTTATAACCGCTCCTTGCTGAAGTAACAAAAACTTGTCTACATTTTTATCATCAGTATAAGCTTTTGCAGCGGTCAAATATTCTACGAAATCTGATTGCCAATTTCTCTTGAACCAGTCAAAACCTATTGGCGTAGTTAAGTCAATCTCAGGATTCATCACTTTTACCGATATCAATTTCATTTCTTTTTCGGTTAAATGAAAAAGGTGCATTTGCTTGTCTGAAATATTCTCTAAATAAGAAACTTTAGTCAGCACTCCTTCCCATACCAAATCGCTAAAAACATCTAACTCTTCCTCTGCTACTTCTGGTTTATCTTTTTTTATAGTTTCCCACTCATCGCCAGTTATAGATTGTGTTGCCAGAAAATTAATAAATTCTGGATGCAACTCTTCTAATTGTTCTTTTGTTAGCCTCGTATATTTCATTTTGCAAAAATAAAAAGCCCCAACATATTTGTTAGGGCTTTTACAACTTAATTTTAAAAACTTAGAAGATATATCTCAATCCTACTTGTGCTTGCCATCTAGATAATAAACTAGCATCGTACCCAAAAGTTTCTGTTAAATCAGAACTAAACGTATACGTAGGTACGTTTGTATCCGAATCTACAGATACACCAATAGGTTGTACTGCGTTAGGCTGTTGTACCAAGCCCCAATCAGAACTGATCAAGTTACCTATGTTCAACACATCTACACTAAATTGAATGGTATTGGTTTTGCCTTCAGATACATTGATTTTATAATCTTGTAAGAACTTAACGTCCCAACGCCCTCTCCATGGCGCTAAAGCTCCGTAACGCTCTGCATATTGACCTCTGCGACCACCTAAGTAATCATCTTGAGCAATATATGCATCAAAAGCTGTTCCTTGACCGGCACCAGAAAATTGCATTTGTCCTATTTCTGCAGATGTAGGCACATAAATTAGGTCATTGATACCAGAACCGTCACCATTAATATCACCACCATAAGTATAGTTGAATCTACCACCTTGAGCATATTCAAAAAACGTAGAAAGTGTAGTAGCCCATTTACCGTATTGCCAGTTTTTACTAGCTACACCAATGAACCTATGCTTATCTCCATATTTTGATGGCGCTAGTACATCTGCATTGGCATCATTGATAATTGGGTTACCTGCAAAAGCATCTGATGTTATCTCTGCTTCAATTGAATTCACATCTTTAGCATCTAAATAACTATACGCCATCATAGCATACAAACCATTGCTGAAGTTTTTCTGAGCTTTTAAAGATGCATTCCAAATTCTTCCTTTATTAGAGTTTGTAAAAACGTAAGGACCAGCCCCTAAACCAAAGCTGTTTAATAAATCTCCTTCAGTATATGTTGCTCTTGTATCTACACCAGATAAATTACCTGATGGTGAAGTCAATGCCCAGTTTTGTACATGAGGACCATTGATATCTTTTGTATATGATACATCTGCAGTAAGCACCATACCATTATCCAAACGCTTATCTGCACCTAAATTTGTCCTCCATACTTGTGGAAACTTATAATCTGGGTCAACAGCCTGCAAGAAAAATACGTCTGGAGAAGAAATCTGATTTCCTAACCATACGAATGGGAAACGACCGGTGAACAAACCAGAACCACCACGCAATTGTAATGATTTATCATCATAAACATCATAGTTAAAACCAACTCTTGGTGAAATCAACCAATCGTTAGAAGGCATTTGCGTGTTATCTATAAATACAGTTTCACCTGTATTAGGATTTTGGTATGGCTGATCAGCTATAACAAAACCTCTATCAATAACATCTTGTGCTTTCTCTGCAGAATCAAAGAACAAAGGCTTATCAAAACGAACACCATATGTTAATTTGAATTTCTCATTTACATTCCATTCATCTTGAACATAAAAAGCTAATTGACCCACGTTAGTCTCTGCCAATGCCCAACCTTCTCCATCTGGAACTGCATTATTTGCATTAAATGTTGCTTGTGGACCAGCAAAATCATAGGTAGTTGCATCAAAATCTGCAATATCTACACCACCAAATAAATCAAAACCATAAGCGGTTAGGTTAAATGAATTATCGAACATAAATTTCTCCAAAGAAAAACCAACTGTATACGTATGATCTCCTTTATAAAAATTTAAGTTGTTTGTAATCTGCAATACTTTTTGATCTAATCTGTTATTTGCGGAAAATGGCTCATGACCGGCAATAATATAGTTAGAACCATCTTTTGTTATGTTTATAGAAGGTGCCGGAGTAGAAAACGGATTTCTATAATCGTCAAAGTGGGTATATCCTACTTGTAACTTGTTCGAAGCCGTTTCCGATAATGTCGAGTTCAATTCAACTTGAATAGACTTTAGGTCATTATTTATTTCATATCCTGAATTCTGAAACTGTAATGTGTTTGCATTAGGACCTCTAAATTGTATTGCCGTTGGGTGTGCAGGTTTCTCTTTTGAAGATTTCAAAAAGTTATAAATAACAGCCAAACGGTTGTTATCATTAATATTCCAATCTAGCTTAAAAAGACCTTTTGTAGATTCTGCATCATGTGTAAAACCTTCGTAAGCACCTGGATCATAACCCACCGCCAATAACTGATTTTGTACATTAATTAAGTCACTTTCCAATACTCTAGATTCGTTAATTGCACCAGAACCTGTATTTGGCACCCATCCGTTAGTACCTAAATCTGTACGTTCATCTCTTTCAAAGTTGGCGAAAAAGAATAATTTGTTTTTTACAATTGGTCCTCCAATACTAACTCCGTACTGACTTTGATCAAGTTTAGGCTTAACGATGTCATCGCCTTTAATTTTACCACCAGTCATATCCTCATTTCTGAAAAAGCCATAAACCGTACCATGAAATTCATTAGTACCACTCTTTGTAACCGCATTTACAGAAGCTCCTGTAAATCCTGATTGAGTTACATCATATGGTGCCGTAGATACTTGAATTTGCTCAATTGCATCTAAAGATATTGGTTGCGAGTCTGTTTGACCACCTGGTGTAGCAGCATCTAAACCGAATGGGTTGTTGAAAATTGCTCCATCCAATGAAAAGTTGTTGAACTGGTCATTTCTACCTCCAAAAGAATTTCCACTAGCGGTAGGCTCTAGACGTGTAAAATCTTGTGCTGAACGAGAAATAGTTGGTAAACGAGTTAATTCTCTTCGACCTACACTAGTTTCCGCACCTGTTCTATCGCTACTAAAAGTACCTGAGCGATCAGAAACAACCGTAACTTCGTCTAATGCCTGACTTTCACTTGCCAATTTAATATCTACATTAAATGTTTGACCTAATGATAAATCTACGTCAGTAAGTAAATAAGGCTTAAAACCTACATAAGAAATTTCAACCGTGTAAGGACCACCAACACGAAGGTTTAAAAGGTTAAACCTACCATCTTCATTGGTAATTGATCCATACTTAGTACCTGTTGGGGTGTGAATAGCGACAATATTAGCGCCAAATAGTGGTTGGTCTTGATCATCCATCACTAAACCTCTAATATTAGAGGTAGTAACCTGACCATAGGTTGCACTTACAAAAAGTAGCAACAACAATTGAAAAAGCAAGCTGTTTTTCATTTTAATTGGTTTTGAGTTATTTATGAGTTCTTTAACAAAAATACCAATAAAAAAAGAGCTATGCACGCATAGCTCTTTTAAATTTATCAACTTAGATAGTTAATTATTTCTGTTCCGCAACTACTTCGAAACCAAAATCAACAATCACCTCACGGTGTAATCTAATTTGTGCATTGTAAGGTCCAGTTCTTTTAACTGCACCACCTTGAATGCTAATGAATTTTTTGTCAATTGAATGACCTTCTTTTTCAATTGCATCAGCTAAATCACCATTAGTAACAGAACCGAATAATTTATCGGCTGCACCAGTCTTAGCAGTGATTTTTAATTCTAAAGCTTTTAATGCTTCTTCTACTTTCTTAGCAGCATCAACAACTTTTTTATCTTTATGTGCTCTTTGCTTTAAGTTCTCAGCTAAAACTTTTTTAGCAGAAACAGTAGCCATAGTAGCTAAGCCTTGAGGTATAAGGAAATTTCTTCCGTAACCGTTCTTAACATTTACTACGTCGTCTTTAAAACCTAAATTTTGTACGTCTTCTTTTAATATAAGCTCCATGATTCTTTTCTTATTATTTTAATAAATCAGCAACATATGGCATTAACGCCAAATGACGAGCTCTCTTTACGGCTTGTGCCACTTTTCTTTGATACTTCAATGAAGTTCCTGTAAGTCTTCTAGGTAACAATTTACCTTGCTCGTTTACCAACTTCAATAAAAAATCAGCATCTTTATAATCTACGTACTTAATACCAGATTTTTTAAAACGACAATACTTCTTCTTAGTGTTGGTCTCAATGTTTAATGGAGTAAGATATCTGATCTCTCCATCTTTCTTTCCTTTTGCCTGTTGTTGTAATGTTGCCATAATACTTAAGCTTTAGCGGTTTTGTTTCTTGTTCTTCTTTTTTCTGCCCATGCAATTGCGTGCTTGTCCAATTTAACGGTCAAGAAACGCATAACACGTTCATCTCTTCTAAACTCTTGTTCGTAAGGTGTAACTACCTCACCAGAGTTAGTAAATTCAAACAAGTGGTAAAATCCACTTTTTTTGTTTTGAATAGGATAAGCTAACTTCTTTAGCCCCCAATTCTCTTTAGCTACCATTTTGGCGCCATTGTTAATTAAGAAATCTTCGAATTTCTTAACTGTTTCCTCTATCTGAACATCAGATAGAACGGGATTCAAAATGAAAACAGTTTCGTAATGGTTCATATTATATTTGTTTTTAAGGAGTGCAAAAATAGATATTTTTTTAAAATAATTATAAGAAATATGAATATTCTTCGTTATTGAATGGTAACAACATATAAAATTAATCCAAATCTTAAATATTATATCATTACCAAATACACGATCAACAGCGCATTGTTCACATCTTTTGTTGCAGTTCAGCATGTTTTTTCGGTTCTTTGTCGATGATTTAACCCCACAAATCAACCCTTATGAAGTTAAGAAGTATCATCGTTGACGACTCATCCATGCAAAGGATGGCCGTTGCCAAGTTGGTAAACAATCATCCGAATTTGACTATGGTAGCTGAATACAGTAATGCTATCGAGGCTAAAAACGGAATCAAGAACCATGAGATAGATCTTATTTTTCTTGATGTTGAAATGCCAATCATTACAGGATTCGACCTACTGGAGTCCCTAGAAAACAGTCCTCAGGTAATTTTGATTACCGGTAAACCAGATTATGCACTTAAAGCATTTGACTATGATGTAACGGATTATTTACATAAACCGATTACCATGGCACGTTTTGACGCATCTGTTAAAAGAGCTGTAGCAAATTACGAACAACTGCACAGAGTCAATGAAGACGAAGAGCATATTTTTGTAAAGAGTAACCTAAAGAAAAGAAAGGTTATCTTGAATGATATTAAGTGGATAGAAGCACTTGGTGACTATATAAAATTAGTAACTGACGAAGCTAATATCGTAATCTTATCAACAATGAAATCTTTTGAAAAGCAATTGCCAGAAGATAAGTTTTTAAGAATTCACAAATCATATATCATTAACCTAGAAAAGGTTGAAAAATTCAACAGTAAGAATGTTGAAGTTAGCGGTAGATCAATACCTCTAAGTAGAAATAAAAAGACAGAACTAGCCGAAGCGCTAAGTAACGTATAATATATGGTATAATTTTACTTTCAAAAAAGACCGCTAATTAGCGGTCTTTTTTAGTTTATATATGGTCTACATTATATATGACCCTTACACTTCTATACATTGCCACGGCTTTAAACGATTTTTCTATTCGTCTAATATTCGCTTTTGTTTGTGCAAGTGAATGTGCTTTTTGAACTTTAATTACAATATGTTTCAAATATTGATTTCTAATTCTTGCTACCGGCGGATATTCCGGTCCTAGTACGGTACCTCCAAAATTAGTACGTAATGCACCTGCAAACCAATCTGCAGCTTCATTTAGAATATTGTAATTTTTATGTTTAAATGTAACTTTGATAATTCTATTTACCGGAGGATATTTAAACTGCTCCCTTTCATATAATTGTTCTGTATACATACCCTCATAATCACCGGTGGTTACCTGTTTTAATATTTGGTGATACGGATTATAGGTCTGAATAATTACACGACCTCTTTTCTTAGTACGACCTGCCCTACCCGATACTTGCGTCAACAATTGATAGGTTCTTTCATGAGCACGGTAATCTGGGAAATTCAAAAGTGAATCGGCATTCATTACACCCACCAAATTCACGTTTCTAAAATCAAGCCCTTTAGTTACCATTTGGGTACCTACCAAAATATCCAATTCTTGCTGTTCAAAAGCGGTAATGATCTTTTCGTAACCGTGTTTTCCTCGCGTAGTATCCAAATCCATTCGACCTACTTTAGCTTCGGGAAATAATCCAGATACTTCTTTTTCTATTTGTTCGGTACCAAAACCTTTGGTATCCAAATCTGGACTACCACAAGCAAAACAAATTTCTGGCAATGCCGTATGATGTCCACAGTAATGGCAACGTAATTGTTTTCTATATTGATGATAGGTTAAACTAACATCACAATTTGGGCATTGCGGCGTATGACCACAGGTTAAACACTCCATCAATGGTGCAAAACCCCTTCTATTCTGAAAAAGTATGATTTGTGCACCTTCTTGCAAGGTCTCTTCCATTTCCATAAAAAGACGCTCAGAGAAATGACCTTTCATTTTCCTTTTTCTCGATGCTTCTTTAATATCAACCAATTCCATCTCTGGCATGAGCACATTACCATAACGCCTGGTTATTTCTGCATAGCCGTATTTACCTGTCTGCGCATTGTGGTAGCTCTCTACACTTGGTGTTGCAGAACCCAGCAGAATATTTGCTTTATGTAGAAGCCCTAAAACTATTGCCGCATCTCTTGCATGGTATCTTGGAGCTGGATCAAATTGCTTAAAAGAACTTTCATGCTCTTCATCTACAATGACCAACCCCAACTTACTAAATGGCAAGTACATTGCCGATCTAGCCCCAATAACTAATTGGGCCTTAGGTTTTGCTTGCAAAACATTTTGCCAAACTTCTACACGTTCTTGTACATTATACTTAGAATGGTAAATAGCGATTTTTTCACCAAAATACTCTTGCAGTCTACTAATCAACTGTGTGGTCAAAGCAATTTCAGGCAAGAGATATAAAGCCTGCAAACCTTTTTCCAAACATTCTTCTATCAGCTTTACATAAACTTCGGTCTTACCAGAAGATGTCACTCCTTTTAACAAGGTAACTTTCCCAGTTTTGAATGAAGATTTAATATCTATCAGCGCAGCCTGTTGGTATTCATTTAATTCTTTAGTTTCAGAATTATCTGCTTCACCGTCATAATTTACCCGATCGGTTTTTATGTAATATTCTTCTAAAATACCCTTATCTATCAATGATTTTATCACTGATTTAGAGGTGTTGCTAGATGCTTCAAGTTCAGTAACCTTGATTGGATGCTGACTTCTACCCTGTAACTGAAATAAAGAAAGTACAACTTGACTTTGCTTTGGCGCCCTGGTCAATGTTTTTAAAAGTTCTTCTAGTTTTTCGTCAGATGTATGCTCTGCACCTAATTTTACATACCTAACCAACTTTGGCTTGTATTGCTCATACACCTCTTCTTTTAAAACGATTACTTTCTTCTCCAATAATCGCTGAAGAATTGGTAGCACATTTTTACGTTCTATTATAGCGGAAACTTCTTGAACTTTCAATATAGTTTGATGTTGTAAAGCTTCGAACACCAAAAACTCATCATCTAAAAGATTGGTTTCGTCTATTTCATATTCTGTATTTCGAAGTACCAATGTTTCGCTCTCCAATAAAAATGCACTAGGAAGTGCACTGCGTACCACTTCGCCTAACGTACACATGTAATAAGACGCTATCCATTCCCAATGTTTTAATTGAGTTGGGTTTACAATTGGGTAATCGTCTAATAATTGGTGAATTTCCTTTGCCTCATAGACTTCTGGCGGATTCTGATGAATACTTTGAACCACACCGGTATATATTTTTGATTTACCAAAAGGCACTGCTACACGCATTCCCGGTTGCAGTAATGCCGCCTCCTCAGCAGTTACACTATATGTAAAACTTTTTTCTAGAGGAATGGGTAATATTACATTAATAAAGTTCGCCATAGTTATCCTTCCACCCGTAGCCATGTTTGGGTTCTATAGATAAATGCCAAATAACCACGGACTTTCAACTCATCTGGATTATCTGGGTTCAACCATATCTTAAAACGAAAAGTCATTGCTTGTTCTGGGTCAAATAAACGCTTTCCTTTCCATTCCCCATCATTGTGTAACTCACCACCGGTAATAATTTCCATACCGGTAACAGGTTTATCTTTTAAGTCTCCGTCACATTTATCACATATTCTATCTTCTTGCCCTTCTTCCAAAATCTTAACAACCTTGCCATACATTAATCCATCTTTTTTATAGATTTCAATAACGCCTTTAGGCAGACCGGTGCGGTCATCAATAGTTTTCCACGTGCCAAAAACTGACTGTGCAGAAATGCTCATTGAAATAAATAATGTAAAGAGAATACTTAGTTGTATTGTTTTATTTATCATTCTTTTTAGTGATTTTTCGTAGTGTATTGAGAGATGCGTTCAGCTCAAACCCAAGTAGCAATATATTAGAATTTAACCATATGTAGACCATTAAAATCAATAATCCTCCTAATGCCCCATATAATTCATTGTATCTAGCGAACTTTTCAACATAAATACCGAATAGATATGAGGTCAACAAAAACAATACCGTTGTCATTAAAGCACCAAAAGAAAAAAACTTAGCCTGCTTACCTTCACTAGTTCCAAAATAATAAAGTATAGCAGTTGTAAAATAAGACAGAATTATAAAGAACAATACTTTTGCTATTTGTACACCAACTACTTCGTCTTCGCCTAATATATAACCACCTCGCTTGGCAGCAAACTCAGATAAATATCCTAGCACATAAAATTCAAAGTATATATACGCTACAAAACCTACTATAATTAGAATGGCTAAAATTAAACCCACCATCAAAGCATACAGGTACTGTCTAAAAAAATGGCGCGTTAAATCTATATGATACGACGTTTCAAAACCTCCGAATATAGAGTTAACCCCGTTCGCAATTAAAAATATAGACAATAAAAATGCCGATGACAGCAAGCCACCCCGCTTCTGATCTTTTATCTGTGTAAATACTTCACCAAAATAGTCACCTGTAGCACTCGGTAAAAAGGACTCTAAAAACAACTGGAACTGCACATCAAAATCGCCATGCTCAATACTAATATATGATACCAAGAAGGGAACTAACGTTACCATAAAAATGATCAATGGAAACAGCGCCATAAATAAACTAAAAGCAATAGCACTTGCACGCGTAGACAATGTACCCCTTAATATACCAACCACATACATCTCAATAAGGTCATAAACAGAAAGCCCCTCAAAACCGGGTAGCCTGATTTGTTTTAAAAACCTGACGAACCAATTTACAATAGGTATTTTCTCTAGCTTTTCTTCGACCTCTAAAGACATTAAACAGCTTTTAAACTCAAATCCAAATTATAAACCGAATGTGTTAATGCACCTGAAGAAATATAATCTACACCACATTCTGCATACTCGCGTATCGTCTTTTCATTGATACCTCCAGAAGATTCAGTAAAACAGATATTGCCTATTAAATTTACCGCCGTACGCGTATCTTCATAATTGAAGTTATCAATCAATATTCTATATACGCCCTCTGACTCTAAAATTTCTTTGATCTCATCTAAGTTCCTAGCTTCAACGATAATCTTTAAATCACGACCCGTTTCTTTTAGATAGTTCTTTGTCTTATTGATTGCTTTGGTAATTCCGCCTGCAAAATCAATATGATTATCTTTCAACATGATCATATCATACAACGCAAACCTATGATTTTCGCCACCTCCAATTTTAACCGCCCACTTCTCTAGCGCACGTATACCTGGTGTAGTTTTTCTAGTATCCAGAATCTTTGTACCTGTACCTTTTAAAAGATTAACGAACATATTTGTTTTCGTTGCAATCGCGCTCATTCTCTGCATGGCGTTTAACACCAAACGTTCTGCTTTTAATATACTTTGAGAACTACCTTCCACATAAAACACGATATCACCGTGAGTTACCGGTGTACCATCTTCTATCAATTTCTCTATCTTTAAATTAGGGTCAACAAAATAAAATACAAGTTCAGCAAAGTCTACCCCAGCAATTATACCTTCATCTTTTACCAACAACTTAGCTTTACCTGTTGCTGTATCCGGTATACACGCCAATGAACTGTGATCACCATCACCTACATCTTCTCTAATGGCATTTGCTATGATTAATTTTATTTCTTCTTTAAATTGTTCTTCTGAAATCATATGTATTAAATCTATTGTATTGCTAATTTACAAATCCATTTGCGAAATTGATTTACTTTTGGCATATGACTATAAAACTTTTAGCCATTGGCAAAACCGATAGTTCTCAATTACAAGAGCTCATTGAAGTATATCAAAAGAGATTACAACATTATATCAATTTTGAAATTGAATTGATACCTGATTTAAAAAAGACAAAAAACCTTTCGGAAGATCAACAGAAAAATAAAGAAGGCGAGCTTATTCTTAAAAGACTATCTGCTACAGATGTTTTAATTCTCTTTGATGAAAAAGGAAAACAATATACTTCTGTTGAATTTTCCACCTTTTTACAAAAGAAGATGAATTCTGGCATTAAGCAAGTGGTATTTTTAATTGGAGGTCCCTATGGTTTCAGTAACGAAATATATGCGAAAGCCTCTGGAAAAATAAGTTTATCTCAAATGACCTTTTCTCACCAAATGGTTCGCTTATTTATAACTGAGCAAATTTACAGGGCGTATACCATTTTAAAAAATGAACCCTACCACCATCAATAGGATCCTTAATGCGCATTATTCCTGCTTAGGCTTGCTTTTCAAGAGATTTCACCATATTCTCAGAAACTCCCTCTAAATCTGTAAGTTCTTCCATTAGAAAAGAGATAAGCTCTTCTTTATGCTCCACATTCTTTTCAATTTTAAGCACGTGATTGTAATTCTTAATATTTTTCATGTGCCCATTGAAAGCATGTGTTTGGTGCCACGCAATTTCTTTTAATTTCTGATTTTGAATGGTAATTTTCTTGATGGATGGATTGATAAAAAAGAATATCTCCAATATTAAAATCAATAAAGAAAAAACGGCCAGTTCCAGTTCTATAATCATCAATGTACTAATATCTTCCTCTGAAGCTTTTTGAAATTGACCTACAATGGTATCCATGATTATAAGAAATTTATCTGCTTCAGCAGACAACCTTTCCAAATCAACCAATTCTAATTTATTGAAGTCATTTGTTGATTCTAGAATAAAGTTTAGATGCGGTTGTAACTTATCAAAGTTTTTTTGAATTTCATCATTATCCAATTTTGGAATACCCGTTGCATTATTGCCTTTTTGTAATGCTCTATTCGCATTAGAAAATTTTGTCATCGCTAGACGTAGCTGTCCATAATCACAAGTACTAAATCTACATTCATAAACACTCTTAACAATTGACTGTGACAACATTCTTTGTCTACCTGCTACATTTATCCTTAAAGCATCTTGCTGTTGTCTAGCTAGAGAATACTGTATTATAGACTGTATAACTATCGTTAATACAATTACAGTAAAAACCAATAGATAATAGTTATTGAAACTTTTACCAGATTTTAATTTTGATAAAATCTTTTTCCACATACTTAAAGATATTTCCTACAAACAATAATTGTATTATTATCATAACCTCTAAGAATTAGAAATGTTGTAACAACTAACAAAAAATTGAACAAAAAAAGTGCAAGTTTCTCAACTTGCACTTTAGAAATATTTTTTTTGGATACTAAATCATATTTATAAAAAGAAAACTAGTACAATACTCTGAACTTAATAGTATTCTCCACTTTTCTTAAAGCCTTGATTACATCTTTATTATATTCTTTATCTAAATCCGTAATTACATAACCCACTTCACTATCCGTAGAAAGGTATTGACTTGAGATGTTTAACTCATACTCTGCCAAAACCTTGTTTATTTTAGCCATAATACCCGGTACATTCTTATGGATATGTAAGAATCTGTGAGATTTATTTTGTTTTGGCAAACGAATATTCGGGAAATTAACCGCATCTACCGTGTTACCTGAGTTAATGTAATCCATTATTTTATTAGGAACAAAATCAGCAATATCACGCTGTGCTTCTTCTGTGCTACCACCAACATGCGGTGTAAGAATCACATTAGGAAAACCTTGTAATTTTGTTTGAAACTCACCATTACTTCTTGGCTCATCTGGATAAACATCTACCGCTGCACCACCTATATGACCATCTTTTAAACCATCTGCCAAGGCATCGATATCTACAACGAAACCTCTTGAAAGATTAATTAACATGGCACCTTTTTTCATTTGCTTTATTTCACGCTCGCCAATGAAATTTTTGTTTGCCTTATTATCATCTATGTGCAACGTAACGACATCGGATACATTTAATAAATCTTCTAACGAATTACATTTAACGGCATTACCTAAAGCCAATTTATCATCTACATCATAGTAATACACACGCATACCCATAGCTTCTGCTAAAACTGATAATTGCTTACCAATGTTACCATAACCAATAATACCCAAGTTCTTACCACGAACTTCTCTTGATCCTGCCGCAGTTTTTTGCCATTGCCCTTCATGAATTTCCCTACTACGATCAAATACACTACGCATTAACATAATAATTTCACCTATAGCCAATTCTACTACAGATCTGGTATTACTATAAGGAGCATTGAAAACTACTACACCTTTTTTCTTAGCAGTCTCTAAATCTATTTGAGTGGTACCTATACAGAAGGCACCGACTACCAATAATTTATCGGCAGCGTCTAAAACCGTTTGTGTAACCTGTGTTTTAGAACGAATACCAAGAACGTGAACGCCCTTAATTTTTTCTAACAGCTCTTCTTCAGATAAACTATGTTTAATCAATTCAACGGAGAAACCGTCTTCTGATAAATTATCAAATGCAGCGGTGTGCACGTTTTCTAATAATAGAACCTTAATTCTATTCTTTGGGTACGAGATATTTCTTGGCAACTTGTTCACAAATAAAAATTCATCTAAACTTGGTGTAACATAATCCGCATTGTTAGCGGCTTTTTCTCTATGTACGTTTTCGGTATATGCAAAAAACTTATCTGCAATACCTGCTTCGCGCATTACGTAATCACTGTAACCATCTCCTATTACTTGAACTTCACCGTCCAAATCCATCTGCTTTAGGCAATCGATCTTGCCGTTATGCTGAGATAGTACATTCTTTTCATCAAAACCGATGATATTTCCGTCTTGGTCGAATTTAAAAGTATTTGCATACACTCGATCAGATGGTATATTGTATTCTTTTACAATAGGATCAATAAACTCTTTAAAACCGCAAGATATTACATAAATATCATCCGCATACTTTTCAAAAAACTCTTTATTAGCGGCGATTGACTTAGAAATTTTGTTTCTAAGATTTTCTACCAAATCGTCTAAATCTTCTTTTTTAGCATGTAATAACTTAATTCGACGTTCCAAAGACTCGGTAAACGAAATATCACCGTCTATACCTAAATTGGTAATTTTCTGTATTTCTTTAATAACTTCGTCTTTGTTGGATTTTCCTTCTAAAGTCATTTCGGCAAGAACATCTAATGCCTCTACCCTAGTCAACGTACTGTCAAAATCAAAAACGTATTTTCTACTAACTTCTACCATTATTCTCTTTTGGGTGGATAAGAATTTTTGTTATTAAAATAAGTAACAAAAGTAAAAATTTAATTTATCCTGATAAATGATATCTTGTAAATAAAACAAAAAGGTTATGTTATGATGTAAATTGACAAAATGACAAACTTTTAGTCCAAAAATTGAAGAACCGATAATGAGAATTCTTTTGTTTTATATGTACCATTATGATCACCGGGCACTCTTTTTAAGCTACCGTTTCTAAAGGCATTACTTAATTCATGTGCGTTTCCATTATCATTATCATCATCTCCACAAATAACCAATACATCAATTTCAATTTCATTTAGCTCACTTATTGCTGTTACCGGTTGGTACTTTTGCTGTAAGTGCAACGATTGTAAATCTGCATTAATAGATTTAGCATAGTCTACAGCACCTTTGGTTATTTCATTTACATCACCATTAAAAGCTTTTGCAAACATAATTCTTCGATCCCAATCGGCATTTGTAAAATCTATACCCATACCACCTAAAACCGCTTTCTCTATATCATAGTCTTCTGTAAGTAATTTTGCCAAAACAATACTTCCTCTAGAATAACCTACAGCCTTATACTTATCAATATTTAGATGATTCATCAGCAGGATCAAATCTTTCACTTCGGCATTGTTTTGATATGCTTCTTCGCTTTGCGGCTTATCAGAATCTCCATTACCACGTAAATCAGGAATGATTACTCGGTAACCGGCATCAATCAAATCTTTTTTTAGAGCTGTTTTTTCCCAAGATTCTCTAGAGTTTATAAATCCGTGTAACAATAATACCACCTCACCTTTACCTTCATCTGTATAGACAATTTGTACACTATCAAATGATTTAAATTTGTTTGATTGAGAGTTAATTGCTTGAGAGAAGATTATCAGTAAAAAACAGAGTAAAAAATATCTTGTGGACATTATTTCTTATTTAAGATATATACAGAAGACCAGCCAATATAGCTAAACCAAAACTCACTAAAGTTCCTATTAAAATGTACTCTGTCAGCTTTCTATTATTGCGTTCTTTTAGGTCATTGAATCTAAAAACTGATTTTGCAGCTATCAATAAACCGATAACTTCCCACCTACCAAGCACTATGAAAATTAAAACAAATAAACGTTCTATTATACCAATATACTTACCGGCATTGGGGAGCGATTTGTGATCTGTTTCGATCTGATTAGACATTCCTTCTAAAATCATACCCATTATAATTGCTGCCGGATAGGTTACAAATACAATTGCCGTAACTAAATACCAATCTAAATTTTCGAATAGCGATAAAGTATGAGCATATAAATCGGTATAAAAAGCACAACAATAAATTACAAGAATATGTAATACTTGATCTATAAAAAACGGAACACTTTTGCTCTTGAACCATTCATTGGCATACAGTTTTAGCACATCTATACCAAAATGTGCTACGGTAACGGTCAATGCTATTTTCCAAAGTGATAAGTCCCATAAAAGAAGTATATATAAAGTAAAATGCAATAGTACATGCAGATATAGAAATTTAGATTTTATCTTATTTGATTGTTTGTGAAGTACCCATCTTGTAGGCTGTAAAACAAAGTCTCCAATTAAATGAGCCAATACTAGTTTTATGAAAATCAACATATTTATTTACCGGTAATTAATTCTTTATAATATGACAATACATCTAAAACCAAATCTAATCTTGCTCTTTTTAAACGCTGACTTACAGCAGACTGTTTAATTCCCAACTGTTGTGCAATTTCTTTTTGTGAATAATGAGGATAGTCTAACGACAATGTTACAATTTCTGCAGAAACAACGCTCCAATCATCCATAAAATCCAAAGCTAATCGTAACATTAAATTTAATGTACGGTCATGTTCCTTTTCTCCGGTTGCAATACTTAGGTTGACTTTACTTTCTTTAAGTGTTTCAAAATTACGCCCAGAACGCTGATATGCAGGTCCGTTAGATTCTGTTACACCAGTGCCAATATAGGTCTCCAAACCTATACCTATACCCATTCTTACATCTAGGCCTTTAATTGTTTTTAGCATTGCTTTTATACGAATAGCTGTGAATAAGGCATTTTTTTCCGTAACCTTTAACTGAAATTCATCACCACGATAAATCTCCCAATTCATTGGCGATGCTCCAAATTGTTTGAAATAATTTTTTAGTAAATCCATCCATTGAGCACTAGGATGATTTTCAGAATTAATTATATCTCCGGTGATTATAGCTATCATGATTATTAGTTAAAACGCTAATATATTAAATTATAAGCAAAATAGATAATATTTATAATTATAAGCGTAGTCGATAATGTGAACCAACAAAACTTAAATTAAAACCAGCGCCTGGTTAATATACAATAATCTTTGAAGGAACGCCCAAATTTATCTAATAGAATTCGTTCTTCCGGTATAATCTGAAAACGATTCATATAGCTTACAAACCCCGCAGCTATCAAGGTATTAAAAGCATTACCCAAAAATACTCCTAAAGCTAATAACAAAAGAAGTAGCGCTAAATACATAGGATTTCTAGAAAATTTAAAGATGCCGTTAACCACTAAGTTAGATGCTTTATCTGGTTTTGTTGGATCTATGGTTGTACTTGCCTTTCTAAATTGAACTAAAGCAAAAAGTGCGATTACTATTCCCAAACCAATTAAAATCTTTGTTAGTAATAACCTACCAAAAAAATCGAAATAACCAATCGGTAAAAATTTTGCCAACAAATACATCATTAATCCAAAACATAAAAAAACTAAAGCAGGTGGTACTTTTAACTCCATTTTATAAAATTACTACTTTTGCTGCTGTAAATTCACAAACCAGATTCCAAATTGTTCCCATGAAGCTAGTTTTTGCTACTCACAATCCCAACAAATTAAAAGAAGTTCAACCTTTGGTCCCTTCCCAAATAGAACTCATAAATTTAGAAACTATAGGTTGTACTACCGATATACCGGAAACCGCAACAACCCTTGAGGGCAACGCCAAACTTAAAGCGGATTTTGTAACCAATAACTATGAACTATCTTGTTTTGCAGATGACACAGGACTTCTAGTGAAATCGCTTAACGGAGAACCTGGCGTGTACTCTGCACGTTATGCAGGCCCCACCAATGATTCTAATGCCAATATGGACAAGCTGTTGACTAATCTAAATGGTAAAAAAGATAGGTCCGCTCACTTCAAAACCGTAATTGCATTAAACCTAAATGGTAAAACACATATATTTGAGGGTAAAATAGAGGGTATAATAACAGAAACCAGAAGAGGTGAAAACGGTTTTGGATATGACCCCATTTTTCAACCAAACGGCTATTCAGCAACATTTGCAGAATTACCGTTATCCATTAAAAATGAAATAAGCCATAGGGCACAAGCATTTAAAAAACTGATTGCATATTTAAACAGTATTCATGTTACAGGGTAAAAAAAATAACGAAACGGTAGAAGTATCGGTTGCGTCTGAACGAGCAGAAGCAATTGGCGGTGTACTTATAGCACTATTTGCCGCTCTTATGGCAATATCACAAATGGTAAATGGAGAGCTAGAAGAAGAAATGATGATCGCGCACAACAATGTTGTAAGCTATTCTAGTTGGTACCAATCTAAAAGTATAAAAGAAAGTCTTAAGGAAAGTGAACTTGACTATCTAAAGGCTTTAATTGAAAGTGGTATTGTCACTGGTGACAAAATTGCCGCAATTGAACTTAAAATGGTCAATGTTGAAAAAAAGATATCTAAATATGAATCTGAGAAAACAGAAATTTTATTAGGATCTTCTGAAGTAGGCGAAGAAAACTGGGTACAAGATATAGAAGGCAAAATGGGGAAGATTACCGGAGTAAAACAATGGGAAAAATTGACACAAACCTATGATTACGCCACTAAAAAATTTGACTACGCACTACTGTTTTATCAAATCTGCATCGTTCTTGGTGCCGTATGTATTATCATATACGACAGCCCTGTATTACAAAAGGGACTTATAGTCTTAATGATCATTTTTGGCATTACAGGTACTTTTCTTTCTATATATGGCTATACACTGGCCCCGTCATAAGATTACTTTTCAATTAAATTATACTGATTCAATTATTAGCAGTACCTTTGCAGCTTAATTAACGCCGCTGGTATAGCATGTGTTGCCCTGAGTCTAAATAGGTTATATACGATAATCGCTCTATGCAACATTCATATTTGCGATTTAGTATAACATATTTATGACAAAGTTTGAAGCACTGGGACTAGAAAAGTCCTTATTAGATGCTATTACTGATATGGGTTTTGAAACCCCATCAGAAGTACAAGAAAAAGCAATCCCAATTTTATTGGAAAGTGAAACCGATCTAGTTGCGCTAGCGCAAACAGGAACGGGAAAAACCGCAGCATTTGGTTTTCCATTAATTCAAAAAATTGATAGTAATAGTAGAACCACACAAGGTTTAATACTATCCCCTACTCGTGAGCTTTGCTTACAGATCACCAAAGAAATGCAAGCGTATTCTAAATACGAACGTAATGTCAATGTAGTTGCCATTTATGGTGGTGCAAGTATTACAGAACAAGCAAGACAAATTAAAAGAGGTGCTCAAATTATTGTAGCTACCCCAGGTAGAATGAAAGATATGATCAGCAGACGTCTTGTTGATATCTCTAAAATCGACTATTGTGTTCTTGATGAGGCAGATGAAATGCTTAACATGGGCTTTATGGAAGATATTAAAGAAATTCTTTCTGGCACACCTAATGATAAATCTACATGGTTGTTCTCTGCAACAATGCCTAGAGAGGTTGCTACCATTGCAAAGAAATTTATGCACTCGCCGCAAGAAATTACAGTGGGAGCTAAAAATTCTGGTGCATCTACTGTACAACATGAATATTATGTTGTTGGTGGTAGAGATCGTTACCCTGCATTAAAAAGATTGGCAGATACCAACCCAGATATTTTTTCTGTAATTTTCTGTAGAACAAAACGCGATACTCAAAAAGTTGCTGAAAAATTAATAGAAGACGGTTACAATGCCGGTGCATTACACGGAGATTTAAGTCAAAACCAAAGAGATTTGGTAATGAACTCTTTCCGTAAAAAGCAGATTCAAATGCTTGTTGCAACTGATGTTGCCGCACGTGGTATTGATGTTGATGATATTACACACGTTATAAACTATCAATTACCAGATGAGATTGAAACATACACTCACCGTAGTGGTAGAACCGGTAGAGCTGGTAAATCTGGTATCTCTATGGTTATCGTTACACGTAGCGAGCAACGTAAGATCAGAGCAATTGAGAATAAAATCAATCAGAAATTTCTAGTTAAAAAGATTCCTACGGGAATGGAAATCTGCGAGATTCAATTATATCATTTAGCAAATAAGATCAAGGATACAAAAATTAACGATGATGTTGATGCCTACCTACCTGCAATCAATGATGTCTTAGAAGGTATTGATCGTGAAGAACTGATTAAAAAAATAGTTTCTGTTGAGTTTACAAGATTCTTCAACTATTACAACAAATCTAAAGACTTAAATTCTTCAGATAACGGTAGAGACCGTGACAATGGTAGAGCAGAAATACCTACTAGCGGTGCTGTTCGTTACTTTGTTAATGTTGGTGAAAGAGATGGTTATGATTGGATGTCCTTAAAAGACTTCATTAGAGATACTGTAGGCCTGGGTCAAGAAGATGTTTTCAAAGTTGACGTAAAAGAGAGTTTTTCTTTCTTTAATACAGAGGCTGAAGTAACTCAAAAAATTCTAGATAAATTCACGGACTTTAAAGTTGACGGTAGATTCGTAAACGTTGAAGTTTCTAAAAACCCTGGTGGTGGCGGTAACCGACGAAGAAGCGGCGGTGGCGGTGGCTTTAGAGGAAAAAGAAGTGGCGGCAGAAGAGATGACGACCGTGGCGGAAGAGGCAGAAGAGATGGTGGCGGCGAGTCTAAAGGAAGAAGACGTGACCGCAGCGAATCTAGCAGTCCTAACTCCGGAAAAAGACGTAGCAACAAAAGAAAGGGAGATTTCTTTTAGTTAATTGTATATTAAAAATACGCTTCGGCGTATTTTTTTTGTTTTGTTTGCAACCTAATTACGCAGTTAGTACAATGAAATACTTATTATCGCTCACATTTATAATGTTATCTTTTGTAGGGTTCTCACAAGAAACCGAAGAAGGTCAACGTCTTAATGCCGTTGTTATAAACGCACAATCTAACGAACCACTAGAGAGTGTTCACGTTGTAAATCTTAACCAAGTTTTTGGAACAATTACCAACGAGAAAGGTGAATTTTCAATTACAGCAGCAGTAAACGATACGTTATATTTTTCCTTTTTGGGCTTTAAGTCTCAAAAAATCAGGGTAACGAATGATATGTTCAAATTTGAAAATACCGAAATAGCATTGACAGAGCTTGCTTATGCTCTTGAAGAGGTTATTGTTAGACCATATCAGCTTACCGGGTATCTTGAAATTGATGTTAAGAACTTGCCTATAAATAATGCTTATCAGTATAGCATTTCTGGCTTAGGAGTGAGCTATGAAGGTGGTAATAAAAACCCAAGTGCAGTTACAAAGGTTTTGGGGGCCATACTAAACCCGGCGGATTTATTGCGAAATCTCTTTGGAAAAAAACCTGCTCAAATGCGTAAACTGAGACAAATGAGGGAAGATGAAGACATTAGAAACCTTCTCGCCTCTAAATTTGACAGAGAAACACTTACCGAGTTCCTTCAATTGGAAAAAGTAGATATTCAAGATATACTAAATAACTGTAATTATTCTAAATCTTTTATCACTACAGCCAATGATCTTCAGATACTTGACGCTATAAGTAGTTGCTATGAGGAATACAAAGTTCTCAATAGAAAGAAATAATATTTTTTAAAGTGAATTCCTTGTTATAGCTTTATTGCAAATAATAGGGAAATGAAAAACGTATTCTTACTAGGGCTATTTTTTATAGCATTGGTTTCTTGCCAACCCAAGAGCAAGGAAAAATCAGAAACAATTGCCGTAGCTAAAGATTCCGTTGAAGTCCCCAAAAAAAATCCCAATTTTCAATGGGAAGCCGCTACCGTTTACTTTCTTCTTACAGACCGTTTCAATAATGCAAATACAGCAAACGATTTAAATTTTGAACGTGATGAAGAAACCGGAAAACTAAGAGGTTTTTTAGGTGGAGATATTCAAGGGATTACCAATAAAATCAAAGAGGGATATTTCACAAATCTTGGTGTTAATGCTATTTGGTTTACTCCCGTAGTAGAACAAATTCATGGCGCGACTGATGAAGGCACTGGAAACACTTATGGGTATCATGGCTATTGGGCAAAAGATTGGACAGCCCTAGATCCCAATTTTGGAACTAACAAAGATTTAGACACACTAATAAAAACAGCTCACGAAAACGGAATCAGAATTTTATTGGATGTTGTTTTGAATCACACTGGTCCTGTTACTGAAGAAGATCCCGTTTGGCCAGATGAATGGGTACGCACCTCTCCTACTTGTGAATTCACTACTTATGAAAATACTACAGCCTGCACATTGGTAGCAAACTTACCAGATATACGGACCGAATCTGATGCTGCCGTAAATTTACCGGATGCCTTACTTGCCAAATGGAAATCTGAAGGTAGATTAAGCGAAGAGCTAGATGAACTTGAATTATTTTTTGACCGGACTGATTACCCTAGAGCTCCTCGTTTTTATATTATTAAATGGCTTACCGATTACGTTAATAAATACGGTGTAGACGGTTTTAGAGTAGACACCGTAAAGCACGCTAATGAAAACTCATGGGCAGAGCTGTACAAAGAAGCTTCACTGGCATTTGAACTTTGGAAAAAGAAGAATAAAGACAAGGTTTTGGACAACAACCCTTTTTATATGGTTGGCGAAGTTTATAATTATGGGATTTCTGGCGGACAGGAATTTGACCTTGGCGACAAAAAAGTAAACTACTTTGATAACGGCTTCAAAAGTCTTATCAACTTTGAACTAAAGATCGATGCTAAAAAAGATTATGAAACTATTTTCACAAAATATAGCAAACTACTACATACTAAGTTTAAAGACAAAAGTGTATTAAATTACCTTACCTCTCATGACGACGGTCAGCCATTTGACCAAGAAAGAGCCAACCCAAAAAGGGCTGCTAATGTACTGTTACTTACTCCTGGTGCATCACAAATCTATTATGGCGATGAAACTGCCCGTAGTTTAATCATTGAAGGCACAGAAGGTGATGCAACATTACGCTCTTTCATGAATTGGGAAGAATTAGACAGTATACCCAAAGTAAAGGAAACGCTTACCTATTGGCAAAAACTTGGAACTTTTAGAAATGACCACCCAGCAATAGGCGCAGGTACTCACAAAAGAATCTCAAAATCCCCATACGTTTTTAGCAGGTATTTCGCTAAAGATGAATATGTTGATAAGGTGGTTATTGGTTTAGACCTTCCAAAAGGGAAAAAGACAATTTTAGTAAAAGGTACTTTTGGCGATGGCACAAAGCTATATGACCGCTACTCTAATACCGAAGTTACAGTAGAAAATTCTAAAGTTGTTTTAGATAACGATTCTGAAGTTGCCTTACTGGAGCTAAAAAACTAAGGGTCACTTACTAGGAATTTGAATGTACGGCAATTTTATTTCCTTCCGTGTCTTTTAATAGACCCATAAATCCGTGTCCTTCGCCTATTTCGGTTTTGGGCTGTAATACTTGTCCGCCTGCTTTTTCAACCTTGCCCAAAACAGTTGCAGCATCTTCACATGCCAAATATACTAGCACGCCATCAGTTAAACTAGGCACATACTGCTCATGCTGTACCAAAGCCCCGTTTGCCTGACCAATAGTTTGTTTATCCGGGAACAATCCCATTACAAATTCCCCAAAATTATTTACCGTAATGGAAACATCTAAGATGGATTCATAGAACTTTTGAGCTCGTTCCATATTTGCTACGGGAATTTCAAACCATGCTATCATATCTATTTATTTAAATTAGTTTTTAGATTCTCCAGTCCTGCTTCAAAATCCTTGCCTACCATTTTATCCATTGACATGAACAACATCATAATACTCATAGGAAACTTATTTTTTCCTGTGAATCCCCAAGTCACCTTACTTCTGTTGGCTTCAAGTTTTTCAAGATTCATGTAACAATCAGATTGAGACTTATAGGGCTTTAAAAATCGTAAATCTTGTTCAATGCGCTCACCTTCCACTATTCTAGTAATTTCTTGCTCCCCTTCACCTACATCCTTATTACCGTTCCAATGGCTGGTAGCTCCTACCTCTCCATCAACTCCGGTAAAACTAAGCTCCATATTTGGGTCTTTTCTAGCCCATGGCGACCATTCTTGCTGTTTCTTTAAATACTTTAAATGACTCCATACTTGTTCCGGTGGATGTTCTAATTCTATACTTCTAGAGACATGATAACTTTTGGGAGCTATTAATGCCAGTAAAATAATCAATACCACAATTACTCCTAGAATTATGACTACAGTATACATATTTTAGTTAATTAGTTGTTGATGAACAAGTTAAACAAAAATTAATTATCAGACTTATATCTTTCTAAAATGTCATCAATACTTTTAATTGACTTTTTTGTCCAATCCAACCGCCTCTCCAACATTTCTTCTTCTGTTAGTCTCCATGCTACATCTGATGCTTTTAATTGAGAGGTTAAATGTTGTAGAATAATAGCCGCAGAAACAGATATATTAAGACTCTCTGTAAAACCTACCATCGGTATTTTTAAATAAGCATCTGCATTTTCTAGCACATAATCGCTTAACCCGCTTTTCTCGGTACCAAAAAACAATGCTGTTTTACCATCTAACTTAAAATCTTGTAATAATGAACTATCTGCATGCGGACTAGTAGCGACGATTTTATATCCCGTTTCCCGTAACGAATTAATTGTTTGTTTTGAATTTTGATACCGTTTTATATCTACCCATTTCTGAGCTCCCATAGCAATTTCTTCATCTAAATGTTGACCGTTTCTATCTTCTATTAAATGAGCGGTTTGCACACCAAAAGATTCACAACTCCTTACCACCGCACTGGTATTGTGCATTTGAAACACATCTTCAACAGCAACGGTTAAATAATTTGTTCGTTCTGCCAATATATCAACAAACCGTTGTTTTCTGTTTTCAGAAATAAATTCTTCTAAATACTCTAAAAGCTTCACATCAATCATACGCCCAAGATAAGAAAAGTATATTTTTATACATATTTAGAACTTTGCCATGAAAAACATTGTCATATTAACAGGAGCAGGAATTTCTGCCGAAAGCGGATTAAAAACATTTAGGGATGCCAACGGTTTATGGGAAGGCCATGATGTTATGGAAGTTGCCACACCTGAAGGTTTTCAAAAAAATCCGGAACTGGTTTTAGAATTTTACAATCAAAGAAGAAGACAATTACTTACCGTTGAACCTAATGCCGCACACAAGGCTTTAGTTAAACTAGAAGAAAAATTTAATGTACATATTATCACCCAAAATGTAGATGATCTACATGAACGCGCAGGTAGTTCACAGGTACTTCATTTACATGGAGAATTATTGAAAGCTAGAAGTATGAATTCTACCAGTGAAATCTTTGAACAAAAAAATGATTTATTATTAGGCGATACCTGTAAAAACGGATATCAATTAAGACCACACATTGTCTGGTTTGGTGAAGCCGTACCTCTTTTAGAAGA
This sequence comes from Maribacter sp. UH1, assembly GCF_056839145.1. Lineage (NCBI taxonomy): Bacteria > Pseudomonadati > Bacteroidota > Flavobacteriia > Flavobacteriales > Flavobacteriaceae > Maribacter > Maribacter sp. UH1. The sequence continues at coordinate 47,955 of NZ_CM166387.1, forward strand.
CGCAATCTCTATCACCGAAAAAGCAGATTATTTGATTATTATAGGTACATCTATGCAAGTATATCCCGCAGCAAGTTTAATAGATTTTGTTGACAGCGCAACGCCCATTTATTTTATTGACCCAAAACCTGCCATATCAAAAACCCATAAAAACAATTTGACCATTATACCTGAAACTGCAGTAGCAGGAACTCCTAATTTGGTTGCTTCCCTAATTGATAGATGATTCTAGTCTGCCTTACCCATTCAACTAATTTGACTTCTTCGTTGGCGGTAAGTTCAGAATCTTTATGGAATAGGGTATATTGAGATAACGGCATATTACCATTGACTACTTCTTCCTCTATCTCTTCCAACAAATGATCTTTCTTATCTATAGAATAATTTTCCCACTCAGAAAAATTTAAGTGTTCTTTACCTTCTTTAACATGATCCGCTAACAAAAATGAAATAGGCGCTATATTGTTGTACCACGGGTACTCTGTATTATTGCTATGACAATCATAACAGGAAGTTTCAAATAGGTTTTTAAGTTCTGGCGTAGGGTTTGTTTGCTTTACAAAAGCCTCTGTATGGTTACCGGTAGCAATATTTTTGGTAGGACTGAAAAATTGCATGGCAATAAACACAACAACTACACCTAGGCTAATTTTTTTTAGTAATTTCATATTTGGGGGAAATGAAAAATAAAGATACAATTTTATGACAAAGGAAGAGCTTAAAGAAGCACTGAATTATGTTAGTGCTTCTAGAGAAAACCGTAGTAAAATGGCATCTAAAATTGAAGAAAATTTAAAGCTAATTCCTATTCTCATTGAGATTATCAAAGATGATATAGAGCCAATTTCATGTAAAGCCGCATGGGTGCTAGAATATGTAGCTAAAAAAGATTTGCAGCTCATATATACACATATTGATCCTTTCCTTAATTCCCTAAAACATATTTCTTTAGAATCTTCTATTCGTCCCGCTTCAAAAATTTGTCAACTTCTTACTTTAAATGAGTTTCCCAAAAAATCTAAAACAACTCTACAAACTTTATCTGTTAGTCAATTAAATATAATTACAGAATCTGCCTTCGATTGGCTTATTGGGGAGCACAAAGTTGCACCAAAAGCTTATTCTATGACTACGTTACTTTTAATAGGAAAAAGGATAAAGTGGATTCACCCAGAACTTAGTCAAATACTCAAACAAAGTTACGAATGTGGTAGTGCCGCATATAAGGCACGCGCCAGAATGACTTTAAAGGTTTTAGAGAAATAAGTAAAGGAATTAAAAAGCCAGCTCTCATTGTTCATTAAATGCCATATTTTGACCATAACTTAAAGCAAATAAGGTTTTAAACTTTAATGCGTTTAGGTATATTTGCCCCTTAATAATTTAACCATTGACTATGTCTCTAAATGCATTAAATGCCATTTCACCTATTGACGGTCGTTATAGCTCTAAAACCAAATCATTATCTGCTTACTTTTCTGAAGAAGCTTTAATAAAATATAGGGTTAGAGTAGAAATAGAATACTTTATTGCGCTTTGCGAGATTCCATTACCACAACTTTCTAATTTCGATACTTCAAAGTTCGAAACACTTAGAAAAATATATACCGATTTCTCTACTGCCGAGGCCCAAGAAATCAAAGAAATAGAAAAAACCACCAATCATGATGTTAAGGCTGTTGAGTACTTTATAAAGAAGGCGTTTGACACATTAGGCATTTCTGAATTTAAAGAGTTTATCCATTTCGGATTAACTTCTCAAGACATAAACAATACCGCTATTCCCCTTTCTATCAAAGAAGCAATGAATGATGTTTATGTCCCTCAATATTTCGAGCTAGTTGAAAAACTAGATGTATTAACTTTAGAATGGTCAGATATACCAATGTTGGCAAGAACACACGGCCAACCAGCTTCACCTACTCGCCTAGGAAAAGAAGTTATGGTTTTTGTTGCGCGTTTAAAAGAGCAGTTTAATTTATTGAACGATATTCCTAGTGCTGCTAAATTTGGTGGAGCTACAGGTAATTTCAATGCTCATTTAGTTGCATATCCATCTATAGATTGGAAAGCATTTGGACAAGAATTCGTTCAAGAAAAATTAGGACTTCAACATTCGTTCCCAACTACTCAAATAGAACATTACGATCATTTGGCTGCTTTATTTGACGGTCTTAAGCGTATCAACACCATTATCTTAGATTTAGATCGAGATTTTTGGACATACGTGTCAATGGATTACTTCAAGCAAAAAATTAAAGCAGGTGAAGTTGGATCATCGGCAATGCCACATAAGGTTAACCCAATAGATTTTGAAAATTCTGAAGGTAACCTGGGTATAGCAAATGCTATTTTTGAGCACTTATCCGCTAAACTTCCGGTTTCTAGATTGCAACGAGATTTAACCGATAGTACGGTATTAAGAAACGTAGGTGTTCCTTTTGCACATACAATTATCGCTTTTCAATCTACTTTAAAGGGCTTGAACAAGCTACTCTTGAACAAAGAGAAATTTGAACAAGATTTAGAGAATAATTGGGCTGTTGTAGCAGAAGCCATTCAAACGATATTAAGACGTGAAAGCTACCCTAACCCTTATGAGGCTTTAAAAGGTCTTACACGTACCAACGAGAAAATCAATAAAAATTCTATAGCAAACTTCATAGATACATTAGAAGTTTCTGACGAAATAAAGAATGAGCTAAAACAAATATCCCCTAGTAACTATACTGGTATTTAAGCCTGTTTTAATGCATTAAAACTTTTCTTTAGTCCATATACTTCATATCGCCCGTTTTGGGCGATATGCATTTTAGATTGTGCTACTCATCATATATATTACAAGTGAACACAAAACTAAAATTGCATGCAAACAAATTTCTCAGTTGAAGAATCAGTTAGTAATCTATGGGAAAAACTAGATGGTTGGTTAGAATCTATTGTTTTAAAATTACCAAATCTCGCTATGGCGATTTTGGTAATGATTCTTTTCTATTTTCTAGCAAGAGGGATACGCAAAGTTCTTAAAAGAACGATATTAAAAAAAATACATCAGGTTTCCATTCAAGAAATCATAGCTAAGGTGGTATTCGTTACCATTATCTTAATAGGGTTCTTCATTGCCCTTGGCGTCCTAGACTTAGATAAAGTATTAACAAGTATATTAGCAGGTGCAGGTGTAGTAGGTCTTGCCGTTGGTTTGGCTCTTCAAGGAACACTTAGTAATACTTTTGGCGGACTAATACTTTCCTTTATGCCGCAGCTTAAAATCAATGATTTTATTAATGCCGATGGCGTTTCTGGCTTTGTTACCGAAATAAGTCTACGAAACATTATATTAAAACAACCAGATAACAATGTAGTGGTCATACCTAATTCTAAATTCATAGATGGCTCGTTCACCAACTACTCTATGAATAAAAGAAACAGGATTTTTGTGAATTGTGGTGTTGGTTATGAAAGCGATTTACAAATGGTAGAAGACTTGACCGTAAAAATCATTAAGGATAATTTTAAACAGAACGATGACGAAGAGGTAGAATTCTTTTTTACCGAATTTGGTGATAGTTCAATTAACTTTATGGTACGTTTTTGGGCAGACTGTATTAATATAAAACAAGAACATGCGGCAAGACACAAAGCCATTAAAATCATTAAGAAACATTTTGATGAGCGCAATGTCAATATTCCATTCCCAATCAGAACATTGGACTTTGGAAAAAACAATCTACAGATTGCTAAAGATTAAACATCTATTATAGAGCTAAATTAAAAAAGCCCGTTGAGCAAGTTCAACGGGCTTTTAATCAACTAACTAGACTAATTTATTTACTAATATTAACTTCGTGTGGGTAAGGAATTTCAATACCTGCACTATCCAATGCATTCTTAGTTCCTTCAATAGTTGCAAAGTATACATCCCAGTAATCTTCTGGCTTACAGAAAGGACGTACAGCTAGGTTTACAGAGCTATCTGCCAATTCAGAAACATTAACTGATGGAGCAGGATCTTGTAATACTTGAGGATTTGCCTTCAACATAGCCAATAAAACATCTTTTGTTTTTTGCAAATCAGAACCATAATCTACACCAACTGTAGTATCAACTCTAATCTTACCTTCTGCAGTATAATTTACAATGTTACCATTTGCCATTGCACCATTAGGAACGATTGCTAACTTATTTTCTGGCGTTACTAACTTAGTAGTAAAAATTTCAATTTCTTTTACGTTACCTAAAACACCTTGTGCTTCAATTAAATCTCCAATTTTATAAGGCTTAAAGATGATAAGTAAAACACCACCAGCAAAATTAGATAAAGACCCTTGCAATGCAAGACCAATTGCCAAACCTGCTGCTGCTATAACTGCTGCAAAACTGGTAGTTTCAACACCCAATGTTGAAATAACTGTTATAATCAAGAAGATTGTAAGTGCCCATTTTGCTAGGTTAAGCAAAAACTTTTTAAGTGACTCATCGTAATTTTGCTTGGTCATGCCTTTATTTACAACTCCAATCAATTTTTTGATAATCCACGAACCGATAATGTAAATTACTATTGCACCAATAACTTTAGGTCCAAATTCTACAATAAAATCGATTCCTTTGTCAATCCATACTTCTGCGTTTTCCATTTTTTAATGTTTGTTTAGGTTGTTTGTATATTATTCTCATTTATTATGACACCAATTTTATTGATTGGTCACATAAAAACAGATGTATATTATAATTTTAGTAAACAAAAAACCCGTTACATTTACGTAACGGGTTGAATTTAAATTAAATAGACCTTATATCTAACTTTTAATTAAATCTTCAAGCTGCTCCAATCCTTTTCCTTTGTAATCTGATTTTTCTACTGCCTTAATTAATTGCATTAAACTCGCCGGGTTCATATTATCGCCCAAAACCCTAACTAATACCAAACCTTTTTCATCATTGTCTCCATATATAACGAGTTCATCAATATAGTCATCATCGCCTTTTAATTGTATAGTGGCTTTTCCAAATGGCGTATTCATTTTCATTAACTCACTGAAATCATCACTTTTTAATATGGCTTTGATCGCTTTTTTTTGAACTAAATAATCTGCCTCGTTTTCAGGTTTTTTCTGAAATGCCAATACATTCAACTTTTTTAAAGAAGAAGCGGCTTCTCTCTCAGACTCGGTCAAATTTGCAGTCTCCAAATCCAATAGACTGGAAGGCAAATCAAAAGACATAAAATTTGGGTTTTCTGCATTTGCAATATAATATTGCTGTAAACTCTGTTCTGATGAGCATGATGTAATCGCTAAACCAATTACCACCATTATTGCCCAATATACATTTTTCATACTATGTTTTTAAAATTAGAAAAAAGGCCTCCTATTCACAGAAGACCTTTATAATTTTGTATTACTTTCCTGATGCCTTGTTCAAATCTTTAGGCAAATCCATTTTACTGGTCAGCGTTCCTATTTTATTTAAATCGATATCACCGGTAAGGCTTACTAAGACTGTTTCCAATTTTCTTCCGTTATGCCCAACTTCTACATTTTCCAAACCACTAACAAACATTAATAGTTCTGATACATGATCTTTCTTTTTACCGTCTTTAACATAAAATTTTACGTTGACATCTTCATCTTTAACACGCATTAACTCCTCTAACTTAGAAGACTTAAGATATTTTTTAACCGTTGAAGACATATCAGCAGAAACTGATGAATCTTCGGTCATAAAAACCTTTACGTTTCTTAATCCGCTGGCTACCTCCATAAATTCTTTAGCCTCGGCGTCGTCACTCATTCCGCCAAATTTGGAAACGAGGTCTATCATACTTTTGTTGACGATTACAGACCCAACATTATCCATATCTTCATATTTATCAAATACAGATTGTGAAAAACCCAGTGCGGGTAAAATTGCCATTAAAAATACTACTGCTACTTTTCTCATGATTGTTGATTTTAGTGCCGCTACCTAATTTTGGTTTTGGCGATTGATGAATTGATATTTATTTTAATATGAGTGTAGAATTTATAAAACACAACACTCTTTTGTTTTTAATTTCCCTTTTGTGCCGCCTTACCTAATTGATCACCACCTGGTAAATCCATTTTGTCGGTCAACTTAGATACTGATCTTAAATTGATATCACCGGTCAAAGACAGTAACACTGTTTCTAATTTTTTACCATTGACATCTATATCCATATCTTTTAGACCGGTAACGAACATTAAAAGTTCTTTTACATGATCACTATCCTTACCTTCCTTTACGTAGAACTTTACATTAGAACTACCGTCACGAACTCTCATCAACTCTTCAAAAGATGAGCTTTTAAGCCTATTCGTCACCCAACCATCTACATCTTTAGATATTGCTGCGTCTTCTGTAGTAATTACTTTAAAACTGGTAATTGAGTTTACAAGCTCAAAAAATTCTTTTGCCTCTGGATCATCTGAACTTACGCTCATTTTGCCTAACATTTGAAACATTTTTGGTTGCATGGCAACAAAGGTTACCTTATCATTATCCTCATATTTCTCAAATATGTCTTGAGCATTAATTATTACAGGGGCTAACACCAAAAGTGTTAATACTAGTATCTTTTTCATTTTAATTATTTTTTCGTTAAAAATTTATTCGTTGTTTTTTCAAATTCCTCTAAATGGTTTAGTTGCTCCGTACCCTTATTGAAATTCATTGCTAATAAGGCTAATGCCTCTTTTGCAGATTCTATTTCCTCTGGTGTATACTCATCTGCTAAAGTAACTGGAGCCGGTGTAGGCTGATAAAAATAAAGCCCTACCATAAAGACTGCTATTGCTGCAACGGATACCCATTTCAAATAATTTCTTCTAGGTTTTAATGGCACCTGCTTTGTAAAGCGTTCTTCTTTTGCTTTTGTAAAGTAATTGAACAAAGGTGCGTGTTGCTCTAAATGAGGAGCAATATCATCCCCTGAAAAATACGCTCTAAGCGTTTCTTCTTCAGCAACTGTTGTAGTTGCTTCAAAATACTTTTCTATTAATTTTTCTATTTTATGCAATTCCATAATTATGCTTTTCCATTAATTTTTCCCTAACGGTTTTTCGAGCTCTTGATAAAGCTACCCGTATGGCCGTTGGTTTCATATCCAACAATTTTTCTATTTCTTCATATTCATACTGTTCTACATCTCTCAATTGCAATACCATTTTTTGTTGTTCAGGTAATTCTTCCATAATTCGTTCTACCCAATTGATGCTATCTTTTGCTTCTAACTGACCTTGAAGAGATGTATTTGCATCCGTATAATTTGTATGTACCAATTTCAAATTACCGGCTTGCTTAGATTTTAATCTATCCAAACAAAAATTCTTGGTCATGGTCATGGCAAACGCTTCTACATTTTTGTAGCTCTCCATCTTATTCTTCTTGGACCACAACTTAATTAATATCTCTTGTGTAGCATCTTCGGCTTCTTCCGTAGAAACCAACAATCTTTTGGCCATACGGAACAACTTATCCTTAAATGGTAATACAGTATTTAAAAACTCCGCTTGTTTCATTTTGGTTTGGCTGTTCGTAAACTTTCTTATCGGTTTACAAAAAGAAGACGATACTGAACGATTTTTGTTACAATTAATTTTTATTTAAACGACTTGTAAGTAAATTTAACATCCTTATACTAATTATTTACGTACTTACTTAAACGTTTATTTTCAGCATAATAATTGATACTCCACTATTTGAGTATTTATAACCTTGAAATGTAATTTAAAAAGAAGCTATGAAAAAAATTTTCTTGTCCCTCCTTTGTTTAGGATTTATTGTTACCTCTTGTAATAATGATGATGACACTAATATTGAAGAAGAAGAAATTGAAATTCCCGAAGAAGAAATCGCAGAAGTAGATATCGAAGTCCAAAACTTTTTTTGGCAAACCTTAAATTTATATTATTTCTGGCAGGGTGATGTGCCAGATTTGGCAGACGATCGTTTTGATACACAGACGGCGTATGAAGAATATTTATCAGAAAATGAAGACCCCGAAGCCTTTTTAGAGAATAAACTATTGTTTTCTGAAGACCGATTTACCTTTTATAGTGATGACTATACCGAATTAGTTAATAGTTCTGCGGGGGTATCTAAAAGTAACGGATTACAATTTGGCTTAGGTCGTATAAGCGGTACTGATGATTTATTTGGCTTTGTGGAATATATCGTAAAAAATTCTGATGCATCTAATCAAGACATTGAAAGAGGTGACTTGTTTATTGGTGTTGACGGCCAAACAATAACGGTAGATAATTATATTGAATTACTTTTTGGCGACAATGACACCTATGCCTTGAATATGGCTGAAATTGTTGACGGTGGCATTAGCCCGAGTGACAGAAAAGTTACTTTGACCAAATCTGAAGGCTTGGTTGAAGACCCCATTCACGTAAGTAATGTTATAACCTCTGGAGATAAAAAAATTGGTTATTTAATGTATAACCAATTTGTATCAGGCTCTGAAGATGCTATGAACGCTATTTTCGCTGACTTTTTATCACAAGGTGTTAATGAAATGGTGTTAGATTTAAGATACAACCCTGGCGGTAGAGGTTCAACGGCTGCTGTTTTGGCAAGTTTAATAAAAGGGACTAATACCTCAGACTTATTGTATAAAACAGTTTATAACGCAAAATTACAGGCGCAGTTCGACGCCAGTTCTACAGAGAATTACTTTGTTAATACCACAGGAACTTTTGATGGAAATTCTGATGCACCTCTAAACACATTAAACCTTAGTACTGTTTACATCATTGCCACAGAAAGTTCTGCTTCAGCGAGTGAATTGGTAATGGTAGGTTTAGCACCCTACATGAATGTTATTCATATTGGCGGTACTACTGTTGGCAAAAACCAAGGTTCAGTTCTATTTGTTGACGACCCAGAAGGTGGTAATGTTTATGACCCTGAGAGAGTAGAAAATATCAACCCAAATGTTCAATGGGGCTTGCAGCCAATTATAAGTCAAGTTGAAAATAGTGCTGGTTTCTCTGATTATGTAGATGGTTTAGTACCAGATATTGAACTAGGTGAAGATGTTACTAACTTAGGTGTACTTGGAGATGAAAACGAACCATTGCTGGCTAGAGCTATTCAAGAAATAAATGGAAATGGCGCAAAAAGGAATTTTGAAGTAGTCATTCCTGCGAACTTAGTTTCCAGTTCTAAGCTTTTCGACCCAAGAAATACTTCATTACTTTTAAATAACAGCGTACCTGTTTCTAAAATTCCTGTAACTGAAGAGAAATAAATTTAAAACATTTCAGTTTCCCTAACTATGAAGAAGATATTAGTATTATTAGTCGCTGCAATTGCATTTTCATGTTCTAAAGATGATGATTTATCTTTACCTAACACCGTAGATCCTGATGGGTCTGTTGATGTTGAAGTACAAGATTTTATGTGGAAAGCCATGAACTTTTGGTATTTCTGGCAAACAAGTGTTGATGATTTAGCAGATGACCGTTTTGAAAGTACAGATGAAGGTAAAGCTGAATATACCGCATTTCTTGATTCCGAAGATGACCCTGCCGCTTTCTTTGATAATAAATTGCAGTATATAGATGATAGATTCAGTTTTTATAACGAAGATTACCGTGAACTAACCAATTCACTTGCAGGTATTTCTAAAAGTAACGGATTAGAATTTGGCCTTGTTCAGTTTCAAGACAGTGACGAGATTTTTGGTTTTGTTCGCTATATTATTCCAAACTCAAACGCTGCAACGGTTGAGATTCAACGTGGAGACCTTTTTACAGGAGTTGACGGTGAAACTTTGACTACATCTAATTATATTAGTTTACTTTTTGGCGAAAATGATACTTACACCTTAAATATGGCTGATTTTGATAATGGTAATTTTACACCTAACGATGTAGAAATTACGCTTACCAAAGAAGAAGGTTTAGCTGAAAACCCTGTGCTACTTTCTAAATCATTTACAATTGGTGGTGAGAATATTGGTTACATTTTATACAATCAGTTTACTAATGAGTATGATGATGATTTATATTCTGCTGTTAAAGATTTAAAATCTGCAGGCATTACCAATTTGGTAATGGATTTACGCTATAACCCAGGTGGATCAGTAAATACTACACGCTTATTGGCCAGTATGATTTACGGTACCAACACGTCTGATTTATTTTTAAGAAAGCGATATAACGATAAGCTTCAAGAGCAATTCAACGACAGCCAATTAGAGATTTATTTTGCAGATAAGGTTAACGGAGAAACTATAAATTCATTAGGTTTAACCAAACTGTATGTACTAACCTCATCAAGTTCCGCATCTGCTAGCGAATTATTGATAAATAGTTTAGAACCTTATATTGATGTCATTCAAATTGGTGATGTAACTAGAGGAAAAAATGAATTCTCCACTACCCTAGTCGATGATCGTGATAACTCATATCTATACACTCCATCAAGAGTGAATAACATTAATCCTGATAACCAATGGGCAATTCAACCTTTAATAGGTAGAAACGAAAATGCCGATGGTTTCTTTGACTTTACAAGCGGTTTACAGCCAGATTATGAGTTAAAAGAAGATTATAGTAACCTTGGTATTTTAGGTGAATTAAACGAACCTCTGCTAGCTAAAGCGATTGAGGTTATTACGGGTGCTACGGGTAAACGTGATTATACTGTTCAATATCCAATCAACATATTTAGCAGCTCTAAAGAAAATAGCCTTATGAGTGATAAAATGGTTGATGATACTGTTTATGATTTAGAGTTTTAAATTTAATTCACTATTTAGAAAGAAGGCTAGAATAACTGAGCTAATGAATTAAAAAATTCTTAAAGCCATTAAACAATTAAAAAAAGCTGAACAATGATATTATTGTTCAGCTTTTTTTTGAATTACATCTTATCTTCCTGCTGTTTCGTTATAATAAATTCCTCCTGGAATGATAGAAACTGTTTTAGAAGCTAATAAGGTATTGTCAGATAAATCATACACCTCTAAAGAGCCATTGCTAGTAAAATCTTTAGCATCAACTCCATAAAGTTTACCATTAATAACAGCCATATCGTAAAAACTAAGACCTTCAATTTCTGCTGTTGTTGGCAATACACTCGCTGTTGCATCCATTGTATACACAGAACCTCCTAAGTAGTAATAAAGATTTGCTCCTTCAATTTCTAAATTCCCTGGATGTTCGGTAACTGCATAACTTATCGTTGTAGTTACTGTATTATCCGTAGTATTAATATTATCTATTTGTCCGGCAGTCTCATTACCTGTCCAAGATGGATTTCCACTTGATAATACCCAAAGATTTCCACTAGCATCTAGTTGCATTGAATTAGGGCGATCACCAACTGTAATGGTTGTAGTAACAGTATTTGTTGTAGCATCAATTACAGTAACTCCGTTATTTTGATTGAAACCTCCTTGGAGCGCTACATAAATTGTATTATCCTTCGCAATAATTTTCTCTGGCCCTTCTGGTACTGAAATAGTAGATTCAACGGTATTGGTCTCCAAATCAATCACAGCAACATAATCATCATCAGGATTAGAACCGTCTCCCCAATTTGTTACATATCCTTTACCATTAGCTATGGCCATATAACGAGGGTTTAAAAAATCTGTCTCGGTAGGTCCTCCAATAGTGGCAACAGATTCAAAAGTATATCGGTTTACAACTTCTACTTTTTGAGAACCATTCATTACTATATAAGCCATATCTTCATAAAAAGACATACTTTGTGCATTGTCTCCTAATACATCTATATCATTTACAGTTTTAAAAATATTGTTTTCCACTGTCGTTAAATCACCAGAAACAAAAGAAATAGAAGCATTTCCTTGCATAAAATTACCTTCATGAGAAACCAATATCCCATTTTCAAAAGGGTAAGAATCATTATCTGTAATAGTTAATACTATAGAACTATTAGCTCCTATAATATCCTCAACATTACTAGTAGATGTAATAGTAAAAATTACCTCTTCAGAAGATTCTACCTCTGTATCATCAATTAAAATTAAACTTTCTTGTACTGATGTTTCCCCTGCTGGTAAAACTACCGACCCTGATAAAGATTGGTAGTCTTCCCCTTCAATGGCTGTTCCTGTAACTTCATAATTAATGGTTACATCCATAGCATTTACGCTAGTAGTACTGATCGTTATTCCTACTGTTCCTTCTCCCTCATCATAACTATCTTCTGTTGCAGATAATCCTATTGTTCCTGGTGTTGGCATATCGTCATCATCACTACAAGATGTAAGTATAAATGAGGCGATGGCCGCTGTTAACATAAAGTGTTTTAATTTCATTTTTAAAAATTTAGTATTAATTGTGTTTGTATATTTCTGTTAGGCATTGGACGCAATGCTATGTTTTCGTAGTATGTATTAAACACATTGTTAATTGTAACTCCTATGGTGTATTTCAAATCTTTTTTCAAAATATCTGCCGTATAAGTTGCCCCAAGATTAGAAACTTGATACTCTTTTAACTCCCCTCCAATAATAGAGACAGAACCATTAAACAAATGCTGGTAAAACAAATTTAAGTCCGCTATTCTATATTCAAATGAACCGTTTGCCCTATGGAATGGTACATAAATTAACTGCTCATTAGTGCTCTTATCCTCTGAAACGGTATAGGCATAATTTGCGTTTATACCTACCTCTTGGTTTTTACCCAAAGAATAATTTACTTCTATTTTGACCTCTGCACCATAAATTTCAACATCATCTATATTCATAGGAGACCACAACCCTTCATTATTCGGTAACCATGTAATCATATCTTTGGTTGAAATATAATAACCATTATACTGCATAGAAACACCCCCAATATTTAACATATTCCCAAAATCTAATTGGTATGATTTTTCAGGAACAAGATCTAAATTTCCACCAGGCTGCCAGTACAAATCATTAAATGTGGGAGTCCTAAAATTTTTGGATGCATTTATCTTAATCTTATAATTGTCCGTAAGCCTATAGCTACCATCTAAAGAAAAAACTAAAGGACTTGAGAAATCTGAAGAAAAATCTTGCCTAACACTAAAATTGTAGGCAATTTTAGAAGAAATAGTATGCTTTATAAGTGCTGTTGCAGAAAAATCATCTCTTTTTGGACTTCCAAAACTATCCCCAGAACCTTTATAGTTATTATATTCTAAAAAAGAGTTAACCCTAAAAAACTTAGAAAATTTATAATCTGAAGAATATCTTGCTAAAAAATTAGACACCTTCCCAAAAGAATTAATGTCTGCATCTTTATTCTCAAAATATTTAAATTCTTCTTGCAAGTAGGCTAGTTTTAATTTGGATATCGCTTTTCTTCCAAAACGCCCCCACTCTACTTGCGTTCTGTAATGGTTGTCTTTATACTTACTTCTTCCTAAAGCTACCAAGGTTCCTGACAAATTTCTATCACCAATAAAAGTTTGATGATATAATTTCAATACTTGATTTTCAGAAAGAACATAACCTATATTCCAATTTAAATTTATATTATTGAACTCTCCATTCTTATTCTCCTCGTTGGTATTTAAATACTTGTAGTTATTATCCGATTGATTATAATTAACCCCTAAACTGTACGAAAGTAACCTATTACCAAAACTCTGATTATAATTTATCTTTTTTGTATTATAACTTCCATAACCAACAGAAACTTGATTATCAAAGTGTTCTTTAAATAGTAAATCGCTATTTAAATGAATACTACCCCCTATAGCTCCAGAACCATACTGCACACTACCACCACCACTGCGAATACTTACTGAGCTGTAGTTAAAAGGGTTTATTGTATTAAAATCTACTTGACCGTTTAACTGTGAGTTTATATTAATACCATTCCATACAACAGCGGTATGCGAAGCATTGGTTCCTCTAAAAGCAGGAGAAGAAACCATCCCAAATCCATTCTCTTTGAAATAAATGTTAGAATTAAAAGCCAGTAATGAAGTAAGAAGTCCGTTAGTACGTTGTATAATACTATCTTGTAATACACTTACTTTATACCCCTCTGCATACTGCTTAACCCTACTATCAGACACCACAACTTCATCCAATTTTAAAATGGAATCTCGCTGTGCATACCCTACTGTAGCACAAAATACTAGTACTATTGAAATTATTTTATTCATCACAACAACGACTTTTTACCCGAAAGTCCATCGAATCTATATTAATAATATGGCAGGTCTCCTGACTTACGTACTACTATCCACCTTCCCATTAAATTAATAACAGTGGTATTGAAGAGATAGCAGCCATCTTTATAATAAAGACTAAGCTTACAGTTGCGGGAACAGCTCTAGATTTTCACTAGATTCCCTTTTAATCTCATTACAAAAAGTAATGAGAACCAAAATTCACGGCGAAAGTAAACATTTAGTTTAATCTTTCTACGTAAACTTTTATAATACTACTTTTGAAAAATAGACGAACTACCACCATGTTTAAACGCTTACTTTTTATAGGTTCCCTTCTTTTGTTATGCGGATGCAAGCAGGAGAAAAAAGAAACAATTTTCAATAATGCTAATGATAGCAGTACTTCTATAGAATATGCCAACGGTTTTAAAATTGAAACCCAAAGCAATGGTATTACTATCATCAAGGTGTTAAAACCTTGGGTAAATGCAGAGACTACACACACATATGCTTTGGTTCCTAAAGAAATACAAGCAAGCGTCACCTTAAACAAAAATGATTATGATGCCATAATTGCAACTCCTGTAGAACATATTGTGGTGACCTCTACCACTCATATTCCCGCTTTAGAAGAATTGGGAGTTTTACATCAACTTATTGGCTTTCCAGATACCAAGTACATTTCTTCTTTAGCTGCACGAAAATTAATTGATGCCGGAAAAATAAAAGAATTAGGCATCAATGAAAGTTTAAATACCGAAGCTGTTCTTGCACTGCAGCCAGACTTGATCTTCGGCTTTGCAATCAATGACGGTAACAGCACCTATGAAACTATACAACGTGCTCATATTCCAGTAATATATAATGGCGATTGGGTAGAAGAAACTCCCTTAGGAAAAGCGGAATGGATCAAATTCTTCGCTCCTTTTTTTAATAAAACCAAAGAAGCCGATGCTATTTTTAATGAAATTGCAACTTCTTATCTAAAAGCGAAAAAACTAGCTGCTGAAGTTGAAAATAAGCCTACGGTTTTGAGCGGAGCCATGTTCAATGATATCTGGTATTTACCTGGCGGAAAAAGTTGGGCAGCAAATTTTTTAAAAGATGCCAATGCAAATTACCTATGGAGCGCTACGGATGAAAATGGAAGTCTTTCTTTAAGCTGGGAGAGTGTTCTTGATATGGGTAAACATGCCGACTATTGGATCGGACCTGCACAATTAGCCACTTACAAAGAAATGGAAGCATCAAGTCAACATTATACACAGTTTGATGCATTCAAGAATAAAAAAGTATTTACAACCGCAAATACAAAAGGTGAAACTGGTGGAACTTTGTATTATGAACTAGCCCCGCAGAGACCAGACCTTGTATTAAAAGATTTAATCCATATTTTACATCCTGGATTATTACCCGATTATGTACCTTATTTTTTTAAACCACTGCTTTAATTGTCAAAACAAACTACATATAGCTTTCATTTTATAACCTTGCTGGCAGTATTGCTTCTATGCTTTGTTATCAATATATGTTTGGGCTCTGTAAACATTTCGTTTGTTAAGACAATACAAGCATTATTTGGAACGGTTACTGAAGATTCTTCTTATTATATCATTTGGGAATATAGACTACCAAAAGCCATAACAGCTATATTGGTCGGTGGCGGTCTCTCCCTTAGCGGATTGTTAATGCAAACACTGTTCAGAAATCCTTTAGCCGGACCCTATGTACTTGGTATTAGTTCTGGTGCTAGCCTGGGTGCCGCCCTATTAATTATGGGGACATCCCTATTTTCTGGCGTATTCACCTTTTCAACCTTCAATGATATTTCCTTGGCAATCGCATCTAGTCTTGGTAGCTTTTTGGTATTATCATTAGTGCTTATGGTTGCGGCAAAAGTAAAAGATACTATGGCTTTATTGATTATAGGGCTTATGTTTGGCAGTATTACCGCTGCTATTGTGAGCGTACTTTCTTATTTCTCTAAAGCTGAAAAACTGCAACAATATATTTTTTGGTCTTTTGGCAGCCTAGGTAATTTATCATGGATACAATTATTGATAATTGCGCTCTGTACGTTAACAGGTATTTTTCTCAGCATCATATCTATAAAACCACTAAATGCTTTTTTACTTGGTGAAAATTATGCCAAGAGTCTAGGGATAGGATTAAAAAAATCGCGGTACATCATCATAGTAGCCACAGGCTTACTTGCTGGATCCATTACCGCCTTTGCCGGACCTATTGCCTTTGTAGGGTTAGCCGTGCCACATATTAGCAAACAAATATTCAATACTACAAATCATAAAATTCAAATTCCTGCCGTACTTTGTTGTGGTGCCATTTTAATGTTACTATGCGACACCATAGCTCAACTACCTGGCTCGGTGAGTGTTTTACCAATAAATGCCATTACTAGTATTTTTGGAGCTCCGGTAGTAATTTGGTTATTGGTTCGTAAAAGAAAAATGATATTCTAATCTTAAACTGACATCATCACTACAAGCACAAAACATAGCACACTTTCAATCAATCAATTAACTGTTGGGTATGATGACAAAGTTATTGTTTCCAACATTTCTTTTCAATTGAATAAAGGAGAACTAGCGGCTATTGTTGGTATCAACGGAATTGGAAAATCTACTTTGTTACGCACCTTAGGTAATTTTCAACCAAAAATTTCCGGTTCCATAGAAATTGAGGGAAAAGATTTATCCACTTATAATGAAATACAATTAGCTTCTAAAATAAGCGTAGTTCTTACAGAAACTATTGCTTCAAAAAATTTATCTGTTTATGAGCTATTGGCTTTGGGCAGACAACCATACACCAATTGGCTAGGTAAATTGGCCGATGATGATATCGGTATCATAAATAACAGTATTGACCTTTTAGAATTAGAACCTTTTTTAGATAAAAAATGTTTTCAACTGAGTGACGGACAGTTGCAACGTGTACTAATAGCCAGAGCTTTAATTCAAAATACCGATATTATTTTGTTAGACGAGCCCACTACTCACTTAGATTTATACCACAAAGTTCAAATTTTAAAGCTTTTAAAAACTATAGCCCATAAAACCAATAAAGTAATATTATTCACCAGTCATGAAATTGAACTTGCTATCCAATTATGTGACAAAATGTTGATTTTAGACGGAAGAGAAAATGCATTTGATGAGCCTTGTAAATTAATAGAGAATAAAAATTTTGATACCCTCTTTCCTAAAGACACCATTTCTTTTGATGCAAATACCGGTTCTTTTAGAATTAAAAAGTAGTTATTTCATCATTTATAAGAAATTCAATTAGGTATGTTAATTAAAAACAGACCACCTCTTTTAATCTTTACTGCCCAAACAAGTATCTTTACCTGAGAATATTCCAATACATTAATGAACGAAATTTATATTTACTTGATCATCGGTATCCTCTGCCTTGCCATTGGATATTTTTTAGGTAATTATATTCAGCTTTTAAAAACAAAATCTAGGCAAAGCACATTAGAAGAAAGAGAGCAGCAAATGCTCAATAACCTTTCTGTTTTTCAAGATAGATTAAAAGATAGCGAGACACAAAAAGTACAACTACAGTCAGACAAAGAACGGTTAGGCAACCAAATAGTTCGTTATCAATCGGATATAGAAAATTTACAGCTTAAGAATAGAGAGCAGAAAGAGGAAGTTGAAAAGCTTCAAGAGAAATTTACGAAGGAATTCGAAAATCTTGCCAATAAAATACTGGAAGAAAAAAGCTTAAAATTTACAGAGCGAAACGAGAAAAACATCAAAGACATTCTTACTCCGTTAAATGAAAAAATTCTCCTTTTTGAAAAGAAGGTTGAAGAAAGTCAAAAAGAAAACATCAGTATTCATTCTGCCTTAAAGGAGCAGTTACTTAATCTACAGACCCAGAATATAAAAATTACCCAAGAAGCAGAGAACCTGACTAAAGCATTAAAAGGTGACAGTAAAATGCAAGGCAATTGGGGGGAGCTTGTATTGGAGCGCGTATTAGAGAAATCGGGTTTAGAAAAGGACCGCGAATACAACGTGCAACAAAGTTTTACTCGTGAAGATGGTAGCCGTGTATTGCCAGATGTTATCATAAACTTACCAGATGGCAAAAAAATGGTGGTGGATTCTAAAGTATCCTTAACCGATTACGAGCGTTATGTAAATGCTGAAGATGAATTTAAAGAGAAGTTTTTAAAAGACCACCTAAACTCATTAAGAAGGCATGTAGATCAACTATCCGCCAAAAAATATGAGGATTTATATGAAATGGAGAGTCCGGATTTTGTTTTAATGTTCGTACCCATTGAACCCGCATTTGCAATTGCCATTAATCAAGATAGCTCTTTATACAATAAAGCTTTTGAGCAAAATATTATTATTGTTACTCCTTCAACACTTCTTGCTACCTTGCGCACAATTGATAGCATGTGGAATAATGAGAAGCAACAACGAAATGCTATTGAAATAGCACGGCAAGCTGGTGCTCTTTATGATAAATTTGAAGGCTTTGTTGGCGACTTAATGAAAGTAGGCAAAAAGATGGATGATGCCAAGGATGAATACCGTGGCGCAATGAACAAACTAGTCGATGGGCGCGGTAATATTATCACTAGTATAGAAAAACTTAAAAAAATGGGTGCAAAAGCAAAAAAATCCATTCCTGAATCTTTAATTAAACGTGCCATTGAAGATGATGATTTAGAAGAAGAACCTAAATTAAAAATGTAATACCAACCATTAATTATATATTAAAACTAAACACATGAAAAAGATAGTATCATTACTTTTATTAAGCGTAGTCGTTATTGGAGCGCTGTATTATGCCTTTATTTACTTTGTCACCTTTAGTGAAGGTGTACGTTCAGGAGAACTTATTAAAATTAGTCACAAAGGTGTATTGGTTAAAACTTGGGAAGGCGAAATTAGCCAAGGGATTTCAGGCGCTCAAATATTCTCATTTTCCGTGTTGGACAAGGATGCAGAAGTAATAGAAAAATTACAGGAATATCAAGGTCAATACGTAAAAGTAAGTTACTTAGAACGTTATTCAACTTTCTTTTGGTTGGGCGACACTAAATACTTTGTTACCGAGGTACATGCAGAAAAATCACCTCATTTTAGAAATTAAGAAAGAAATAGAAAGACTATGGAAAAATTTAAAAGCGTAAGAGCGTCTAGAGTTTCTATTACAGAGTTAATGCTACCTTCCCACTCCAATTTTGGAGGAAAGGTACATGGTGGACATATATTGAACCTAATGGATCAAATTGCCTTTGCATGTGCTTCTAAACACTCTCAACAGTATTGCGTAACCGCTTCTGTTAACCGAGTAAACTTTCTAAACCCTATTGAAGTTGGCGAACTAGTGACCTTGAAAGCCAGTATAAACTATACGGGTAGAACTTCTATGGTAGTTGGTGTTCGTGTAGAATCAGAAAATATTACATCTGGCACTAAAAAGCATTGTAACTCGTCTTACTTTACCATGGTAGCAAAGGGAACAGATGGTAGAAATGTTCCCGTACCAGGTTTAATTATTTCTGACGACCAAGGTATTAGACGATTTGCTCGTAGTAAATACCGTAAGCTAGAGGCTCAAGAAAGAGATACCAAATTTGAATCTAAATCCTTTAATTCAGAAGAATACATTAAGGAATTGGAATCTGAAAATATTAAGATTGAAATGAAGTAAGAAGCTTTGCCGCGGCAGCATCTAAAAACCAGACCAAGTCTTTTGTTTTAGGTGCTACGTGACTTGCCGGATAATCTAAATATCCTTCTTCCCTATCCACTATTATCTTCACTTTTTCAGCTTTACTTTCCCCGGTTACCAAGAAAGCAACGGTTTTAGCATTGTTTATGATTCTGCCCGTAAGAGATACACGTCTTTGACCGGATTCTGGGTGAATAGCCACCTCACAATTATCTGGAGAAACCCAAAGATTAATTTCATGAGGAAATATTGATGCCGTGTGCCCATCGTCTCCCATACCAAGAATCACTAAATCGAATTGAGGCAGACCTAATTCTTTTGGCAATTCTATGTCCAATAACTCGCCATATCGCTTAGCTTCCGTTTTTGGATCATCTTCACCTTTTATTCTATGAATATTTTCTTCTGGTATATCTACCTTAGAAATAAGGTGTTCAACGGTCATTTTATAGTTACTCTCATCATCAGTAGGTGCTACACATCTTTCATCTCCCCAATATAAATGAATGTTCTTCCAATCTACATCATTAGCAAATTCCTCCGCTAAAACATCAAATACAATTTTAGGAGTACTGCCACCAGATAAGGCAATATGAAAAGCTTTCTGAGTACCTGATTTTTCAATCAAATACTTAGAAAATTCTTCAGCAACCTTTACTTTATTTTGATAAACTTTTAATTCCATCTTAACTAAATACTTTAATTAACTTTCCAACAACTAGCAAATCACACAGTAACCAGACTCATCTGCTAAATTCTCACTGGGATTTCTCCATTCTCCAACACCTTCAATAAGCTCGTTAGCATTCTCTGGTCCCCAAACTCCGGCTGCATAACCATACATTTTAACATCCTTACCGTTATTCCAGTAATCTAAAATTGGATCAACAAATGCCCAAGCAGCTTCCACTTCATCCGCTCTTGCATATAAAGTAGCATCTCCTTGCATTGCATCTAACAAAAGACGCTCATAAGCCTCCATAACATGTGTTTCTGTTAAACTAGAATAATAGAAATCCATATTTGCACGCTCAACCTCAAATCCTTGCCCCGGAACTTTTACTCCAAACTTAATTAAAATACCTTCATCTGGTTGAATACGAATTACCAACTTATTATCCTTATTGCTGATACCAGATTCTTTGAAAATTTGATGATGCGGTGTTTTAAAATGTATGACTACCTCGGTTACTTTTGTAGGCATACGTTTTGCCGTTCTCACATAAAAAGGAACATCTGCCCAACGCCAGTTATCCACAAAGAACTTTACGGCTGCAAAGGTTTCGGTTGTTGAGTTTTTATCAACTCCCTCCTCTTCTCGATAACCATTAACTTCTTGTCCGTCAATTTTAGAAGACACATATTGTGCTCTGATTGTATTTTCAAAAAGTGTTTTCTCGTCATCCATAATCCTAAGAGACTTTAATGCTTTCAGTTTCTCATTACGAATTTCTTCTGCATCTGCACTCAACGGTGGCTCCATTACAATTAGCGCAACAATCTGCAATAAATGACTCTGAAACATATCTCTTAATGCACCAGATTTATCATAGTACCCCCCTCTTTTTTCAACACCTACACTTTCGGCATTTGTAATTTCTACATGGTGAATATAATTTCTGTTCCAAAGTGGCTCAAAAATGCTATTAGCAAAACGAGTTACCAATAAATTCTGAACTGTTTCTTTTCCTAAATAATGATCGATTCTGAATATCTGTCCTTCCTTGAAATAGGTATGTAAACCGTCATTTAGTTCTTTAGCTGATTCTAAGCTGTATCCAAAGGGCTTTTCAACAATAATTCTTCTCCAACCAGTTGTTTCATCATTTAAACCTTGATCGGATAAGTTTTTTGCTATAGGCTCATATAAACTTGGTGGTGTAGATAAATAGAACATGTGGTTGCCTTCCGTACCATATTTCTGATCCAGATCTGAAATACGCTTTTCTAAACGCTCATACGATATATCGTAATCCGAACCCAAATCTTCATAAAAAAGCTTATCTGCAAATTTTTGAATATAATCCGCATCAAATTCTTTACGTTCCTTTTCTAAATAAGGGCTTTCTAGAACCACTTTGTTTCTAAATTTTAAATCGCCTAAATCACTCCTACTTACACCCAACACCACAAAATTATCAGGTAAGTCATTTCCCTTATATAAATTAAATATAGCCGGTATAAGTTTTCTTGCCGTTAAATCTCCAGATGCCCCAAAGATTACGAGCATTTGATTTTCTGTCTTTTTCATTATAGGTTGATATTCTTTATTCTTCAAATATCTTAAAAAGTAAGCCATTATCGGGCGTTATTAAGATACAATTTGGATTTAAAGTCAATATTTTAAATTATTTTTGGTTCACATTATGTTACTAACAATAAATAATTAAAAATTGTAACATTTTGATGTATTCTAATTATAAAACATTCAATTTATGTACGATTTTGGTTTAGTAGGTCTTGGAGTAATGGGACAAAATTTTATTCTCAATGTAGCCGACAACGGATTTTCTGCCTACGGATATGATTTAGATGATGAGAAAGTAGAGGCTTTAAAGACCTTAGGAGGAGATGTAGACAAAGTTAGTGCATCTAGCAATATAAAAACATTTGTAAAAAACCTTAAGCAACCACGTAAAATAATGCTTTTGGTACCTGCAGGTAAAATTGTAGACGGAGTTATAGAATCACTATTACCACATATTGATAAAGGAGATATTATTATTGATGGTGGAAACTCTTTCTTTACCGATACTGACAGAAGGGAAGCTTATTTGCAAGAAAAAGGAATTAACTTTTTTGGCGCAGGAGTTTCTGGTGGCGCAAAAGGTGCCCGTAAAGGACCTAGTATAATGCCAGGTGGTTCAAAATCTGCATACGAGCATATTAAACCAATTTTTGAAGCTGTATCCGCTAAATATAGTGGCGAACCATGTGTTGCTTATTTAGGCCCAAAATCTGCCGGTAACTACGTAAAAATGGTTCACAATGGTATAGAATACGGATTAATGCAGTTGACTTCTGAAATTTATGATGTTCTTAAAAAAGGAGGAGATTATAATAATGATGAATTACATAGCACTTTTGCAAAATGGAATTCTGGAAGACTACAATCTTTTTTAGTTGAAATTACTTCTGAAATTTTCGAACAAAAAGATGATTTAACAGATGGTAGCTTAGTTGATCAGATATTAGATAAAGCCAAGCAAAAAGGTACTGGTAAATGGACAAGCCAAAATGCAATGGACCTTGGTATTCCTGTTCCGTCTATAGATGTGGCTGTTAGTATGCGAGAACTTTCCGCTTTAAAAGACGAAAGAATTAAGGCCGATGCCCTATATGATAGACCAACTGTAGCGCATATGGATAAGGAGAAGCTAGAAGCTCTAACAGAAAAGGCATTGTACTTCTCGTTTATAATTACCTATTCTCAAGGTCTGCACCAATTAGCAGATGCCTCTAGAGAGTATGGTTATGACTTAGATATTTCCGAAATCGCTAAAATATGGAGAGCAGGTTGTATTATACGTGCCGGTTTATTAGCTGATATTACAGAGGCTTTCAAAGCTGAACCTACATTGCCAAATCTATTACTTTCTCCAAATTTTGTAGATTACGTAAAAGAAAC
Source organism: Maribacter sp. UH1 (assembly GCF_056839145.1). NCBI lineage: Bacteria > Pseudomonadati > Bacteroidota > Flavobacteriia > Flavobacteriales > Flavobacteriaceae > Maribacter > Maribacter sp. UH1. The sequence goes on from NZ_CM166387.1 coordinate 71,470, forward strand.
GGTAGGTGCTGCAAGAGAATTGGTTGCATTTGGGGCCAAAAACGGTATTCCGTTACCTGGCCTATCAAATTCACTTACCTATTTTGATGCGTATACATCAAGTAAATTACCATTAAACCTTATTCAAGCGCAACGAGATTACTTTGGATCCCATACTTATGAGCGTTTGGATCGTGAAGGTATTTTTCATACAGAATGGGAAGATTAAATAACATCATTTGAGAAAATTAAATATATCTTTTAGTAGCATTTGCCTTTTAGCTGTTTTCGTAACTACGATACTATCTTGTAAGCAAAAATCTAAAGAAGAGGTTCCTGTAGAAATACTGGACAATCATACTTTAGACAGAACGGCAAATGCTACTTTAAATGATTCTCTTACCAGGCAAGTATATGTTCCTATATATTCTGATATTTACAATCAGACTAGAGATTCAAGAACCTTGCTTACCGCTACTTTAAGCATTAGAAATACCAGCTTAAAGGATAGTTTGTTCGTTAGTAAAATTGACTATTACAATACAGAAGGCGATTTGGTAAGAAGTTATATTGACTCCCCTATTTACCTTACCCCAATGGAATCTATAGATTATGTTATTGAACAACAAGATACTTCTGGTGGTAGTGGCGCTAATTTTTTAATTGATTGGTATTCTAAAAAACGATTAAACCCATTGTTTCAAGCTGTAATGGTTGGCGGTTTAGGCGCTCAGGCCTTTTCTTTTACTACAGAAGGAATTGAGATTATCGAAGAATAGCTGTTACTACTAAAAAAAAACTAAAGTCTTATAATCACACTAGCCTACATGTATTCTATTTATGTTATTGAATTGTCTAAAAAAGTGTTCACCGAAAACAGAAAATTTCGGGAAGCTAATCCGCAGTTCAACGGAGTATTAGAATGTTTATATGTTGGTATGACCAGTAAAACACCAAAAGAACGTTTTAACCAACATAAGAACGGTACTTTAAGCAAAAAAGGGCATAACATTTCCTCTAAAATCGTGCAGAAGTACGGTTTGTATTTGCGTGGCAGTCTATTCAATCATATAAATCCTATAAAATCAAGAGCTGAAGCATTAAAAATGGAAGAGCAGCTGGCGCTTGAGCTTCGCCGCAAAAAATACGCAGTTTGGTTTAATTAGGAATAAATCGGTTATTTTGGCAACGGTGTTACAGCATCTAAAAGTTCATCTTCCATACCGTAATATTTCAATGCAAAGCCAAATGCTATAACAGATAAAATTACACCAATTAGAAATACGGTATACGTCCACCGTAACAACCTATACTTCTCTTGTAATACTTTCCCCAGGTAATACAAATCCATACTCAAGGAATCATAAATAGATTCTTTACTTTTTATAATATCTCTTAGCTTCGATTTAAAGTCAGACAGCTCCATAGTATGAAAATTTCCGAAGAACAAGAAATTGGTATCCTTCTTCTTAATTTCCTCTTCTACTACATCTGTATTATTCACTTTAGGTCGAGTAGCCAAAACCGACATAATCATTGATGCAATGCTAAAAAGAACAAATATTACCGTGGGATAAATAAGATATGAATTTGAAGGCGAATCTAATTTTGGTATCAAATTTGCCAATAACAACGAAATGATAATTGCATTTACAGACAAAAGTATATTCGCCTTGGTGTCTGCAATATCACTCAATTTAATATGGTTTCTAAGCTCTATACGATATAAGGATTGAATAGCCCTTTGCGGACTCTCATCTTTTAACCTAGCCTTTAAAATTTCTTTTTTTTCTGTTTTTTCAGCTTTCTGTAATCTAGATATTAACGATAAGATATTTTCTTCTTTCTGCTCTTGCCAATTTTCCTTCGCAAAGTCAGTATAATATCGATGCTCTATTCTAAGCTTTTCCAAATAGTTTAATCTCCATGTATCTAAATCAGGATTATTATCACTAAAATTCTCCAATTCCAGTCGCAATAATTGAAGCAGCTCTTCAAAGTCTTCAGATGCGTAAAACCAGGTACATACATCCTTTACAATTGCTTCGGCATCATTGATAGGTTTATCATTTTTCCATGCACTTTCTATTAATTGAACTACAACATCGATATCTTTTTGTTTACAATTGTTTTCTTTTAGAAAACTAGTAGCCAATTGTATACTTTCTTGAATATGATTATCGTAATCTATAGCATAACCTGAGTGAAGGAACCATATAGCCAACAGTACATTATTTGCATTTATACTTTCATCAGTTGAAAATTCCAATACCTTTTTGGCTTTGTTGACGGTTTTATTTGCATAGCCCTGACTATGAAAAAGAAAGTTCTTGTTCATCTGGTCAGACAACAAATTTTTTATATATTTTTCAGCTGCTGCTACGGTAGTTTCATTCATAACTTCAAGTTTGTTGCTTTTTAAAATTTTATGCGAAGACTACTCGCTAATACAATTAAAACATGTCATTTGAGCTTCGGTCATCTTCACATCTTCAGACCCTTTTAAAGTTTTGGTCAATACTCTATTTTCTACTAATTCTTGTTGAAATAATATAGCATAGTCTATAAGATGGTCTCGTCTGCTTTTAATTTTAGCAATGAGTTCTTTTCCATCTAATTTATAAATCTCATCTGGCCAGACAGAGAAAGATGACGCTATATCCTCATCAGTTAATAATTGCTGTAATTTTTTAGCCTCTTCTTCAAATACAGATTGTGGAATATCTCGCATAAAATAAATATCAAATGGAGAAATGAGACCAGACAAAAAATCGATTTCTTTTTCAAAAGATTGCACTTCTGGCAGAAATGCATTGTTAGAAATTATAGTTGGTAAAACACCTTCTAAATTAAAAAAGGCATTATCTCGATCACATGGTAACGGAATCGCATTTATAGAGTCTCCAACATTCTCTATTGCCCAACCCCATTGCTTGGCATGACGATCCCAATCACCTATCAACAAATCGAATAAACGCGCTCTAACCAAAGAACTTGCATTAATACTAACCCTGTTCGGATATTTAATTTTCAACTCCTGTAAGTCATCTGTATCCATTAAGGAATCAACATTTTTAATGTTCAACCAGTTTGCATTTCCCTTGGTTTCATATTCTAAGAGAAAAAGTCGGTTCCCATATTTAGTATTATAACCTAATAACTGCTCCTGCTTTGGCACAAATACCAACTTTGGCTTTGTGTTTAGAATTTTTGCTTTTTCCGATAGTTTTGCTACCACCAATGCAGCATAAGGGTGTTGTGCAGAAATACCATCCACAACAATATTTTCTATACCCAATGTCTTAGCTACTTTTGGCACTAAGGGCGAAGGGTCTTTAGATACACTACGCAACGTCATTAAAGTACCATCATCCTTTTGCAGCTTTAAAGAGTGAGTTTGTTTTCCTCCACCTTCTTCCAAAACCTTTACATTACCAGAAATATCGTTTAAGTACAAAATAGGAACGCTCACAGGTGTAGACCATGCCTTTCTATACTGCTCGCCCTGCATTACGTTTTTTAAATTATTTCCCTCATATAAAGTACTTGCCGCAACAATTACAAAGTCATACTTTTTAAAATCAATCTCATTAACATCGCCAGCCCCTATAATTTCACAAGTATCAAATGTTTTATCAGTACTAGATAATGACAAATAGGTCAATCCCAAGAATATCAATAATAAAACGACTACAATGAATACTGCTTTTTTCAATCTTTAGAAATTTATTTTGCTTCGAAACAAGTTTACAGATAAACAGTAGTAATGAATTATCTGATAAAATTATTTTTTAATCTAAAAGAGTACACACCACATTATGAGCGAACTATAATACATTTGCTATTTATAATGTTAAAATAGTGATGATTTCTCATTATAAATTCATTAAATTTATTGGTCAAGCAATTATTATAACTTAAAGCATGCTTTTATGAACGGATTAATAATGGATTACCCACTAACCACCACTACCATACTAAATTATGCAAGGAGTGCTTTTCCTGACAAAAAATTAATCTCTTATCTACCAGATGGAAGCCGGCATGAATATACCTACGGTCAATTATATAAACGCTGCTGTCAGCTTGCTAATGCATTGAGGAATAAACTCGGTATCACTCAAGGCGATATGGTAGGTACTTTTGCTTGGAATCACTATCAGCATGTGGAATTGTATTATGGAATTCCTGGTATTGGTGCCGTCTGTCATACAATCAATATTAGATTATCATCTCAACAAACCGAATTTATCATCAATCATTCTGAAGATAAGGTCATTTTTGTTGATGCTACCTTGGTTCCCCTTTTAGAAAAAATTGCACCTAAATTGGAGACCGTTGAAAAGTTCATAATCATCAACGCCCCAAAAGGTTTTACTACAAGCCTACCAAATATTATACATTATGAAGATTTAATTGGAGAGCAATTAGAATCTATAGAATGGCCTGAACTAAATGAAAATGATGCCAGCGGTATGTGCTATACCAGTGGTACCACGGGCATGCCTAAAGGCGTGCTATACTCCCACAGGTCTACCTATTTACACGCAATGACGATTCTTACACCTAATGCGGGGAATTATAGCAACAGAGATATTGTACTACTCATTGTTCCCCAATTTCATGTCATGGCTTGGGGTTTTCCCTACATGTGTCTTTTAACAGGCTCTGATATGGTCATGCCCTCTTTACACTTAAGACCAGATGCTATTATTAAAATTCTAGAAAGCGAGAATATAAATAAGGCCAACGGCGTACCTTCTATTTGGAGAGGTGTTTATGAGGAAATGAAAAAAAATCCACCAAAGAAGAAATTGGCATTAGAAGAGTATTTAGTTGGCGGTTCAGCATTGTCGGCAAGTCTTATAGAAAACTTTGAAAAAGATTTTGGTATAAAAGGGGTTCAAGCCTGGGGAATGACAGAAACCTCTCCACTTGGCACCGCCAGTAGACTTCAGAAAAAACATGAAAGCCTAAGTGAAAAAGAACAAATTAAAATACGAGCCAAACAGGGAATTGAATTTCCAGGTATAGAAATGCGCATTGTTGGCGATGACGGAAAAGTAGCACCACGAGATGGTAAAACGATGGGAGAATTACAGGTAAAAGGGGCCTGGGTTATTAAGTCTTACTTTAAGACCAATAGCAGAGACAATTTCACCAAAGACGGTTGGTTTAGAACAGGTGATGTTAGTACCATTGATGAAAATGGGTATATGGAAATAACCGACAGAACTAAAGATTTGATTAAAAGTGGTGGTGAATGGATTTCTAGTGTTGCTCTAGAATTAGCTTTAATGTCTCACCCAAAAATTAGAGAAGCTGCCGTAATTGCCATACCTGATAAAAAATGGTCAGAAAGACCTTTGGCTACATTAGTTTTAGCTGATACTGATAATCATGTATCTGTTGAAGAACTAAAAGAATATTTAACTAAGGATTTTGCCAATTATCAGATTCCCGAGAACTATAAGTTTATTGATGAAGTACCAAAAACTAGTGTAGGTAAATTTGACAAAAAAGAAATAAGGAGATTATACGCAGAAGGGAAACTCTAATATCATTAAAGTTTCCCTCCTATTTATAATATAAGTCCTATTACTGGACTATTTGCTTAAATACATTTTACGTCTAGCATAAAGGTTGTAAAACTCATCATCTTTTAAGCTATCAATAAATAAAATGCTTTCTCCTGTACTTTTCATTTCAGGACCTAAATTCTTATTTACATTAGGGAATTTGTTGAAAGAGAATACCGGCTGTTTAATTGCAAATCCTTCTAATTGAGGATTGAAATTAAAATCTTTAACTTTCTTCTCACCTAACATCACCTTAGTCGCATAATTTACATAAGGCTCTTTGTACGCCTTAGCTATAAAAGGAACCGTACGAGATGCCCTAGGGTTCGCTTCAATAATGTAAACGATATCATCTTTAACAGCGAATTGTATATTGATAAGACCTACGGTGTTTAAAGCTAAGGCAATTTTCTTAGTATGATCTTTAATCTGTTGCATTACAAATTCACCTAGATTAAAAGGTGGTAAAGTAGAATTAGAATCTCCGGAGTGAATTCCACAAGGCTCAATATGCTCCATTATTCCAATAATATATACATCTTCGCCGTCACATATGGCATCAGCTTCAGCCTCTATAGCGCCATCCAAATAATGATCTAATAATAATTTGTTATTAGGTATTTTTCGTAATAAACCAACTACGTGCTCTTCTAGTTCTTGCTTATTTATTACAATTTTCATTCCCTGGCCACCTAATACGTATGAAGGTCTAACTAAAAGTGGAAAATCCAATTCATCTGAAAGTGCCAATGCTTCATCAGCGGTTTCAGCAACTCCAAATTGAGGGAAAGGAATATTATTTTCCTTTAAAAGATCAGAAAAACTACCTCTGTCTTCCGCCAAATCTAATGCCTCAAAACTAGTCCCAATTATCTTAACACCATATTTAGAAAGCTTTTCAGCCAATTTAAGAGCCGTTTGCCCACCTAACTGAACAATTACCCCTTCTGGTTTTTCATGGCGTATAATATCATATATATGCTCCCAATATACTGGTTCAAAATACAATTTATCCGCTGTATCAAAATCAGTAGAAACCGTTTCTGGATTACAGTTGATCATAATAGTCTCATAACCACACTCAGCAGCTGCCAATACTCCATGTACACAACAGTAATCAAATTCAATACCTTGACCAATTCTGTTTGGTCCAGATCCAAGAACCACTATTTTCTTTTTATCTGTTACTACACTATCGTTTTCTACATAACGCGTACCATCAGCTTTCTCTATTTCCGCCTCAAAAGTGGAATAGTAATAAGGGGTCATTGCCTTGAACTCTGCAGCACAAGTATCTACCAACTTATAAACTCTATTAATATTTAGCTCGGTACGCTTATTGTAAACTTCACTTTCATAACAATCTACCATATGAGCTATTTGTCTATCTGCAAAACCTTTTTGTTTTGCTTCTAACAATAAGTCTTTTGAAAGTGTGGCAATAGTATACTTAGAAATCTCTTTTTCTAAAAAGTAAAGTTCTTCATATTGCTTCAAGAACCACATATCAATTTTAGTAATCTCATGTATTCTACTTAACGGAATACCAATTTGTATGGCATCATAAATTACAAACACCCTATCCCAGCTAGGAATGGTAAGCTTACTTATAATTTTGTTATAATCCTTATAACCTTTTCCATCGGCACCTAAACCATTACGTTTGATCTCTAAGGATTGTGTGGCTTTATGTAGTGCTTCTTGAAAAGAACGCCCTATTCCCATTACTTCTCCTACAGATTTCATCTGTAATCCTAATGTACGATCAGAACCTTCGAACTTATCAAAGTTCCAACGTGGGATTTTTACAATTACATAATCTAACGTAGGTTCAAATAATGCCGATGTTGATTTTGTAATTTGATTATCTAACTCGTCAAGCGTATAACCAATAGCTAATTTAGTTGCTACTTTTGCGATAGGATAACCAGTCGCTTTTGAAGCCAGTGCCGATGATCTAGATACTCTAGGGTTTATTTCAATTGCTATAATTTCCTCTTCTTCGTCCGGACTAACAGCAAACTGTACATTACATCCTCCTTCAAAATCACCTATACTACGCATCATATGTATAGCCATATCACGCATTTTCTGATAAGTCCTATCCGATAGGGTCATTGCTGGTGCAACTGTTATAGAGTCTCCAGTATGGATACCCATTGGATCCATATTCTCAATAGCACATATAATAACAACATTATCATTTTTATCCCTAAGAAGCTCTAACTCATATTCTTTCCACCCCATAAGGGCTTTATCGATCATCACCTCATGAATTGGGGAAATCTCCAAACCATAACTTAACTGCTCATCAAAATCTTCTGGTTTGTAAACAATTGATGCTCCCGCTCCTCCTAATGTATATGAAGCTCGTATTACTAATGGAAAACCAAACTCTTGAGCTATCTCTTTACCTTTTAAGAAAGATGTTGCCGTTGCCTGTGGTGCCATGCCAACACCAATTTTCAACATTAGTTCTCTAAATTGCTCTCTATCTTCAGTAATATTTATAGCATCGATATCAACACCTATCAACTCTACACCAAAATCTTCCCAAATTCCTTTTTTATCCGCTTCAATACAAAGATTCAATGCCGTCTGACCTCCCATAGTTGGTAAAACAGCATCAATCTGAGGTTGTGCTTTCAAAATCTCTAAAATTGATTTTGTAGTCAATGGTTTTAAATACACATGATCCGCCATTGAAGGATCTGTCATAATCGTTGCAGGATTACTATTAATTAAAATAGTCTCTATACCATCTTCACGTAACGAACGTAAAGATTGGCTACCTGCATAATCGAATTCACATGCTTGACCGATAACAATAGGACCTGATCCTATTAATAAAATGGAATTTAAATCTTTTCTTTTTGGCATTTTATAACAATTTAATATGGGAATTGGACAAAAAAAAGGTGCTACTTTCAGAAAAGTAACACCTAAATATTTTTAAAACAATGAAATCATTATTTTTTATGGCTTGGTTCAGAGGAAACAGTTAATTTCTTTCTTCCTTTTGCTCTTCTTCTTGCAAGAACTTTTCTTCCATTAACGGAAGCCATACGCTCACGAAAACCGTGTTTGTTCTTTCTTTTTCTCTTTGATGGTTGAAACGTTCTCTTGCTCATCGCCTATATAATTAAATGCTTTGTATTAATTTTGAAATTTGCCCTTTTCATTGGACGGGTAAAACTGGGCGCAAATATACAAAGAGTTTTTGCTTTAGCAAGGGTTATGAAAAAAAATATTTTTATAAATCCGTACGTCACAAAACGAAGCTTTTGATTAATTTTGCCCGAATTGAAATTTAGCGCTGTAATCGCTTTATTTTAATAGGGTTTCAATAAAAACCAAAAAGCTTTTTTAACCATCAACTAGATTAATAAACTTAAAATATGTTCAATAAAAATTTAAAATTAATCATAGCCGGACTCATAATCGCCTATTCTGTGTATCAATTTATAGAGGGTAATATTGGAAATGGCATATTTTTAATCTTGTTATCCTTAATTTTTATCTTTCTTTATTTTAGAAACGAGATTATTCTTTTAGCTTTTTTAAGAATGAGAAAGCAAGATTTAACCGGTACTAAAAATTGGCTAGATAAAATTAAAAATCCTGAAGCGGCATTAACTGTTAAACAACAAGGATACTACAACTACCTACACGGCATCATTTTTTCGCAAACCAATTTAACCCAAGCAGAGAAGTACTTTAAGAAAGCCCTTAAACTTGGATTAACGATGGATTATGATGTTGCTATGGCTAAATTAAGCTTAGCAGGTATATCAATGCAAAAACGCCGTAAGAGAGAAGCAACTATGCTACTAAACGAGGCTAAGAAATTAGATAAAAATAATATGTTGACGGATCAAATTAAAATGATGCAACAACAAATGAAGAAAATCTAATTCTATTTAGTTTCTCTATAATATCCTTTATTAGGAATTTCTATAGTATACTTTTTACGAGAATTATTATTTAAATGCGCCTCTCTCAACCAAGGATTGTGGCGCTTTAAAATTTTATAGTTGATTTCATATTCTTGCGCAAAATCAGCAAAGTCACTAACTGGTTTATCTATTTCAACATTGAATGTCGGTACCGCTTCGTACATATCTTCTTTCTCGATATGAAAACCATACTTTTCTGGATTAGACAAGATTTCTTTGATTGCCATAATTCTAAATACATATCTACCAGTTTCACTACCAAGTAACAAATCCCAGTAATTATCTACTTGCTGAATACCCATATATTTATTAATAGCTCCAGGACCTGCATTATAAGCTGCCGCGGTTAAAGCCCAACTACCATATTTATTTTTCCACCTATTCAAGTATTTACAAGCCACCTCTGTAGACTTTTCTAAATGGTAACGCTCATCTACGTTTGAGTTCACTTCTAAACCATACTCTCTACCTGTTTCTCGCATTATTTGCCAAAAACCCGTTGCACCTGCTGGCGAAACTACATTTGTTAAACCGCTTTCTGCTACAGCTAAATACTTAAAATCATCTGGAATGCCATTTTTTGCTAAAATTGGCTCAATGATAGGAAAGAATTTATTTGCTCTTTTAATCAATAGAACTGCATTAGATTGCCAATACGTGTTTACCAAAAATTCGCGATCTATACGCTCCAATATTTCAGGATCTGACTGAGGAACAACTTCTCCTGCAAAATTTAAATTCTCTGGTATATCTATAGATGATATTTTATATGCTTTAGCTACATTTTTCTGAACACTATCATTTACAACAACTTTGTCATTACTAGCAATACTATCCGTATTTCCCACAGCAAATATCAATGTACCCGCAACAAATACCACACCCAACAACATCAATATATTTTTAATAGTCTTCATGAATTTTATCTTTATATTTTATTTCTAACAACTTTCTTGTCTTTCAAAGGTATATATAGAACTATTTTATTCCAAAATAATTGTTGCCAAGTTCTCGTTAAACCACTTTGCCCTATGTATGATCATGGTATGAGTACCGTTGGATACAGGAATACAGTTACTAATATTTTCTATAGGAAAAACGGTATCTTTTACGCCATGTATATGCACCAACTTCTCACATGGTTCCTCTTGCTTCCAATTTACTAGCTCGTTTATAGACCAATCTATATACCCTTTGTCTCTTACGGATAAATACTTTTCATATAATGAGAGACGCTTTGTTACACTTTCACCAAAAGCATACTTTGCAAGTAATTCTACATTATTGACCAAACCTGTTGGAAGAAGTTTATGTACACTCGTATATCTTGCAAACAACATACGTTTTGGCAGCTCATATCTTGTTTTTACGCTAGAAATAATAATCACCTTTCTAACATCAATGAAATTAGTCATTTCTTGAACTAGGAGCCCTCCCAATGACACCCCTAGCAACACCACATTCTTATGCTGTATTTTACTACACATATGTTTAGCATATTCACTAAACGAAATACCCTTTGTAGGAATATTCCATTCTAACAAATGAAGCGTAAAGCTTTCTTTTGGCAATTTTATAAACTCAAAAATAGCAGGACCTGCTGCCATACCAGGCATACAATACACATGAATCATAATAGCTAGTATAGTTACGAAACGTAGTAAAAACTAGGAAATTAAGTAATTTTTAACTACTTTTGTAGGAGAATGCGAAAAATACATCTATTTCCATGTGTTATATTCCGTACAGCATTTATTAAAGACTAATTACGATATGAGAACATCGTAATTTTTTTGTCTAATAACAACACTAAAATTATCTATATGAACGATGTTATCATTAATGACAATTCTTTTCTGCGTCAATTCGAAACTACCGTAGATGGTCATTTAGCCAGAATTGAATATTCTTCTCAAGAACGCAAGGTATTCCTTACCAAATTAGTTGTTCCAGAAGAAATTACAGATGAAGCTTTCAGAGAAAACTTTATCAAAGCCGTTCTAAGTATTATTCAAGAAAGAAATCTTAGAGTTGTTCCAACAAGTCCTCATATAGCAGGATTTCTTCGTAAGAACAGAAGACAGTACAAAGAGATGTTACCAATTGGTATTCGAATCTAAAAAATTTAAAAGCCTTTCAATTGAAAGGCTTTTTTTTACGCTTCTATTTTTTCATTTACAAATTCGAATCTTACTAATCCATCTGCATCTATCTCGGTAAGCTTTACTTCATGCAATGTGTTTACCAATTCTGGATTCCATGGAGATTTCACTTTTACGTAGTTTTCAGTAAACCCGTGAATATACCCTTCTTTATTTTCCCCTTCAAATAAAACCGTTAATTCATTTCCAAGCTGACTCTCATAAAACGCACGTCTTTTCTTTACTGATAGTCCACGTAACATTTTACTCCTTTTACTCCTTACCTTATTAGGTACTACACCATCCATAGTAGCAGCAGGAGTATTATCTCTTTCTGAATACGTAAAAACATGCAAGTAGGAAATATCCAAATCATTCAAAAAATGATAAGTTTCTAGAAAATGTTCTTCGGTTTCTCCCGGAAACCCCACAATTACATCAACACCAATACAGCAATTTGGCATTACCTCCTTGATCTTTTCAACCCTTTCTTTATAAAGATTGGTCATATAGCGACGCTTCATCAACTTTAGAAGATCATCACTTCCACTTTGTAAAGGAATATGAAAATGGGGTACAAAAGTTTTACTTTGAGAAACAAACTCAATTGTCTCATTCTTTAATAAATTTGGCTCTATAGATGAAATACGCAAACGATGAATACCATCTACGTCATCTAATGCTTCAACCAATTCTAAAAAAGTATGTTCATGCTTTTTATTACCAAACTCACCTTTACCATAATCACCTATATTTACTCCTGTTAAAACAATTTCTTTAATTCCTTGCTCAGAAATATCCGCAGCATTTTTTAAAACATTTTCTAAAGTATCGCTTCTAGATATACCACGTGCTAACGGAATTGTGCAATAGGTACATTTATAATCGCACCCATCTTGAACTTTCAAGAAAGCTCTTGTTCTATCTCCAATTGCATAACTACCAACGTAAAAATCAGCATCGGCTATTTCACAAGAATGAACCTTGCCGTGATCATTTTTGGTTAAATCATTTATGTAGTCAGTGATTTTAAATTTCTCCGTTGCGCCTAAAACCAAATCTACTCCGTCTACATCGGCTAATTCTTCTGGTTTTAATTGCGCATAACAACCAACGGCTGCTACGAAAGCATCGGGATTTATCTTTTGTGCCTTTTTTACAATAGTTTTAAATTTCTTATCGGCATTATCGGTTACAGAACATGTATTAATTACATACATATCCGCTTCTTCCGTAAAATCTACCCTATCAAACCCCTCATCTGCAAAACTACGGGCTATGGTAGAAGTTTCCGAAAAATTCAACTTACACCCCAAAGTGTAAAAAGCCACCTTCTTCTTCATCTAAATAATCTATTTGAATACGCAAAAATACTTAAACTAAACTCAGCCATAAAATTCCAATTAGCTGAATTTCAGACTTAACTACTTAATATTTTCTCCATTTCTTTGTTAATTCGAAAACGTGGGTTAGAATATCAGCTTCAACTTCATTAAACTCCACCCCTCTTCTAGCCATCATTACCTTAGCGGCATCAAATGCTTTTGCTGGCTGATATGCTGTAAACCCAGACGCTCCGCCCCAACTAAAACTTGGAACAAAATTTCTAGGAAATCCTGGAACATATATATTGGAATTCACCCCAATTACCGTTCCCGTATTAAACATGGTATTAATAGCGGTCTTACTATGATCACCCATCATAAGTCCGCAAAACTGTAATCCCGTTTGCTCAAAACGCTCTGTTGCGTAATCCCACAAACGGACTTTAGCGTAATTATTTTTAAGATTGGAATTATTGGAATCCGCGCCAATATTACACCACTCTCCTAGTACGGCATTCCCTAAATAACCTTCATGACCCTTACTTGAATATCCAAAAATGACGGAATTACTTACTTCACCACAAACTTTACTATAAGGTCCAATAGTAGTAGCACCATAAAGCTTACCTCCCATTTTAATTATAGCATTATCACATAGCGCTAAAGCTCCACGTACAAGACTACCTTCCCAAATTTCAGCATTCTTTCCTAAGTAAATAGGTCCGTCAGTAGCATTTAAAATACTAAATTCCACCTTCGCTCCTTCTTCTAGGAATATACGCTCTGGATGTATTAATTGATTGGTATCTGAAATTGGCTGACTTTTTCTTCCTTTTGTAATAAAATCGAAATCAGACTGTAATATATCTGCATTTTTATCGAAAATATCCCAAGTATTATTGATTTGAACCAAATCATTTTTGAATTCTACAACAGTAAAACTACTTAGCTCATCAGAATTTTTAACCGATGCACTAGAATAAGCTATTATTAAATCACCTGACTTTACTACCTCATTCTCTTTTAACGAATGAATTGTTTTTATTAAACTATCGGACGGCAAAATCGATGCATCTATGAATATATTTGAATCTTCTAATTTAACCGGATACTTAATACTCAAATATTCTTCAGTTAAAGAAGTTACGGAGACCTTTAAATAAGCTTCCCATCGTTCTTTCAAGGTCATTATTCCTATACGTATTTCAGAAACGGGACGCGTAAACGTAAAAGGCAAAAGATGATTCCTACGAGGACCATCAAAAAGAATAAAGTTCATACAAGATGATTTTTTTTCAAAATTAACAAATAACCCTAAAGCATCTATACATTATAGATAACTTCCTTTATTTAAAAGTTAAATGCAAAAGAAACGCCTTCGAAAATTTCGAAGGCGTTATATTTAATAGAAGAAATAAAAATACTATTCTTCTTCTTTTTTCTCTTCTTTAACAAATTTCTTGTACTTGTTCTTGAACTTATCGATACGACCTGCTGTATCCAATAATTTAGATTTACCAGTGTAAAAAGGATGAGAAGTTCTTGAAATTTCCAATTTAACTAATGGATACTCAACTCCATCAACTTCTAAAGTCTCTTTAGTATTCGCTGTTGATTTTGTTAAAAATACCTCTTCATTAGACATGTCCTTAAAGGCCACGATTCTATAATTTTCTGGGTGTATGTCTTTTTTCATTTTAAAAACTTTAACGCACCCATTCCGACGGGCACTCATTTTAAGGCTGCAAAAATAGTGAAATTCTACAAACAGACAATTACAAAACTAAAAAAAATATTAAAATTTAATTTTATCACTTTTGTAACATAATATCTCAATAGCATACTAATATACAAAACAACCTATAATCACTATATATCATGGAAGAAAATCAACCTAAAACAGGAAAATTTGCAAGAACATACGGCTTAGTATTAGGTATACTTACGATCACCTTTGCCGTAATGCTATATGTAGCAGGCTTACAATACGAACAAAGTCTTGCGCTATTTGCTGTGAATATAAGCATAATGGTAGGTGTAATTGTATTTGGAATTTACAAGTTCAGAGAGGCGAACAACAATTTACTGACCATAAGCGAGGCAATAAAAGTTGGAATAGGTATTGCTTTGATTGGAGCAATTATAGGAATCATTTATCAAATGATATTTATTAATGTTATTGAACCTGATTTCATGACTAATATGATGGCTGCCCAAAAAGCGGAAATGATTTCTAAGAACCCTAGTATGACCCAAGATGAAATTGACGCAGCTGTCAAAATGATGGAAAACTTTTCTGGTCCATTTTTAAGTGCTGCAATGAGTTTAATCAGTGCTTTATTTTTTGGGCTAATAATTTCCCTTTTAGGTGGTTTAATCTTGAAAAAAGAAGAAGCTGCTTATTAATGCTAAGTAATTGTAGTATTTTTGGAGACAATACCAGAAGTCGCGCATGCAATTATCAATAGTAATTCCTTTACTTAACGAAGAAGAGTCACTTAAAGAACTTCATGATTGGATTGTATCTGTAATGCAATCCAATCATTTTTCATATGAAATACTCTTCGTTGATGATGGTAGTACAGATAATTCTTGGAATATCATTTCAGAATTATCCAATCAAAATCCTTCGGTCAAAGGAATCCATTTTTTACGTAACTACGGAAAATCGCAAGCATTACATGCCGGTTTTAAAGCCGTAAGCGGAGATGTAATTATCACTATGGATGCCGATTTACAAGACAACCCTGAGGAAATTCCGGAGTTATACCATATGATAACCAATGAAGGCTATGAATTGGTTTCTGGATGGAAAAAGAAACGGTACGACTCTATCATTTTTAAAAACACGCCTTCAAAATTATTTAATTGGGCAGCTAGACGCACATCTGGCGTACGACTTCATGATTTTAATTGTGGCTTAAAAGCATACGCAAAAGACGTTGTCAAAAACATTGAAGTCTCTGGTGAAATGCATAGATATATACCTGTGCTTGCAAAAAACGCAGGTTTTTCTAAAATTGGAGAAAAGGTCGTAAAACATCAAGCTCGTAAATACGGTAAAACAAAATTTGGAATGGAACGTTTCATTAATGGATTTCTAGATTTATTGACCATTTGGTTCGTATCTAGATTTGGTAAACGACCTATGCACTTATTTGGTGCGTTGGGCGTTTTAATGTTTTTAATCGGGTTTGGCTTCGCCATCTATTTAGGTATAGATAAGTTATTCATCAACAAGTTTGGAAGACTGATTACAGACCGCCCACAATTTTATATTTCACTGATAGCCATGGTGATAGGAACTCAGTTGTTCTTAGCAGGGTTTATAGGGGAAATATTAATACGTTCTAAAAAAGAAGAAAAAAGATATATCGTTTCAGAAGAATTAAACACAGCACTTTTAGAATAGTAAAATTCTTACTAACTTAAATGCACATAAAACTATAAACCAAATGGATAACATCCTTGATACCGCTAAAACCTGGTTAACCGATTTTTTCGATCCAGCTGTAAAAAAAGAAATTGAACACCTTATTGCTAACGACAAAGAAGAACTGAACGACCGTTTCTATAAAAATATGGAATTTGGCACCGGTGGTATGAGAGGCGTTATGGGCGTAGGTACAAACCGTATTAATAAATATACTTTAGGTAAAAGTACACAGGGTCTTAGCAACTATTTAAACAAAGTCTACAAAGGCGAGGAAATTAAAGTAGTTATCGCTTTTGATTGCCGTCATAATAGTGACACGCTTGCAAGAACGGTGGCAGAAGTCTTTTCTGCCAACAATATTAAAGTTTACTTATTTTCAGATTTACGTACTACCCCAGAACTTTCGTTCGCGGTAAGACATTTAAATTGCCATGCGGGTATCGTATTAACGGCATCACATAATCCACCAGAATACAATGGTTACAAAGTGTACTGGACAGACGGAGGACAAATTGTACCACCACAAGATGGAGAAATTATTTCTGAAATTAATTCTCTTGATTTTGAAGATATAAAATTCAGCCCCAACGATAGCCTTATTGAAGTAATAGATAAAGAAGTTGATGAAGCCTTTATATCCCAATCTGTTGCAGCAGGTAATTTTAATGCCGCTGGAAAAGATGACTTTAAAATTGTCTTCACCTCATTACACGGAACTTCAATTACCGCTATTCCAGAAGTATTGAAACGTGGCGGGTATGAAAATGTAACTATCATTGAAGAACAAGCTAAACCTGACGGAAATTTCCCTACGGTTAAATCTCCCAATCCAGAGGAATCAGAAGCACTTTCTATGGCGGTTAAAAAAGCCGAAGAAATTGGTGCAGATATGGTTGTGGGTACAGATCCAGACAGTGACCGTTTAGGTATTGCCGTTCGTAATCTTGATGGTGAAATGGAAATTGTTAACGGAAACCAAGCTATGGTTTTAATGACAAAATTCCTTCTAGAAAAGAAAAAAGAAAAAGGATTTAAAGGCAATGAATTTATTGCGACTACTATAGTTTCCACCCCAATGATGGAAGCTATGGCCAAGGCATACGGAGTAGAATTTAAAACTTCTCTTACCGGATTTAAATGGATCGGTAAAATGATCAAAGATTTTCCAGAATCTGAGTTTATTGGTGGTGGTGAAGAGAGCTTTGGTTATATGGTAGGTGATTTTGTACGCGATAAAGATGCGGTTACCTCTACCCTATTGGCATGTGAAATTGCTAGTCAAGCAAAAGCTAACGGTAGTTCTTTTTACAAAGATTTAATTCAATGTTATGTTGATTATGGCTTCTATAAAGAGCATTTAGTTTCTATTACCAAAAAAGGAATTAGCGGTGCTGAAGAAATTAAGCAAATGTTGAAAGATTTCAAAGAAAACCCTGTAGAATCTGTAGCGGGTTCTAAAGTAAAGTGGATTGAAGACTACAACACGTCAATTGCTAAGAACGTTTTAACTGGCGAAGAGAAAACTATTGATATTCCAAAATCTAACGTTTTAATTTACGAAACTGAAGATGGGACTAGAATAGCAGCAAGACCAAGTGGAACAGAGCCTAAGGTAAAATTCTACATCAGTACAAATACGAAATTAGAAAAAACTGAAGATTATAAAAAAGTGGCAGCAGAACTTGACAATAAAGTCAAGAGTATTCTTGCTGAGCTTAATTTAGCTTAATGAACTATTTCAAAAAGATTCTTCGCTTTGCGAAGCCTTACAAGATATATGCAATTTTAAATATTATATCTAACATCTTTTATGCACTGTTTTCAACATTGGCAATGATTTCATTATTTCCAATGTTGACAGTGTTATTTGACAAAACAGAAGAAGTATACACTAAACCAAAATGGAATGGCATATCTGAAATAAAAGATTACGGTATAGATTATCTAAACTATTTTGTAACGGAAAGAAGTAAAGATAGTGACCCTGGTGAAGTGCTCATGTTCATGGTTGGTATAATTATCACCATGTTCCTTCTAAAAAACCTTTTTAACTATCTAGCTATGTATTTCATTACGTTCTTACGTAATGGCGTACTTAAAGATTTACGTAACGAACTCTACGACAAGACTGTAGAATTACCTATTTCCTATTATTCTGAAAAGAGAAAAGGCGATACTATAGCCCGTATCACCTCTGATGTGCTAGAAATTCAACATTCATTTTTGTCCATTTTAGAGCTGATTGTCAGGGAACCGTTAACTATAATTTTTACAATTATAGCCATGCTCTCTATTAGTCCGAAATTGACTTTGTTCGTTTTTCTATTTCTTCCGCTTTCGGGTTTTTTGATTTCCTTAATCGGAAAATCACTAAAACGAAAATCTGACAAAGTTCAAAGTGAGCAAGGTTACTTTCTATCTATTCTTGAAGAAACCTTAGGAGGATTACGAGTTATAAAAGCTTTTAATTCGGAATCTGTATTTGCAAAGAAATTTCAAGCTTCAACTAAACGTTTTTTTAATTTTTCAAATAGCCTGCTAAATCGACAAAATTTGGCATCCCCTACAAGTGAATTTTTTGGTATTGCAGCCATTGGGGTAATTCTATGGTATGGCGGACAAATGGTTTTGGTGGAAAAAACTCTTGAAGGCAGTTTGTTTATTACTTACATGACATTGTCATATCAAATATTAACTCCTGCAAAGGCTATTAGTAAGGCTTCTTACAGCGTTAAAAAAGGCAACGCTGCAGCAGAACGTGTAATGGAAATTTTAGAAACTGAAAATCCTATTTCTGAAATTGCAAATCCTATAAATCAAGAAACCTTTGATACAGCTGTAAACATTAACAACATCTCTTTTAAATACGAAGATGATTATGTATTAAAAAACTTCAACTTAACAGTTGAAAAAGGGAAAACCGTTGCCCTAGTTGGGCAATCCGGTAGTGGCAAAAGTACAATAGCCAATCTTGTTACTCGTTTCTATGATGTTAATGAGGGTGATATTAGCATTGATGGCAACAACATTAAAGACCTTAGTAAAAAGTCTTTACGTGGTTTACTGGGCTTAGTTACACAAGACTCTATCTTATTTAATGACACGGTTAAAAACAACATAGGTTTAGGAAAAGAGAATGCCACAGATGAAGAAATTATTGAAGCTGCAAAAATTGCCAATGCCCACGATTTTATAATAGATTTACCTAATGGCTACGATACCAACATTGGTGATAGCGGTAATAAACTAAGTGGCGGACAAAAACAACGCCTATCTATTTCTAGAGCGGTTTTAAAAAATCCTCCAATCATGATTTTGGACGAAGCCACCTCTGCTTTAGATACCGAAAGCGAGCGATTAGTACAAGATGCTCTGGAAAAGATGATGAAGAACAGAACTTCTATTGTTATTGCACATAGACTTTCTACAATACAAAATGCAGATTCTATTGTTGTACTTCAAAAGGGAGAAATTGTTGAACAGGGTACTCATGCAGAGCTTTTAGAACTAAATGGTACGTACAAGAAACTTGTACAAATGCAATCTTTGGTATAAATTTTTACATCAAGTTATTCCTAAAGATTATAAATTAAAAAAGCCATCTTTTCAGATGGCTTTCATTTTGTATCAATGATTCTAAACTATCGAGCCACTTTAATATCTACAATCATTATTTGACCGTCGTTACTTTTCATTTTAATAGCACCTTTATGTCCTGCTGCATTTTCAAATAAAACAATAGTCGGATAATCTTGAGGACCCATTGCCTCATCTTCATTCTCAATAACTAAGTCAATAAGTGCGCTTTCGTCGGTTATAGCATCAAATTCCTCAACCGTCATTTGATCTGCTGTATTTTCCATTTTGGTCGTTGCACCACCTTCTATTTGCTCATCTTGAAACAAATCATCAGGACTCATCCAAAATAAGAAACCAGGATTTGACGGACTCATATCATACCATGCTAAATCAATAGTTGGTGCAATTTCAGCATCAATTTCATTATATGTGTATAAACTTCCAGTACTTGTAGAAAAGAAACGCTTAGTATCCAAGCCATCAGTATCAACTATGAACTCCACATTTTCATATAAAGCATAACTTGACAATTCTTCAGCTTCCTCTTCAGTTTCTTCCTCGACTACTTCTTCTTCCACTTCTTCTTCGGTTTCCTCTTCAGCTTCTTCCTCACTCTCAGCCTCTTCTTCGTCTACTAATTCCTCTCCCTCATCAGTTTGTTCAGTTAAGTCCGCAATAATTACATCTTCATTATCATCGCTACATGAGATAATTGTAATGGATACCATTAAAAAACATACTAAGAAAAAATTTTTCTTTAAAATCATATAATTAAGTTTTGGTTTCTTTTACAACGGATAGATGACATAATTATTAGGATACCTAACAAAAATATCAAATACCTTACGGAATGATTAAACCTTTGTATAACTTCATAGTCTAAGGATAAACAAACCTCAATTCTAGGTGATCGAAGAGGAAGCATTAGTATTAGATTTAAAAACAAAGAACAAGCAGGCGCAAGCTTTTGAGGTATTGGTAAATACTTACAAAGAGCGACTGTATTGGCAAATACGAAGTATTGTATTAAATCACCAAGACGCAGATGATGTTTTGCAAAATACCTTTATTAAAGTTTATAAAAACATAGACGGATTTAAAGGAGACAGTAAACTTTTTTCTTGGATGTACCGTATTGCAACTAATGAGGCTTTAAATTTCATAAAAAAACGAGCTAAACTTCAAGGAGTTTCTGATACTGATTATCAAGATAAATTGGTGTCTAACTTAGAAGCAGATGTATATTTTGAAGGTGATGAAATTCAACTTCAACTTCAAAAAGCTATTGCAACACTTCCTGAAAAACAAAAGCTAGTTTTTAATATGAAATATTTTCAGGAGTTAAAATATGAAGAAATTTCAGAAATATTGAACACATCTGTTGGTGGACTTAAAGCTTCTTACCATTTAGCTGTTAAAAAACTAGAACAGTATTTGAAAGAAGATTAAACCTTTTATACAATTGATTGTCAAACTAGTATCATGAACAAAAACAAAAATAATCCGTTTAAAACTCCAGAAAGCTATTTCGATAGCTTTGAGAATAAATTGATGGATAAATTATCTAAAACTGAAAGTATTATCCCAAAGGATAGTGCATTTAAAGTGCCTGATAATTATTTTGAGTCTTTCCATGATACTCTTAAAGGAAAACTTGAGAATGAGCCAAAAGTGATTCCGCTTTTTCCTATTAAAAAAATAATAGCAGTAGCTGCCTCAATTGCCGCTATTGTGCTCATAGCTTTAAATTATAATTGGAATTCCTCAAGTGAATTAACTTTTAGCGATTTGGCGAATGCTGATATTGAAGCTTATTTTGAAAATAATGATTTTGAACTTTCACCATATGAAATTGCAGAAGTATTACCTGTAACGAATACGGAATATTCAGATTTTTTAAGCGCACCTATAGAAAGTGATAACCTTTTAGATTACTTAAATGAAAATGTGAGTGATTTTGATGAACTAAATATTGACTACAATGAATAAATTTATAATTACAATATTCTTATTTGTAACCACCTTCTCTTTTGGACAGAGAAACCAAGATTGGGAGAAAATAAATACCTTAAAAGTAGCTTTCATTACTGAAAAGCTTTCTTTGAATACCAAAGAAGCCCAAGAGTTTTGGCCTGTATACAATGAGTACCAAAAGAAAAGAAATGCTTTACGTAAAAAAGGTCATCAAGAAATTAGAAGTAAAATCAAAGACTCTGATGCTTTAACAGAAAAAGAAGCCGAGAACCTTTTAGCATTACATATTAAAATTGAAGAGGAAGAAGAAGCTTTGGATACTAATTTCCTTAAAAATGTAAGTACAGTAATTTCAGCTAAGAAAACACTGCTGTTATTAAGATCAGAAGAAGAGTTTAAGCGCCAATTAATGAAGCAATATCGCCAAAACAAGGGCGGTAAATAACTACTTAAAGGTTAATTTAGATATACGATTCTTACCAGCAGCATAGGCTATAGTATCATTTTTAAAACGTAAAGTAAAGAAAGGCTCTTTTGATAGTTCTTTCCAACTTTTACCCATATCCGATGAATACGATATACCTGTAAAACCTATAGCTACAAGCCCATTTCCATTAGTACCCGGAACAAATTGCACACAGCTTTTATAACCTGGAGCAATTCCGTCAGCTACCAAGTTCCAAGTTTTTCCTCCATCTTTGGTAATCGCTTTATTAGCTACAGCATTATTCGGATTAGTGTAATCTCCGCCAATGGCAAATCCTAAATTTTCATCATAGAAATCTATGGAATATACACCCTCTGTGGCTTCAGCATTTCTGATGGGAGTTTGATAAGTTTTCCATGATTTTCCCTTATCCGAAGAAAACAGAATTCTTCCAGATGTGGTCGCCATCCAAATAGTATCCCCTATTGTTTTGATATTAGTATTACTTGCAGCAAAAGCTCCTTCACCATCAATACCTTCCGGTAATTGAGAACACGGCAATTTTGTCCAAGTAAGTCCACCATCCGAAGTTATAATAACACTTAAACATCCGTTTACAGAATCTCCTATGGCAATTCCGTCCTTATCGTTCATAAAAGTCATGGCATCATAAAAAACACCTTCTCCCTCCTCTTTATAGACCAGCTCCATTCTACCATTTTCCCCTGTTTTATAAAGAAGTGCAGGCGACTCTATTGAAAGCATAAAAAAATCGGTATTCGTATGGGCTACTGCCCTAAACGAAGGTACACTAGTGTGGTATTTTTCAATATTCGCCCGTACTTTACCAGTGACCAAATCCACAGTACCAAATGTGCCTTTATTTGCAGCGAATGCCAAACTATTACCCATCAGTTCTATAGCCCTAATACTTAAAGAATCTGAATATATGGTTTCAATATCTACCGTATTAAACGTAGTTGGATGCTTACTTTCTGAACATGAACACATCAAAATGATTAAAAGAAAAATATAACGCATAGGATTATGGTATAAAGTTGCTCAAAAATAAATGGAATCGCTTCTAAAACAATACCTTTGCAGCCATAAATTTTTGAAGGACATAAGCCTATCTAATCGATAATCAATACAATGACGGCTTCAAACCTTCTGATAAAGTAATAATAGCTACTCTAATGAAATTACACAGAAATTTGGTGTTTGCCGTAATAGACGCCTTAAACCTCATCTTCAACGAAAACGAATATGCCGATAAGGTGGTTCAAAAAGTACTACGATACGATAAGCGATGGGGCTCTAGAGACCGAGGTTTTATTGCCGAGACCACTTATGAAATGGTACGCTACAAACGTTTATATACTGAAATAGCAGAGGTTAAAGCTCCTTTTAGCAGACCAGATCTTTTTCGTATGTGGGCTGTTTGGGCAGTTTTAAAAGGTATTAAATTACCAGATTGGAAACAGATAGAACCTACACCTGAGCGAAGAATTAAAGGAAAATTCGACGAGCTTTCTCAAATTAGAAAATTTAGAGAAGCTGTGCCGGATTGGATCGATGAGTTATGCGAAAAAGCTTTGGGTGAAAAATTATGGACCGAAGAGCTTGCCAAACTAAATCAGCCTGCAGAAGTAATCTTGCGTACCAATACTTTAAGAACAAACAAAGAAGAATTGCGTAAAGCGTTATTGGACGAAAATATTGTTGCCGAACCTATTAGAGGGTATGCCTCTGCCCTAAAATTAGTTGAAAGAGCAAATGTTTTTGTTACCCAAGCTTTTAAAAACGGAATGTTTGAAGTACAAGATGCTTCATCACAATTGGTTGCCGAGTTCTTAGATGTGGAACCTGGGCAACGTGTGGTTGATACTTGTGCCGGTGCCGGTGGAAAATCACTACACTTAGCTGCATTAATGGAAAACAAAGGGCAATTGATTTCAATGGATATTTATGGCAGTAAATTGAAAGAACTTAAAAGACGTGCCAGACGTAATGGCGCGCACAATATTGAAGTTCGCGAAATAGATTCTACAAAGGTATACAAGAAACTTTATGGTAGCGCCGATAGGGTACTTATTGATGCACCCTGTACGGGGCTTGGAGTTTTACGAAGAAATCCGGATTCTAAATGGAAAATGAAGCCTGAATTTCTTGATAAAATTGTAAAAACCCAGCACGAAATCATTAGAAACTATAGCAAAATAGTGAAACCTGGCGGAAAAATGGTTTATGCTACTTGTTCTATTCTTCCTCAAGAAAACAGCCACCAAGTGCAGTCTTTCTTGAAGTCTGAAGAAGGAAAAGATTTTACTTTGGTAAGAGACAAAAAGATATATGCTTCTAAAAGCGGCTATGACGGCTTTTATATGGCCTTGCTAGAAAAAAGCATTTAAACTTTAATAGTATATAAAATAAAAAGCCTTTAAATTCATTAGAATTTAAAGGCTTTTTTTAATGGTAGCATTTAAGCGCCTAATCTTTCAAAGTAGGATATTCAATACCCAATTGCTCCAAATAAGTATCGTACTTTGTTTCGTCATAATAGTATTTTTCTAATTCTGATCTAAATTGGTCTTGCTTATCCTTGTTCAGATAAATTGGAGGTAAATCGCTTTCAGAAATCATAGGGCGGTACTTTGTTTCTTTTTGCTGCTCGTTATTAAAATAATCCCATGCACCTTCCAATAAATCTGGCTTCAATAAAAAGTCTATTATAGTCATAGCTTCTACTTTTGCACCTGCTACTACCCCTTTATGGGCAATTGGTGTTGCCATTGTTATGGCGTTACTCCAATGATGCCCTTGCAATCCCGGAATGTTAGATGGATACCTCAACGTTACCGTAGGTACCTTCCAAGAAATATCGCCAATATCATCTGATCCCCCACTAATTGGTTCCAAGACCGGAAGTCCTAATTCTGCCAACTCTAGCGGTAAACCTTCTATCTTTTCAGAATTCACTTCTTTTTGCACTGCCTTAGCCAGTTGTTGATCAGCTTCAGACCAATCTGGCAATCCTACTTCTTTTATATTGGAATACATAGTTTCTGCAATGACCTTATTATAATGTCTTGGCCATGCCGTACCCAAAACCTTAGAAGTCATTGTAGTTCCTGTCATTAATGCTGCGCCTTTAGCCATATCATTAGCCATGGCGTACATTTCCATAATTCCCTCATACTTAATATCTCTAAAATAGAACCATACCGCCGCTTTTGACGGTACCACGTTAGGTTGATCACCAGCATCCGTAAAAATAGAATGCGAACGTTTTAAAGGATGTAAATGCTCTCTCTTATAATTCCAAGCAATATTCATTAACTCTGCAGCATCTAAGGCACTTTTACCTCTCCATGGCGAGCCTGCGGAGTGAGCCGCTTCACCATCAAACGAATATTCTACAGATATTAACCCCGTACCTCTTGTTGGTCCATAAGAAACACCAAGATTATTACCGACATGTGTGAAAATACACATATCAATATCATCAAAACGCCCATCTCTTACATACCATGCTTTAGCAGCCACTAGCTCTTCTGCAATACCTGGCCATACCAGTAAGGTTCCACCTATATTTTCCCGTTCCATTATTTTCTTTACCGCAAGGGCCGAAGTTATATTCATAGGTATACCGGAATTATGACCTTCGCCATGCCCCGGAGCTCCTTCAACTATTGGCTTGTGATAAGCAACCCCTGGATATTGAGATGCCTTAGGTATACAATCCACATCACTACCCAAAGCAATTGTTGGTCCTTCTCCATTACTCCAAGTGGCGAACCAAGCTGTAGGAATACCAGAAATGGAGTTCTCTATTTCAAATCCGTTTTCCGCTAAAATTCCAGTTAGGTATTTAGAAGATTCCACTTCCTGAAATCCTAGTTCTGAAAAGCTAAAAATCTTATCGACCATAACCTGAGCAAGCTTTTTGTTGTCATCGACCAACACAGCTACTTCGGTTTTTAACTTTTCAATTTGTTTTTTTGACTTTTTCTGCTTCGCATACGTAAAGCTTAAGGTGAGTAAACAGCATGCGACTGCTAATAGAGTAGTTCTTTGTTTCATGATGGTTTTTTGAATTAGTTGCTAGAAGTTACATAAATTGATGATTACATATGCATAAACAATCAATTTTTGTCTAATTCAAAACCTAAGTAATCTATTTTAAAATAATACGGATTTTACACGGCATTAAAATCCATATTTGAAAACTAAGAATAATTTTCAAATAACTAAAAAAGCGGTAATTGCTGATTTTGTGGAACTTTTGGAGCTTCCTTTATTTCAGCATCTTTTTTAACCTCCGGAATTTCTTGTGCTTTGGGCGCTTCTTTTACTTCTGGCACCTCTTTTATTTCTGATACCTCTTTTATTTCTGGCTCTTCGTTTATTTCTGATATTGTATCGACTTCTACAACTTCTGAAATTACTACCGTCTCAACTATTTGGTTCTGTCCCCATTGAGTTATAGCTTCAACAACCGGAAGTAGTGATTTACCTAACGGTGTCAATGTATATTCTACACGTGGCGGAATTTCACCGTACAAGGTACGATCCAAAATACCTGAACGCTCTAAAGACTTTAATTGCTTGCTTAACATCTGCCGATTAATGCCTTCTATTTCCGAAAAAAGCTTATTAAATCTATTAGTACCTTTATTAACGTGATATAGAATTATTGGCTTCCACTTACCACCTATCATTTCCATACCGTAATCAAGTGCCTGAGTCTCAATATTTTGTTTTGCCATACAATTTGCAATTTTCCAACAATTAAATTATGCTGTAAATTAATAAACTTAATTTAAGTCTAACAAACATACTATTTATATGTTTATAGTTAAAATCTAATTTTCAGACTTTAAAGTATTGCTTTATAAACACTTTAAAGTCAGCCAATAAAGATAAAACAAAATCTTACTTATTTCATTAACAATTACTGTTTAAAAGTGTTTCAATTTACCGTAAATAGTAGCTAGTAAAGTCTTAATTTTGTAATTCAAAAATCAATACCAGACACACTACAATGATTCACTTTTTTGGGGAACCTAGCAAAAAGGTTTTTGCGGTACAGACCGCTAAGGAACTATCATCTGAAGATATAAGTAAACTTATATGGTTGTTCGGCAACCAACCTAAAATAAATGCGGCGTCTCTTGACGCCTTTTTTGTTGGTCCTAGAGCCGCAATGATTACTCCTTGGAGTACCAATGCCACTGAGATTACTCAAAATATGGGAGTTTCGGGAATTATTCGGATTGAAGAATTTAATGCCATAGCAGAAGAATTTTCAGGATTCGATCCTATGATTTCTCAGAAATACAGCAAATTAAATCAAGAGGTATTCGATATTCATATAGCTCCAAAACCTATTTTAAATATTGAAGATATCGCTGCCTTCAACAAACAAGAAGGCTTAGCCCTTAATGATGAAGAAGTTGATTATCTTGAAAACCTAAGCAAAAAGTTAGGCAGAAAGCTAACCGACTCAGAGGTATTTGGGTTCAGCCAGGTAAATTCTGAACACTGTAGGCACAAAATATTCAACGGCACTTTTGTCATTGACGGTGAAGAAATGCCTTCTTCGCTATTTAAGTTGATAAAGAAAACTTCTCAAGAGTTTCCAAATGATATCGTTTCTGCTTACAAAGACAATGTTGCGTTTGTAAAAGGACCTAGAGTAATGCAATTTGCTCCTAAAACTGCCGATAAACCCGATTTCTATCAAGAGAAAGAGTTTGACTCCGTTATTTCCATAAAAGCGGAAACACACAACTTCCCTACTACAGTAGAGCCTTTTAACGGTGCCGCAACTGGTGCCGGTGGAGAAATAAGAGATAGACTAGCTGGTGGTAAAGGTTCTTTACCTCTTGCCGGTACGGCTGTTTATATGACAGCTTACTCACGTCTAGAAAAAGAAAGACCTTGGGAAAAGGGAATGCAAGAAAGAGATTGGCTATATCAAACACCAATGGATATTCTCATAAAAGCTTCTAATGGTGCTTCTGACTTTGGAAATAAATTTGGACAGCCTCTAATTTCTGGATCGGTTCTGACGTTCGAATATGATGAAGCTTCTACTCCGTTTGAATCTTCTGAAGACAAGACTTCGGCTTCGCTCAGTCACCGTAGGCTGGGTTACGATAAAGTAATAATGCAAGCTGGAGGTATTGGGTATGGTAAAGTTGAACAAGCTATAAAAGACAAGCCAGAAACAGATAATAAAATTGTAATTCTAGGTGGCGACAATTACCGTATAGGTATGGGCGGTGCCGCAGTTTCTAGTGCTGATACGGGTGAATTTAGCTCTGCTATTGAACTTAATGCCGTACAGCGTTCTAATCCTGAAATGCAAAAAAGAGCTGCCAATGCCATTCGTGGTATGGTAGAAAGTGATGAAAACACCATTGTTTCTATCCATGATCACGGAGCCGGCGGACACCTGAACTGTTTATCTGAACTTGTAGAGGAAACTGGTGGTAAAATAGATTTAGATAAGTTACCTGTTGGTGACCCTACCCTATCCGCTAAAGAAATTATAGGAAACGAATCTCAAGAACGTATGGGTCTTGTAATCGGTAAAAATGATGTAGACCACTTAAAACGTATTGCTGACCGTGAGCGTTCGCCAATGTATGAAGTTGGTGATGTTACTGGTGACGACCGTTTTACTTTTGAATCTAAAACCAACGGTGCTAAGCCTATGGATTTAGCGTTGTCCGATATGTTCGGTAGTTCTCCCAAAACAGTGATGACGGACAGTACCGTAAAACGCGATTATAAAAATGCAGCGTATTCATTGGAATTTTTCCATGATTACCTGGATGCCGTTCTACAACTAGAAGCCGTTGCCAGTAAAGATTGGCTTACAAACAAGGTTGACCGTTGTGTTGGTGGTCGTGTTGCAAAACAACAATGTGTTGGTCCGTTACAACTACCGTTGAACAACTGCGGGGTAATGGCGTTGGATTTTAAAGGAAAAGAAGGAATCGCTACTAGTATTGGGCACTCTCCTATTTCTGCATTGATTGACCCTGCTGCAGGTAGTAAAAATAGTATTGCGGAATCATTGACCAATTTGGTTTGGGCTCCGCTTAAAAACGGATTAGCTTCTGTATCGCTTTCTGCCAACTGGATGTGGCCTTGCAAAAACGAAGGTGAAGATGCACGATTATACAAGGCTGTACAGGCTGTATCTGATTTTGCTATCGATTTAGGTATTAACGTACCTACGGGAAAGGACTCTCTTTCCATGAAACAAAAATATAAAGATGGTGATGTTATCTCTCCTGGTACCGTAGTAATTTCAGCTGCTGGGAATTGTAGTGATATTACTAAAGTAGTTGAGCCGGTTTTACAGAAAGGTGCTGGTGCTATTTACTACATCAACCTATCTAAAGATAACTTTAAATTAGGCGGTTCTTCTTTTGCCCAAACTAGAAATAGTATAGGTAACGAAACTCCAACAATTACTGATTCGGCTTACTTTAAAACTGTTTTTAACACCATTCAATCTTTAATAAAGGAGGATAAAATAGTTGCAGGACATGATGTTGCTTCTGGCGGATTGATTACGACTTTATTAGAACTTTGTTTTGCCGATACCAATTTAGGTGCAAATCTTGATCTTACAGGTTTAGGCGAAGTCGATACCATCAAAGTATTGTTCTCTGAAAATGCAGGTATTGTTTTTCAATCTAAAGATGATAGTATTGAAGGGATTTTGAAGTCTAAGAATATTGATGTCAGAAAAATTGGAACAGTTACTAATGAAGCAACACTTACCGTTAAAAACAACGGTATGGAAATGGGACTAAACATTGAAACCCTTCGTGACACTTGGTTCAAAACATCGTACTTACTAGATAATCAGCAAACTGCAAACGGTTTAGCAAAAGATAGATTTGATAATTATAAAGTTCAGCCTTTACAATACAAATTTCCAAGTTCAGCAGCCATAACACTACCAAACCGTTCAGAAGTTTCAAGTAGACCAAAAGCAGCTATTCTACGTGAAAAAGGAAGTAATTCTGAGCGTGAAATGGCTAATGCTATGTATTTAGCAGGGTTTGATGTAAAAGATGTTCACATGACGGATTTAATCTCTGGGCGTGAGAATTTGGAAGATATTCAATTCTTAGGCGCTGTTGGTGGTTTCTCCAACTCAGATGTATTAGGTAGTGCAAAAGGATGGGCCGGAGCTATTAAATATAACGAGAAAGCAAACACGGTCATTAAAAACTTCTTTGCACGACCAGACACTTTATCCGTTGGTATTTGTAATGGTTGCCAGTTGTTTATGGAATTGGATTTGATTAATCCGGAGCACGAGACTCACGGAAAAATGACATATAACGATTCTCACAAGCACGAGAGTAATTTTACCTCTGTAGAAATACAGAAAAACAACTCTGTTATGCTTTCCTCTTTAGAAGGCAGTAAACTTGGTGTTTGGATTTCTCACGGTGAAGGTAAATTCAATTTACCACAATCAGAGGACAAATATGATATTGTAGCCAAGTACGGCTATGAAGGTTACCCGGCAAACCCAAATGGCAGTGATTTTAATACTGCTATGCTTTGCGATAAAACAGGTCGTCATTTAGTTACGATGCCACATATTGAACGTTCTATTTTCCCGTGGAATTGGGCACATTACCCTACTGATAGAAATGATGAAGTTTCACCTTGGTTAGAAGCTTTTAAAAATGCCAAAACTTGGGTAGATAACCAGAAGTAAATACTTTTAAATATATTAAAAAGCAAAAGCTGTGCACTCCCATGTCTGGGGTACACAGCTTTTTTTACAACCAAAACGTATTATCTGACTAAAAGCCTTCCGCTCCATATTTTCTCATTGGAGTTTTGCAACTTATAGAGGTATAACCCGGGGGCTAAATCTTTTCTTTCTACTACTATTTCATTTTGTCCGGTTACACTTTCACCTTCCATATGGTGATTTCCTAAAAGTCTACCGCTCAATGAATAAATATCCAATTGATAAGTATCTGCCTTTTCTTCATAGAAGAATAAGCTTGAACTTTCAATCATAGGGTTTGGATACACAACTGATTTATTTAAATCAGAGTCCACAAATTCTTGACCTGGCTCACGATTATGAAAATCTATATTTTGTAGCTCCATAGACTTCTCTTCTGCATATCCATTTTCGGCAACTAGATTAAAAGAAAGTACTTTTATATCAGAGAAATCAGTACCCGCATCTAAGTCATTTTTAAAATCGGTTGCAGATAAGGTATATTCACCCATTTCACCATCTAAGCCAATACTAGTTTTATACATTGAACCGTCACCCTTTATCAACTGCACATCTAAATTACCGGTTCCTTTTGCCTCAAAACTTACTTTACCATAATCACTTAAATCAACAGCGGTAAACCTAGGACTCAATGCACGGTACACTCCTAAATAATTACTAGTGGAACCCTGCAATTTTATATTTCTTTCAATAGGATACCCGTCACCAACGTATGGTCCATCTGCAGGCAACACTTCATAGCTCCCTACAGTTGTCTCTTCTGCAGAATCATCTAAGCCCCATGGAGCATCAGCTACAAAAAGATCATCTGGTGTTGTGCCCAAACCTGCGCTTATTCTAAATCCTAAATCGAACAAGGTTCCTGTTTTTAAAGCTACAGAATCTAAATAACCGTCTATATCTGCAGTTACTCCCAATACTTCAGTATCGCTAGTTTCAGTAAGTTTCAAACCTCCTTCTAGATTAATACTTTCTGAATTGTTATTGTTCACTAAATTCAATAAAACTTCGCCATTTTTATAACTGGCAGACTTTACGAATACTGGCGGAGGAGTTGACCCGTTGTACTGCGTTATATCAGCATTAACCTCAAGTAGATTTAAAATTTCATCTGCCAACAGTAATAAATCATCTACTGAATTTGACCATATCTGAAAATTGTAATAAGCAGTATCGCCTGCATAGGCTTCAATGTTCCAATGCGACTCAATTGTAAAATTATCATCTGTATTAACCCTAGCTGAGAAAGTCAAAGCAAACTCAAGGCTACCATCCGGTTGCTTAATGATCGACTTAATAAAATCCTTTTCACGTAGTTGAATATTGGAGACCGAAAGTAATTGCGCCCCAAGAAAACGGTCACAGATAAACTTGCTATGCTCATAAACCTTGTTCTCTGTTTTAATAACCATTAAAGACCCTAAATTTTCAGAACCGTTTAAATAATCTACAGAGTAAATATCTGATGCATTCGTTAAATCCAGTAAATCGCTTGGTGAAGATTCTATGGTACTTGTTTCACCAACAACACCCAATGGCACTAAGGAATTTAGAGGAATTTCATTAATTGCTGTTTTAGATCTTAGACCATAAAAAGTATTCTTTACCACCTTCTTGGCATTTACTTTATCAAAAACATAATTGGTTTTTGCTCTATTGAAGTTTCTTTTACTAATTAAGTTCGCCAGCCTATCATTACTTTCTAATCCACCTTTATTGGCGCTAGAAGTAGTAACGATTACAGGGCATGCGGCAACACCAGAACATGAAGGGTCATCGCAATCCACTAGTCCATCACCATCATCATCTAATCCGTTCATGCAATCTTCTTGCGGCACAGGCGCTGTAGGACAACGCGCACCATCATTACTGGATGCTGCAGGACCAAAAGCAAAAATATTAGAGTTCATATTTCCATTAGAAATGTCTTGAACATTCTCTATTTTATATACAGACCCGGTTTGGTTAGCAGAAATATAGAAATTACCATCTACATCAAAATAAACCGCACCAAAGGTGTAGCTTAAACCATCAAGAATAGGTACTTCCCCTAAATTATAAACCTTACCAGTTTCAGGATCTATTTTATATAATTTTCTAGATTTCCCTTCTACAGTGTACAAATTACCATCTGCAGCATTAAAAGCCCAATCAGCAATACTTAAACTTTGACTTAGCTCAAAGGCTCCTAGATACTCTAGATAAGTAGGAGAATCTGGATTGACATCAACCTTAAAAAAAGAGGAACCTCCTGCTTTAAAATAATAAATACCATCTGATGAAATATCACCAACATATTTATTACCCGTTGGTAATTCTGGAATTGTATATTGATCTACATTATAATTTTTTCCAATTCTTACAATAGTACTGGAAGGGGTTGATAGATATCCCCACAAATATCCATCTGTTGGGTTGTAACCTACACCGTTTACATTACCGGGAGTAATATTTTCGGCAACCAAATATGAACTACCCGAAGCTAAATCCAAGGCATATATATCATTATATTGAAACAAGTAGGCGTTAAAGTCACAGTTAAATGGTTCTGATTGAGCATACATATTTAAGGATAATATAAGACCAGAAACAGTAGCTATTACCTGTTTTAAGAATAAAGAGATGTAGTTTTTTTCCATAATTTCTACTTTTTAGGATAAATATTTCTTTGCTAATCTATAATATTAATTTAAAGAAATTTCCTACAAATATTTGAGATGTATACATAACACGCTCAATTACAATTTATTGTAGATGAATGGTTTTTTTCGATGCTTTACCACCTAATAAGCTCTTATTAAGAATATTGTAATGAGATGCGGATTTATTTAACAATACAATTTTAAAATATGGAGTTCTTTCACTATTTTGCAATTATTATTAGAAATTAAGTATGCAGAAAGTAACCCGTCTTTTTGACTTCCCATATTATCAGCTTGAAAAGCATGCCTTAAAAGAGGCATTGGTGTCAAAAAAAAATGGAGAATGGATAAAAACATCTACCAAAGAATATATTGATAAAGCAAATGCCATAAGCCGTGGGCTTTTACGCCTAGGGGTTAAACCTAATGACAAGATTGCCGTAATATCACTTACCAATAGAACGGAGTGGAATATTATGGATATTGGTATTCTTCAACTTGGTGCGCAGAATGTTCCTATTTACCCAACTATATCTGAAGATGATTATGCGTATGTACTTAATCATTCCGAAGCAAAATTCTGTTTTGTTTCTTGTAATGAAGTGCATGAAAAAGTAACTGCAATTAAAGACCAAGTTAAAAGTTTAGAAAATGTCTATTCTTTTGATGAGCTTTCTAATTGTGATCATTGGGGAAAGGTTTTTGAATTAGGTTCTGATACATCTAACCAAGACGAGGTAGAAAGCTTAATGAATGCCGTTACACCTAACGATTTGGCTACATTAATTTACACCTCTGGTACTACCGGTAGACCTAAAGGTGTTATGCTATCACATAACAATTTGGTAACCAATGCCATTGAAAGTTCTAAACGTTTTCCTATAGAAGATGGTAAAACAAAAGCTTTAAGCTTCTTACCACTTTGCCATGTATATGAGCGTATGTTGATATACCTTTATCAATATAGAGGCGTCTCTATTTACTACGCAGAATCCTTAGATAAAATTAGTGATAATCTAAAAGAAACAAGTCCGCATGTAATGACAGCCGTACCTAGACTTTTAGAAAAGGTATATGATAAAATTTATGCCAAAGGAACAGAACTTACAGGTATTAAAAAGAAACTGTTCTTTTGGGCAGTTGACCTTGGGTTAAAATATGAACCATACGGACAAAATGGATGGTGGTACGAAAAAAAATTATCTGTCGCTAGAAAATTAATTTTCAGCAAATGGAAAGAAGGTTTAGGCGGTAATCTAGGATTAATAGCATCTGGTAGTGCAGCTTTGCAACCACGATTGTCACGAATCTTCAATGCAGCGGAATTCGGACTTATGGAAGGCTACGGCTTGTCTGAAACTTCGCCCGTAATATCGGTTAATGATATGCGTGAAGGCGGATTCAGAATTGGAACCGTTGGGAGGCCTATTGACAATACTGAAGTTAAAATTGCATCGGACGGGGAAATTTGTATCAAAGGTCCGCAAGTAATGCTGGGTTATTATAAAGATGAGGAAAAAACCAAAGAGGTTATTGTTGATGGTTATTTCTTAACCGGAGATATTGGTGAATTAGATAGTGATGGTTTTCTTAAAATTACGGATCGTAAAAAAGAAATGTTCAAAACCTCTGGTGGTAAATATGTAGCACCGCAGCTTTTAGAAAATCGCTTTAAACAATCAAGGTTTATTGAGCAGATTATGGTTGTAGGTGAAGGCGAGAAAATGCCAGCTGCCTTAATTCAGCCAGATTTTGAATTCTTAAAAGAATGGGCTGCCCTACATAACATTAGTGTACCAGAAGGAACTAACCTTATTGAGAACGAAAAAGTCTTGGAGCGTTATCAACAAGAAATTGATGAAGCAAATGAAAAGTTTGCGAAATGGGAAAAAGTAAAGCAGTTTAGACTTACTCCAGATGCTTGGAGTATGGAAGGTGGACACCTTACCCCTACAATGAAGTTGAAAAGAAAAATCATCAAGCAAAAATATATGGCGCTGTATAATGATATCTATGAACACTGATAGTATTTAAAAGCTTTTAACTAGTATAATACAACACCCAACTAAGACTCAGAAATGATAATTAGTTGGGTGTTTATAGTTTTATATGTGATTACATTAATCTTAATATTACATAATAAAAACTTCAATTTAATTCTATATAGTTAATAGACATACTTCTATATTATTTAAATGACAAAATATTAGTAGAAATAATTTTAGGCTCCTAATTATCTAACATTACTTCTTAACTAAAATTTAAACTAAATTTATTATGCATGCATAATAAATTTTCTTATATTTGGGAACCAACTGATAGAGTATGAAAGATGCAACGATAGATTATGCGTTGAGAGCTACATGGCAAGCAGTAGCAAGAATGTATAATGAAGAAGCAAAGAATTTTGATTCTACTATGGCTGTTGGCTTTACATTATTGAGCATTGACCCAAAAACTGGTACACCTTCTACTTCATTAGGTCCAAAAATGGGAATGGAGGCAACAAGCCTCTCTCGAATTTTAAAAAGTATGGAGCAGAAAGGTCTCATATTAAGAAAACCGAACCCTAAAGATGGTAGAGGTGTTCTTATTTACCTTACTGATTTTGGATTGGAAAAAAGAAATGATTCAAAAAGTACAGTTATTAGATTCAATGAAGCAGTTAAAGATGAAGTGACCGAAGAAAAACTAGCCAGTTTTTTTGAAGTAACAGATGCCATAAATAAACTTATTTCAGACAAAAAATTATTTTAATACAACTTATCAAATTAATACAGCATAAAGTACATGAATAAGCACATTAAAAAAGTAGCAGTAATTGGCTCAGGAATAATGGGTAGCGGTATAGCCTGTCATTTTGCAAATATTGGCGTAGAGGTTTTATTGTTGGATATTGTTCCTCGTGAACTAAATGATAAAGAAAAAGCGAAGGGTTTAACCTTAGAAGATAAGGTTGTTCGTAATAGAATGGTTAACGATGCTTTAAAAGCAGCATTGAAATCTAAACCATCTCCTATTTACCATCAAAATTTCGCAAATCGCATCACAACAGGAAACTTAGAAGATGATATTTCAAAGGTATCTAAGGTAGATTGGATTATTGAGGTTGTTGTTGAACGTTTGGATATTAAAAAACAAGTGTTCGAGAACCTAGAGAAGTACCGTACACCTGGCACACTTATAACTTCTAACACCTCTGGTATTCCTATCAAATTTATGTCTGAAGGCAGAAGTGAAGATTTCCAAAAGCATTTCTGTGGTACTCACTTTTTTAATCCTGCACGTTATTTAAAACTTTTTGAAATTATTCCTGGTCCAAAAACGGATGCAGATGTATTGAGTTTTTTAAATGGGTATGGCGAAAAGTTCTTAGGTAAGACTTCTGTTGTTGCCAAGGACACTCCTGCATTTATTGGTAATAGAATAGGAATATTCAGTATTCAAAGTCTTTTCCATATGGTAAAAGATATGGATATGACCGTTGAGGAAGTAGATAAATTGACCGGTCCTGTAATTGGCAGACCAAAGTCAGCTACATTCAGAACCGTTGATGTTGTTGGGTTAGATACACTTGTGCACGTTGCAAATGGTATTTATGATAACTGTAAAGACGATGAGCGTCATGATTTATTTAAACTACCTGGTTTCATCAACACAATGATGGAAAACAAATGGTTAGGAAGTAAAACAGGACAAGGTTTTTACAAGAAATCTAAAAATGATAAAGGCAAAACTGAAATATTAACGCTTGATCTAGAGACGATGGATTATCGCTCTAAAAAGAGTGCAAAATTTGCCACCTTAGAGCTAACAAAAACGATTGACAAAGTGGTTGATCGCTTTGCAGTTCTTTGTGGAGGAAAAGATAAAGCAGGTGAATTCTACCGTAAGAGTTTTGGACAGTTGTTCGCTTACGTATCCCATAGAATACCTGAAATAACAGATGAACTTTATAAGATAGACGATGCTATGAAAGCTGGTTTTGGTTGGGAACATGGTCCTTTCCAAATTTGGGATGCCGTTGGTCTAGATAAAGGTCTTGAGTTTATTAAAGCTGAAGGTTTAGAAGCTGCAGCTTGGGTTCAAGAAATGAAATCTGCGGGTAAAGATTCTTTTTACTCAGTAAAAGAAGGAAGCACCTATTTTTATGATATCCCGAAAAAATCCATGGAAAAGATTCCTGGTCAAGATGCTTTTATCATATTAGATAACATTAGAAAATCTAAAGAGGTATTTAAAAATGCCGGTGTTGTTGTTGAAGATTTAGGTGATGGCATTTTAAATGTAGAGTTCCAATCTAAAATGAATACAATTGGTGGTGATGTTTTAAATGGTCTGAACAAAGCCATAGACATGGCCGAAAAAGATTTTCAAGGTTTGGTTGTTGGTAACCAAGCTGCTAATTTCTCTGTAGGTGCAAATATTGGTATGATTTTCATGATGGCGGTTGAGCAAGAATATGATGAGCTTAACATGGCTATTAAGTACTTCCAGGATACGATGATGCGTATGCGTTACTCTTCAACACCTACTATTTCCGCTCCACATGGTATGGCATTAGGTGGTGGATGTGAAATTTCTTTACATGCAGATAAAGTTGTTGCGGCAGCTGAGACTTATATGGGTCTTGTTGAATTTGGAGTTGGTGTCCTTCCTGGTGGAGGTGGCTCTAAGGAAATGGCCTTACGTGCTCAAGATACTTTCAAGAAAGGTGATGTGGAATTGAATGTATTGCAAGAGTACTTCTTAACCATTGGTATGGCTAAAGTGTCTACTTCTGCTTACGAAGCTTTTGATTTAGGATTACTTCAAAAAGGTAAAGATGTTGTAGTGGTCAATAAAGACCGACAAATTGCAACTGCCAAGGCGCATGCTATATTAATGGCAGAATCTGGTTATACACAACCAGCAGCCCGAAACGATATTAAAGTATTGGGTAAACAAGCGTTAGGTATGTTCGTAGTTGGTACTGACTCTATGGAGGCTAGCCATTACATTAGCGAACATGACAAGAAAATTGCTAATAAACTTGCCTATGTTATGGCAGGTGGCGATTTATCAGAACCTACGCGAGTATCCGAACAATATTTATTGGATATAGAGCGTGAAGCTTTCTTATCGCTATGTACCGAGAGAAAAACTTTGGAGCGTATTCAGCATATGTTGAAAACAGGTAAGCCGTTACGTAATTAGAAATACGTAGCTATTAACCTCTGGTGATAAGCTAGAGGTCAATTATAAAACAACAATTAAATGCTAATAGCTAATAGCTAATAGCCTAAAGCATAAAAAATGAAAACTGCATATATAGTAAAAGGATATAGAACTGCTGTTGGAAAAGCTCCAAAAGGTGTTTTCCGTTTTAAGCGTACAGATGAATTGGCTGCCGAAACCATCGAATATATGATGAAGGAATTGCCGCAATTCGACAAAAAACGTATTGACGATGTCATCGTAGGTAATGCAATGCCAGAAGGTTCTCAAGGTTTGAACATGGCAAGGTTAATTTCGTTAATGGGATTGGACATTGTAGATGTACCAGGTGTAACGGTAAATAGATTCTGCGCATCAGGTCTGGAGACTATTGGTGTTGCTGCTGCTAAAATTCAGGCTGGTATGGCCGATTGTATTATTGCCGGTGGCGCAGAAAGCATGAGTTCTGTTCCAATGACCGGTAACAAACCAGAATTAAATTATGACTTGGCAAACTCCGGTCATGAAGATTACTACTGGGGAATGGGTAATACTGCTGAAGCTGTAGCAAATGAGTACAAAGTATCTAGAGAAGATCAAGATAATTTTGCCTACAATTCTCATATGAAAGCGCTAAAAGCACAAGCAGAAGACCGTTTTCAGAGTCAAATAGCTCCTATTGAAGTTGAGGAAACCTATTTAGATGCTAATGGAAAAAAAGCACATCGTAAATATACAGTTACTAAAGACGAAGGACCTAGAAAAGGAACTTCGGTAGAGGTTCTAAATAAACTTCGTCCTGTGTTTGCCGCTGGCGGAAGTGTTACTGCCGGTAACTCATCTCAAATGAGTGATGGTGCAGCATTCGTTTTAATAATGAGCGAGGAAATGGTAAAAGAGTTAAATCTTGAACCTATTGCTAGATTGGTAAACTATGCAGCTGCAGGTGTACCACCAAGAATAATGGGTATAGGACCTATTGCCGCTATTCCAAAAGCATTGAAGCAAGCAGGATTAAAACTAAACGACATAGATTTAATAGAATTAAACGAAGCCTTCGCTTCACAGTCGTTAGCCGTAATGCGTGAATTGAATATAAATCAAGATATCGTAAACGTAAATGGTGGCGCTATTGCACTTGGTCATCCTTTAGGATGTACCGGAGCAAAGTTATCTGTTCAGTTATTTGATGAAATGCGTAAAAGAGATATGCAGGGCAAATACGGTATGGTTACCATGTGCGTAGGTACAGGTCAAGGAGCTGCAGGAATATTTGAATTTTTAAATTAAATAATTAGAATCTAGAAGAAAGAAAAGAGATTAAAGATTAATGCTATACGGCTTTGAGGCACAATTATAAAAACTTGAAGATTTGGAAACTAGGTTTAGAAATAGCTAATGATGTTTCAGATGTATTAGTAAGTTTTCCTAATCATGAAAGATTCGATTTAAGCTCTCAAATGAGTAGGTGTTCAATTTCAATCCCAAGCAATATTGCGGAAGGTTCAGCTAGAACAGATAAATCTTTTAGTCATTTTCTAAGTATCTCTTTAGGTTCATCTTTTGAATTAGGAACACAATTATTAATAGCGAATAATAGAAATTATATAACTGATAATAAATTAAAATTACTTGAAGACAAAATTGAAGAATTTCAGAAAATGACCATGGGCTTTCAAAATAGCCTATCGTAATTCTCTTTTCTATTTTCTCAATTCTAACTTCTAAATACAATTAACAACATGAGTACAGATACAGCAAAAAAAGATATTCTTAGAGGAGGACAGTTCCTTGTAAAAGAGACCAATTGTGAAGATGTTTTCACACTTGAAGATTTGAACGAAGAGCAACGCATGATGCGTGAGAGTACCAAAGAATTTGTTGACAGAGAGCTTTGGGCACATTGGGAGCGTTTTGAAAATAAAGATTATGCTTTCACTGAAGAAACCATGCGTAAAGCTGGTGAGTTAGGATTATTAAGTGTTGCTGTACCAGAATCTTATGGTGGTATGGGAATGGGCTTTGTTTCTACTATGTTAGTATGTGATTACATCTCTGGAGCTACTGGTTCTTTCAGTACTGCTTTTGGTGCACATACAGGTATTGGTACAATGCCAATAACCCTTTATGGATCTGAGGAGCAAAAACAAAAATATGTACCAAAATTAGCTTCTGGAGAATGGTTTGGCGCTTATTGCCTTACTGAGCCAGGTGCTGGATCTGATGCAAATTCAGGAAAAACGAAAGCTGTACTTTCTGAAGATGGTAAATCTTACAGTATTTCAGGACAGAAAATGTGGATTTCAAACGCAGGTTTCTGTAACATGTTTATCGTATTTGCACGTATTGAAGACGATAAAAACATTACTGGTTTTATTGTTGAAAATGACCCTAGTAACGGAATTACTTTAGGTGACGAAGAAAAGAAATTAGGTATTCACTCCTCTTCTACTCGTCAAGTTTTCTTCAATGAAACAAAAGTTTCTGTAGAGAATATGCTTTCTACTAGAGGAAACGGATTTAAAATTGCAATGAACGCTTTAAATGTTGGTCGTATTAAATTAGCTGCTGCTTGTTTAGATGCACAACGAAGAGTTATTGGAGAAGCTACTAAATATGCTAACGAGCGTATTCAGTTCAAAACTCCTATTATGAACTTTGGCGCTATTAAATCTAAGATTGCTGATATGGCTACCAGTGTTTATGTTGATGAATCTGCGAGTTATAGAGCTGCCAAAAATATTGAAGATCGTATTGCTATTCGCGAAGCTGAAGGGAATACACACCAAGAAGCAGAATTGAAAGGTGTTGAAGAATATGCTATTGAATGTTCTATTCTTAAAGTAGCAGTTTCTGAAGATTGTCAAAATACTACAGATGAAGGAATCCAGATTTTCG
The DNA here is from genome assembly GCF_056839145.1 of Maribacter sp. UH1. Classification (NCBI taxonomy): domain Bacteria; kingdom Pseudomonadati; phylum Bacteroidota; class Flavobacteriia; order Flavobacteriales; family Flavobacteriaceae; genus Maribacter; species Maribacter sp. UH1. The sequence continues at coordinate 113,399 of NZ_CM166387.1, forward strand.
GTGGTATGGGCTTTAGTGCCGATACGCCTATGGAATCTGCTTGGAGAGATTCTAGAATTGCACGTATTTATGAAGGTACCAACGAAATCAATAGAATGTTGGCGGTAGGTATGCTTGTTAAAAAAGCGATGAAAGGTCATGTTGATCTTTTAGGTCCTGCAACTGCTGTTGGTGAAGAGTTAATGGGTATTCCTTCTTTTGATACTCCTGATTTTTCAGAATTATTTGCTGAGGAAAAAGACATTCTAAAAAGATTAAAAAAGGTATTTTTAATGGTTGCTGGTTCTGCCGTTCAGAAATATGGACCAGAATTAGAGAAACACCAACAATTAATGTTGGCGGCGTCTGATATTCTTATTGAGGTATATATGGCAGAATCTGCTTTATTACGAACAGAGAAAAATGCAAAACGTTTTGGCGAAGAAGCACAAGCTACACAAATAGCTATGTCTAAATTATATTTATTCAATGCAACTGAAACCATCATCAATAAAGGAAAAGAAGCTATTATTTCTTTTGCTGAAGGTGATGAACAAAGAATGATGTTAATGGGACTTAAACGTTTTACAAAATATACAAACTACCCTAATGTAGTTGCCTTACGCACACAAATTGCCGATAAGGTTGCTGCAGACAACGGTTATACGTTTGACTAATTCAGATTACCTTTTGTTGTTTGGTAACTTGAATATTAAACCGTCCCAACTGGGGCGGTTTTTTTGTTTGGTAAACATTGATATTGCGACTATTTTTAAACTATGAACAAGAAATTACTAGAGCAGGTTTATAACACTTCAGATTTTAATTTAAACGGGCATCAATTAATTGATCAACTGACTTCGCATTTAGAGGATAAGCTACATACATCTTCCCGTAATGCTATTGATTGGAACAATCCTGAAAATGAACTTGAATTTTGGAGAGATTTTTTATCTAACGGAAATAGTGAGGATTTGTTCAAAGAAATCACCAATAGAACCACACATATTCACCACCCACATTATATTGGTCATCAAGTGAGTCCGCCTGCGCCAATTACAGCATTAACAAGTTTAATTAGTTCTCTATTAAATAATGGAACAGCGGTTTATGAAATGGGAATGTCCTCCAATGCAATTGAGCGAATTATTGTAGAGTTCATATGCCAAAAAATTGGCTTCAATGATTTTTCAGGAGGATTTTTAACTTCTGGGGGAACCTTAGCGAACCTGACTGCATTATTGAGTGCTAGAAAAGCCATTACAAAGCAAGATATCTGGAATGAAGGCAATCAAAATCAACTGGGAATTATGGTGAGCGAAGAAGCGCATTACTGCGTTGATCGGGCCGCTAGAATCATGGGATTAGGCGAACAAGGTATTATTAAAGTTCCTGTGACAAAAGGGTTTAGCATGGATACCGATGTTCTAGAAACCAAACTTAATGAAGCAATTGAAAATGGTATTGAAGTATTTGCCATTATTGGTAGTGCACCTTCCACTGCAACTGGAATATTTGATAATCTTGAAATCATAGGTGAGTTTGCTAAAAAACATCATATCTGGTTCCATGTAGACGGTGCCCATGGTGGAGCGGGAATTTTTTCTAAAAAATATAAGTATACCCTTAAAGGTATTGAGCAAGCGGACTCTATTGTTATTGATGGACATAAAATGATGATGATGCCAGCATTGACCACTGCCCTACTCTTTAAAAATGAGATCAACGCAAAAACTACTTTTAGTCAAAAAGCAGATTACCTATTGTCTGACTCTGAACATGAAGATTGGTACAACTCTGGTAAACGCACGTTTGAATGTACCAAAAACATGATGGGTATTCACTGGTTCACACTCTTAAAACTATACGGAGAAGAAGTCTTTGACGCTAATGTCACACATCTTTATGATATGGGTGCGCTATTTGCAAATTTAATTGAACAAGAGCCAAATTTTGAATTGGCACTTCAACCCATGTCCAACATAGTATGTTTTAGATACTTCTCGCCAAATTCAGATACAGAAAACCTAAACTCCTTAAATATAAAAATTCGCCAATTTCTTTTAGAAGATGGCGAATTTTATATTGTACAAACGAAGTTAAAAGGAATACATTATTTACGTATTACTGTTATGAATCCCTTTACCACAGAGCAACATTTCAAAACCCTAATTAATAAAATTAAGGCTTATGTCAACAATTGATTATTCTCTTAGAGACTCCATCATTTGATCTTCACTTTCTTTTTTAGAGAAGTTTATAGCACACTCTATTAGTGCTAAATGTGAGTATGCTTGAGGGAAGTTTCCTAACAATCTTTTGGTCTTAAAATCAATGTCTTCACTGAACAAACCTAAATGATTACTATAACTCAATAATCGTTCAAAATATTCAAGTGCTTTCTTGCGTTCTCCAATTTTGAACAAGCTATTTATATACCAGAATGTACATACCGTAAATGATGATGATGGCAAACCAAAATCATCTTCATTCTTATAACGGTATAGTAATCCATCATTACTTAATTCTTTACCAATTGCATTAACCGTTTTTACATAGCGCTCATCTTTAGCTTTTACACAACCATAAGATTCCATCAGTAATACGGAAGCATCCAGCTCTTTGGAACCGTAAGATTGCGTGTATGCCCCTACTTCCTCATTCCATGCATTATCATAAATATCTTTCCAGATTTCAGCTCTAATTGGTTCCCATTTTTCAATTTTATGTTTTTTACCTAACATCTCAGCCACTTTTATAGCACGATCTAAGGCTGTCCAACATAAAACCTTAGAGAAGGTAAAATGCCTGTCTTCCGCACGAAACTCCCAAATACCTTTATCGGCATCTTTCCAGTTGTTGCTAACGATCCAAACGATTCCTTTTGTTATCGCCCATAAATCTTCACCATTCTCAATATCAATGCTGAATTTCACCATCTGCTCATATATCACATCCATCAGAATACCATAAATATCATTCTGTTTTTGGTGGTATGCCGCATTACCAATACGTACTGGTTTTGAGCCTTTATAACCTGCTAAGTGTTCTAGTGTTTCTTCTGTTAATTTTTTCTCCTTATTAATTCCGTACATAATTTGCAGCTTCTCTGCCTTATCCGGAATTAAATCTATAATGAATTGTAAATAGCGTCTAGCTACATTCTTGTGCCCTAGTTCAGATACAACCTTAATTACCATAGATGCATCACGTATCCAACAGAAACGATAATCCCAATTACGTACTTCACCAATAGTTTCCGGTAATGAAGTCGTTGCCGCTGCAAGTACGGCTCCAGTTTTATCATAGCTCAAAAGTTTTAAGGTCAATGCACTTCTGGTAATTTCCTCGTTGAACTTTTTATATGTCGGTGTTAAGTCTACCCAATTTAACCAATATACCTTTGTATTCTGTAAATCTAGGTAAGCTCTATCTGTTGTTGGCAATAACAATTTCTCATTATAACCCATCATCATAAACTCATCATCTGTAAGAGTGATGGTAGTACTTTCTACAACAGCATTTTTATCAAATGACGTATATAAGAAAACGGTATCAAATTTTACATCATGGGTAAGACTGGCTATAAAATCTTTTTTAATAAAGGTTTCTGTAGTACCCATTGCATATTCTAACTTTGGATCATACAATACAGAAAAGCTAGGTTTACCTGATATATGCTTAAAATAGCGTACCAGTTCTGGTGGAGAATGATATTTTTTCTCCTCTTTACGGTATCTAGGCATAAAATCATGAATTTCAAAATGGTCGTTACCAGATTTGAATGATGTGATTAAAATATTTGTAAACTGTTCATATTTCTGTGAGATTTCATAGCTGTCATCTACATTAATCTCAAAACTACCACCAATATTTTCATCTAATAATTTGGCAAATACCGACGGACTATCAAATTCTGGTAAACAACACCAGTCTATACTTCCTGTCTTTGAAATTAATGCTGCACTTCTACAATTCCCTATTATTCCGTAGTCTAAATTATCCATTCAATAAAAATCTTGATTCATATGAGGTTTCAATTGGTATTGCCCTCCTTTTTCCCGAAATTTAGAGAAATAAATATCAAAAAGTAGCAAAAAAAACTCTTTTATGGCGAAAACTATCATTATCTCAAATAGACTACCTGTACAATTACAAATTAGCAATGGAGACATTACTGCAATGCCAAGTGTAGGTGGACTGGCTACTGGAATGAAATCTGTACACTCTGGCGGTGATAGCCTTTGGATTGGTTGGAGCGGATTGACGGATGAAGAAATACCAGAAGAGTTGATACCAAAAATTGATAGCGCACTTGCGGAACATGGTTCTTCTAAAGTTAACTTGACCGAAAAAGAAGTCGAGGGATTTTACTATGGATTTAGCAATAGAACCATTTGGCCACTATTCCATTACTTTTTAGAGTATTCTGAGTTTGAATTGGAAAGTTGGGAAATTTATAAAGCGGTAAACCAGAAGTTTGCCGATGCCATTCTAGCTAAAGCGGATAATGAAGATACCATATGGATTCATGATTACCAGCTAATGTTGGTACCACAGATGGTACGCGCAGAAAGACCGGATATTTCTATTGGGTTCTTTTTACACATTCCTTTTCCTTCCTATGAGATATTTAGAACATTACCCTGGCGACAAGAAGTATTACAAGGTTTGCTGGGTTCAGATTTAATTGGTTTCCATACCTATGACTACGAACGTCACTTTTTAAGCTCTGTACGTAGATTATTAGGCTTAGAGGTAAGTTTTAATGATATCTATCTTGATGATAGGGTGATTAAAGTAGACTCCTTCCCAATGGGTATTGATTATAAAAAATTCAGTGAAGCAGCCAAAGAACATTCCCAACGCAGCGAAAAGGAAAAATCCGAACTGCAAAAAAGATTGGACACACATAAAAAATCTGCACCAGATGCTAAATTCTTTTTATCTATTGATAGATTAGATTATACCAAGGGTATTGCAAAACGTTTAAATGCTTTTGAATATTTCTTAAATAAATACCCACAATACAAAGAGAAAGTGAGGTTAATAATTCTTGCCGTTCCTTCCCGATCTAACGTACCACAATACCAATTGCTAAAACGTGAAGTAGATGAATTGGTTGGTCGTATAAACGGAGAACTTTCAACCGTTAGTTGGACCCCAATTTGGTATTTCTACAGATCTATGCCGTTCGATAATTTAATTGATTTATACACTTCTTCAGATATTGCTTGGTTAACGCCAATTAGAGATGGTATGAACTTGGTAGCCAAAGAATATATTGCTACAAGAACGGATAAGACGGGAGTACTAATTCTTAGCGAAATGGCTGGTTCTGCCAATGAAATGAACGAATCTTTACTAATTAACCCTAATAACTTTGAACAAATAGCAGATTCGCTTTATGAGGCTATCAATATGCCTGAAGAAGAGCAAATTTCTAGAAATACCCTATTACAAAAGAGATTAGAACGTTATAATGTGGAAAGATGGGCTAACGACTTCATGAATTCCCTAGTGGGACAAAAGGAGAAAGATCAAACCTATAAGTCCAAAAAACTATCTGCAAATCTTATGGATACAGTAATGGATGATTATAAAAAAGCCAAAAGAAGATTAGTATTCTTAGACTATGACGGTACTTTGGCAGGTTTTCACCCAGACCCACAAAAGGCATCTCCGGATGAAGAATTGTACAAACTTTTAGACCAGATTTCATCTCAGCCAAATACAGATATGTATTTAATTAGTGGTCGTGATAAAGAAACGTTTACAAAATGGTTCTTACCAAAAAAATACAACATGATCGTAGAGCATGGTGTGTGGATCTCGCAAGGTGGCGAAGAGTTTAGAATGCTGGAAACCGTAAAGAAAGACTGGATGGAGAAGATTTTACCGGTATTGGAATCTTTTGTTGATCGTACTCCCGGTAGTTTTATTGAAGAGAAAAATTACTCTTTAGCTTGGCATTACAGAAAAACAGATCCCGATTTTGGTCAAAAGCGTTCTGTTGAATTAAATACGGTACTAACTAGCCTAATTGCCAATGACGATTTAAGCGTGTTAAACGGTAATAAGGTAATGGAAATAAAAAGTAGTAATGTGAATAAAGGTAGAGCATCTATGCGTGTATACACGGAACATGAGTACGATTTTGTTTTCGCTATTGGTGATGATTGGACAGATGAGTTTATGTTTCAAGAACTGCCTGAAGATTCTATTACCGTGAAAGTAGGACGCCAAAAAACGCAAGCAAGGTATTTTGTTGATAACACAAAAAATGTCCGTACAATTTTAAAAAGATTTGCCGACGAAGGATAACGCTATTCATATTCCACAATACAATGAAACAAATTCTCAATTTTGCATTTGTAAGCGTTTTTTTCTGCCTTAACTCTTATGCCCAACAAGGCACTGAAGTTTATCTGACAGATTTAAATTGGTCAAATGATTCTTTAAAAATTGGAACTCCAATAAATATTTCTAACAATGAAGGCTATGATAATCAGCCTTCATTTTTTTCTGATGAAAAAATTCTTTTTGCTTCAACTAGAAATAGTCAAACAGATATTATTCTATATGATATAAACGATAAAAAGACAACTTGGCTTTCCAATACACCCAATGGCAGTGAATATTCTCCTTTAAAAATTCCTGAGAAAGAGGCTATTTCAGCCGTGCGCTTAGATGAAGATGGTTTACAACGTTTATATGAGTATAATATAAAGACAGGTGAATCAAAGGTTTTAATACCAGATTTAAAAGTGGGTTATCATGTTTGGTATACTAAAAATATCATAGTATGTACGGTATTAATTGAAAATCGTATGGATTTGGTAGTGTATAACCTAAAGGAGAACACCTATTATACTGCACAAAAAAATGTAGGTAGGTCATTGCATAAAATCCCTAATACCGAGCTAATTAGTTTTATAGCAAAACGTGGCGAAAATGCCATTGTTGAATCATTAAATCCAAATTCTAAAGAAACAAAGGATATTATTAACATTTTAGGGGATAGCGAAGATATTTCTTGGATGAACGATGGTCGATTGATTAATGCCTATGAATCCATAATTCTGTCTTTTGATCCCAAAGTGGATACAGAATGGAAATTAGCATCCCAAATCAATGATCCAGATGTCAACGGAATCTCTAGATTAGCGATTAGTCCAAAAGGAAATTACCTAAGTTTTGTTTCTAAAGATTCACAAAAAAGAATTGTTGACAAGCAAGTAGAAACGTTTAATGCGCGAGACGTAAAAGCATTTGCCAATTGTTTTTCCAAAAATGTTGTGGTAAAAAACTACCCAAAGGACACTCTGTACGTTGGGCGGGAAATTTTAAAAGAAAAGTATCAAAACTTTTATGACCGTACGCCAAATATTGATGTAAAAGTATCTTCTAGAATTCATTTGGGAAAGACTATTATAGATCAAGAACAGATAACCATTGGCGATAGACAATTTCATCAAGTTGCCATTTATGAGGTTGACGGACTTATAAATAGCATGACTTTCTTAAAAGATACTTCTGTCGATAAAAATCCAGAAGTACCTGTACAACATCAACTTGAAGCTTATAATGCTAAAGACATCAATGCCTTTTTAAGTCCTTACGCTAAAGACGTGAAAGTTTATGGTGCTAACGGCGAACTAAGAACAGAGGGTATTGAAAATATGCGAAATGACTATGAACGCTTTTTTAGTACTACCACAGACCTTCATTGTGAAACTAAGAATAGGATCGTAATCGGTAATATAGTTATTGATGAAGAATTCATAACCATACAAGGGGATTCTTATACTGCAATAGGTATTTATGAAATTGAAAATAATAAAATAGCCAAGGTTACTTTTTTACATTAATCTATTGAAGCAAAAGCTACATATTCTCCCCATCATAATTCTTTCGCAATTTGCCTGCACTTCTACCTGGTTTGCCGGTAATGCGATTATTGAATCACTGACCAAAAAGTTAGATTTTGGTCCTGAAATAATTAGTTATGTCATATCATCGGTTCAATTCGGATTCATAGTAGGTACATTAATTTTTGGCATTCTTATGATTGCGGATCGTTTTTCACCCTCAAGGGTATTTATGATCTGTGCATTTCTTGCCTCTATTTCAAATCTATCCTTAATCTACCCACAATTAAACGTGGGCGGATTGCTATTAGCAAGATTTAGTACAGGATTCTTTTTGGCCGGCATCTATCCCGTAGGTATGAAAATAGCCGCAGATTATTATGAGAAGGGTTTAGGCAAAGCACTGGGTTATTTGGTAGGTGCCTTAGTTCTTGGTACTGCTTTTCCTTTTTTGATTAAAGGAAGTCCATTTGCAAGTCATCCAGATAAAGTAATTATGTTAACCTCTGGTATAACTGCTATTGGCGGATTATTACTCTTCATACTTGTACCTAATGGACCTTACAGAGTTGCAAGCGCAACATTGAAGTTAAATGCAGGACCCAAGCTTTTCCAAAATTTTGAATTTAAGAAAGCTGCATTCGGTTATTTTGGGCATATGTGGGAACTATATGCTTTTTGGGCATTTACACCTATTGCAATTCAATGGTTTGCTATAAAGTCCGGAGGTAATATTTCCGTATCATTATGGTCTGGAATCGTAATAGCGCTCGGCGGATTATCCTGTGCCTATGGTGGCATACTTTCTCAGCGCATAGGTAGTAAGAAAGTGGCTCTTGCAGCCTTAATAGCATCCGGCTTTATATGCTTGATCTCGCCATTGCTATTTTCGCTTCCCATATATTTATTCTTAGTAGGTTGGTGTTTATGGGGTATTGCAGTTACTGCAGACTCACCCCAATTTTCAAATTTAGTGGCATCCGCAGTAGCTCCAGAATTAAAAGGCACTGCTCTTACATTGGTAAATTGCATTGGTTTTGCTATTACGATCATCAGTATACAACTTCTAGGATCACTTCAATCGATCATTCCTATAACTCTTTTATTTATCCCTTTAGCTATTGGACCGGTGTTAGGAGTATACTATTTACTGGCAAAAAAGAATACTTAATGACTACATACTTTGTTTATGATAATTATGGTCAGCCCTATATTTTACTTAAATTTAGAAACCGATTACCTATACTAACATTACTCACCAAAAAACTTGCAATGAAAAAGTTCTTATTACTCACTCTATTAACCTCAGCTTTTACGCTAACAGCGCAAACAGATCAACGTATTTATGATATTATCGATGCCGTTTCTGCTGAGCGTATTGAAAACGATGTTACCAAACTTGCCAATTTTGGAACAAGACATACTTTAAGTGACACTGTCTCAACTACAAGGGGAATTGGAGCTGCTAGACGTTGGATCAAAAGTGAATTCGAAAAAACCTCTACTGAATGTCAAGGTTGCTTAAACGTTTTCTTTCAAAAAGATTTAGTCAAAAAAGGCGCAAACGATCGCATTGTAAAAGATGTGGAAGTAGTGAACGTTCTTGCCATACAAAAGGGAACAAAATACCCTAATCGCTATATTATTATGAGTGGCGATATTGATTCTCGTGTTAGCGACCCTACAAACTATACAGATGATTCGCCTGGTGCCAATGATAACGCCAGCGGTATGGCAGGTACATTAGAAGCTGCTCGTGTTTTGTCTAAATATAAATTTGAAAACAGTATCATTTATATGGGGCTTTCAGGTGAAGAGCAAGGTCTTTTTGGCGGTGGCGGTATTGCCCAATACGCTAAAGACCAAGGCTGGGAGGTTATTGGTATATTCAATAATGATATGATCGGTAACATCAAAGGTGTGGATGGTACCATTAGCAATGTTGACGTTAGAATTTTCTCTGAGCCCGTACCACCTACTGAAACAGAAAAACAACGTAAAGCTAGGCGTTTTTACGGTGGCGAAGTAGATGGTGTATCTAGACAATTGGCACGTTATGTTCATAAAAACGTAAAGCAATACATGCCAGAAATGAATCCAATGATGATCTATCGTTTAGATCGTTTTGGTCGTGGTGGTCACCACAGACCCTTCAACGATGCTGGTTTCCCTGGTATTCGTATTATGGAAGCTCATGAAAACTATACACAACAGCACCAAGATATTCGTGTTGAAGATGGTATTGCTTATGGCGATGTTCTTGAACATGTAAATTTTGAGTATGCCGCAAAATTAACGGCTGTTAATGCTATAAATATGGCATCTATAGCTTGGGCCCCTCCTGCCCCTAAAACCGTTAAAATTGGCGGTATTGTTGAACCTTCAGCTAAATTTCAGTGGAGCAAAGTTGATGGTTCCAAAGGATATAAAATATATTGGAGAGATACGACATCCCCAACATGGGATTATAGCAGGTATGTGGGCGATGTTTCTGAATTTGTTTTGGAAGGCATTGTTATCGATAACTTCTTCTTTGGAGTTTCTGCGGTTAGTGAAGACGGATTTGAGAGTCCGGTCGTTTTTCCTAACGGAATTTTCAGATAAACCAAAACCACGTTACTCATGAAAAAAATTATAGCTACACTAGCTTTAGGCATATGCTCTTTTTCACAGGCACAAACCTTTACCGAACAAGATACCCTTAGAGGCAGTATTACCCCTGAACGTGAATGGTGGGATTTAAATTATTACCATTTGGATATTGACGTGAATCCTGATGATAAATTTATCAGCGGAAGCAATACCATTCGCTATAAAGTATTAGAACCTCATCAAGTCTTACAAGTGGATCTGCAACCGCCTTTAGCTATTGAAAAAGTAACTCAAGATGGTGAAGAATTGGAAGTTGTACATAACATAAATGCTCATTTTATTCAACTTGTAAAACCCCAAAAAGAAGGCGATTACAATGAAGTTGTTGTTACGTATTCCGGTCACCCAAAAGAAGCGGTGAGAGCTCCTTGGGATGGTGGATTTTCTTGGAAAAAAGATTCAAATGGCAAAGACTTTGTAGCAACCTCTTGCCAAGGTCTGGGCGCTAGTGTATGGTGGCCAAACAAAGACCATATGTATGACGAGGTTGATAGTATGTTAATCAGTGTAAAAGCTCCTAAGGGATTAATGAACGTATCTAATGGTCGTCTTAGAAGTGTGGACAAAGAAACCAATACTTACAACTGGTTTGTTTCTAACCCTATTAATAATTATGGTGTTAATGTAAATATTGGCGATTACGTTCATTTTGATGAAATATATCAAGGAGAAAAAGGTGCTCTTGATATGAATTATTATGTTTTAAAGGACTACCTAGAGAAAGCTAAAGAACACTTTAAAGATGCTCCGAAGATGATGAAATCTTTTGAGTATTGGTTTGGTCCGTATCCGTTTTACGAAGATTCTTTCAAACTAGTTGAAGTACCATATTTAGGTATGGAACACCAAAGCTCAGTTACTTATGGCAATCAGTACAAAAAAGGTTATTTGGGTAGAGATTTATCCAATACGGGTTGGGGCCTAAAGTTCGACTTCATTATTATTCATGAAGCCGGTCACGAATGGTTTGCCAATAACATCACCTATAAAGATGCTGCAGACATGTGGGTCCACGAAGGGTTTACCTGTTATTCCGAAAGTTTATTTTTAGACTACCATTACGGTACTGAAGCTGCAAATGCCTATGTACAAGGTATTAGAAACAACATCAGAAATGATAAACCGATTATTGGTATTTATAATGTAAACCATGAAGGCAGTGGCGATATGTATTATAAGGGTTCAAACATGCTGCACACCTTACGCCAAATTGTAAATGATGACAGAAAATGGAGAACCATTTTACGCGGTCTAAATTCAGAGTTTTACCATAAAACCGTAACTACCGATGAAATCGAAAATGTCATCGCCATAGGTATGAAAAGAGATTTAAAACCTTTCTTCGATCAGTATTTACGAACCACAAAAATCCCTGTTTTCGAATACAATGTAAAGGGCAAAAAAATAGCGTATCGCTTTACCAATACCGTTGACAATTTTTCCATACCCTTAAAAGTGTACATCAACGACATCGCAGTTTGGATAGAACCTAGTACGGAATGGAAAACCGAGAAAATAAAAGGCAATTTAACTTCATTACGAGTAGATCCAAATTTCTATGTTGAAACCAAAAATTAGATTACCTTTTGTTTCGTATTGATATTTAGCGTTCATCTTAATTTATATAAGGTCAATTTCTTTTTTTAATTACAGTAGTTTTGCTGCTGTCATTTTTAACGCTACATGAAAAAAGCACTTGCCAGATATAGAAATAGTACCTTCAGAAATTTTATAAGAAGGCACTCAAAATATGCGCCAATTATATTTTTCGTTGGCGGATTTATATTTGACACCCTGACCCTTGGTCGTATTGACCGTACCTATGACTTAACGGTATTATGTCTGCATATGACCTCATTATCGATTACGCTATATCTCTACAATCTTGTGGACGATGGAAAATGGAAAAATACCTTTCTAGAACGATACGAAGAATATTTACCCCTTGCCATTCAATTTTTTTTCGGAGGGTTATCTAGTGCCTATGTCATCTATTTCTCAAGAAGTGTTTCTTTATCCAAAACAGCATCGTTCTTTATCATTCTTGTTTTGCTACTGATTGCAAATGAGTTTTTAAAAAAACGAATTTCAAACAAATACCTTCAAATTGGGGTATACTACTTTATTAGCTTCACGTTTTTCACATTTATGATTCCTGTATTTTTAAAGGAACTGAATACTACAATTTTCTTGATTTCAGGAGCAGTCAGTTTAATTAGTACATTAATTCTTCTCACTATTATCTATGGTAAAAGCCCAAGTACCAGAAAGGAGATTAAACTGGGTAAAATGGTTTTTATCATCTTTGCCATTTACGCTATTATTAACCTATTCTATTTCCTAAAATTGATTCCGCCCGTACCTTTGGCATTAGATAAAGGAATTGTGGCTCATGAAGTCATTCAAAAAAACGGAAACTATGAGGTTACTTATGAGTCTGAGGAATCTTTAATTTTTTGGCGTAAACATAAATTGGATTTTAGTTATTCTCCAGACCAGCGTGTGTATATTTTTTCTTCCATTTTTGCGCCTACGGACTTAAAGAAGTCCATTTTTCATAGATGGAGAAGGTATAATACAAAGACCAAAGAATGGGAAAACGTTGATGATATTGGTTACGATATTACTGGCGGTAGAGATGGTGGCTTTAGAGGATATACTTATAAAACCAATGTTACACCTGGTGAATGGGAAGTTCAAGTGCTTACCGAAGAAGAACAAGTATTAGGTGTTATAGGCTTTGAAATAAAAACTAGAACCGATCAAAATCCTTTGCGACTCAAAACCTCAAAATTTTAGGATTACATACTGTTTACATCATAAATTTTCAGCTCTTTAAACAGAGCTAAATAATTCCGTTTTACCTAAAATCATTAATATTTTTTTTAATTGTTAGGGGTGTGAAAACATAGACTACCTTCGTACAACCTTAATCTCATAAGTGACAATATATCAAAAAGTTCAAGCGGTAGATCGTATTTTCAACCAATTGGATAAGGAGTTAGGCTCCTTTCAGCAATCTACAGGACTTAGCTGTGTAGCCAATTGTGGTCTATGTTGTTTAAAACCGGACATCAATGCTACTGCATTAGAGTTTTTACCACTAGCCTATCACCTATTAATACATGGGGAGACGGAGCGATGGTTAGAAAAACTTCAAAATAATAAAGACAATAAAATATGTCCTGTATTAAACGAAATCATCACACCTGACTCCAAAGGCTATTGTTCTGAATATGCGCATCGCGGACTCATTTGTAGACTGTTTGGTTTTTCTGCTATGTTGCACAAAAACAATAAACCCATATTAGTTACTTGCAAACCTATTAAAGAACAAAAGACCAAAGCTTTTAATAAGGCCAATGCTCATATTGCAGCTAATAAAAATTATCCACTTATTAGTAATTACTATATGCAGTTGCGCTCTATAGATGAATCTTTAGGAGAAGAATTGTTCCCAATAAGAATTGCAATAGAGAAGGCCATCCATGCCGTTTTAGCATATTACGCCTATAGAGAACTACCCAGTAAAGACAATATAGTTTAATGTAGATTACTTAAAAAAGAGATTAAGCGTACCTTTATCAATAGTTTTATAATCGTTACATAAAAGGTTTTTTGAAAATATACGCTATTAGTGGTTTAGGTGCTGACCAAAGAGTTTTTAATCATTTAACTCTAGATTTTGAATTGATCACTATAGATTGGATTACTCCCCACCAAAACGAACATATTAAAGAATATTCTAAAAGGCTTAGTAGTGTTATTGACACCAATGTAGCGTTCTGTTTGATAGGTGTTAGTTTCGGTGGATTAATTGCAACGGAAATAAGTAAAATGCTTCAACCGAAAAAAGTAATTCTTATTTCTTCTGCACAAACAAAAGATGAGTTAAGACCGATTTATAAATGGGTCGGCAAATCTAGAATTTTAAAATTTATTCCTAAGTTTCTATTTAACCCACCAAGGTTTCTTGCTAAATATATCATGGGAGCTAAAAATTCTAAATTGTTTTATGAAATATTGGATGATACGGATTTTAGCTTTGTAAAATGGGCGTTACAAGAATTTACTGCATGGCAAAACACAGCACGATCCTCAAAAGTTCTTAAGATAAACGGTACAAAAGACAAATTGATTCCGCCCAAAGGTACTACCAGAACAAAGCTTATTGAAGGTGGAGAACATTTTATGATTGTAGATAACGCAAATGAAATCAGCGAAATCATTAATTTTGAACTTAGAAATACTTAGCATAAAACCATATGAACAACTCTAAAGAATTCTTAGCTATTGTTAGCGCCGAACTAAAGGAGAATACTCCCAACTGGGACAATCTTCTAAAATTGATTTTAGAGCATTTTAAATGCGCTACCGGTACGTTACATTTTTTAGATAAAGCGTCTTTACTACAGCTTCAATCTCAAGTAGGTATTCCTGAGTTTTTAATTCCTAAACTATCTACTATTCCTATTGGTAAAGGTATGGCGGGTATTGCGGCAGAAAGAAGAAAACCTGTTGAAATGTGTAATCTACAGACTGATGATTCTGGTGTTGCTAGACCATCGGCAAAAGATACCAAAGTAGAAGGATCATTAGCTGCACCGTTAATGTACAATGACAATTTATACGGAACTATTGGTATTGCTAAACCGGTACCTTATGATTTTACCGAAACCGAGATGGACTTACTCATGCAAATTGGTGAATTAATAAGCAAAAAATTAAGCTAACATTCTCACTCTTATAAATAAGAAAAGCCCGCTGATTAGCGGGCTTTTTAATTGGTTAAAATTGTTATTATTTTTCCTTTTTGGCAGGTATGACAACAGATTTAGAACCTGTAAGCGGTATAGTACCTTCGGCACCTGCATCTGTATAGCTAGCCGTAATCACCAACATATTACCCGGTGCAGATGATTCTGCCGTTATAGTACCTTTTGATGGTAATGATTTTTCTTTTTTATCATCTCCATTCAATGAAAGAATATACAATCCGATCTGTCTAGTTTCATCCGTTGTAATATTTGGGTGTGCAGGCATAGTTACTTCTCCCCAAACTCCTGAACCACCTGTTTTCATTTTACCTTGCAAGTATTTCAAGGCATCTTTACGCTCTTTGTACTTTGCTGCAATATCCTTATAATTTGGTCCTATAGAAGCTTCTGCTTCTTTATGACATGTTTTACAATCCATTGCTTGGGTCAGCGCTTTTCCAGTAACGGTGGCAGAGACTTGTTGGTGTCCCATACTCATAGCCACCTTATCCATTCCTTCCAAATAGTCCACACTTACAAATATATTGTCGGCATCAATTTCAGTACCATCTGCATCAGTTACAGAAACATCGTATGCAATTTTCTGACCTGGTAAGTAAAATGCCGGTGCATTATCACCTAAAGAAATAGTAACCTCTGGTCTTGAGTTCCCTGCGACTATACTAGTACTTTCACTAATTGCCTCTTCTCCCTTATCATCTGCAACAGTTACCTTTAACTTATAGACTCCTGCATCTTCATAGTTATAGCTGACTTGTGGCTCTGTAGTTTCTTTGGTCTCGCCGTTACCAAAATCCCATATATATTTTATGGCATCATCTTCACGATCACTTGCTTCTATAGTAGCAGAAATGGTCAACGGAGTTTTTCCCGCTGTTTTGCTAACGGTTACTTCATTGATCAACGGTGGTCTATTACCTCCGTTAAATTCAATATATCCTAAAGAAGAATTTGCATTTTGAGAAAACCAACCGCTACCGTATTCCAACAAATAGATTTTACCCTTAGGACCTACTTCCATATCAATTAAACTATTAACCTTAATCTCAGGAGCAAAAGGTTCCATTTTACTGAAATCCCCATTTTCATCTAAATGAACGGCAAACATCCAACCTCGCATCCAATCATAGATAATTACCTTTCCGTCATAATAACTCGGTAGTTTTTCGTCACCTTGGTACATATCTGAATAGTAGGTAGGTCCTGCCATTGCATTTCTACCTCCTGTAGCTGTTTGCGGGAAATCTTGAGAATCTACGTACGGATAATATACATACGCTGGCATTGCAGGTGGTAATTCTGTTAAACCCGTATTATTACGAGAGTTATTTATAGGCTTTTCAGGATCAAATGCCTCACCTGTTTTACCTGTTTCATAGTCGTATGCATTATATGCAAAATTGTTACCTATAAACAATGGCCAACCAAAGTTACCCGCTTTTTTAGCTTGGTTCATTTCATCATACCCTCTAGGTCCTCTTACACCTAAACTATCGGCTCTAGCATCAGGACCAACATCTCCCCAGTACAGATATCCTCTTTTCATATCTATAGATATTCTATACGGATTTCTGTGACCCATGGTATAGATTTCTGGTCTCGTTTTATCTGTTCCTACCGGAAATAAATTTCCTTCTGGAATATCGTACGTACCATCCTCTTTCACATTAATTCTTAAGATCTTTCCACGTAAATCATTGGTGTTTCCTGAAGAACGACGAGCATCATACTGCTCATGACCTGGAATATCATTTAAAGGCGCAAATCCGTTATTTACATACTTCACTCCTTTTTCATTAAATGGTGTTGAATTATCCCCTGTAGAAAGATATAACAAACCATCTGGACCAAAGGCTATTGAACCTCCCGTATGACAGCAAATTTCTCTCTGACTGTCTACATCCATTATTACTTGTTCAGACGCTTCATCAAACTTTCCATTCTCAAATTTAAATCTTGACAAACGATTAATCCACTTATCACCTGTTGGGGAATAGTATAAGTAGATCCAATGGTTATTCGCATAATCCGGATCTTTTTGCAATCCCATTAATCCTTCTTCTGCATTAACACCTGGCGTATTTAAAGTTTTGCTATAGACATCTAATTTTAATACTTCACTTAGCTCTTTTGTTTCATCATTGTATAGTATTACTTCTCCCCTACGCTGAGCCACAAGTACATCTCCGTTAGGTAAAACCGTCATTTCAGTAGGTTCAAAAAACTGACCTTCGCTCAAAGTTACTTTTGCAAAACGATCTGCATCCGGTGGTATTTGAGAGGTCACTTTAGAATAGTCTAATTCCAAATTTTCACCTATGGCATATTCGATTCCGCCTAAAAGATGCTTTAAAAACAAATCTTCAGAAAAGCTGGCATCGGCATGACCGCCACCTGTGTAGAATGCACGACCACCATCAAAATCATGGTACCAAGCAATGGGATGAAAATCTCCATTTTGCCCACCCTCATAAGAAGACTCGTCTAAAGTCATTAATACATTTACATCTGGATTGATGTTTTTGTAGTTATACAATTCATCTGTTCTTGTCCACACAGAGTCGGTAAAAAACTGTGTAGCTTTAAAGTTCTTGTCTTTAATAATGAAATCAGCCGTTGGCATTCCCTTTGGGTGGCTCAAAAATTGTGCTCCTGCCAAATCATTATACCAACCCCAATCATATTCGGTATCTGCCGCGGCATGTACACCTACATAACCACCACCAGCTTGTATGTAGCGCTCAAAAGCTGCTTCTTGGTATTGATCTAAAACATTACCTGTTGTACTTAAAAAGATTACCGCAGCATATTTTTTTAGATTATCATCTGTAAATAGAGCTGCATTTTTAGTGGTGTCTACTGCAAATCCTTTTTCTGTTCCCAGCTTTTGAATGGCTGCAACACCAGCAGGTATGGATTTGTGTTCAAATCCCATAGTTTTTGAGAATATCAATACCTTGGGTTTTCCTTCTCTTTTATTGCCACCGCAAGAGACAATAATAAGCGCAAAGCCTAAAAGCAGCGCATTGAAGATTTTTTTCATACGTTAGTTGTTGTTAAGTTGAGTAAAATATTGCTAAAAATAGGGCGAGTTACTTTATTTACCAATACTTTATTTTAATCATTGTACTTTTATGATACATTATTAACCATATGGTACTATTATGCTAAAAATACCGGAGCTGTATTTTAAAAATGACATTGAATTTAAGGATTGGTTGCACAATAACCATACGGAATATACAGGTGTTCATCTCATTTTTTACTCCGTTGCCCATGAAAAAGAAAGTATGCGTTGGGAAGAAGCTGTACGGGTTGCATTATGTTATGGCTGGATCGATAGTACGGTTAAAAGTTTAGGCGATGGCAAAAGACGGCAATATTTCTGTCCTAGAAAACCTAAAAGTGTATGGAGCAAGGTAAACAAAGATCATATTAAAGAATTGAAATCTAGCGGACTAATGCACGCAGCAGGACTAGCATCAATAAACGTTGCCAAAACCAACGGTTCTTGGTCTTCTTTAGATGATGTTGAGAACGGTGTTATTCCCCAAGAGCTACAAATGGCATTTGATAAAAACCCTAAAGCTTTTACCAACTTCAACAACTTTACACGAAGCCAACGTAAAAGCTACCTCTATTGGTTAAACCAAGCAAAGCGCGAAGAAACAAGAAACAAAAGAATTGAGGGAATCATTCAACACGCCACTGAAAATATTAAATACCGAGATGGTGGCGGTTGGCAATCTGCTAAAAAATAAAAATTATAGGTCTTTTACTATTACATTATAAAAAGACCATACGTTCATTATCAATGCAATAATTCAATTTGGATAATAAGACATAATCCAAAATTTACCACATATTCTTTTTACCTTCCCTTTACTAAACTACCATACTACTATGAGATTATTGAATGTGATGAAAGTGCTTGCTTTCTCATTACTAATAGCATTTACCAGTTGTAAAGAGAAGCAAACCGTAACATATGATATTGTAATAAAAAATGGTAATCTTATAGACCTGGAAGATGGTTCTATATCTATTTCCAATATTCTGATTAATGACAACAGAATAACCAAAATCAGTACTGATACTAATTTAACTAATATTGTGGCAAAGACTACTATTGATGCTACAGGTAAATTTATAGTACCAGGCTTTTGGGATAATCACACTCATTTTAGAGGTGGAGATTCTTTAATCAATGCAAATAAGAACTTCTTAAAGCTCTTTATGGCAAATGGCATTACAACAGTTCGTGATGCTGGTGGTGATCTTACCTCATCGGTTTTAGAGTGGCGAAAGGCTATTGCGAACAATGAATTAGTAGGACCCACCATTTTTACATCGGGACCAAAAATTGATGGACCAGGAGGTACTTGGGCTGGCTCGTTAGAAGTAGATACTGATGAAACTATTACTAAAGCTTTAGATTCTTTGCAATCTATACCTTCTGATTTCGTAAAGATTTATGATAGTCGTATTTCTGGTGAAGATTACTTAAAGGTGATACAAGAAGCCGAAAAACGAAATTTAATTACATCGGGACACATGCCCTTTACAGTGGAGCTTGACGCTACTATTGATGCAGGTATTGATGCTGTTGAACATTTATATTACATTATGAAAGGGTGTTCTAACAATGAGAAAGAAATCACCCAAAAACTGATAGCTAAAGAAATAGGGTTTTGGGATGCCATGCCCCTACTCCAATCTTCATTTTCTGACTCGACCGCTTTAAAAACATTCGAGCATTTAAAATCGAATGACGTATTTGCGGTACCTACACTACATATTGGCGGAGTGCTTAGCTATTTAGATGAAGTTAATCATACGAATGATGCCTATTTAAAGTATATGAGCGACGGTATTCGGCAAACCTATAAAGGTAGAATTGACCGTGTAAAAAATGCAACAGATAAACAAGTTGCCGATAGAAAAGCTTTGGACCAATTCTTTGGTAAACTTGCTTATAAACTGAATGAAAACGGAGTATCTCTTTTGGCAGGTTCCGATAGTGGTGCTTACAATAGTTACACCTACCCTGGTATTTCATTACATAAAGAAATGGAAGCTATGGTAGCTACAGGAATTTCTCCACTAGATGCGCTTAAATCTTCTGCATATAATGGTGCTACGTTTTTAAAGCAAGATGCTGATTATGGAACTATTTCTGAAGGTAAAATTGCTGATATTGTTTTACTCAATAGGAATCCTTTAGAAGATATTAAAAGCACCAAAGACATCTTTATGGTTCTTTCCAATGGAAATCAACATACAAAAACCGACTTAGATAATTTATTGACCTCTGCAATTGCCAACTAAATTCAACTCAATTATGAAATCATTTTTATTTGTTTTTATTTTCTCTTCATATGCTTGTTTTGCTCAAACACTCTTAAAACCAGACCACATATTCGATGGTACCGAAATGCACAATGATTGGGTGGTTTTAGTGGAAGGAAATCAAATTTCGTATGCAGGTAGTGCTAACGGAATAACCCTGCCGAACAACACCAGAGAAATAAATTTGACCGGCAGTACTTTAATGCCTGGAATTATTGAAGGTCACTCCCATGTTTTATTACACCCATACAACGAAACCGATTGGAATGATCAGGTTCTAAAAGAATCGCCTGTTGAACGTGCAGTTAGAGGTACTGTTCATGTAAAGAATTCTTTAATGGCCGGTGTAACCACCATGCGAGATTTGGGTGCGGAAGGTTCCGGTTATACTGATGTTTATTTGAAGAAAACTATTGACAAGGGAATTATAGACGGACCACGTTTATTGGTTGCCGGACCTGCAATTGTAGCTACAGGAGCATACGGCCCAAAAGGATTTCATGACGGAGTAACTGTGCCCTTAGGTGCTGAAGCTGCAAGTGGCGTTGATCAGTGTATTGAAACCGTTCGTAGACAAATGGGTAACGGTGCCGATTTAATAAAAATATATGCCGATTATCGTTGGACTCCTGGTGCCGATTCTAAAGCGACATTTTTACAGGAAGAAATTAATGCTATGGTTGCGACCGCTACTACAGCAGGTAAATATGTAGTTGCACATGCCGGTACACCTGAAGGTATGAAAAGAGCTATTCTTGGTGGCGTGGAAACCATTGAACACGGTGACGGAGGAACTATGGAGATTTTTAAAATGATGAAAGAAAAAGGAATTGGCTTGTGCCCTACTCTAGCCGCAGGCGATGCCATAACACAGTATAGAGGATGGAACAAAGCGACCGACCCAGAGCCTGAGCGTATTCAACAGAAACGCAAGTCTTTTAAAATGGCGCTGGATTCTGGTGTACAAATTGTATTTGGTGGTGATGTAGGTGTTTTTACGCACGGAGAAAATTATCGTGAAATGGAATTGATGGTAGATTACGGAATGAAGCCTTTAGCGGTCTTAAAATCTGCTACCTCTGGTAATGCCAGTATGTTTCATTTAGACCAATTAGGAAGCCTTAAAGAAGGGTTTTTAGCTGATATTATTGCCGTAAAAGGGAATCCGGTAGAGGATATCTCTTCTGTGAAAAATGTATCTTTTGTAATGAAAGATGGGGTAGTTTATTTGGATTAGTTGTTGGTTGTTGGTTGTTGGTTGTTGGTTGTTGGTTGTTGGTTGTTGGTTGTTGGTTGTTGGTTGTTGGTTGTTGGTTGTTGGTTGTTGGTTGTCACTTCGCTTTCGCTCAGTGACCTTTAAATTTCATATCTTCTACAGATTACTTTGTACTTATTACTTTATATTTTAATCAGTGCCCATTACATCTTTACTAATTCTACACGTCTATTTTTAGCCTTGTTTTCATCACTATCATTTACGACCATTGGTTTTTCTGACCCAAAACCTTCTGCTTTTAATCGTGAAATATCAATTCCTTTACCCGCTAAAGCATACATTACCGTATTTGCTCTTTGTTTGGATAACTCCTTATTTCTTTCATCTGTTCCCGTGTTATCCGTATGTCCTTCTATAGATAATTTTAAATCTGGGTTGGTATCTAGTAGAATAAATATATTATCTATAATTTCTAGAGCATCTGGTTTTAAAGATGCCTTGTCCGTATCAAAATTTATATTTAAAATAGCTTTACCATTTGTATCTATATCCTCTTTCATTTCAGATGCCGTAGGTGCTTTAATTGTTTGCACAAAGTCTTCTAATTCAACAACTCCTACCTCTGCCCCATAATTGTTAGACCAAACCTGAAACATTATTTTACCGCTTTTGTGATTTAATGCGTAATGCCTAATTGGATCACTATTATAGGCACGACCAACAATATAATCGCTCTGTGCCATTGGGTTAATTTTATCAAGTGCATACATTTTTTTTCTAGGTACACTTCCTTTAAATATCAATTCTGCACCTATACTTTCCAAATAACCATCTACACTCTTATCAAATATTAATTTGTTAAAAGCTTTTCCTTTTTCTGCCATTCCATAAAGCATTTTAGCCATTTTTCCTTCGGCATTATAAAACGCATCGCCAGTATACATCATTAACTTACCAAATTCAGAAAACTTGGTCATTCCGTCTTTTGCCGGCTTTCCTTGTTTTGTTTTTACAAAGAAACCTTTAGGTGGTGACATGTAAGGAAACTCACCAATATGAACAGACGATACAGGTATTACAGTCCAATCAAAATTATCAGTAAATAATTCGTCCTTTGGCTTATCAGTATTTGGTTCTTTAGCTTCTTGTTTTTTTTCAACATCTTCTGTTGTAGGTGCTAATACCTCCTCAGTTTTTTCATCAACTTTTTTATCAGGTTTACACGAAATGGAAAATGTAATTAAGGCAAGTAATAAGGCTAACTTTTTCATACTCAAATATTATTAATGGTATTCAAAAGTAAAAATTTTAATATGGATGGTACCAATACGTAAGAAATAAACCTAATACTACAATTTAACCTCAGCACCGACTCCAATTCTCAAGGCACTACAAACCATAAATACAATAAAAGAGGTTTCTATTATCCGTTGTAAAATTCCTCTGTAACCTGAATTGGGGTCAGAAAATAGAGAGAATATAAAAATGCCACTTATTATTCCCGTGATCATTGCTATTTGAGATAAACGCTCGTAGTTCTCAAATTTCTTTAACCCTAATCCTATGCCAATTAAACAAATTGGAAAAAAGATATAAGTCAATGAAGCAACTGCATTATGTATAAGTTGTGCAAGACTAGAGTTGATGACATCTGTTGGGCACCCGGCATCACACGGAAATATTCCTACCAAAATAGTTCCTAGTCCGTAGAATAATGCTAACCCGAAAAAACCGGCTACGATGAGTTTTGAACTTGGTAGTTTTCTGGGGGCACTAAAACAGAAAATGGTAATGAGAATTCCGCTAGGTATATATCCGAAGTACTGCAAGTATCGTCCGTACTCAGTGTTTATTGCAAAAGATTCACTTATGTACTGACTTACTACACTGTAATCTTCTATTAATAATGGACCAACGATGGCGGCTATCGCAAATAAACTTCCTCCTAAAATTCCTATAAATGCTACTAGTTTATTGGTCATTCTACTGGTGGTTGGTTTTTTATATGACGCTCAAAAGACCTTTATGTTACATAAAAATTATACTTCTGCCTTATTATGCTCTTCCCACTCCCTTCTCAAATCTGTAGAAAGCATACTGGTGCCATCATGTTTCCAGCCTGGTGGTTTTGTCAAATACTTAAAGCGGTTTACAATGGAGGTTTTAGAAGTGAAAAAATCTCCCAGCATCTTGTACCACTCTCCAAAAGCTATTTTTATAGGATTGTAGGTATCGATATTTGTAACCAAACCGTAAACCGGTTTTTCCACCTCTGGTTCAAAAGTGCCAAATAACCTGTCCCATATAATGAAAATTCCTGCATGGTTTCTATCTAAGTATTGCGGATTGGTAGCATGGTGCACCCTATGGTGACTTGGCGTATTGAAAACAGCTTCGAACCACTTGGGCATTTTAGTAATGAACTCCGTATGGATCCAATATTGATAGATAAGACTGACGGACATCTGCACCAAAACCATCACCGGATGAAAGCCAATGAGAATTAATGGCGTCCAAAAAATGAAGGTGTAAAATCCTCCAGACCACGATTGCCGTAATGCGGTGCTTAAATTGTAATTTTTTGAGGAATGATGCACAACGTGACTCGCCCAAAAAAAACGACTAACATGACTAGTTCTATGAAACCAATAATAACATAAGTCTTCTGCAAAAAGAAGTATTAACCAAGACCACCACGCAAAAGGGATTTCAAATAGATGCCAAAAATTATACAACAAGTAGAAAAACCCCAATGCAATACCTTTGGTAATTAAACCTATAGCAACATTACCCAAGCCCATTACAATAGATGTACCGGCATCTTTAAACTCGTAGTCATGTAATTTTATTTTTACCGATAGTATAACTTCCAAGATAACGGTCACCGTAAAAAACGGAATGGCATAGTGTATTAAATTAGGGATTTCAGGAATTTGCATGCTTATATAATGTCATATTAACCTCCCTAATTTACGAATCTAATCTGTGAACTACAATTACTTTAAAAGGCAACAATTATCATTCATAAAATTCAATAATAGTATAAGCAAAACATATAGCTTATGTAACTTTTGTTACCCATAAACATTGACTTTGTGCGTAATTTTACACTATAATTAAAACAACAGAATTATGGAAACTTTAAATAAAAACGTGGGATTAGGTCAAGATTATAAAATAGAAATCAGTGATAAACTAAATGTTCTTTTAGCTAATTATCAAATTCATTATATGAACTTGAGAGGTATGCACTGGAATGTAAAAGGGAGCAATTTTTTTCTATTACATGAGAAGTTTGAAGAGTTATACACTGAAGCTACGGAAACCGTTGATGAGATTGCAGAACGTATTTTAACTTTAGACCAACAGCCTTTGCATACGTTTGAAGATTATTTGGACAACAAAACCATTAGAATTATCAAAGAAGTGTCTGATGGCGCTACCGGTATTTCTTTACTTATAGATAACTTGAACGAGTTATTAATTCAGGAAAGAGAAATTTTAGAATTCTCTTCTGATAACAATGATGAAGGTACTGCAACTTTAGTTAGTGATTTAATATCCGGACAAGAAAAATTAATCTGGATGCTTAAATCTACATTAGAATAAGCTACATTTTTAGTTATACAAAAGGGCAAAAATCTATCAAGATTTTTGCCCTTTTGTATTGTATTAAACTTGGCTAGAATTAGTACCGCTGCCTGTTCGCATTTCTATTTCCAAAGCTCTTTTGTAGAACTCACGGAATTGCTCTTTACTATATTTTGCCCGCATAGCAGATAGTACATCAGATAGACCAAGGCTGCACCAATCCCACAGCATGGTGTCAAAATTATAGGCGTACATTTGATTTTTCACCTCGGCTCTTATAGTATCTACTTCATTTGCCGTGAATCCGTTTTCTAGAAGTCGTTCTAAAGCTCGTTGCTCATTTTCTTTGGTAAATTCTGTATCTAGATAAGGCTCTAGAATCCAATCCCAATTCCAATTTTGTGGTATAAGTCTAATATTGTTACTATCTGCAAACTGTTTTAGTTTTTCTTTGAGTTCTGACGAAATAAATATGATATCGTTTTTTACATGCACTTTGCAAACTGTAAAATCAACCGACATGCAATCTATATCCTTAGCAGAAATTATAGCTGTTGGGTAGGCTATGGATGGTTCAAATGGATATTTAGTAATTACAATTTCACTTTCCCGTATTTCAGATTTCCCAATACCACATAGTAGTTTTTTAGCATTGAAAAACTCTAAAGACCTATTAGAATTCAATGAAGATTCTTTCCCCTTAAAATTAAATATGTCTTTTAGAAATTTCCACATAGCAACGAAATGCCAATTCTATTGTTGCTGCTGTTGTTGCTGCATTTCTACTGGTTCTAACAGATCCCACAGGTTGCCATAAAGGTCTTCAAAAACCGCTACCATACCATAAGGCATTTTTTCTGGAGAACGTACAAACTTAATTTTACGCTCCATCATCTTGTAGTAATCTCTCCAAAAGTCATCAGTATACAAAAACAAGAATACGCGACCACCTGTTTGATTTCCAACACTTGCCAGCTGTTTTTCATCATCTGCCTTTGACAGTACCAAAGAACATTCTCTTGATCCTTGTGGTGCCACAATAACCCAACGTTTACCATCGCCCAAGTCAGTATCTTCTACAAGTAAAAAATCAAGTTTATTGGTATAAAAATCAATGGCTTTATCGTAGTCATCTACTACTAGTGCTATACGTGCTATGGATTGTTTCAATATTATTTTTGTTTTAGTTGAATGTTTTAATCCGTAATCATATTGGTGTTAAAGCCATTCAAATGGTTATTATATTATTGTTTTATAATTCTGATGTCATTTTACCAAGATTTATCATCTCAGCCTTTACAAATATGATGTCTCGTACATATTCCATTTTACCCCATAAGTAGGTGTTTCCCTTAAGACCTTTGGTCATCCGCATTCTTCTGTTCAGTCGTTTTGTTTCTTTTTCGGTCGCTAATCTTCTTTCGCCAAGTTCTCCGTATAATTTTACACCCGGATAGTCTGAAAACTTTTCTTTGAACAATGCACCAAGCCAAAAGAACCGACTACTATTGACCCCAAGTAGACATACATTTTTATTCGTTTTTGCGTGTAATGGTAATTTCTTAGGGAACTTTTCAAAATAAAACCCTGTTTGGTTATCGTTTAAAAACAAGGACCCGATGGGAGTAACCGTAGGGTTATTCTCTGCGTCTACAGATGCAACAGAAATATGAAAATTAGAACTGAAACATTTATTGAAATGCGTTCGTATCTTTTTCCAGTCTTGAGTGATGTCCATTCTTAAATTATTTAAGTTGCTATTATAACTGTCTGCTTTAAAATTTTATAAATAATTCATATCAATATACATCCAAGAATACATCAACAATTTCAAGAGCACTACTACACCGAAGGATGCCAATAAACTGTACCAATACTTCTTTCTGTGGTTACTGAATTTCCGATTAATATAATACACCTGCACCGGAATATAAAGTAGCAATGCCATAAGCGCTAAACCTATCGCTGCATAAAAATAAAAAACAATTGTTACACCTTCCAGAAGCTCAAAAATTGCACTAAAAGCTTCTAAAATAGAATCTACGAATTCAAATCCGCTACCACTCGTAAAACCGTCATTCGTAGTGAACAATACTCTTATTTCAATAAGAAATAGCACTGCATTGAACAGGATATAAAGTATGAACCAGAATAGCTTTCTAAGTATTTTAATCAATTTATATTCTTTAAATCTTAAGTCCAAGTGTTACGGACAGTATGCTTACTTGATAATTACTCTTGAATGACCATCTCAATTTCCTCTCGTAAATCTTTTTCTGAAACCATAATATCTTGCATCATTAACATTACAAGTTCTTTTTTGTCAGTACTGGTGTCTTTTATATTTGGATAAAGGAAATTTATTAAATATTGCGTTTTCGATAGTATTAACTCTTTTTGCTCTTCAATATTTACCAAAGCGGAAACTCTATCGTATTCCAACAATTCAATTTTTGAACTAGAAATAGCTTTCCATGAACTAATTCTAATTTGAGGTATTTGAACCCCATTGACTTTCATCATGACATCGAAAATAGAAATTGTATCATTCTTTTTGTAAAAACCTAAAGTGTCGATAAGTGTCTGCTGTTGAGGTATTTTTTTCTTAATGTCTTCGTTGGTTTCCTTCAGTTCCTTTTCCATTGATACAAAGATTTTATTCATATACTTTGTATCTTTTTGATCTTCATTCCAATTATTGATAAAAAGTGCTATCAAAATACCGACAATAATTGTAAGTATCTCTTTGAAAAATTCTAAAATAGTTTTATTCATATTGTAAGTTTAGTTGGTATTAAAATATCATGTAATTACGTCGCACTTTTTTCATCTTTCAACTTTCTAAAAAATAACACTGTTAGTACAGTAGAAATTCCAACACCAATCCAATTAGAAATTTCAATGTCCAATCCTAAACCAACATTAGGGTCATAAAAAATATAGGAACCAACCACGGACGTAATAAAAAATACCGGAACTAAAGCAATGATATAATGCGTTTTCTTTTGATATAAATATACAGCACCGATCCAAAGAGCAATGGCAGCAGTTACTTGATTTGCCCATGAGAAGTACCTCCATAATAGCTGAAAATCCATATTTGTAAGTATAAATGAAACGATAAAGAGCGGAATAGCCACCATAAATCTATTCTTTAATACTTTCTGGTCTATATTCAAATAATCTGCAATAATCATGCGTGCCGCTCTAAATGAAGTGTCTCCTGATGTAATAGGTAATACAATTACACCTAAAACGGCAATGGTACCGCCAATGGTTCCTAAAGAAATGGTAGCTATTTTATTCACCACAGCGGTTGGTCCGCCATTTTGCAAAAGCTCATTTAAAGAATCTCCATCTAAAATACTCATAGACGCCGCCGCCCAGACCATGGCAATAGCGGCTTCAAGTATCATCATACCATAAAACACTTTTCTTCCATCTTTTTCATTGTTGATGGTACGTGAAATTATGGGAGATTGCGTAGCATGAAAACCTGACAAGGCACCACATGAAATGGTCAAGAAAATTACCGGAAAATAAGGTATGTTCTGCGGATGCATATTTTGAAATGTAAGCTCTGGAATAGGATTGCCTACAACGAACATGCCTATGCAAATACCAATGGCACTTAATATGAGCAACAAACCAAGCACAGGATAAATTTTACCTATGATTTTATCTATTGGTAATAAGGTTGCAACTATGTAATAGAGGAATATGGCAAAAAGTACTATGGTCAAATAGCTTGTTTCTGAACCTATAACATCATTAATCATATTTGCGGGAGCAGTTACAAAAACAGTACCTACTAAAATTAGCAGTAATAGCGCAAAGAAGTTTACAACGTGGCTAAACGATTTTCCTAAAAAACGAGATGCCAATGCCGGTAAGTGTGCACCACCAAAACGTAATGAGATCATACCGGTTAGGTAATCATGCACTGCACCTGCAAAGATAGATCCAAGCACAATCCAAATAAATGCGATCGGACCATATAAAGCGCCCAATATGGGACCAAAAATGGGACCTACACCTGCAATATTCAAAATTTGAATAAATGCATTTCTATTACTGTTCATGGGTACAAAGTCCACCCCATCTTCCATGGTATGTGCGGGAGTTTCCTCTGTTTCATTCGGTTTAAACGTTTTGTCCACAAATCTACCGTAGATGATATAACCCAATACCAATAAGACCATGGAGGTAATAAATGTAATCATGAGGGTGCTTTAGTTGATGGTTTTCAATGTGTTAAATATTCGATTCAGACATATTCATATTCCTAAAAAAAAATCAATTTTATACTATAAATAATTATTGCACTAAAGTAATAATTACCCAAGGTTTGTGGTGTATTACCGCTTATTTTAATTGTACATGAATATGGTCATCGTGTCTTACTGCTTTGCACCCATGATACCTTATTCTCTTATCTTTTAAATTCATTCTTCTTTTCAAATGTGGCTCAATGAATAGCTTCCCTAAGTTTTGATTATTTAAGATATTAGTAATCAGTTTTCTTGTTCCTTTTTCAGAGAAGACGAAATCATCATTGATACTTCCAAAGGTCAAATATTTAGGAAAGTCGTACTGAAAATAACCGTTGTCTATGCATTTACTAATTTGGTCAAATTCATTTGAATTAGGACCCACAAAGACCCCATAACCACTGACAGATTTTTGTCCTTTCTTAATGATTCCTTTAGATTCATAAATAAGACTTATGTCTATTTTCTTAACGTCATTATGGCTTAAGTGTGGCAGTAAAGGAAATTTATTTATGAAAGGAAAACTTGCATCTAAATAATGAATTTCAATTTTTGTTCCTTCTAAATTTTTAGCTGTATTCAGCAATAATTTATTCAGCTCAGGTTTTACATAATTTCTATTTAATAAAACCGTCATGCAGTTTGTTGCACTTATATTTATAGCGTGCTTCACTTTCTCTCGCCCAAAGATTGGCGCTACAAAAGGAACTATTAAAAACGTTGAGAATAGATATAAGCCAATGAATATTAAAGTGGTTTTAAATCTCAGTTTTTTCTTCCAATTTCTGGAAATCAATACACTTAATACATAAACAATTCCGCCAATTTGAGTTATTACGGTTAAGAGCCCAAATAGAAGTATAATTAAGATTGACTTTAGGATGGTTTTCAATTTTAAATTCTAATTATTTGATAAATTTCTGCTTTTTACTTAACCAAATGGCACATCTGACGGACTCAATTAATTGACATCAACTTTCGGACTAGCAGGTGATAACTATATTTTATACACTCTGTTACCATACATTTATGACTTCTCTAATTTCAAGATTAGCTCAATATTATGCTTTTCAATATCACTAAATTCGATAACATCTTTCTTTATAGGCTTATACCACTCTTTTTTTGAGAAGTAGTTATTCATTTTTCCACCAGCTTTAAAAACATATCCTTTTCTAGCAAATATTTCGTTTCGCATTATTTTTAATTCGCTTATTGATAATTCAGATAGTTCTTTTGAGGTCAGTTTTACAAAACTAGCTTCTGGATATTTGCCCTCGGGTCTCTCTATATTAGTATTCGGATTAAATTGAATATCGTGTTGTATGTTTTGTTCTACACTTTCATAGTAATGAGATACTAATCCTTTTTCATTATCAGAAGTTGATAATTCATATTCAGTTTTTTCTATTACAATTTTATAATTGGAATACTCAACAGAGCGTCTATCAGATTTTCCAACCCATGTATTATTTTCCCAATCGACATATTCAGTTCTTGCATACAATTTACCGTTACTAAAGATTATTTCTAAATTAGATTCACCCTCAGACTCACCGAAATGATAACTACCTTCATAATCCATCATTTTAGGGTTAATTATTTTCTTGATTTCTGATAGATTCATTTCATAATTTTGAACACTCATATAAGCAAATGTTATCGCATCTCTAGTCTGAGAAAAAGACAATGTGCTAAAGAGTGAAAATATTATAACAAACCTTGTTTTAAATTGCAGCATTTTTTAGTGTATTGTAACGGTAAGTATAGTAGATATTAAAATGTACTTGTTTTTGGTTTTACTCTAAAGACCACATTACGTTTAGTTTTTTACCCAAAGTTTTTCCCTTTTTTCATTAATAATTTTGAAATTCTATTTTTATTGGTTAAAAATATAGCTCCAATAAAAATATTAAATCCACAAGTAAACCACCTGTTATAGTCGATAGATAAGTTCAAGATTATCCTTGAACTTTCGTCCATTTTGTTTGTCCAAACTTGCTTTTTAAACTCTAAAAAACAGTAGTTTAAAAAGGGAGCAATATTGTCAACGATCATTAAAAGTCCAATTATTATTATTCCAAATTTGAAAAGTCCAACCTCGTTTAGATTTTTCATATCAATTATTTGGGAATCAAACCCTTTACTAAGTCTAAAGAGTTTAATTAATCTATCCGTTTTGAACAGAAAAAAGAAAACAATTAATCCCATAAGAACCAAGTGAATTATACTAATTATAAATTCGAAAAAATCAAATCCAAAATTAACCGTCATTCTTGGCTGTAATCGATATATAAGAGTTGTAAAACAATAAATTCCAAAGATTTTAATTATAACTCTGAAAAGGTCAGTTGTGGTCATTCTATCAGTTTTTTAAGGTATTTAAGCTGCTATTTTTCGGACTAATTCTGACTTTAAATTTATAAAACTCATATTTGTTTAAGAACAGAGCTAAAATATTAGTCTACTCAGTTGGCTGACACAATTTTATTTTTTCACCCGCTCAATAACAAACATGATAACCACTGACAGAATAGCCACTACAATTGCTTTAACCCAGTCGATTTCATCTTTTGCAAAGGCATCATAAATTATAAAACCGGTAGCGAAACCTTATACGAATTTTAAATTTTGAAGGGTAAATAAGTTTTTCATTTTGTGGTGGATTAGGTAAAGAACTAATGTTAGTCATTTCGAGCAGATTCAAACATTGTCCAATTTGTGTTACTTGCGTTATACGTTATTTGCAATAGTATTTTTTACTATTATTTCATTCAGTTTTTGAGAATCAGCTTCCTTAATTTCATTCAAGTCAAACGTAACTGTAATGCCGCTGTCTTTTGTTATTATTAACTTTTTCTCAAACAATTCTGTCTTTTTGATTTGATTAAAACTCAAAGATTTTGAAGCCCAAGAGTTAATTCTTATTACAGCTCCTTTTTTGTTCCATTGAACATAATTTTTATACCAAAACATTTTACTGAAATATATCACTTGTAGAAAAAAACCAATAGCACTTATTCTTTTGTTCAGTTTTGGATTAACAAATTCAAATAATTCAAAAATACCCACCAAAATAAAAAATAAAGAAAGGAATAGAATGAATATCCAAATCCAACTTTTCATATTGTCAAAATGTATCTTTTTCTTTTCCATTTCCGTTCAAATGCTATTATTACTTACAGCTCCGTAAGAAAAGTAGGGCAATTGTTAGCTTAATGTAAAAGTAAGCAAACCTTTCATTTTCATCTCCAAGCAGTTATTTTTTCAATATTTCATTAATATATATTGAACGATATTTTTCTGGATATTCAATCTGCACACCGTGTGTTCCATTTTCAAATAAAAACCATTTTTTGGATGGTGCAACAATGGAATCAAAATACATCTTTGCCACAGATGTTTCGGTAAAATGGTCATTGTTTCCTTGTAATATATAAACGGGTACTTTAAATTCTGGGATATCACGCATTAAATTAATATCTATTGCGGTAGGTTGTAAAATCTTGGCTGCAGGATAGTAGGATTCAGGACTATTCAGCATATCGGTAAATTTTTCTTTAAACGTCAAGCCATTATCCATAAACATATCTTTAAGAAATGAATAATCGGTGTCTAATTTAAAAGGTGCATATTTCAGTACAATATTTCGTTCTATTTCAAAGGCCTCTGTTACGGTATTGTTTATATTATTCGAATAAGGTGGTCGTCCTATTTGTTTTAATTGAGTAATAGAAAGAGTGTCATTATATTTCTCAGCTTCTGACATTGCAAAATCATAAGATAGTTCTTCAGAAAGCGATTGATTCGCCATAAGACCACTACCAATATAGGCGTGGTATAACTCAGGCTGTTTTTTAACCATATAAGCAGCTACAGCTGTGCCCCATGATAAACCTTCAATGTAAATCTTATCCTTTTTAAAAGTCTTTTTTAAATGTTCCGATAATTGCAAACCATCATCCACTATATGGTTTAAGGTAATGGAAGAATCAGGTATACTATCATTATAAGCTAATCCAGCCCCTCTTTGATCCCAATAACATACCGTAAATAAATCTTCCAAATCAACCCCTGCCAGTTTATAAATGACTGGTAAAATTGGCGCACCTGGTCCGCCGTGTACAATTAAAAGTACAGGATTATTTTTGTCTTTTCCCCTAATTGTAATCCTTTGAGGTACTCCATTTATTGTCATGTCCTCATGCATGGCAATACTATTTGGTAGTACATCTCCCTTTTCGTCTAAAAAAGGTTCTTCTTCTCCAGAACTATTGATTCTAATTATTAACAATACAACTAAAATAAACATAACAATTGCTCCCAGTAAAATCAAAAACCACTTCCCTATTTTCTTTACTATTTTCATATGCTCTTAATTAGTTCTATAATTTTTTCTTATTACTGCTAACGATCTTGTGTATGTAACGCAGCGTCTATAAAGACACAAACTTTTCAAATTAACACAGTTCCGAGTATTTATACTTTGTTCTTAATTTTCTCTTTTTAAATAGGCAATAATCTATTGGTTTATCACTAATTAGCTATTATCTAAACAACTTACTTTATGCCGTTTTTATTGAATTGTTGTATTCGGTATATGTCCAATTTTAAAGTTACAAGAATTTGCGATGAAGCACATTTTATTAGCTTCTTCGTGTAATTCATTTGCTTTTGCAATCATATTTTCTTCTGTAACTTTTACTTTTGGGTTTAGTGTAACTTCAGCAAATTTTCCGCTTCCATTTTTTGTTTCTTCCATTATTCCTGTAGCGTTGTCTATATATTCAGTTACTATAATTTTATGTACAGAACATAAATGCAAATACCAAAGCATATGGCAGGCAGACAAGGAAGATAAAAAAAGGTCTTCTGGATTGTATCTTGTTTTATCTCCTAAAAATGAAGGGTCAGACGAACCATTAATAACGTTATACTTTCCATCAGCTTTGATCGTATGGTTTCTGTTATAAGACTTATAATTAAGAGTTCCGTTTCCCTCGTTTCCAGTCCATTCAACTTTTATTTCGTAATTGTGTTTTTTCATTCTGATTTTTATTTTTGTCGGGTTTGTCAAACAACACCCAACGACACGGGTATGGTGCCTTAGCATCCCGCAGGGTGCTATTTACTATACCCATTGTTGGCATTTCATTTTTTATTGGAATAGATATAATGCATCTCCAATTCCACTATTAATTGATTCTTTATCCAAGTTTTTAAGAATTAAATCAATTCTATCTAACTCTGTGTTTTTGTCAAGTTTATTACCATTTCCGTCTAGTATTTCCCCACCAAGTCTTTTTTGCGCATAATCTGTCACTTCGCACATTACTTTAAAGACTTCTTGTGGTGCAACTGAGCGTGGTATTGAAAACCCAAAAATTAAGTCCTCAGTCTTAACATTACCGGCAGCAATTTCTTCTGGAAAAAAGTATCCAGGGGCTGTACTTGTCCAAACGCTTAATAATTGGTCGTCTCCAAATTCAAGGTCTGAATTGTTCCAATGAAATAAATCCATATCACCCCACCTCAATCCAAGTGACATCATTACATCCCAAATTTCTTTACCATCAAATTTATTATCTGCTTTAAGAACTATAATAGCCCACTGGTTATTTTTTGTAACAAAATCAGATAACCCATTTGAGACAGAAGAAGCTTCTTGAATTGAATAGTTATATTCTATTTTATCTGCTTTGATTTTTTTAATTCTCTTTTTAACCAAATTGTCAAATTTCGAAAGAGTCCTTTCGTCATATATTGTTGGTGATTCTTCGATAGGGTCATATAGCATCCAAGCTAATGCAATTTTCTTAAAAGTATTAGCCTCGTTATCTCCAGCGTATAAATATCTCCAATTATTACTTTTTTCAGGAAGACAGTAAACTGTAGGATACATTACCTTTTTGCGCCAATCGTTACTTATATATTTTTCAACCGAATCTCTATGAAACAAGTTGGAATGATTTGCTTCAATTGTAATTATCCAATCATATTTCGTGTTGGCAAAGTACTTAATCGAATCAGGCTCTTCAGGATAATTCGGAACACTAATATTAAGTTTTAGAATATCACTTTTATCCTCTTTTCCTTCAAATGGTAATGCTTTTTTCGCTCTTTCATCACTTTCACTTGCTGTTGAAATGGTATAATCTGATTCCATCTTTTTATTCGTTTGTGAATTGCAACTTATTAAAGTCAAAATGATCAATATCGTTATACTAAAGTATCTCATTTTACTACGGCTCTTGAAATGAATGCACAACTATTATATATGTACTATTGTAATTGTCTCTTATTTACTAAATTCTAAGGCTACTTCACCTCCTTCATCAACACCTCAATAGACTTCTCCAATTGCTCATCAATGCCTTTTGTAATTACTTCCGGCTGATTTTTAATCATAATTTCTGGGTCGGTTTCGTTGTTTTCCATCCACTCGCCTGCTTTGTTTTTAGCGCTTACAGGTACTACGCCCCAAACACCACCATTGGGTAAACGCTCCCAACCAGCAAAGCTACAGGTACCCGGCACAGGCATACCCACTGTTTTACCAATCTTTAAATCTACATAGCCGCTTGCAAAACAAGAACCATCGCTATACATAGATTCATTGAACATTGCCAAGGTCGGTTTTGTCCATCTAGAGGTTGGTTCGCCACCTACTACCCTAGCCTCGGTTTCATACGATAAAAATGGTATACCGGTAAAGAACATAGCCAAATCTGCCACCAAGTCGCCACCGCCATTAAAGCGGGTATCTACAATAACTCCTTTTTTATCATTGAATTTACCCAACATTTCTTCATAAATGGTACGGTATGGTCCGTCGCTCATACCTGGTATGTGCACATAACCCAAGGTACCGTTACTTTTTGCCAATACTTCTTTTTCATTATTTTTTACCCAACGATCATATAGCAATCCGTTTTCTACGCGTAAAGAAATAGGTTTAACAGTTAGCTGTTTGCGCTTACCTTTTTCATCAACAATATCTAACAAGGTAAAATTGCCCGCAATACGGTTTAGGTAGAAAGCGGCATCGGTAGACTCGCCTATAGAAACACCATTGATTTTCTCAATTATAGTACCTGGCTGTATATCAAATCCTGCTTTATCTAACGGTCCGCCTTTAATGACTTCCGTAATTTTTAATCCGTCACCTTTATAATCGTAATCCATGAAAACACCTAACGAAGCTGTTTGATCTCCGTTTTCGATATTGTCAGAGAAACGACCTCCGGCGTGACTCACATTCAGCTCGCCTAACATTTCTGAAACCATTTCAGAGAATTCAAAACCATTCCCAATATGCGGTAAGTACTTTTCGTATTCGGTACGCATCGCTTTCCAATCTATACCGTGAAAATTTGAGGTGTAGAAAATACCGTTGGTACGCAACCAAATATGATCGAACATATACTTACGCTCTGCATCGGCATCTAAAACCATTTCTGCCTTTACTTTTACCGGTTCTGTCTTACTAGTGGCTACATCAACTTTAGATATGGTACCGTCAGATAATAAGAACAGTTGCTCTTTCTTGGCATCCCACTGTAAACTTCCTGATTTCGCATCTAAGGCTATAAGCATTTTTGTACTCTTGGTACGTATTTCGGTTTCCCAAAGGTTCAATCCTTTTTCAAACTTGGTCAGGTAATACAGTTTTTCTCCATCTTTAGAAAGTACAGCATCTGACAGTTTAGAGGAGTGTATGGTTAAACGTGCTTTTCTGCGTTCTACATCTTCCAAATCGAATTTCACCGATTTTACTTCCTTTTTTTCGTCTTTCTTATCTTTCTTCTTTTTATCATCAGATTTGGCTTCGTCCTTTTTTTCTTTGGCAGCCTCTTCTATCATTTTCAACAAATCGTACTCCTCTTTTGTATTATTGAACTTATCCCAAGACTCTTGGTTCAAGAACATGGTATACACATCTGTTTCAAAAGAACCACTGGTGGCATAACTTTTTAATCCGTCACGATTCGAGAAATAGATAATCTGACTACCATCGTTGACCCATTTAGGTGAAAAATCATAATAACCGCTCTGGGTCAAGTTTTTACGCTGTTTACCATCTTTAGAAATCAACAGTAACTCGGTATTATTCAACGAAACACTCCAATCTACCAACAGCCACTTACTATCCGGACTCCACTGATAGTACTGATCACCGTCTCTCATGTGAATCATTTTATCGGGAGTCATTAAGGTGATAATTTCTTTCGTTTTCAAGTTCTTCACCTTTATCGTTCTTCTACCTTCTACATAGGCAACATAGGTGCTATCTGGCGAGAATTCGGGCAAATAGATATCTTCTTTTGAAGTGACTAATGTATCTTCTTTGAACAACGTTGCCGCAAAGAAATAAGGTTCTTCTTTTCGGACTTTAGAAGATGTAAAGATGCTCCATTTACCATTGCGTTCACTAGAGTATGCAATAGATTTACCATCGGGCATAAACTTTACAAATCGCTCTTGTTCTGGGGTATTGGTAATACGTTTAGTCAACGAACCATCTACCGAGGTTACAAATACTTCTCCCCTGCTGATAAAAGCGATTTCTTTACCATTAGGTGCAACATCCATTTCTTGAACTCCACCGTTTACAGATACATATTTTATAGGATTACTGTCTTCTTGTGTTCTTACTATTATTTCTACCTTCTTAGCACCTTCACCGACTTTTAGCGTATAAATTTCTCCATCATAACCAAATGCCAAAGTATTGCCACCAATACTTAAGGAGCGTACCGGATGTGTCTTAAAACTGGTATGTGCAGCAATTTCAGGTGCTCCCGTCAACGACATGGAAAAGACATTAAACGTACCTTCTTGCTCGCTTAAATAGTAAATGGCACTGCCATCTTTTGAAAATACCGGATTACGATCTTCTCCTTTAAAATCAGTAAGTTGTTTATGTTTTCCTGTGGATGGGTCATACGACCAAATATCTCTAGTTATAGCAGAAGTATGATGCTTTCTAAAGGTATCTTCATATCCTTTTTTATCGTGATACACCATCTTACTACCATCGGTATTTACTTGTGCATCTTCTACAGGCACGGTCAATACTTGACCAACTCGCCCACCATTTACAGGAACGCTATATAATTCGGGCTGCGAACCTGTTGGGTATTGGCGATGTTCCGCTATATCTAACCGATTTGCACCAAATAACACATCTGAATCATCGGCAGAAAAACTATAGGGAGTTTCGTCATTACTATGATAGGTTAATCGTGTTGCTTCGCCGCCTTGGGCATCCATCACATAAACATCAAAATTGCCATATCTATTAGAGGCAAATGCTATCTTCTTTCCATTTTTACTCCAAACTGCTTTATAATCATAGGCAGAATGATAGGTTAACTGCCTTGCTACACCACCTTCTGCAGGTACCGTAAATAGATTGCCTTTATAAGTAAATGCTATTGTAGTACCATCGGGAGAAATTGCTGGGTAACGTGCCCATTTAGGATTAGTTTGTGCCGTGCATACATAAGTTAAGCATACCGTTAAGGCGGTCAAAAAAGAATATTTCATACGTTTAGTTAGTTGGT
The DNA here is from genome assembly GCF_056839145.1 of Maribacter sp. UH1. Classification (NCBI taxonomy): domain Bacteria; kingdom Pseudomonadati; phylum Bacteroidota; class Flavobacteriia; order Flavobacteriales; family Flavobacteriaceae; genus Maribacter; species Maribacter sp. UH1. The sequence continues at coordinate 152,672 of NZ_CM166387.1, forward strand.
CTATAGTAGTTTCGAAAGATAAGGATTACAATTGTTTGCTACAATCTATGTATGGTCATTGGTATGCTTTTGTACATACTTTGCCAAAACCGAACAAATCTGTATAAATTTACTATCGCAGATAATCATGATACCACAGTGAAAGAAGAAGAAAATTATTGGACGCAACGTTATACCGAAAAACAAACAGGTTGGGATATTGGCTACCCTTCTACCCCTATTAAAGAATACATTGATCAGTTAACTGACAAGACTATTCAGATTTTAATACCGGGAGCCGGAAATGCGTATGAAGCGGAATACCTGTGGAAAGCAGGATTTAAAAATGTTCATATTCTAGATATCTCTCAAATTCCGCTAAAAGAATTCAAAAAAAGGAATCCCGATTTCCCGGACGGAAATATGCATCAAGCAGATTTTTTCAAGTTCAAAGGACAGTACGACCTTATACTAGAACAGACCTTTTTCTGCTCTTTTGTACCCACTGACGAAAATAGAAATACCTATGCCAAACACATGGCCGAACTACTAAAACCAACTGGTAAGTTAGTGGGACTCTGGTTTAATATTCCCTTAACCGACAATATGGAAAAACGACCATTTGGCGGAAACAAAGATCTGTACACCAATTATTTATCACCCTATTTTAAAATGATCACTTTCGATCCCTGTTATAACTCTATTAAGCCTAGGCAGGGCAATGAATTGTTTGGTATTTTTGTAAAAATTTAGTTGTTGGTTGTTGGTTGTTGGTTGTTGGTTGTTGGTTGTTGGTTGTTGGTTGTTGGTTGTTGGTTGTTGGTTGTTGGTTATCCGGTCACTTCGCTTTCGCTCAGTGACCTGACTAAAATCGTGTCCGTTCGAGCGCAGTCGAGAACTATTTGTGTCCCAAATTGACAGATTGCAACGTCGCGAAAAGCTCCTCGCAAAGACGTCTTTAAAACTGCAAACTGTTACTGTTACTGCCTACTGAAATACGCTCAGTGACCTAGACAATGCTGTAACCAATAATCATTAAATCATTAATTAAACAGATTGCCACATCGAAAAAAGCTCCTCGCAAAGACGTTTACGATAATCACATAGTATAACTGCAACTGAAAACTGAACACTGAGAACTGTTACTGCCTACTGAAAACTGAACACTGAGAACTGATACTGCCAACTGTAACTGCCAAATGAACACTGAACCGCAAAAGTGTTAAAGGATTACGGATTCTTCAAAACTAACTACTGTTAACATCCTTTTAAGAATACTTCCCTTTCTTTTCCGCTATTTTTAAGCACATAACTAACAAACCACTCAAATGACTTCAAGATTACTCTCCTTGCTGGTGCTTTTTGCATCTTTTTTCGTTTCTGCTCAAGAATTTAAAATGGACATGGTACAAGACATGAAACCCCGTAACATAGGTCCCGGTGGTATGAGCGGTCGTGTTACCAGTATTGATGTCGTGAATTCCAATCCTGATATTATGTATGTAGGTACCGCTTCTGGCGGATTGTGGAAATCTACATCTGGTGGTATAAAATGGAATCCTATATTTGATAAAGAAGTAACTGCTTCTATTGGTGCCGTTGCCATTCAGCAAAGTAACCCGTCTGTAATTTGGGCAGGTACCGGAGAAGGTAATCCTAGAAATAGTTTGAATGGTGGCTACGGAGTATATAAATCTCTGGATGGCGGTAAAACCTGGAAATCTATGGGTCTTGAAAAAACGAGACATATTCATAGAATTAAAATTGACCCAATGAACCCGAATACCGTGTATGTAGGTGCCATTGGCTCTCCTTGGGGCGAGCACCCTGAACGCGGAGTCTTTAAAACTACCGATGGTGGTGAGACTTGGGAGAAAGTGCTTTTCGTAAATAATAAAACGGGTGTTGCAGACCTTATTATGGATCCAACAAACCCAAACAAGTTAATCGCTGCCATTTGGGAACATAAGCGTGAGCCTTGGTTCTTTAATTCTGGTGGTTCTGGTAGTGGTCTATACATTACCCATGATGGTGGTAAGAATTGGAAAAGACTTAGTAAAGAAGATGGTCTGCCTGCTGGCGATTTGGGTAGAATTGGTGTTGCCATTGCTCCTGGTAAGCCCGATGTTATTTACGCTTTAGTGGAAGCGAAAAAGAATGCGCTGTACAAATCTGAAGATGGCGGATTTAAATGGAAAAAAATTAATGATAAGAATGATATCGGTAATAGACCTTTCTATTATTCCGAAATATATGTAGATCCTGAAAATGAAAATAGAGTTTTCTCAGTATTTACATACGTGAACGTTTCGCAAGATGGTGGTAAGAACTTTACACAATTAATGCCTGCATATCGTGCAGATAACGGTGTTCATCCTGATCACCATGCATTCTGGATTCACCCAGAAAACGGACAGTTTATGATGGACGGTAATGATGGCGGATTGAATATTTCTAAAGATGGTGGAAAAACATGGCGTTTTGTAGGTAACCTACCGGTTGCGCAATTTTACCATATAGCAACTGATAATGAGTATCCTTATAATGTATACGGTGGTATGCAAGATAATGGTAGCTGGAGAGGACCTGCTTATGTTTGGAAAGCTCAAGGAATTCGTAATAGCTACTGGCAAGAAATAAGTTTTGGTGATGGTTTTGATGTGGTACCCGATCCTGTAGATTCTAGATATGGTTATACCATGAGTCAGCAAGGTAACGTACAGCGTTTTGATCATGTTACGGGTAATAATTACATTGTACGCCCTACTCCACCAGATGCTGAAACTGAACTTCGCTTCAACTGGAATTCGGCAATTAGCCAAGACCCTTTTGATAATAGTACCCTTTATTTTGGTAGTCAGTTTGTACACAAGAGTACAGACAAGGCACTAACGTGGAAAGTAATTTCTCCGGATTTAACTACCAACGATCCTGAAAAGCAAAAACAAAGTGAAAGTGGCGGATTGTCCATGGATGCAACGGGAGCAGAAAACCACACTACTATTTTGGTAATTGAGCCATCACCTGTTGAAAAAGATATGTTATGGACAGGTTCTGATGATGGTCGTGTACATTACACTCAAAATGGTGGAGAAACTTGGACCGAGGTAACCGCAAATATTAAAGGCTTACCAAAAGGAAGCTGGATCCCGCAAATAAAAGCATCTACCCGTAATAAAGGGGAAGCACTTTTAATCGCTAATGATTATAGAAGATTCAATTACACTCCGTATGCATACCGCACTAAAGATTATGGTAAAAGCTGGACAAGAATTGTTGATGCTTCTGATGTAGAAAGCTATACGTTATCAATCATAGAAGACCCTGAGAATCCGAATTTGGTATTTTTAGGTACCGATGATGGCTTATATGTTTCTTTCAATGCAGGTGAAAAATGGCAAAAATGGACCGAAGGTTTCCCAACGGTTTCTACAAAAGATTTAGCTATTCACCCAAGAGAACATGATTTAGTAATCGGTACGTTTGGTAGAGCTGCATGGGTATTAGACGATATTCGTCCGTTACGCGCTTTGGCAGCTGATGCAACCATTCTAAATAAAGATATCGAATTATTTACGCCTCCAACGGCATATCAAGCAGCTTATCAACAACCAACAGGAAGTCGTTTTGGTGGCGACGGACTATATCAAGGTGAAAACAAAAAGTCTGGGGCTATGATTACCTATTATCTAAAAGAAGGTAAGAAAGCTGCTAAAAAAGGAAATCCAAAGGGAGATAAGAAAGAGAAAGATGCTGAAAAGACATCCGAAGAAAAAACAGAGAAAGTAGAATTAACCGGAGTACAAAAGAAAGACTCCGTCCAGTTCGATATTTATGATGGCGATAGATTAATTCGTACCTTAAAATACAAGACTCCAGAAAAAGCAGGTTTCCATAGAATTTACTGGAGAATGGATGAAAAAGGTGCAGACAGACCTTCAAGAAAAGTAATTACCAAAAAGAAAGAATCTGGCGGTTTAGATGTAAAACCAGGAACTTACACTATCAAAATGCTTTATGGTGACATGGAAGAAGAAACTAAAATTACAGTAGCTTCTGACCCTCGTTTAAACGTTTCTACCGTAGCTATCAACGAAGCGTATGACAACGGAAAAGTTCTAGGATCATACATGCAAAAAGCTGCGGATGCCGTACAGCAATTAGCAAAAAGTAAAGAAACCGCAGAAAAGTTTCAAAAAGAACTAAAGAAGGAAGATGATAAAAAATACAAAGAGCAGATAGATGCTTCAAAAGATATCATCAAACAAATAGATTCTGTAACTGCAATCTATTTAGGCAAAGTTGATAAGCGACAAGGTATTACCCGTAGCAAAGAGATGACGGTAATGCAGCGTTTACAAATTGCAAGACGTTATGTTGGTTCTAGACAAGCAGGTATGACAGCTACTGAAAAGCAGCTTATGCAATTTGCAAAAGAGGAACTAGAAGGGGCTCTAGAAAAAACGAATTCATTTTTCTCTACTAACTGGAAAGCTTACAGATCAACTATGGAAAGCTTAAAGCTTTCTCCATTCAAGGAAGTAGACACCTTTAGTTTAAATTAATTCTCATAATATTAGGCATACTCACTTAAAACCATCAATTATGAAAAAATTATTCGCTTGTTTTGCCATAGCTCTTATTTGGAGTTGTACAGAAAAAAAAGAAGTTCAAAAGGAAGAGCAAAAAGAAGTAGAAATCACCAAAATTCCAGATCAATATTCCATTAAACAAATGATGGATAATGAAGCTATTTCTGGAGGTAGTTTTTATCGTGATAATTCTAAATTATTGGTTTCAAGTAATAGGTCTGGTATATATAACATGTACACCGTGCCTACCACAGGTGGTGAGTTAACGCCCATAACACAATCTGACAGTGCTTCTATTTTTGCAATTTCATATTTTCCTAGAGATGAGCGAATGCTTTTTAGTATGGATGGTAATGGTGATGAAATATACCATATCTACATCCGTAATCTAAATGGTAGCCTTACAGATCTTACGCCTGCCAAAGGTGCTAGGGCTAGTTTTCAAGGATGGGCAGAAGATGACCAAAGTTTCTTTTTTACATCGAACAAGCGAGATCCTAAATACATGGACCTGTATCAAATGGATTTTCTTAATTATTCGCCTAAATTAATTTTTAAGAATGAAGAAGGATACGAAATTGGAAACCTTAGTAAGGATGAAAAATATTTGACGTTGGGCAAATCTTTAAATACCAACGATTCAGACTTATACCTATATGACCTATCCACAAAGAAGAAAATTAAGATCAATAAAACGCAGAGTGCGAATAGCAGTCAAGATTTTTCTCCCTCTGGCGATGAACTTTATTATACCACAGATGAAGGCAGTGAGTTTTCATACTTAATGAAGTATAACATTGCATCTGGCACGACCGAAAAAGTGATTACCCGTGATTGGGATATTTTGGGTAGTTATTTTACAGATAATGGTAGTTATTTGGTCACCTATATCAATGAAGATGCAAAGAACACTATTGAAGTGATGGATGTAGCCACTATGGAGAATATTGATTTACCTGAGTTTGATGCTATGGCAATAACCAATGTAGATTTCTCAAAAGACGAAAAATGGATGCGTTTTTACGCAGGTGGCTCGCATACTCCAAGTAATTTATATGTCTATAACCTAGAAACGAAAGAACAGAAACAATTAACGGAAGTCTTAAATCCTGAAATTAAAGCAGACGATCTTGTTTCTGCTGAAGTAGTTCGTTATAAGTCTTTTGACGGAGTAGAAATACCTGCCATTTACTATAAGCCTCACCAAGCAAGTGCCGATGCAAAAGTACCCGCTTTGGTTTGGGTTCATGGAGGACCGGGCGGACAAAGTCGACAAAATTTTAGTTCTTTCATTCAATACCTTACCAATCATGGGTATGCAGTACTTGCTGTAAACAACCGTGGTAGTAGCGGCTATGGAAAAACGTTTTACCAAATGGATGATCTAAACCATGGCGATAAAGATTTAAAAGATTGTGTTGAAGGTAAAAACTGGCTTGCGGCGCAACCTGAAATCGATGCCGATAAAATTGGGATCATAGGTGGTTCTTATGGTGGTTATATGACCATGGCAGCATTGACGTACACTCCCGAAGAATTTGCAGTTGGTGTTAACTTGTTCGGAGTAACCAATTGGATAAGAACTCTAAAAAGTATACCACCATGGTGGGAATCTTTTAAAGATGCTCTTTATTTAGAATTGGGCGATCCCTACAGTGCAGATTCGGTACGTTTAAAAGAAATCTCACCTTTGTTTCATACCGATAAGGTGACCAAGCCTTTAATTGTTCTGCAAGGTTCGCAAGATCCACGTGTGTTACAAGTTGAATCTGATGAGATTGTTGCAGGGGTAAAAAAGAACGGAGTTCCTGTAGAATATGTTCTTTTTGAAGATGAAGGACATGGTTTTGTCAAAAAAGAAAATCAGATCGAAGCTTACAGTAGGGTTTTAGATTTTTTAGATTTGTATTTAAAGAAGGATAAAGAAGCACCTATTGAAGACGGCGATAAGTAAAGCCACTATTTTAGTTACACATTAAATTAAAGAATGAGGAAAGTTATTACGTTACTAGTATTATTAGCTACTATTAATCAAGCAAATGCACAAAGTGGTGGTACAGGAGAAGATGATTTTGGTAGTTGGTTTATGTATTTTGGCACCAATAAAATTGCCGATAAATGGAGTATACATACCGAAGCACAATTTAGATATTATGAAATGGCTTCTAACTTTAACCAGTTATTGCTGCGTACAGGTATAAATTATCATATTAACCCTGATGCTATTGCGACCTTAGGCTATGGATTTATTGAAACCGACCCAACTTTCAGTGAATTTGACGTTATTGGGGGTGATGCTCTTATCAAAAATAACTCCATTTCTGAACATCGCATATTTGAGCAATTCATTCTTAAAAACAAAATCTGGGAATTTAATTTCGAGCATCGCTATCGTTTAGAACAACGGTTTGTTCAAAATAATTTTTCTGGAATCAGTAATACATTGCACAGAGCGAGGTATAGAATTCAAATGACCTTGCCCCTAACCGATATCTTTTTTCTAAACTTTTACGATGAAATTTTTATCAATCTACAAAATGATGCTTTTGGTCAAAACCGAGCTTATGCAGCGCTTGGTGTCAATGTTACCGAGAGTTTGAGCATGCAGGTGGGCTATTTAAAAAATCACTTTAGCGAGACTAATTTTGATCGTTTTCAAGTAGGATTATTTTATAACACTGATTTACGTGGCATTTTTAAAAAGAAGAAGTAAATTTATACTATAATTAAAACACATTATCATGAAAAAAATAGCACTTACATTCGCTAGTGCACTTTTAATCGTTTTTGCAAGTTGTAAAGACGCTAAAAAAAGTGAAGAGTCTAAAAGCGTTGAAGCAACAAGCGAAGCAACTGAAATGTTCAGCTTAGTACAAGATTCAACAAAAGTAAGTTTTACCGCTTACAAGACAACAGATAAAGTACCAGTTGGTGGCATGTTCAAAAAGATCAACTTCACAAAAACAAATAGCGGTGCAACTGCTATGGAAGCCTTAAACGGAACTGAATTTAGCATTCCTGTTAGTAGCTTATTCACTAACGACCCAACAGGAACAAGAGATCCTAAATTATTAGAGTTTTTCTTTGGCGTACTAAAGGATACAGAATTAATCTCTGGTGTTTTTAAAGTTGATGGAGACCAAGGTTCTATAGATGTTACCTTGAACGGAGAAACACAAAACATTCCGCTTGCATATGAAATGAACGGTGATTATAAAATCACCTTCACAGGTACTATGGATTTGGCAAATTGGAATGCAATGGATGCCGTTGCTTCTATTAACAAAGCGTGTGAAATTTTGCATACAGGTAAGGATGGTGTCAGTAAAACATGGAGCGAGGTTGCCGTTAAAGCAGAAGTGCTATTGACAAAATAAAAATTCAATTTTATCATATTTAAAAAAGAGGTCCTTTTCAGTACCTCTTTTTTTTTGCCCTAAAGATTAAAAGGATTGCTCATATCATGTAAATATTTGATATTGACTGTTTTAAATTATAATTTTCCTATTCACAATAAAAACTATCAAAATGAAAATATTTAAAATTGAATTAGCACTATTGGCGCTACTAGCTGTCTTTAGTTGCAAAGAGGTAAAAAAAGAGGCGTCTGAAGCTAAAGAAGAAGTTGAAGAACTAATGGATGAGGCTAAAGAAGAAATGAACGATGAGGAAACTGTCGTGAAATTTATGCTGGAACCAAAAAGCGATAGTAATGTAAAAGGTGAAGTAACCTTTACCCAAGATGATGACGAGGTAGAAATGGTAGCCATGCTATCTGGCTTATCTGAAGGTGAGCATGCCATTCATATTCACCAAACGGCAGATTGCACTGCTGCAGACGGATCTTCTGCAGGCGGTCATTGGAACCCAACCAATGAACCACATGGTAAATGGGGAGCTTCTGAAGGGTATCACAAAGGTGATATTGGTAACTTTACCGCAGATGCCGATGGTAATGCAAAAGTTGAATTTGAAACAGAAGAATGGTGCATTGGCTGTGATGATGAAAACAAAAATATTTTGGGCAAAGGTGTTATTGTACACCAAGGTGTAGATGACTATACTTCTCAACCAAGCGGTGCTGCTGGTGCACGTGTAAGTTGTGCCGGTATAATTGAATAGGGTTAATAATTTTTTTAATAAAAGCTGTTCTTGGAACAGCTTTTTCTATTTTTAACCGTTTTAAAAAATTACGTATGCAACTAGACCTTTTGGTTGATCAGTTTAAAAAGAAAGACCAATCGGCTTTCGAAAAGCTATATGGTATGTATAGCGAAAATATTTGTGGTGTAATAAACACCATCGTTAAGAACGATGCACGTTCCCAAGAAATTTGTCAAGATGTATTCATTAAAATATGGAACAACTGTGAAAGTTACAACTCATCTAAAGGAAGATTCTTTACCTGGGTATTGAACATTGCAAGAAATGCTGCTATCGATGAAATACGCAGTAGGTCGTATAAAAATGAAAAAAAGAACCTTAGTGCAGATTACTTCGTAAATATTTTACAGCACAAGGAAGAAGAAGAAACTTCTAATGTGGACACCAAGGGAGTAAGAAACCTCGTTAAAAATTTAAAGGAAAAATGTGTACAGATCATTGAACTGTTATACTTTAGAGGATACACTCAAAAAGATGCTGCCGAAGAATTGGAAATTCCGATCGGTACTGTAAAAACAAGAAATAGAAGTTGCATTTCCCAACTAAGGGAAAATATGGCCGTAAGATAGTATGGATGTAGAAAAATACATAGCATCGGGAATTTTGGAGCTTTACGTAGCCGGTACACTTTCAGAGAAGGAAAATCTGGAAATTGCCAACTACGCTAAAGAGTATCCTCAAATTCAGAAAGAAATTGAAGCTATTGAAGCCTCAATATTAGAGTTATCAAGAAAGGCATCACCTGGTTATAACTATTCATTTGCAGCATTAATGAATAGAATTAACGGTGAAGTTAAGGTAGTTGATATTAATGAGAAGCGTAGTTCACCGTTCCTATCATATATTGGTTGGGCAGCATCTGTTCTATTGGCAGTTGGTCTATTTTGGATGTATCAGCAGAACCAAGATTTAAAATCTAATATAGAGGTTGTTGAAAAACAGAATGTAGATTTGGAACAGCAAATTGCAGATACCGATTCTTCTTTAGAACAAACTCAAGAACTTTTGAATACACTGCGTGACCAAAACATTAGTGTAATTGCATTAGGTGGTCAAGCAGTATCACCTACTTCTTACGCCAAAGCATATTGGAACAAGGAAGACCAAAAAGTTTTCATAGATGCCAAAGGTTTACCTGAACCACCAGATGGTTTTGTATACCAAGTTTGGTCTCTTAAACTTTCTCCGCTTACCCCTACTAGTATGGGGCTGCTAGAAGATTTTGCTACCGATGAGAACAAAGTCTTCGCGCTGAATAATCCGAACGATTCTGAAGCATTTGGTATTACATTAGAGCCGGCAGGTGGTAGTGAATCGCCAAACCTAGAGCAATTATATACACTAGGTGTTGTAGCTAGTTCATAATACATTAAAATTTAAAGTATAATGGGCAGTTTTTAAAAACTGCCCATTTTTTTTACTATTTTGCCGCCATGGATTTAAAGAAACTTTTCGGAACCGTTTTAACCCTATTAGGTATTGGCGGACTTGTTTATACTGCAATTTTATTTGGTAATAGCACTGGTACCACTAAACAGTTAATCGTTTTTGGCGTATTAGGCGCTATATTTTTCTTCTCAGGAATAGGGTTGATCAGAAATACCAGTAAGAACTAAAACGGCAAATGTTTTAGATTACTTATCTTTTTTTACCCGACTTAAGCTTAAACTTTTTACCAACCATTTCGGTAAGGTTTTATGCGGATTCCTCTTTTTAAGATTCAGGAACAATCCTAATGATTTTAGAATAGGGACTTTATGCGTTTCTACTAATTCTATTAATGTACCATCAGGATCTTCCATATAACTGAAATGACCCGCTGCATCGCCCATATCAAAACTATTGGCACTGTCTACGGTAAAAGGATAACCATTGGTTTTAGCTTTTTCCCTAATCAAACTCATACCTGATACATCAAAACACAAGTGTATATACCCCAAGTCTCCCCACAATCTATTTTCAAATATCTTAATTGGTGTTCTATCTAAAACCTGAATAAGCTCTAGTTGTGTAGGACCAAGAAGATCTCCGAATCCGCCAACAGACTTTCGTTCTTGAGAAATAATTACCCTTCTATATTTTCCTGTGGTATTATCGCTTTCAAGTGTTACAATACTATCGTACTTTTTAATTGAATACCCTAACATTGAACTATAAAAGTCGATTGAATTTTCCATATTACCAACGCCAATTACAGCGCCTAGCACTCCCCCATTTTTTGATGATTGCTCACAAAAAACATAATGATCTTCAACCATTTGAACCCGGTTACCAAAAGGATCGGTAAAATAGAAACTAGAACGATAAGACTGACTGATTTCTGAGAGACTAGACACTTTTAAATCCCTCAAATACGAATGCATTTCAATCAGGTTTTCACATCTAATTTTCATTGCATAAATACCTAAATCCCCAAATTGAATTGGATTAATAGCAGCAGTAGGAGTCCGATCTTTGAACTGCCAAATTTCTAATCCGCCGCCACCCGTCATATTTAACGATAAGTAGGCTTCTCGTTTTTCAGCCTTACCATTGGTATACCTCGTCATCAACGAAGCAACTGCCTCATCTTCAAACAACAAAATATCAAAACCCAAATGCTTTCTATACCAATTAAATACTTTCTTTACATCGAGAACGCCTATCCCAATTTGCTGAATTCCGTTTATAATCTCAACCATTGTATGGGGTGCGTATCAATTTATTATGAAGTGTTTTGAGTTTATTACCTGGATACCCAAATTTAAAAAGTACCACTAAAAGAAAGTTAGAAAAATTTACCCTGAGATACGAATTAGACTCATACTTACGAGCAGAAACTATCAAGTCATTTTTAACGATTGTATACGGTACGTTCTCTTTTTTCATCCGACGGAAAAATTCAAAATCTTCCATCAATACTTGCTCCTCATCAAATCTACCCAGCTGATTAAAAGCATCTTTTTTAATGAAAAGGCATTGATCGCCGCCACCGGTAAATAAACCGTCTTTAGCCGTAAACGAAGCATTTACCCGTAAGTACCATGCGTCTTTATCAAATTTATATGAAAAAAAACCTGCATCATATCCATTCTTTAAACTAATGAGAATATCATCAACGAATCCAGCAGGTGGTACTACATCAGCATGTAAAAAAACAAAGGTATTGCCCAAAGCAATTTGAGAAGCTTCGTTCATTTGAGCTGCTCTACCCTTATTCTTACAATGTAATATTTTAACTTTCTGACTACAGTCTAGCTTTTCAATGGTATCAGAATTACCTGGGGAAACGGCAACTATAATTTCCAAGAGCTTTTCATGCTCAATAAAACAAGCAACTTTAAAAAGTCGTTGCAAGTTATCATATTCATTATGGGCTGGGATTATAATACTTATCATGGCAATAGCTAAGGCATATATATTAAAAAGTAAAACAATACCTGAATAGTATCTAGTTTTACGCCTTACTTACGCAAATTGAGAAAAATAGTTTTAAAACCACCTTAAAACTTTTAAAATAAATTACTGTAATCTATTAAATAAAAATTCGACCAAGCTTGCACGAACCTTTAGACTATAATTACGTAGCTATAGGTAACCTAAAATAGTACTATGAAACTTAAATTTTATTTTCTTCTTACGTTATTTGCATTATCCTGTACAGCAAAAACCAATCTTCAGGCCCAAGCAGAAGCTGAAACCAAAACCGATTTTAACGAATTATCCGAATCGTTTTTACAACGAATAATAGATGAAAAAGATACGCAAGAAATACAAGATATTCTTGCCAACACATCTATTGAAGAATTAGACAACGCTTTAGATACCAATGATAAGCGATTGGCTTTTTGGCTGAACATTTATAATGGCTACATTCAAGTTATTTTACAGAAAAATCCGGAATTGTATGATGATCGTGGTAGTTTTTTCAAATTAGAGCAAATAAAAATTGCTGGTGAAATGGTCTCATTTGCTAAAATAGAACATGGTATTATTAGAAAATCGCAATGGGAATACGGCTTAGGCTATATACGTAAGTGGTTCCCCGGTAAATTTGAACGTAAATTGAGAGTAAACAAGCCTGTTTTTAATGTACATTTTGCCCTTAATTGTGGCGCTAAAGATTGTCCGCCAGTGGCTATTTACGAATGGGAACGTTTACAAGAACAATTACAAAAAGGTACCAAAAGACTTTTAGAGAAAACCAGTGAATACAATAGCGAAACAAATGTGGTTAAAGTTACTTCGTTATTCAGTTGGTTTAGAGGCGATTTTGGTGGAAAAGGCGGTATCAAGAAAATTCTAAAAGAGAACGAAATTATACCTTCTACTAAGGGTGTGGATATTGAATATACCAATTATGACTGGACATTATATCTTGATAATTTCATAGATCTATAATTTGAACTAGACACTTAAGAGCGAAAGATATGTTTTAATGAAATTTACTTCGCTCTTAATTGTTTCTTTTTACCATGATTACAATGTAGAGTGGTAAATTTGCAACCGAAATAGATTTTATACATTCTATGAAGGTTAACTTTGGCTTTCTCAAAAAGCTTTTCATTGTTCTGTTTGTCCTGTTAGGCGTATTAGCTGCTTCTAAGTTGGATGAGCTACAGTTTTCTTTCGATTTTAGTCAGTTTTTCCCAGAAGAAGATCCTGATCTAGCCTTTTATGACAAATATGTAGAAGAGTTTGGTACTGATGACAATTTTCTACTAATTGCCGTTAAGAACAAGCCAGATGTATTACAACAAGATTTTCTAAAAAGTTTTCAAGCATTTTCTGAAGAGAGTAAAACTTTCGAATATGTTTTAGAAAGTAGTTCATTGACCTCACTCTCTTACCCGCTTAAAACCTCTTTTGGTTATACCACTTTACCCATCATTCATATTAACGACCCCTCGCAATACGAGAAAGATTGGAAAAAAATTGAAGAGGATTCCCTTTTTATAAATGTACTTGTTGATGAAAAAAGAACCTCTTTGGTGTTGGCTCTACAGACTGATGATAACTTAGATTACAAGCAGTCCGAGCTTCTTTTAAATAGCATAAGAACCTCTCTAAAAGAACATAATTTACCCGATTACCATATTTTAGGTAGAGCCTTTTTTTATGAAGCTATTGTTGAAATGCAGAAGAGCGAGGTACTTACAACCACTATAGTAGCATCTATTTTAGTTTTCATAATTCTTTTACTGGTATACAGAAGTATGCCCGTGGTTTTAATATCTGTTTTTTCTATAGCAATGTCGCTCTTGTTATTTATGGGGCTATTGGGTTGGCTAGGTAAAGAACTCAATGCCATGGCTGCATTCTACCCTGTACTTATGCTTATTGTGGGTACTTCTGACGTTATACACCTTACGGATAGTTACATTAGAAAATTACAAACTGGTATAGCAAGATATAAAGCAATTACCTCTTCTCTTAAAGAAGTAGGTATGACCACCCTACTAACTTCTATAACCACAGCCGTAGGTTTTGTCACCTTGCTTTCCTCTAGATTGGTAAGTATTCAAGAATTTGGAATAAACGCTGCTATCGGTGTACTTGTCGCTTATATAACGGTTATTTTCTTAACGGGTTCTTTATTGATCTTTTTACCCGAAAAATCATTGATCGGCCGTAAAAGTATCTCTGAGAATTGGGTAAACTATCTTTTGAAAGTGAACACGTTTACAAAGAACTATCCCAAATCCATTATAGTAGGTACAGTTGTTTTCACTGCCCTTTGTGTGTTAGGTATTTACATGGTACAAACCAATCAAGAATTAAAAAATACGTTGCCTGCAGAGAGTAAGATAGCCAAAGACTTTGATTACTTTCAAAACAACTTTTCAGGGTTCAGACCTTTAGAAATTGCCGTTATGAGTACTGATGGTAATAAGGTGACGGATTTTAAAGTAGCTCAGGAAATAGAAAAACTTCTAGTTTATTTAAAAACATTTAAAAGTATAGGCAACGTGCAGTCTGCCAATCTACCTTATAAAATATTCAATAAAGCGAACAACTTAAATAGCGCTGCATATTTTACCCTACCTAGTGATGAGAAAACATTTTTAAAGTATCAGAAAGATGCCCGTAAATTAGGGCGTAAACAACTTGCTAAGTTTATAAATGCAGATGAAAGTATTGCCCGTATCAATGGTAGACTGCAAGATATTGGTACCGATAAGCTTAAAGTGGTTTACAGCGATATAGATAACTTTGCTAAAACGCAATTAGACACTTCTCTTGTTACCATAAAGGTGACCGGTAAAAGTATTTTGCTCGATAAAAACTCTGAATATATTAGAAGTAGTTTGTTAGAAGGACTCCTTTACGGATTATTATTGATTGGAGTAATTATGGCTTTTGTCTTTAGAGACATTAAAATCTTTCTAATATCACTAGTACCAAATGTACTACCTATATTATTTGCCGGCGGTATGTTAGGTTTCTTAGGCATACCATTAGAAGCCTCACTTTCTGTAGTTTTTGCTATCGTCTTTGGTATTGCCGTTGATGATACCATTCACTTTTTAGGAAAATATAAGCTAGGTATTAGCCAAGGATTGGATAAAGAGGCTGCACTTGAAAAAACATTTGCACAAACCGGTAGAGCATTGGTTATTACAACCATTATCCTCTTCTTCGGGTTTATGGTAATGTTATTTTCTATACATCAACCTAGTGTAACTATAGGGTTGATTATAAGTGTAACCTTGGTAACAGCATTGATACTAGATCTGCTATTACTACCGGTATTACTAAGAAAACTGATTTAGTTAGCCTTATTGGTACGGTCCAATGTTTTTTGTAGAGACCTGTAGGCAAATATTGTTTTGCCAACCATTAAAATCATTAAGCTAATCCATAATGTAAAGAGTAGGTATTCCATAACACTAATTGGTTTACTTGGTTACTATTTTTAGTTCACTTATTTAAGATGCTGGGGCATTTTAAATGTATTTGGTCGATAAATATATGCATTTCATCTATGCGCCTGTTAAAAAAAACCAAATTTTCGATGAAATGCGTAATAATAACAACGCCACGACTTTATATCGTGACGTTGAAATAAAACAATCCAACCTAAAACAAACATGAAATGAATATAATTGGGCAATCAATTACAAATCATGGACTTGCTTTTCCATACCGGGACCTAATTCATAAATAGCCCCTATTAATTCTCCTTTTAATTCTTTAACTCTTTCTTCTTTTCCATTCGCTTTATATACTTCAGCAGCTTGGTACAACAATGCAGGTTCAAATGTTTTACCATATACGTAGGTGTTCATAATTTCCATTGCTTTCTCTTTGTCTCCGTTCTTTAGAAGACTATACCCCAACCAGCTGTAAGATTCTGGCGTTGGTCTATTATCCACTTCTCTCTGTGCCAAAATCAATGCACTATCATACTGTTTTGTTTCGCCTATGTACAAGCCTAAGTTGTATGCATTGTACATATCACCATATGCTGTATTCTTTACTCTAGTAAAGTACTCATCTAAGCTTCTGGTCCTTACCAAATCATCACCTATATAATCTGCTATTTCAGCTTTTAACAAGAAATAATCTGGAGCATTATATGTTTTGGTCACTGAATCTAAAATTCGGATTGCTTCAGCCGCATTTTTATCGTTTGAAAATACGATCCAGGCAATTCCCTTTTTAGCATATGCATTATTATGATCAATCTCTAAAGCTTTTATATATTGATAGTAAGAATCTTTTATTCTACCTGCATGACCATAGTAATCACCCAAATTGGTATAGCTCCACAGCATTAAGTCTTTATTCTTTGCCAACTCGGCTTTAGTTCTGGCCTTCTCCATAAAGTTTATGGTCGTATCTAAATCTCCTTTATAATCGTTCCATTTAGCTACACGGATCATATAACCAAAATCTGACATATTCTTTAAACTGTCCAAATAGCTTTCTGCCAGTTGGTAATTACCTAATTCCATATGCACATCAAAGTATAAGCTTTGTGTTTCACTTTTATCACCGCCAATTGCCGCCGCAGAATCTGCCAATTGCAATGCTTCTTTAAAGCGATGTTGAGAGATATAATTTCTAGCTAAAGACCTGTAAAAACCAGGCTTTCCAATATTTGCGATATCAACAGCTTTCTTTAAACTCTTTTCTGCCTTCTTTAAAAACTCAATATCTCCGGTTTGTTTAAAGTATCTGTTGTACTCCCCGCCTACTACACCAAAACTGGTAAGCTGCATGCTATCTGGTCTTATTTTAGAATTCCAGAGATCAAAATATTTTGATGTGGTCTTCATCTCGTTGGAGACTAAAAATTTGTTGTAATCTTTTTTATGTGCAATTGCGTCCTGATTTTTGGTACCACATGATGATACCAGTATCACTACTATTAAAAGCTTCAATAATTTCATAAGGTTGTTTTTTTGTGGATCGTTTAAAATAAGGGGAGTTATTTAACTCCCCTTCTTTTTCATAAACAATTTAGGGATGTGCCTGTCTTATCTAACCTATCAATAGATAAGGTGAAAGCAACTTTTTATTCTGGTGCGCCCAAGTATGGGAACGTTGTACCTACAGAAGCGGTTAGCCCAACGCCATCTGAGGTTAATCTTGGTAAATCTGCAACACCATCACCATCGGTATCTTGACCACTAAAACGATCACCTTCCATACCACCAAACAGTAATATCAATGACACATCAATAACATCATCTTGTGGTGTTCTACCCGTTAAAGCAACCTCATCACCATCTGGAACCAAAATTCTACCATCATCATCTGCATCTGTACCTGGGTTAAAGTATGTAGTCGGTAAGTTTGGAGCTACTTCTAAAACATCGGCAGCTAAATAACCTGTTAATGTTGGTGCATCTAAACCTAAAATGTTGTTCTCATAATTTACGGCAGCTGGATCAGCTCCTAATATATTTGCATATACATCATGATATGCTTCTAATCTCGCTTCAAAATCTGCTTGAAAAGTAGCTGCCATTTCAGAAGGAATAGACACGTTATGAGCATCTTTAATAGTACCATCTGCACTTAATACGGTGTTGATACCCGGTCTACCCATAAAATCAACCTGTGCATAAGTTCCTGTAAAATCTGGTGCCATTGCCTCTTCACATGGTGTGCAAGAACCACCACAATCTACTCCGGTTTCATCTCCGTTCATAATTCCATCGTCACAGGTTTCTGTAACAACTATTGGTGTATTGTCATCATCATCACTACAGGAAACCAAGGCTACCACTGCTATAAGAGACAAAAACGTATATTTTATATTTTTATATTTCATCGTAATATTTTTATAAGGTTATGATTATTGTTTAACGTTTGTGGTTACCCAAGTTTTGTACACTTCTAAACCAAGTGCATTCTGTCCTGTTGTACTACCTAAAAGACTATTTGGAAGCTCTACAACTATAGACATCGTATTTGAACCGTCAAAAGTATCAACAGCTGTTTCATCATCGTCGTCCGTAGAATTTGGATCACCAGCTGGTTTAAAACCTAAAGGAGCTGTACCGCCAATAACTTCATTGAATTGAAAGAAATCAAAGAAAAAAGCATCTTGTCTTGGACCTGCGAACAAAGAAACTCCGTTTGTCGTAGTTTCAACAATAGCAGTTTCAGCAGAAATATCTACCGATCCTAATGGAGCATCGGCCATTATAGCACCATTTAATCCTGTTTCGCTTGGTGCAACCGGACCAAAGAAATACATTTTACCATCTCTTGGTATTGCCTGTATTACTAAATCTTCTACCAAATCATTATCGGTATCGATATTGATTTCCAATAATACATTTTCATCAAATGTACCATAGGCCAAATCTGGCAATACATTAGATTGAAGGTCTACTGCGAATACAGTATTGTCCGAACCTTCTGTAGGTTCAAAAGCATAAAAGTCGGCAATATCCGCCGATGTTCCCATAGCACCTGGCGCATCAATATGATCTGCTGCCACTAAAAGAACTCCTACTAAGGCTAAAGCCCCAAGTCCCGTAAATAATTTTGATTTTTTCATTATCTCTTTTTTTAGATTAGAATCACCCCTACTTACGAGGTAAAAAAGAGAAGGTTCATTTTTTCTTAAAAAAAAATTACATTTTATATGTTGTTCCCTTATTAGGAACTATTAAAAAATCCTTATTAAGCTTTTAAGTAACCATTTAGAAATATCTATAAAGTAATAATTAGCTAACTTTACAACCTTAAATAATTAAGATATGAACCCGTCTTCCTCTGGTTGGATCGAGAAATATGGTTCGGTTGTTCAAAAACACCAAGACGCTTTCCCCACCTTTGAAGCTTTGTATGATACGCTTAAAAAAAGTGGATTCGTATATGGGCTAAATTCTAGTATACCAGAGTTTATTGAATTGGAGCATACCTTATCTGAAGACGAAAAGGCGAAAATTAATTTACTGCACGCACTCTATTTCACCTATAGAATTAAGGGTGGTAATGACTACACCACTTTTATCGAAGAAGTATTTAAGTTTTACGAAATACTGAATATTAGCCGTGCAGGTTTTTTTGACAAATGGTTTACCGGAAGTAAAACTTCTGCCAAGCTTGAAAAGTTAATGACTTCAAGAATTTATATTGAAGACAATATTATCAGTAAAACATTTAATAGCCTTATTACCAACTCCCTCCTTTTTATAGATGTTTTGCTTTTTAAGCATTATCTAAATAAACATTCCGCTTTAAAAGAAAAGGCTGCAGAAATAGAATATTTAGCTATCAATATTACCTACCACGCCCTTAGCTCAAAAGAAATTGATAGAAACGACAATAAGCTTTCTCAGTTATTGGCTTCTTCGTTAACCTATATTAATTGTGCAGAGAGTAGTTTTGATGGTTCTTACCGAGAACGACTTTTATTGAATAAAGAGAATTGGGAGAATCGCTATCTGTTAGATATGGCTTGCCTTACGGTTTGGGAAGATCACTCTTTAGATTACACCGAATCTGATTTTATTTTCGGAATAGGAAAAGACTTAGGATTCGATAGAACTGTTATCTCTACTTCAATTACCGATGTTACCGAGTTCTTTAAACTTAATTTTGATGTTATACCCTATTTAAAGGAAAAGAACCTAGCACAACAGTTTTACGACAGTATGGGTAAAATTGTAAAGAAGTTGATTCTACGAAATAGTAAACGCCTGCTTAAGGAGCTTTCGCAAAGTGCAGAGTTAGTTGCCCTGTTATCAAAATCTACGGTTAGGGATTTAAGTAATGAAGAAAAGAAAAAAGTACAGAATCAACTTTTAGATATTTTTAAAAGTATTCCGTCTTTGGCTATATTCATACTACCTGGTGGAGCTATCTTACTTCCAATATTTATTAAACTGATTCCCAAGCTATTACCATCGGCATTTGATGAAAATAGAATTGACGAAGAAGAAGATTTGTATCGTAAATAACTTATTATCAGAATATTAATTATTCTACTCTAACCAAAGCTTAAAGTCTTTCACCTTTTCTCTACTCACTATAATTTCATGATCAGGATTGTTCTTTAGCTTGATCTGTAATCTAGAATTGGTGTATGAAACAATGTCCTTTATGTGATCTATATTCACAAAGAACTTTCTACTGACCCTAAAGAACATCTGTGGTTTTAGTTCCTCTTCTAACTGTTCTAAAGTAGTATCTAACAAATAATTGCGACCATCTTTAGTAGCCGCGTATGTACCTTTGTTTTCACTATAAAAAGACTCAACATCTTCTGCATTTATAATTTTTAAATGCTGACCTACCTTCGCTGTAAATCGCTTTTTATACTCGCGCTCGAGCGGATTGACCAATAATTTTTTGATATCTTCAAAATCTAAAGCGATTTTACTAGGCTCATTGGCAGATTTAAACAGCTTTCTATATTTATTGACCGCCTGCTCTAGATCTTCATCATCAATAGGTTTCAATAAATAGTCTATACTATTCAGCTTAAATGCTTTAAGGGCATACTCATCAAAAGCGGTAGTGAAGATGATAGCACTGTGAACCTCTATAACATCAAAAATCTCGAATGAGAGTCCGTCCGATAATTGAATATCCAAGAAGATTAAATCTGGGTGTTCATTGGTCTGAAACCAATCTATGGCCTCTTCTACAGAATGTAGCATTGTAGAAACGGTCAAATCTAAACTATCTAACATTCTACCCAACCTGCGTGCTGCCGGTTTTTCATCTTCTATTATAATGGTCTTCATGGTCTGGTTTTATGGTTTACTAGAATTGTATGCTTTAATCGTTATATGAATTGATGTATTTCTGAATCTTACGTTCCTCCCACCTCTTCATGTACCCTGAGATATTGCCATAAACAATAATTCCATGAATAGCCAGTATCATCCCCCAAACAATGGTTGTACCGTAGACATTCCAGTTTATCCATTCTAAAAACTCAGGATTACCGAATGCTTCTTTACTTACTAAAATGAAAACGAACTTATGTCTTAAGAAGTACAACATGATATTTATGATCAGAAAAACCAATACATGATTATAGAAGCGCTTTATACTTGCCACTTTCTCTTTTGCTCTTTCATACTTAGAAAAACTACTGTCCTCTCCATTAGAAAGATAATCGTTTGATCGTTCAGTTTTCATATTATCTATATTTTTCAGCATCTCGTTCATCTTGCTCTACATATTTATTGATTTGGCGCTGCTCCCAATCTTTGCTAAAGAAAGGACTATATCCAAATACTTTAGCGGCATGAAATGCCAAACCTATTCCCCAGAAAAACGGAGTAGTTAAAGTACCGATGTTAAATAAAGCCTCTGTGAACGAAGCTCCGCCAGACATAATCCCCATAATGGTAATTGTCATAATAAACAGATTTACGAGTACGTAAACAAGTAAGTGAATATAAAACCCCTTTATCTCTTTGACCTTCTTTTGGGCTCTTAATAATTTATCTGATTGTTCAAATTCGTTTAGCTCCATCTTCTTGTATTTTCCTCTTGTTGTAAAAACTCTTGTAATTTTCTTTCTTCCCAGTCTCTGCCCGTAAACGGATTCAAGTTAAAGATTTTATTTGCTTTAAAAAATAAGCTAATACTTAAACCGAATACTACCCAAAGAAACCAGGCATTCCTCCATTCATTAAAATAATAATTGATTGTCGCTACAATTATAATGGTTACGATAGCCGACGCTACTTTTCTATAAAATTTTCTAATTTCTTCAACTCTTGCTTTTGCTCTTGTATATTTTGTGTTTTCCATGATCTTTAGTCTTTTAGGTTATTATTCTTGCATGAATTCTTTGATCTTTCTTTCTTCCCAATTCTTACCGAATAATGGGTTATAGTCAAAGGCATAAAGTCCGTTCATTAATAGACCAAACCCCCAACCAAGTGCCGGAAAAATAAACCAAAGAAAACTTGTAGTATTATAATTGATATATGCCAAAAATGGTATGACGATACAGTAGGCCAATAAATTACCGTAAAAGCCTTTTATAGCTTGTACTCTTTCTTTTGCCTTTTCATACTTATAATTGCTGTCTGTTGTGAAGTTTGATTCCATCTTTTTAAAGTTTTAGTGATTACTAATTTATTTCTATACTTCAAATTTCGGCAGATCATACAGGTTTTGAAAAAATGAAATACCCAGTTGTAATTTTTTACGACTGAATTGTAAAAAGCATGTTCTTAGGCTATTGAGAGACCTTAAAATCCGTAGTTTTTCTTTGCGCTGGCAATCTGGTCCTCTTCTGTAGTTTCGGGGAACAGTATGTATTTAGGAGCAATTATAGGCTTAGCACTAGCAATACTAATCTTAGTTATTGAACTAAAAGGGAATTTGCCTTCGGTTAGCACCAACAATACATTTTGCATCTCAGCGTACTCTTTACTAGCTGCTGTAATAATTTCAGCCTCTCCTTTCAGTTGAAAGCCTTTCTGCTTTAAAATATCTATAAAACTGATACAGATGTGTTTATTTTGTTGAATATTTTTTACTGTTTGTGGTGAAGCTATATTTGCTACTATAATCATGTTATCTCCAAAACAACTGAATATTTCTTTGGGAGACACATTAGGTATGTTATCAGCAGAAGATGTTGCCAACCAGCATAATACACTATCGCTTATAGCTGCTTTTATCTTTTTTGTTAGCTTCATAGTGTTTTCCTTTAAAATTCATTCAGAATCTATCATCTTCCATATACTGTTTTATTTTTCTTTCTTCCCAGCCTTTACCAAACAGCGGATTATAACCATATGCTTTTAAACCATGGGCAATTAAACCAATACCCCAACCCATAGCGGGGAAAATAACCCAAACAAAACTGGTAGTCTTAAAATTTATATAGGCAAGAAAAGGTATAACAATACAATAAGAAGTAAGGTTACCATAGAATCCCTTAATGAGTTCTACCCTTTCTTTTGCTTTCTCATAGCGCTTGGCGCTTATATGGGAATCTTGTGTTTCTCGAAAAGAAATTGTATTTGTAAGCATAGGTAAACGCACCTTAAACTCTTTAGCGGTCTTAAAAATCTGCATTTCCTTTTTTGTAAGAATGGCATAACGCTGACGAATGTTCTGTAACCCCACACCACTACTCTTTTTAACTACTTGTTTTTCTTGTAAATTGTTGACCACATATAAGTACCCGTCTTCTTCATATATTCTAATGTGCAGTGGTTTTGAAGAAGTTACCACATTATGCTTCACTGCATTCTCTAATAACAACTGTAGGGATAATGGTACTATTTTAGCCTCAGGATCCAGTGCCTCATCAGGAATTTCAAATACGATACTATCTTCAAAACGCATTTTTAGAAGTCGCACATAGGTTCTTGCAAACTTTAGTTCTTCGTCAACAGAAATAAGATTTTTGCTCTTCTGCTCTAATACATATCTATACACCTTAGATAGCGAAGTAGTAAATTTTTGCGCCTGCATAGGATCTTCTTCTATAAGGCTGGTCAATACATTTAAGCTATTAAAAAGGAAGTGAGGGTCTAACTGATTCTTTAAAGCATCAAACTTTGCAGATGCTGAACCTGCAATAATTTTTTGTTCTTTTACCTTGGTATCTTGTAAGGCTTTATAGAAGTAGAAAGCGTGTAAAAACAATGAAACTACTAGGGTAACCAACAGCGCATAGAAGTAATATTGTATCCTTTCTCCGGCTACGTACTGTTCAAAACTTTTACCAAATATATAGATTTCAGTAAACGCACGTACAGCACCAAAAGCCAATACAGTAAGTACAATAGAGCCAGCGGCACCGTACCATAACCGTTTTTGCGTTTCATTCTCCCATGTATACTTTTGAGAGATATAGTCACTGAAATACATATTAACCATAGATAGCACAAAAGAATACAGTAAGGCTATACCAGTAAATTGTAATTCGCCATATAATGTTATGCTTTCCCAATCAGATAGAAGCAACCGAACTAGTTCCATAACCAAGGCTATGATTATTGCTGTCCTTACTACCTTTAAAAAACTACTCATGTTTGTAAGCTTAAAATTGATTGCTTTCTAATTTTTAAAATTAGGGATTTACTTTTAGAAGTCTATTTATTTCTATACTTGCCCTAATAAAAGCAAACATGAAACTTTTTCTACTCAATTAATAAAAATATATTCTGAATTGTACTATCTACTAGCTGAACTGTATTTTAAACTAACTGAAACTTTTGTTATCTAATTCATATAGAATCTACTTGATCATTAAAAATTTATAAAAGATATATATAACATATGTTTGATATATTCTATATTGGAGGTATATATAACATTAATGTTATATATACAATTGTTGTGCACAATTATGAAAAACCTTCTAGCAATATCGATTATTTCATTAATTCTAATCTTTTCAATAAGCTGTAAAGATGATAGAAAAGTAGACTTCAAACCTGAAAACTATTTACAACAAATAAGCGAGGTTGAATTACAAACCTTTGAATTAGACACAATTTCACTCTCCGAAATCAAAGGAAAAAATGGAACACAAATCTGGTTTATCAGAGAAGCTTTTGAGGTAGCGGAAAATCAAAAAATCACATTAGAGCTAAAAGAGTTTTATGATTTTAAAGAATTAATTTTCAATAACATAAATACTATCACAAATAAAGGAGAATTATTAGAATCATCTGGAGTAATCTACTTGGATTTTAAAGCTGATGGAAAAAGTTTAGAACTAAAAAAGAATAGACGAATTGGTGTTTCATTTCCCGATAATAGATTGAAAAACAACAATATTTATTCAGGTACTGTAGACACACTAAATCAATTCACCTGGAATGAAGAGGAAATCTTTGTTGGTGTTAAGCACTACAATCAGGAATATGCCATAGAAGTATTAAAAATTATACCACGTGATTCGTTGGAGTTTTATTATCAAGATATCCCTGAAACGATTCCTGGTCAAACTGAAAATGACTTTTTTAATATTACAGGGTCAGTTTTCTTAAATCGTTTTAAATGGATAAATATCGATTTTGTCATATTTCCGGACCGTTTAGCAAACTTCGAACTAATACCGAGAGATGATGAGTTAGAAAATTTAAACATCTATTTTCTTTACAGCAACCTTAATTCATTTGTTTCTGACCATCGGACAGTTGACAATCTAGTATTTAAAAACATCCCAGTAAAGAACCAGACCAATCTAATAATTGTTGGAAAATCTGATGGGAAATTTTATATGGACAAAATTAACTTATCCGAGATTACTGATGAGCAAATTGAAATAGACTTAAAAGAAACGGACTTGAATGAAATTCGCGAGCTGGTCGGAAAATAACTGTGTACAACAAAACCTATAAACAATACGGGCTTAGGTTATAAATGCGAAGTTCTGCGTATTTTTAGAATGTCGCGAAATCTTTGGGATTTCGCTTTGACACAAAAAAAGAAAAAACAAAACCAAAAGATTTCGCTACGTGCGTGGCGGAAAGCAAACGCTAGTTTGCTACCGTACTGTTCATAGCTCAAACGTTCGTAATAATTATGACAAAAATGAGAATAATACTAATAATTATATTTTTTTGCGTTTTTAGTTCTCAAGCTCAGGTGGATTTGCATTTGAATGTTAATTCTAATTATAGAAAAACAGAAATTATTAAAAGTCTTAATACTAATGATACAATAATAGATAATTCTATAAGGTATGAATTAATTTATAAGAATTCGTCCTTAAACAATCATCTAACATCCTCAGAAATAATTAAGTATAGTTCTAATTACAAAGCGACTTCAGATACTATCCTAATATCTAATAGCGATAAAAATATAATCAATACTAAAAGTGAAGTAAAACTTAAAGATTTTCAAAAACTCTTTGAGTTGTTTCAAAATGAAGTACACAAAGATAATTACAGTAATCAAAAAGTTTTAACTACTCCATTTGACCTTGAGATTGAATTAATTAAAGGGAACGAAAATATTAAGGTATCAAGGACAGAAAACCCTGCTGAATATGCTAATTATTGGTATTGTAATGGAAAACAAATTTTGAATCCTAAAATAGACCAACTATTATCCAAAATTCTTCCTAAAACAGTACTTGGTGATTTTAAATTAATAAAAATACCATCTAAAAAAACAATTAAATTTCACAAAAATGAATTGGAAGAACTTATAGATAAGTTTATCATATATTTTAAAGCAAAAGACAGTGCAAATTTGAAAAAACTAGCTTATGAACTATGTCCAAGTATAAATACAGTTCGTTTTTTTAAAACAAATAAACTATACTATCGAGGAATTCCTGAGGTGTTTGAAAAGAAAAGTGAACAAGAAATTAAAAATGCTCTAAATCAGAACAAGGAGAACTACGCATCTTCTTTTATAAACTTACTAAATAAAGTTAATAAAAATGATAGAATAGAAATAGAACTTCTAGAAAACGAAACCATACGAACAGAGTATTTGGGGTTCTTAAAAAATTATGAAGGAAATTCAAGTATTATTTCTCCAAGAGGTAATGGCGCTCTTGAAACGACTCAATTCTATTTCAAAATAAAAGTTAATGAAAAAATATACACTGTTTCTTTTGGTGAAATGCTCAGAGTAAATAATAGATGGATTTCCTTTACATCACCTAGAACATAATAACTATTACCACAACACCTATAGCAAATAGGGCATAAAGTATTGTATTTAAAGGTTTGGTTTTACTTATTAAAACCGCCAAATATTTTGGATTTGGCTTTTAAAATGAAAAAGATAAAAACAAAAAGTTTTTGCTTAGCGCGTAGTTGGAAATCCGTCGGATTTCCGCCCCACACTAATCATAGCCCAACCGTTAGCCACAATTTAAAAAATATATAACCACGCAATGAGTGAATTTGACAAAGTAATGTCCGAAAGATCGGATTTTGAGCTTTTTGAAATTATCAATCACGAAAAAGACAACTACAAACCAGAAGCCTTATTAGCAGCAAAAAAGGAATTTGAATCTAGAAAAATAGATAAAGACCAACTCACTGAGTTTAAACAAAAAATCGAATCTACCAACAACCTAAAAAGGAAAAAGGAAAATCAAAAAACTGAACTGAAGAAAAAGGTTTTGGATATAGGAAAGCTTTTCGTGCCAACTGAAAAAGACACACTTTCTAAAACTTTTTTATCCCTTTGTATTTTCTTGACTCTTTCATACTTATTCTATTTTATTCGGGACTTAAGATTACTGCTATCATTCTTTTCGGACTTTGGAGATTGGGACTTCAGTGTATATGAGTTTCTTGTCCCCTACTTCTTATTCCCGATTGGGATATTTGGACTCTGGAAAAGTAAAAAGTATGGTTGGTATTTGACTGCTGGACTTTTGACATATTATGCGTTCTCAACGATATACTCTGGAATTAGTTCCTATCGTTATTCAATTGATGGAAATGGAGGAATATTTGAACAATTGGATAGTTTTTTTCCTAGACCAAGTATATTGAGTATTATATTTCGATTTATCATTCTGTTGGGAATTGTGATTTTTATCAACAGAGCAAAGGTTTTAGAGAAATTCGAAGTTCAAAAAACACGCGGAATTATTTATTTGGTCATAATATTTTTGGTCACAACGTTATTTTGGTGGACTTTGCTATAAAAAGCTATTACCAACACCGCCTAAAGGTAATGCGGGCTTAAGGGCAAAACCAAAAGGTCTGTGTATACCTGCTTGCCGGCAGACGGGTTTATAAAGTCGCTAACCCCAATAGCTATCGATAATAGATTTAGCTTTGGAGAAAAAAACAAATCCTTCTAAAAAGCTAAAAAACATTTTTTAATGTCACTAATTGCACTGATTTTCATTCTTATATTTATCACTTTTTTATTCTATAAACGTTTATCAAAACTAGCCATTGTTTTTGTATTCGTAGTTACGGGAATTATAGGCAGTTTTCTTTATATGCTTGATATTGAAAACTATTATGGTAGAAATAATCATGTTTTTTTTGAAGGAAAAGAAAGAGATACGGTTGTAATTCTAGATAGAACTACCGAAGAACTTATTGCTAAAGGACTAATTCAAAGAAAATCTTGGGACAGGGTTTTTATAATGTCCGATAATGACACCTTAGAATTAAACGATTGGCTTGAACAGAAAGCTGGGTATATGGCAGATGTAAGATGTGAACTAAAATAATTTTGCAATCAAAATTTAAAATATGATCAAAACCATACCAAAGTTTAATAGCTCTTTGACATTTCTAATAGCTATTGTAAACACCATATTACTTTTTAGTTTTTTATTAGAAATGAGTAGTCATGAAAACCACTTATTCTATATTTTCAATTTATTTTGGGTAGTAGTTGCAATTCAGCTGTTTTTGATAGCATATTTCGATACTTCTAAGAATAAAAAAACATTTAAAATTCTTGGTATAATAGCCGTAGTAATCTCATTACTAGTGGCACTAGCTATAGCTTATTTAACAGGGCTTGCAGCGGCTTTTAAGCATTAAATATGAGAATACATAAACTAACTTTATCTTTTTTAATCATTACCGTAATCCTTATTGCATTGCATGTATGGAGAATGGTAGCATACCAAACCTACGCTCGAGAAAATTACTCTTTTAGTGCTAGTGTAGCTGAACACCACCCTATTATGGGCAGGTTTGAACTTGTAACTGAAAATAAAAATCAATCTATAACTATTTCCGAGGACTATAAAGAAGATAATGCATACTGGGGGTTTGCAGGTAATTATGAATTTGAAAATTTCCCTCCGCCATATACCTTATCCTGCCATTGGGTTTCTCTTCGTGAACGTAAAATATATAAAGGCACTTTTGAGCTTCCGCATAAAACAATAGATAGTTTATTTAAGTTAGAAAAATCAAAAATGCACTCATTTAGTCCATACGGTGGATCTGATGTTTATGGATATGAATTTGGAGTAGGTATTGCGCCTGGTGGCATGGTGACACTTTGGGCATCGGGTAAATATTATTTTCAAAAAGAGATTGCTACGTATCAGGCAAACGAATTTGATAGTTATAATTGGAATGCCTTTGGAGATGAACTCTTAAATTCTTTACCTGAAGACTTTGATGCTAACAGTAAAGAAATAGATAGTATCATAAAAAATAACATTCCGCCAGAAATGGAAAAATGGAAGAATTTTTCAAAAAAGTACAAGTATTATGTACAGATAATTGGTTTTTCTGATGAAGTTACTTCTGTAGATTTAGAGTGCTTTAATGAAGAAGCTAATCGGTTCGAAAATAGTAATGGTGCAAAACAATTAGTTTACCAAGGAGTTCCACACCGTATAGACATCAACAAAACAGAACTAGATGACAGAAAATCTTATCGATTATCTGAAGATTATATGATTACTTTCAAAGAAGAGAAGAATAACTTAGCTATTGGAGATACGTTAGTATTTGTAATTGAAAAAAGTATTGATGACCAAATTAAAACCTTGGTTACAACTACCAGTAAAATTGAATTAAAAGTAGATGAATAAAGCAATAAGCATTTGTTCTGTAGGCTAGTTCAAAATAAAAATTATTGATGAATTAGTTATTATTTAACCGTAGCTCTTTTAACCTTTTCGCAGAAATCTTTACTATTGAAATATCTAATGATAAAGGTGTAATCGGTGTATCAGTTGAATCTTTTGGTACACCAACTAATTCGTCAACTACATTCATCCCTTTTAAAACATTACCAAACACAGTATAATCACCATCTAAGCGATGTAGACCATCTTTATTTTGTACAATATAAAATTGACAACGAGCCGATAATTTTTCGGCATTGCCATCTCGCCCTGCTCCTACTGCACCATACGTATGTGTAAGTTTTGAATCAAATTCTGGCGCTAACAAATATTCGGGGTCATTAAATCCTTCCGGAGTATCTGGGCAACCACCTTGTGCTACAAAATCTGGAATTACCCTATTAAAGGTCAACGAATCCCAATAACCTTCATTTGCTAATGCTATAAAACTTGCTTTATGATTGGGAGTCTCATCATGCAACCATACCAAAATTTCACCTTTTGGAGTGTCTATTTTACCTATTTCGTATGATTTACATGCTGTAAACAATACAAATACCATTAAATACTTTAAACACTTCATGTAGCTACTATTTAGTAGTCAGTTAAAGTAGTAAAAATTGATGTAAAAATTTAGTGTTTACCAAAGCTCTAAATTGATTTTAAAAAGGTAAAACTACAATTCAATTGAATATACGGTATATCTAAGACCATTAGTAATCTAAAAAGCTTCTTTCAACAACAAAACATCTACAAATACGTTGCACCCAATATGAAAAAACCAATCAAATTTATCATCCGATCAATTTTAATTTTAGTAATTCTAGCAACCTCCTACGGTTTATTCATCTACATATCAGATCCATACATAAAAGCATTGGTACAAAACAATGAAACTAAACTTTTCTATAGACCTTCTTCAGAAATTGAGACTTTAGATGATTTAAATTTTTCAGAACAAATACTTACCGTAGAAGATTCTATAAATATTCATACTTATTTATTTCATCCCTCAACTAAAGCAAAAGCAAACATATTTTTAGTTCGTGGCAACAGTGGAAACACCAGCCAAAGTAAAGAACTAATTAAACCTCTTGTAGATAATGGCTTTAAGGTGTATTCTACAGACTGGAGAGGCTATGGAAAATCTAATGGAGTACCGACTTACAAAGGTTTAATGAAAGATACAGAAATAGCATTCGCTGATTTTTTGAATCGAACAAAAAATGATAGTATAAAAACAATCGTCTATGGTATGTCTTTAGGTGGTCAATTGGCAGCAAAGCTGACCAAAGAAAATCAACCTAAAGTAGATGCGTTAGTTCTAGACGGCTCTTTAGAATCTGCTCATAGCTTTATTACAGATAATTTTAGAGCGTTTTATTTAAGATCATTTACCAATAACGCCCAAGACTATAATCAAGATTATATTGCCATTAGAGACATAACTGAAATTAAAAATATACCTAAACTTATTATACAAAGTGCCAAAGACAGGGCAGTTCCATTCGAAAGAGGACAGAACATTTTTAATGCTGCTAAAGAACCAAAACTATTTTGGGAAACTAATACGGATCATATAAGAACCATACCCGAATTGACAGAGGAATTAAATTTGAAGTTGATTGAATTAATTCGTTAATTGAACTTTATCGTTCTTAACCAACATAATGAGAATACTATTACCGATTCTTTTAACTATTCTACTATTGTCATCCTGTGGCAATCATAAGAAGAAATCAATTAAAAATGAAATCTCTTCCAACAACGGCAAAACACTAATGGCAATATTTGCCCACCCAGATGATGAGATTGTTATATCCCCTATGCTATCGAAGTACCAAAAAGAAGGGGAAAATATTCACTTGGTAATTGTTACCGATGGCTCAAAAGGAGTTACACCTCATGCAAATATTCCTGCGGGTGAATTATTGGCAAAAACACGTGCAGAAGAGGCATTATGTGTTACAAAAACCTTAGGTATTAATTCACCGATATTTCTTAGTTATATAGACGGAGATTTAGCGCAAAAAGAGAACATTAATTCTTTAGACGAAAAAATTGATAGCCTTTTTACGAAATACCGACCCAATACTGTAATTAGTTTTGGACCTGGTGGCCAATATGGTCACCCAGACCATAGAATTGTTAGTAACGTGGTTACCGAGGTTTTTCAACGAGAAACATCAGAATCTTTACAAAACCTTTTGTATTACGGGTATCCGAAAGAAATAGGTAACACGAATGTTAGCTTTAATACTGATTTAGTACAATGGTTAAACGATAATTTAAAAAGAACTCAAAAGAGATTTCTAACCTATAGAATACCATTCAACAAGGAAGATTTATTGCTTGGTCATACCGCATCAGATTGTCATAAATCTCAATATTTACCAGAAGCTATTGATGATTTAATAAAAATTGTAGGGCAAGCCGATTCAGTAATATATTTTAGATCTTGGAATGGCTCGAATGAAATTAAAAACAATATTTTCGATTAAACCTATTTTCCATGTCATTGAAGTATTCCCTTTATGTACTAGCTTTTGTATTGTTTACTTCATGTCAGCAAAAACAAAATAAATCATCTAACCAACCGGCCGTTTACACTTACGGCGCTAAAAACGATTCTGCTGTTTTTTACTTTAATAAAGGTTGGGAGCATATTCTAGATTATGGTCAATGGACGCTATCTGAAAAAGCATTTAGAAAAGCCGTAACAGTAGATTCTACTTTTATTGTCGGGCAGGCGTTGGTTGGTAAAAACACGACCAATCTCAAGGAAAGAATTCAAATTTTAAACGACCTAAACAATTCTCAAATTAAGGTTCGTGAAGACGACCAACTGATTTTAGAAGTTACCATGATTACGCTAGAACTATTTAATGCACGTGAACAACAAATAAAATTAGAGAAAGATTTTATATCAAATTTCTTGTCAACAGCTGAGAAAAACTATAGTACTTTTATACATAAATACCCCAACGAATCATATATAAAGGCAGAATACATTGAGGTATTGAATGCTATTTACGGACCTGAATTAGCCTTAGATTCGTTACACATTCTTACCACACCTAAACAAAAGAAAATACCATTTTTTATTAGCTATGCAGCTACCTTGGAATCTGATTTGGGGAATTTCAAAAAAGCACTCGCTATTGCCGACCAATTTAATACCCAGATCAATGACCCGAATATACCTCAACCTTATGTGTTATACGGTAGTATTTATTTAAAAATGGATAGTTTGTCTTTAGCAACTTCAAACCTTGATAAAGCACTTGAATTAGACCCTAATCATATTTTCGCACAACGATTTAAAAAACAGCTCCAAACTAAATTAAACTCCAATATCAGTAATGACTAAAATAATAGATACTCCAGAACAAAACAACCTTAAAATAGGTATGGCTCAAATCTCACCGGTTTGGCTAAATAAAGAGAAGACTATTGATAAAATCAAGGATTATATCATTAAAGCTGGTGAAGATGATTGTGAGCTTGTAGTTTTTGGTGAAGCTCTATTACCTGGCTATCCTTTTTGGGTTTCCATGACGGATGGTGCTCAGTTTGATTCTAAAGTGCAGAAAGAAATTCACGCTCATTATATTAAAAATTCCATTCAAATTGAAGCGGGAGAATTAGACGACATTTGTGCACTTGCAAAGCAACATAAAATTGCCATCTACTTAGGATTAATGGAGCGTGCAAAGAATAGAGGTGGTCACAGTATTTACTGCTCGCTAGTTTACATAAATAGTGATGGTGAAATTAAATCTGTTCACAGAAAATTACAACCAACCTACGAAGAGCGACTTACATGGGCACCTGGTGATGGTAATGGTTTACGAGTTCACGAGTTAAAAAACTTCACCGTTGGCGGATTAAATTGTTGGGAAAATTGGATGCCTCTTCCACGCACCGCTTTATACGGTTTGGGAGAAGATTTGCATATTGCCGTCTGGCCGGGTTCCGATTACAACACTGCTGATATTACACGATTTATTGCGAGGGAATCTAGATCGTTTGTAGTTTCCGTTTCTAGTTTAATGAGCAAAACCGATTTCCCTATAGACATACCGCACTTAGATACTATTCTTGAAAACTGTCCAGATACTCTGGCAAACGGAGGTTCTTGTATTGCCGGACCGGATGGAGAATGGATCTTACCACCGGTTATTGACAAAGAAGGTCTTATTACAACGACAATAGATTTTAATAGGGTGCTTCAAGAAAGACAGAATTTTGATTCCGTTGGGCATTATTCACGACCAGATGTAACAAAACTTACCGTTAATAGAGAGCGACAATCTACCGTTGAAATAAAAGATTAAAACATAGAGCAGTTATTTCTGCTCTCCATTCAGTTCATTCATGATTTCAGCAAACAATTGGTAAGATTTAATGCGGTCTTTGCCATCATAAATATTGGTTACCGCTATAAGTTCATCTACTTGGGTATCTGCAATAAATTGTTGTACCTGCTTTTTAACGGTCTCTTTGCTACCAATAAAGGAATACTTCAACATTTGTTGTACAGACGGATTCTGACTTAACTCGCGTATATCTTCAGTCATATCTACTGGTGGCTGCATAAAACCTCTATTTCCTGTCAACAAGCCGACAATCATTTTGTAAAGCGATGTTGAAATACGTTCTGCTTCTTCATCAGTATCGGCTACGATAATGTTCACCCCTGCCATAGTATATGGCTTTTCTAACTCACTCGATGGCTGAAATTCTTGATGATAAATTTGCAAGGCATTCATTAAGTGTGTCGTTGCGAAGTGACTGGCAAATGCATAAGGCAATCCTTTTTTAGCTGCTAAGTGAGCACTATCTGTACTTGAACCTAAAATATACAAGGGCACCTCCACCCCTTCCGCCAAAGTAGCACGTACTTTTGCACTAGCATTTTCAGTAGAAAAGTAACGTTGTATTTTTTCAACTTCTAAAGGAAACGACTGTGCTGCCTGAAAAAAATCTGAACGTATAGCCTGTGCCGTCAACTGATCTGTACCTGGTGCGCGACCTAGACCCAAATCTATTCTGTTCGGATATAGAATTCCTAATGTCCCAAATTGCTCCGCTACAATTAATGGGGAATGATTTGGCAACATAATTCCGCCAGACCCTACATGTATCGTTTTCGTTTCTTCGGCAATCTTACCTATTAATATAGATGTTGCGCTACTACCAATAGCTATGGAATTATGATGCTCTGCCAACCAAAAACGGGTATAGTCAGATTCTTCCGCTGCTTGCGCAAGAGCTACGGAATGATCAAAAGTGTCTTTTAGCGTAGTACCCTCAGATACTATGGCTAAATCCAATATAGAATATTTTATATTTTTCATGTAGATAAATTCATTTATATATTTAAAAGTATCTATATATCTATTTAAAAAAATTACAGATTTTGTAACCTCAACAAGTAATTATCCCACACTTCATGATTCAAGGTATAATTATAATTACGACCTATTTTGTGTTTGTTTATCAAGCCTGCTTCTACAAGCTTTTTTACATGGTGACTAATAGATGGTTGTGCTAAATCAAGCAAATTACAGGCTTTAGTACATTCTACCTTACCTTGATTCTTTTGCATGTACCGCAACAATTTCAACCGATTTACATCACTTAATGCTTTAGAAATTTTCTCAACCTGTTTTAGCTCCATGATGTGTTTAATATATTGATACATGCAAATGTATTTATAAATATTAATTTAAAATACAAATTGGGAAGACCTTAATAATGATTAACTTGACCTTAAGAATAATACTACAACTATAGATGAAGAAAATTACTCAAAAACCTCATTTCGTATTCTGGATTCTTATTCCCGTTTTACTTTTAATTGGCTATATAGATTCAAATGAAACTATCGCCATCAATATTCATGATACCTATTTTGTAATCACAATGCTTAATTTAGGTGTATTACTTTCAATTATGTGTGGAATTATAGGATTAGGCTATTGGGTAGTAATTAAATTAAACAGAAGGTTGGTAAATTGGCTTACCATAATTCATTTAATCATCACAGTTATCAGTTTATGCTTAATTTTATTGACCCCATTTTTCTTACCGGAATCCAATCAAGGTATTACCTCTTTATATTTTGATGCACAAGTAACTATTACTTTATCCGCACTTGTAGCAGGTTGTATACAGTCTTTGTATCTCGTAAATATTATAATTGCCCTAATCAGAAAAACAAATTAATTTTTTTTATAAATGTTAGGTATTAATACAACATGTTAACATTGTGCCAAACCTTAGCATTTACATTGGTTTTTTAATAAAAGATTTAACTTTGTTACGTTAAAATCAAGATTAATAACCATCAATGAATCTCACCATAGAAAACATACTTTTAGTAGGTTCTATTCTGCTATTTATTAGCATTATAGTAGGTAAGACCTCCTACAAGTTTGGGGTGCCTACCTTAATCCTTTTCTTGGCAATTGGTATGCTGGCAGGTTCTGATGGTATTGGTGGCATTCAGTTTGACGACCCCAAGCTTGCACAATTCATTGGTATAGTATCTCTTAACTTCATTCTTTTTTCTGGTGGGCTGGATACCAACTGGAAAGCTGTAAAACCGATTTTAAAAGAAGGTTTGGTACTTTCTACCTTAGGTGTTTTACTTACAGCACTTACACTAGGTACTTTTGTGTATTACATTACAGACTTCACCATTTACGAGAGTATGCTTTTGGGATCTATAGTTTCATCTACCGATGCCGCCGCTGTCTTCTCCATATTACGTTCAAAGAACT
Source organism: Maribacter sp. UH1 (assembly GCF_056839145.1). Classification (NCBI taxonomy): domain Bacteria; kingdom Pseudomonadati; phylum Bacteroidota; class Flavobacteriia; order Flavobacteriales; family Flavobacteriaceae; genus Maribacter; species Maribacter sp. UH1. The sequence goes on from NZ_CM166387.1 coordinate 189,157, forward strand.
TAGCGTTAAAAAGCAACCTTAGACCTACATTAGAACTAGAAAGTGGTAGTAACGACCCTATGGCCTATGTACTTACACTTGCTTTTCTAACCTTGGTCATTAATCAAGATTTAAGTGTACTTTCCATCATACCCCTATTTTTGCAACAAATGATACTGGGGGCTATAGGTGGATTTGCTTTTGGTAAATTGAGCGAGATTATCATCAACAAAATTAAACTTGGTTTTGAAGGTTTGTATCCGGTATTGGTTATCGCTTTAATGTTCATCACCTTTTCAGCTACAGATGCCTTTGGTGGTAACGGATTCTTAGCCATTTACATCTGCGCCGTGTATTTAGGTAATCAAGATTTAATACATAAATCGACCATTTTAAAGATGTTCGATGGTATGGCTTGGTTAATGCAAATTGTATTGTTCCTAACCTTAGGATTATTAGTTTTTCCGTCACAAATTATTCCATATTTAGGCATCGGATTACTAATTTCAGTATTCCTCATTCTAGTAGCAAGACCGGTTAGTGTTTTATTGAGCCTCATGTTCTTTAAAATGAAAATGGGACGCCGGTTTTATATTTCATGGGTAGGTTTACGTGGAGCAGTGCCTATTGTATTTGCTACCTATCCCCTATTGGCAGGTATTGACAAGGCGAATATCATTTTTAGCATTGTATTCTTTATATCGGTTTCATCAGTACTAATTCAAGGTACTACATTGTCTATTTTTGCAAAATGGCTGAATGTTGCTTTGCCTGACGAAGTAAAACCTATAGCAGAAAATGATAGATATATTCTCAATCTACCGAAATCTGCTATGGAAGAAGTTATAATTTTGCCAAATAGTTTTGCGGTAGATAAACGTATAATAGATTTGCACTTACCAAGGGCTGCATTTATTGTTATGATCAAACGAGATGGAACTTTTGTTAGACCCGGAGGTTCTACCATTATAGAAGCTAATGATACTCTAGTATTGCTGCTAGATAATGACGAAAGTTTAAAAGAAGTAAATGTAATTCTAAACCAAGCGGTTATTGCTTAATATGAAAAGTACAAATAACATATTTAGAGTTCTTTTACTCGTTACAATTTATTGTTTCGGGATATATAGTTCTGCAAATACGTTACCCTTTTCTAATGAGGTTGTAATAAGCCTTAGCAGTAATAAGCAATCCTTATTTAAAGAATCTACAAAGACATTATCTCCGCATGCGCAGCAATCTGAAATTTCAGTTTCTGATGTTGCGGAAGTATCATCACCGAATTACAAATTACCGTTCACAAGTTTCAGCTCACATTTAAATAATAGTGAGTTACGCTTTGTAGCAAGAATAAAGCAGTACCAACTGTTCGCCAATACGTTATTGATAAGACATAGAAAGTCTGATCTCATCTTCCCTTTCCATAGTTTCTGGTAATCCATTTTTTTAAAGGTTATCGTTTTGGTAACCACATGTAACTATTTGATATGGTGTTATTTAAAACATCATACAGAAAACAATATATCATATTTTAAAAATTAGAAAATGGAATTAGGAATAGCCGCTATTGGTTTAGCATCTGTTGCACTTTGTGCAATGCCTTTTGTTGTAACTAGCAGAAGTAGAAAAACGAAAGAAAAACAAATGATGACATCTCTAAACGATGTTGCCAGTAAACATAATTGTAAAATAACGGAACATGAAATTTTTGGTCACTACGCCATAGGCGTTGATGCACAGAAAAAATTCGTATTCTTTATTTCTAAAAATGGTGATGTTTTAAATCAGCAATACACCGATTTATCTACTATTAAGACCTCTGAAATTGCCAACATCGGCAAATCGTATGCTAGAAAAGAGAAAATAACAGAGCGTTTACTTTTAAAACTTTTTTCTAAAAAGGCAAATGAACCCGATACTGTTTTTGAATTCTATAATGCTGAAGTAAACTATCAATTGAGCGGAGAGTTTCAGTCTATAGAAAAATGGGACAAGGTGATTAAGAACTTGCTTAAAAGCAATTAGTATATATCAACAGAGTTCTCTTTAATTATAAAGGCGAGTAGATAATCTTATAAAAAAAGGTTAGCTATTCGCTTTTGTTTTTTAAAGCATTAAAATTTTATTAGCTTGTAAAAGCACATGAGCATGAATTAGAAAATGAAATTATTTGATATAAAGGTTGACCATAGTAAAAATTTGCTTCCGAAGGGTGGAACAGTTAATTACTACGGGAAAATACTTACCCAACAGGAAGCTGAGAATTACCTAGATAAACTACTAAACAACATTGTTTGGAAAAATGATGAAGCTATCATCTTTGGAAAAAAGATTATCACCAAACGTAAAGTAGCTTGGTATGGCGAAAAACCATTCGAATATACTTACTCTAATACTACAAAACTGGCGTTACCGTGGACGACGGAGTTACTGGAACTGAAACATAAAATAGAACAAGAAACGGGAGAAATGTTTAACTCGTGCCTACTAAACTTATATCACGACGGTAGCGAAGGCATGGCTTGGCACAGCGATGGAGAAAAAGACCTAAAGAAGAACGGCGCCATTGCCTCTCTTAGTTTTGGCGATGAACGCAAATTCGCTTTTAAACATAAAGAAACTAAAGAGAAAGTAGAATTGGTTTTAGAACATGGCAGCTTATTGATTATGAAAGATGAAACGCAAACAAATTGGTTACATCGATTGCCGCCAACAACTAAAAGCAAGAATCCTAGAGTAAATTTGACTTTTAGGACAATTGTAGAAAAGTGATTTTAAACAGATAAATACTTAGTTCTTTATCTGCTCATAGTTTTTAATGAGCATTCCTAAACGGTATAAAGCATTATCTATTTCTTCATTCCAAACCAGTCCGTAACTAAGACGAAGACAATTGGTGTACTGATTTTGGAGTGTAAAAATTTTTCCAGGAAAAAATCTAATTTCTTCACATTCCGCTAACTTATAGAGTACCTCTGTGTCTATAGTTGAAGCTAATTCTACCCATAATAAAAACCCTCCCTTGGGTTTGCTTACTCGTGTATCTTTAGGGAAATATGCTACAATAGCTTTTAAAAATTTTAAACTGTTTGCATGTAGTGTTTGCCGTAGCTTTCTTAAATGGTGGTCATACCTTCCTTTTTCTAAAAACAATGCCAATGCTTCTTCGGTAATTGTTGCCGTGGTTGAAGACAAATAAAGTTTTAGTTTCACGATTTCATCGAAGTATTTACCTGGTGCCAGCCATCCCACCCTATAACCAGAAGCAAGAGTTTTAGAAAAAGAGCCGCATAGAATTACAAGACCTGTATCATCATAGGTTTTACAAGTAGTAGGTCTACTTTCGCCATAATAAATATCACCATATATATCATCTTCTATAAGCGGAATGTTATGTTTTTGAATAATTTTCACTAATGCCTTTTTACCATCATCAGACATGGTGTTCCCCATTGGGTTATTAAAATTTGAAATTATTGCAATTGCTTTAATATCATTCTTATCGATCGCTTTTTCTAAGGCATTCAAGTCTATACCCGTAAGGGGATCTGTTGGTAACTCCAGAACCCTTAACCTTAATGTCTTTGCAAGTTGTAACAATCCGAAATAAACAGGACTTTCCACCGCAATCGTATCTCCTGGCTTTGTTACGGTCATCAAAGAAAATGATAATGCGCTGGTACAACCAGATGTTATGATTACATCATTTTCGGTAAGTTTACCTCCCCATAAAATAGACCTTCTCGCTATTTGTCTTCGTAAATTCTCACGTCCTAAAATATCGCCTTGCGCACTGCCACCTAGCGGCAACGATATAACTGCCTCATGCATTACCTTGTTTAACTTCGCAATTGGTAACAACTTTTTTGATGGTACACCCAATGAAAAATCAACGCCTTTTTCAATAGAAAGGTTTTGAAAAAAATCAACGATAATCTCTGTTGAACTACTTTTTACAGATGATTGATCCGGATTACTCTTAACAGGATTCTTTGGAATATCCGGTGAGCAAAAAATGACAAAATATCCAGATTTTGCTTTAGGCACAATTAAACTTTTTGCTTCTAATTGATAATACGCCTGTAGAACGGTACTTATACTAACGCCGTATTCTTGCTGCAATACACGTAATGAAGGTAACTTATCGCCTAACTTAAGAACTCCGTCATAAATTTGTTGCTCTATACTGTTAGCGATTTCAATGTACTTATAACTTTTTGTGGGTATTGATTTCAATATGATTTTTTTTATCTGTACTGGTTAAATTTACAAAAACTGAATCTGTTATGGTATCTATAAATTGTTCAATTTTGAATGTGATAATAAGTAACAATTCTAAAAACATATAAGAATGAGCATTACAAATTTAGTACAGAACCAAATGTATAAAGAAGTGGATGAGAAAATCATTTTTGAAAAAGCGTCACAATTTGCAAAAGAATACCTAGAAAGTGTTTTTGAACGAAATGTATATCCCACAGAAGAGGCTTTAGCCGACTTAGATAAATTCGATGAATCTATGCCGCTAGATTCTACCAATGCGAATGATGTAATCCAATTTTTAAATGAATACGGTTCTCCTGCGACAGTTACCACAACAGGTGCCAGATATTTTGGCTTTGTTTCTGGTGCTGTAATTCCTGTAAGTTTAGCCGCAAAAGTTATATCTACATTTTGGGATCAAGCACCGGCCATGCATGTGCTCTCACCTATTGGATCTGCACTGGAAACTGTGGTTGAGAAATGGTTAAAAGAGATTTTTAATCTTCCTGAAAGTACGGTTGCTGGTTTTGTTAGCGGAACATCTACGGCTAATATTTGCGGATTGGCAGCTGCGCGCTTTAGGTTACTATCCAACCTAAATTGGGATATTAACGATAAAGGTTTGTTCAATGCTCCTCAACTACGAATTGTTACTGGTAAACATGCACATTCAACTATTCTTAAGGCAATCGGACTTTTAGGATTTGGTAAAGAAAATATTGAATGGGTAGATGTGGATGATCAAGGTAGACTAGAACTATCAAGTTTACCCCAATTAGATGATAGAACTATATTAATTCTACAAGCTGGGAATGTGAATAGCGGTTCTTTTGATAATTTCTCCGAGCTATGTAAAATTGCAAAAAAGGCAGGGTCATGGGTACATATTGATGGTGCTTTTGGTCTGTGGGCCGGTGCCGTAAATAAATTAAAGCATTTAACAAATGGTATTGAAGGAGCCAACTCGTGGGCTGTTGACGGACATAAAACCCTAAACACTCCGTATGATTGTGGTATTGTTCTTTGCGAAGATGAAGTTGCAATTAGATCTGCCCTACACATGGCGGGAAGTTATATTGTTACAAGTGATAAAAGAGATGGAATGTTCTACACGCCAGAAATGTCACGCAGAGCCAGAGTTATTGAGCTTTGGGCAACAATGAAATATTTGGGTAAAAAAGGTATTGATGAAATGATTTTGGAAATGCACAAACGGGCTGTTCAATTTTCAACGGAGATTATGGAAGTAGCAGGATTTTCGGTTTTGAACGATGTGGTTTTTAATCAAGTACTAATTTCATGTGCTGATGATGACTTAACGGATAAAGTCATGAAAAGGGTTCAAGACCTAAGAGAGTGTTGGGCAGGCGGTTCTGTCTGGAATGGCAAGAAAGTAATCAGAATCAGTGTTTGTTCTTGGGCAACAACTGCATCTGATATTACCCGTTCCGTAAACTCTTTTAAACAAGCTTTAAATGAAATATCTAAATAAATTTATAATTCAAATTACCTAAAAAGGAATGTCTGGATAATTAAATCAGTAATATAATTTCATTTAATTTTGCAGCATGGTCAGAAATGTACAGTTGCGGTTAACATTAAAAGAAGAAGGCACACCTAACGGATTAGAAATTCGTGCGGCAAAGTACTTAGGACTCGAAGATGGCACCTTTAAAATTAAGGTTCTCCGAAAATCTATAGACGCTCGTAAACCTAAAATTTTCTTTAATTATAAACTGGCAATTTATATTAATGAACCCGCCCCTAGCGATGCCCTTGACTTCAAATACAAAGATGTCTCGAACGCAAAACCAATTCATATTGTTGGTTTCGGACCTGCTGGTATGTGGGCGGCGCTGCGTTGTTTAGAAATGGGTTACAAACCCATTGTTATTGAACGAGGTAATAATGTAAAGGATCGTAGACGAGATTTGAAAGCCATCAACCAAGACCATCAGGTAAACCCTGAAAGCAATTACTGTTTTGGTGAAGGTGGTGCCGGCACGTATTCTGACGGAAAATTATATACACGTAGCCTTAAACGTGGCGATGTTCGTCGCATATTTGAAAGTTTAGTTTTTCACGGTGCCACAGACCAAATTTTGGTTGATGCTCATCCGCATATTGGCACGAACAAACTTCCTAAAATTGTTCAGAATATTCGTGAAGTGATACAGCATCACGGTGGTGAAATTCATTTTAATACTAAGGTGACCGATTTCGTTATTAAAGACAATACCTTAAAAGCAATTGTTTTAAACGAAACCGATGAAATGGCTGTGGAACGAGTAATCTTGGCAACGGGACATTCAGCTCGTGATATTTTCGATTTACTTCATAAAAAAGATATAGCACTTGAAGCAAAGTCATTTGCTATGGGAGTGCGTGTAGAGCATCCGCAGCATATTATAGATAGTATTCAATACCACTGTTCTGGTGACCGTAGCGAATTGCTACCAGCGGCTTCTTATAGCTTGGTGGAACAAGTAAAAGAACGTGGCGTATATTCATTCTGCATGTGCCCTGGCGGTTTCATAGTTCCTGCTGCAACATCACCTGGCGAGGTCGTGGTGAACGGAATGTCTCCATCCAAACGAAACAACCTATATGCCAATTCGGGTATCGTGGTTGAAATTAACGTAGATAAAGATATTCCCAAGTACGAGAAATTTGGAGCGCTTAAAGGACTAGAATATCAAAAAGCTTTAGAGCGATTAGCATTTACATCCGGCGGAAGAACACAAACTGCTCCCGCCCAACGATTGACAGATTTTGTAGAAGGAAACCTTTCTGTAGATTTAAATCCGACTTCGTATCAACCCGGACTCAACTCTGCTCCACTACATTCACTATTACCCAAACTTATAGGTAGTAGATTACGCCAAGGTTTTAAAGCCTTTGGAGATAAAATGCATGGCTATTATACGGCTGAAGCAAATATCGTGGGAGTAGAATCTAGAACCTCATCTCCCGTAAGTATTCCAAGAAATGAAAAATTAGAACACCCTGTTATTAAAGGTCTTTTCCCTTGTGGTGAAGGTGGTGGTTATGCTGGTGGAATCGTTTCTGCAGCTATGGACGGAGAACGTTGTGCCGAAGCTGCAATGGCAGGACTTTAATTGGTTGTTGGTTGTCCGTTGATGGTTGTTGGAAAATAAAATTTTGCGTAGCTAAATTGTTATTGCCTGTAGTCATTCCTCTCTACTCTATTTTCTCTTTTCTACTTTATACTTTGTACCTAATACTTAATACTGTAAACTGTAACTGGCAACTGAACACTGAACACTGAACACTAAAACTTATGCCATCTTTGGCTTGTTAGCTTTAGTCAAAAAGTTCAAATCTCTTTTGATTCTTGAGTTTTTGAATTTGTATAGTCTAGCTACTTCTGTATTAGATTCAGCTTTTACCTCATTGACAGTTTCTGTAACAATACTCATTTCAATAGTTTCAACCTTTACTTCTTCAGTATTGTTTTGTGCTTGAGCAGTGAAGCTTAAAAAGATGATAAAGATTGTTGCGATTATTGTTTTCATGACTTGCGTTTGTTACAATAATAGAACGCTGCAGGCCTTGTTTTACTAGGTGGTGAATCGCTGAAAAACCCCTAATAATCGTTACTTGACACAAGTTCGGGTAAAGTGTAAAATCGAATCGATAAACGACAAGACCCCAAAAAACACCTTACCGATAATTGATGTCGTTAACCGACAAATGATGTTTTAAATACAAGTTCAAATACAAGCGCAAACTCAAAAAGCACGTTTAAGTTTAGAGTGAGTTGTTGGTTGTTGGTTGTTGGTTGTTGGTTGTTGGTTGTTGGTTGTTGGTTGTTGGTTGTTGGTTGTTGGTTGTTGGTTGTTGAAAACTATAAAATTTAGCTACGCTAAATACGCTTGATCAAGAACTATTAAAAAAGTCTATTCTCTTTATTCTATTTTCTAAACTCTTAATACTTCTTACTTTGAACGACCTAGCACTACTTACTTAATACTTATTACTTTGTACTTTGCACTTTGCACTTCGTACTTTAATCTCACTTTATATTTCCTTCCACATTAAACCGTACCTTTGCATCTTATTAATATTTTATGACATTTAAAGAACTCGGCCTAGCCGAACCAATCTTAAAAGCATTAGAAGCTGAAGGATATACTCACCCTACTCCAATTCAAGAACAATCCATTCCTATATTACTCCAAGGCAAAGACCTTCTGGGAGTTGCGCAAACAGGTACTGGTAAAACAGCCGCCTTTGGTATTCCGATCTTACATCAGTTATACGAGGGTATCAGCTTAAGACAGACAAAGCGAAAAGTAAAAGCTCTTATTGTAACACCTACCCGTGAATTAGCTATTCAAATTAGCGAAAGTCTTACCGCATATGGTAAGTATACAGGGCTACGAAATACCGTTATTTTTGGCGGAGTAAAACAAGGAAAACAAGTAAACGCACTTAGAGGTGGCGTAGATATTTTAGTGGCTACTCCGGGTCGTTTATTAGATTTAATGAATCAAGGTTTTATTTCTTTTAGAGATTTAGAGCACGTAGTTCTTGATGAAGCTGACCAAATGTTGGACATGGGCTTTATTCACGACATCAAAAAAATCATTGCAAAATTACCTCCTAAAAGACAATCATTGTTCTTTTCGGCTACCATGCCAAAAGATATCGTGGAACTTTCTAGAAAAATGTTGGGCGATTTTGAACGCGTTACTATTAAGCCAGAACAAGCTACAGCAGAGAAGGTTGAACAGGGAGTTTATTTTGTTAGCAAAGCAAATAAGCCTAAACTTTTAATTCACCTAATAAAGGAGAATCCTGAAAATACTTTAATCGTATTCTCAAGAACCAAGCATGGCGCTAATAAGATCGTAAAGAAACTTGACCAAGGCGGTATACGTTCTGCTGCCATACATGGTAACAAATCACAAACGGCAAGACAAAAGGCATTAAAAGCTTTTAAAGAAGGAGATCTTAAAGTTTTAGTTGCTACCGATATTGCCGCTAGGGGAATAGATGTAGAGGACTTATCTCTAGTAGTAAACTACGATTTACCTAATGTATCTGAAACTTATGTTCACCGTATTGGTAGAACAGGGCGTGCAAATGCTAGTGGTATAGCACTTTCATTTTGCGATAAGGAAGAAAGAGCTTATTTACGTGATATTGAGAAATTGATAAAACAATCTGTACCACGTATGCCAGAACATCAATTTGTAGATGCCGATACGCCTTCTGATGATCAACCGATGCCACCGAAAAAAAAGCAAGGCAATTCGCGAAACAAAAATAGAAACAGAAATAGACCTGGTGGTAACAACTTTAGAGGAAAGAACAATAGAAATACAAGTAGACCAAAAAAAAGAAATGACTCTAGCAGAAGCGAATAGCTCCTGTTAGCATCATATTCATACTAATACTTCTCATTATGAAAAAGCAAATGGTTATTTACGGTAGCGGTCGCCATACCGTACCATTCTTAAATTATATTGCTAAAGCTACTGGCAAGGAAAAACCGAATATGTGTTTTATTCCTACCGCCAGTGGAGAAGACGAGCAGTATATTGCTTCTTTTCATGAAGTGTGTTCGCAAATAGATGTTACTCCGCATGTATTATCAGTTTGGATTAATTCTTACGACCAAAAAGAATCGTTCGAGGAAATCATTTCTCGTATGGATGCTATTATAGTTGGCGGCGGAAACACCTTAAATATGCTTGCCATCTGGAAAGCCCAAGGTATTGATGTTGCACTTAAGAAAGCTTATGACAATGGTGTAGTTATGGGTGGCGGTAGCGCTGGTTCTTTATGCTGGTTTAATGGCGGTACTACAGATTCTAGACCCAAGGAATTAAGTATCGTTGGTGGTATGGCGTTTATTGACAAAAGCCACTGTCCTCATTACAACTCTGAAACTTCACGTAGACCCTTATACTTTGAAAACATAAAGACCGGCAAACTATCCGACGGTTACGCCTGCGACGACCGTTCTGCTATTCATTTTATAGATGGCGAAGTTCATACTTCCGTTTCCTTGAACGAAGAAAACCATTCTTATTACATGTATTTAAAAGATGGTGAAATTGTTGAAGAGTTGATACCGAGTACCGTTATTACATAACTTCAATCTAATACTATATTTTTTGTGCTAATTCCTTATTTAGAATTCTAGTTCATCTCTTGCATCTAAGATTCTCAATAAAACACTTTTAAAGTAAAAGTTATTACGTACTTTAAGGGTGTAAAATTCCCCTTTATTTTTCTGATTCACAATATGTTGCTCATCGCCCCCTGATGTGCAGCCCGATTTGTCTTGTGTTTAATTCAAAACATTAAATGCGAACATGAAGTTGTAATCAGTGCTATTTTTTTTAACCAACCACCAATTGTGCATGAAATTAGCTGTAAAAAGGGAAAAACAAGTCGTAGAAGATTATAACACATGGTTACCAAGTTATTTAAATGACGATGTAAAATCCTATGCTACCATTTTTAATGATGACACTTGTTTTAACGGTACCATGGTCAAAGAGGTGTTTTTAATTCGTTCTTCTACCTCTAATTTCTTTAGAACCATTTTTGAACTAGGTTCAACTAATAATTTAAAAATCAATGATTAGACAATCCCTACTATTCATCACGCTATTATTCTGTATGCTATTTACGGCAAGTGGGCAAGAAAACCCGGTAGATAAAAATGGATTGGCACTCGATACCATTATACATTTTACGAAAGCAGATGTAGATCCACTATTTGGTTTAACGTTGAAAAATATAGAAGGTTGGATTTTTAAATCGGGCAATGAAAAAGATTTATCTCCTGTAGAGATTGATTTAGCTGGCTTGGAACGATTAAGTCCTTCTGAGATAACTAATGATATGGTAGATAATTCTGGAAAATTTGAAGGATGGTTCAGATTGCAGTTTACTATTGATAGTGCTATAGCAAAGCTTCCTCTCTATTTAGATAAAGAAGATCATGCTGCAGAGGATATTTATTTAAATGGAAAGTTGTTCCGCCAATTTGGCGAAAAAGGGAACGATAGAGCCTCATTTAAAGAACACATTCAAGATTTTGAAATAAGAACCCCAATATTTTTAGAACCTGATACAGTACATACATTAACGATACACTATGTTGACTATAGCACTTATGGAAACATAACCAAAGCTCTAGTGGGTTCAACCAGAATTGTATCCAACGCGTATTTTGACTATATGAGTTTATTGAGTTTTAAAGCTTTATTTGACTTGATCAGCTCTTTTATATTCTCAATTCTTTTCTGGCTTCTCTATATTCTAATTAGAGATGAAAAGGAGTTATTAATTATAGCTCTTTTTTGCACTGTAATGTTACTAGAAACCATTGCATCGGCATTCTTTGGTGGAGATAGTTTATTTTTCACCCTACCTTCTAACATCATGATTACATTAGATTATGTAAGTAATATTTTATTTTTCTTCTTCCCTATATTATGTCTTTTATTGGGCTATAGGATGTTATATGGAAACCTTCATAAATTGTTGATTCTATTCTGTATAATAGCATCTTTAGCAATGTATTTCAGTTCTTATTCCTACCTAATTACGGTAATAGGGATTGCCATATTTTTACTCATTTTCGCATTAAAATCCAGAAAAAAAGTAATGTCTGTCAGGGTAGTCATGTTTAGTTTATTTTTATCTTTTACTACTTCTTTTCTAGGACTTATATTTAGATGGCTCGCTTCTGGTGATCATCTTAGTTTAAGATTAGTTTCTGTAAATAGTGACTTAATTGGTAAGGGAATTTTTTATTTTGGAATGTTGGCATTTGTCGCTTATCGCATGAGAGAGAAAAATGAGAATATGCGTAAAAATGCAATGGAACTTGTAAAGGTTGAAGCTGAAAAGAGTGCGCTTACTACTTCTCAAAATGAAAAGTTAGAATTAAAAGTTAAAGAAAGAACATCAGAATTAAATCAATCTTTAGAAGAATTAAAAGCCACCCAATCTCAACTCATCCAATCAGAAAAAATGGCTTCTCTTGGAGAGTTAACTGCTGGTATTGCCCATGAAATTCAAAATCCGTTAAACTTCGTTAATAATTTTTCTGAAGTAAGTAATGAACTTATTGATGAAATGAACGAGGAATTGGATAAAGGAGATCTTGAAGAAGTGAAGGCTATTTCGTTGGATATCAAACAAAACCTAGAAAAAATAAACCATCACGGTAAACGCGCGGACAATATTGTGAAAGGTATGCTACAACACAGTCGTAGCAGCAGCGGCACAAAAGAACCAACTGATATCAATGTCCTTGCAGATGAGTATTTGCGCTTGGCCTATCATGGTCTGCGGGCAAAGGATAAAACTTTTAATGCCGAACTCATTACAAATTTTGACGAGAGCATTGGAAAAGTAAACATTGTACCACAAGACATGGGGCGGGTAATTCTCAATTTGATTACCAATGCCTTTTATGCGGTAAACGAGAAAAAACAAAGAGATGTTAGTTTTAAGCCGATAGTTACTGTCAGTACCAAAAAGTCTGATCAACATATCACCATTAGTGTTTCTGACAATGGTAACGGTATTCCTGAAAACGTTAAAGAGAAAATATTCCAACCCTTTTTCACCACCAAACCTACTGGGCAAGGTACCGGCTTGGGCTTAAGCATGAGCTACGATATTATTACTAAGGGGCATGGTGGTGAATTGCTGATGACAACACAACAAGGTGAAGGAACCACTTTTAAAATCATTTTTCCCATAATTTAAATGATAATGAAACATATATTATACATTATTGGTTTTCTACTACCGTTGACAGTTTTTAGTCAAGAAGACAAAGTGTTAGTCATTACAGATACTACTGTTGCTGATAAATGGATGATTCTTGGTGACAATTGGCGTTATCAAAAAGGAGATAATATGTCATGGGCTAACCCAGAATTTGATGATTCTACCTGGAATGAATTCTCTAGTAGTAACTTAAATCTTCTTGATGGTAAAAACGTTATTGCAGATAGAGGTGAGATTGTATGGTTTCGTAAACGTATTATGGCAGACCAGTCGTTAAATGATGCTCTAGTCTTAAATATATATCAAGAAGGAGCTTCAGAAATTTATTTAGATGGCAAACTAATTCACCAATTGGGTAACGTAAGTTCAAACAAAGATGAAGTTATTTACAATAATCCATTTCGACAAATACTTCATATACCTATAGAGAAAAGCAAAGAACAAATTTTAGCTGTACGTTTTGTCAATGCCCAATTCAAATACCCTATCTATTTCCATTATAACGGACTATTTAGAATTTATTTATCGTCTTTGCGTAATGCCAATTCAACTGACCTTGTAAAGAATTACCGTGTAGCTTTTTATCGACAATTTATCAATAATTATAATATCTCACTAGGTCTTGCTATTTTAATGTTTATTATTTTCCTATCGTTTTTCATCTTCTTTCCTAAAGAGAGAATTAACGGTTATTTTGCTGCCTCTTTATTATTCTTAATTCTATTTACTTTAGGAGTACTGTCATTCTATCCTAACACTGGTAATTATTTTTGGCTAACGTTTTATTTTGACACTTGCATTCTTATATCATGCCTTATTCTTTTATTCTGTTTTTATAAAATTTTAGAACAGCCTATAGACATTGTTTTTAAAACTATTAGTGTTTTATGTTTTTTAACTATAGGTTGTTATTTTTTATATGACCCTGACGTGTTGGCTCCAATCTGGTCAATTTTATTTTATGCTGCTATAATACGTTTAAGTTTAAAATCTTGGAATAAAAATAAAATTGCCAGCTTTTTATTTTTGAGTTCTAGCTGTATTGAACTTGTCTTTTGGACTTTAATACTATGTTTATATATGGGTTTAGTAGAGCAGCGCATAGAGAAATTTATTCCTTTTGCTTTTATGCTCACCAATGTTGTTTTAGCTATTTATTTAGGTTATGCTTTTGGAAAACGTAGCCAAGATTTAAGGTTAAATTTAGAACGTGTTCAAAAATTATCTAAAGAAAAAGAATCCATTTTATCCCAACAAAAAGATACTTTAGAGCAACTAGTTAAAGAAAGAACATTAGAATTAAATCAATCCTTAGATGATTTAAAAGCCACACAATCACAACTCATCCAATCCGAGAAAATGGCAAGCCTTGGTGAACTTACCGCCGGCATTGCCCATGAAATCCAAAATCCGTTAAATTTTGTCAACAACTTCTCTGAAGTAAACAAAGAACTTCTTGAAGAACTAGAGGAAGAAATAGTTAATGGAAATTATGATGAAGTAAAAGCCCTGGCAAAAGATGTTTCTGCCAACGAAGACAAAATTATATTTCATGGTAAACGTGCCGATGGTATTGTAAAAGGGATGCTACAACATAGCCGAAGCAGTACCGGTCAAAAAGAAATGACCGATATCAATACCTTATCAGATGAATATCTACGCCTAGCCTATCATGGCCTACGCGCAAAAGACAAATCTTTCAATGCTACGTTAAATACCGATTTTGATGACTCCATCGGTAAATTAAATATCGTCGCTCAAGATATGGGCAGGGTAATTCTTAATCTTATTACCAATGCCTTTTATGTGGTAAAAAAGAAGAAAGAACAAAATTCTAAAGGGTATGAACCAACGGTATCTGTAAGTACAAAGAAGCAGGGTAATTTGGTTTTGATTAAAGTTTCCGATAACGGTAACGGTGTACCCAAAGAAGTGCTAGATAAAATTTTTCAGCCCTTTTTCACCACAAAACCATCTGGGGAAGGTACCGGACTAGGACTATCATTAAGCTATGATATTGTTAAAGTACATGGAGGTGAACTAACGGTTGACACAATACAAGGAGAGGGTACCACCTTCACCATCGCATTACCAATGAAATAATGTTCCCTCATTATAAGTAATTAATAAAAAAAAGACATTATGAAAATATTAGTTGTAGATGACGAACAAGATGTAAAAGTGCTATTTCAACAACGTTTCCGAAAAGAGATACGTAAAGACGAACTTGAATTTGTTTTTGCCTTTTCTGGGGAAGATGCATTAAAAGTCATGAAAACCATGGAACATGAAGCCGTGTTGATATTATCCGATATCAACATGCCTGGCATGAGCGGATTGGAATTGTTGGAAAATATCAAAAAAAATTACGTAAAACCGCCACCAATGGTCATGATGATTACTGCCTATGGAGATGATGAGAATAGAACAATGGCTAAAAACTTGGGAGCCGATGATTTTCTTACCAAGCCTTTAGATTTTTCACTATTAAAAAATAAGCTGATAACCTTAACCTAAGACTATGGCAAAGATAATGGTAGTAGATGATGAGACAGATTTAGAAATACTCATCAAACAGAAATTCAGAAAGCAAATACGGCAAAACGAATACGAGTTTGTATTTGCTATTAATGGTAGAGACGCACTTGAAAAGCTTGATAAAAATCCCGGAATAGATATTGTTTTGAGCGATATTAATATGCCAGAGATGGACGGTCTAACCTTACTCTCTGAGCTACATGAATCTAGTCCGCTAATTAAAGCGGTCATTGTTTCTGCATACGGAGATATGGAAAATATTCGTGTTGCCATGAATCGTGGTGCTTTCGATTTTATTACCAAACCTATCAATTTTGAAGATCTTACATTGACCATGGAGAAAACCTTGAAACATGCCATGGAAATTCGAAAGACTTTACAGGCAATAAAAGAGAATAATATTCTTAGAATGTATGTTGACGAAAATGTGCTCAATTTTATGGGAGGTCAAGAGTATGAGTCTAAAATAATGGCTAACGAAAGTATTGAGGGAACCGTAATGTTTGTTGATGTATGTGGATTCACAAAAATTAGCGAAACCACGAGTCCCGATGTCGTCGTTTCCATGCTAAATACTTATTTCGACACTATGGTAAAAGAAATCATGGAGCAGGACGGAATAATAGATAAATTTATAGGTGATGCCGTTATGGCCGTATTTAGAGGTGAATATCATTTAGACCGTGCCATTGATGCCGCATTGGCCATTAGAAATCAAGTGAACAGCTTACCCAAGGAGGAAGGCAAAGAAACTTACCAACCAAAAGTTTCTATAGGTATTAAAAGTGGGGAAATGATTTCGGGAAATATTGGTTCGGCTACTCTTAAGCGTCTAGATTACACCGTTATAGGAGATTCGGTAAATACTGCCGCCAGGTTGCAAGATGCGGCAAAAGAAAATCAAATTATTATCTGTGAAAGTTGTTATGAGCAAGTGAAAGAAGCCTTTAAATGTGAAAACTTAGGAAGTATCAATATGAAAAATAAATCGCAACCGCTTACCGTGTACAATGTGATAGAATAGCTTGTGATATTAAACGAAAAGCCATGACCAAACCAACAAACAATAAAAAGGAAAAAACTACAAAAGTGGAAGTTCAAAATACCTTAACGGCTTTCGAGAAAGGGCTGTTAGATGAATTAAAATCTAAGGGACATGCAGAAGAATTAGTAGATCATTATTGGGGCACCATTAATTATGTTTCGGGACTCATAAAGGCTTCGGAATTGAAGGCGGGACTTATACTCTCTTTCTACGGTATCATTCTAAACTTCATCTATCAAAGTGCTGCTCCTGTAATGCATTCTGTTTCAAATGCCATATTGTTCTATATACTAATTGGGCTGTGGTTTGTAGCCACCGTAGTTTCCATTTTTTATAGTGTACGCTGCTTTATTCCAAAACTTGAAGGGAATTACAGTGATAACGTATTTTATTTTGGGGATGTCATTACTAAGTTTGGCACCATTAAAGAGTTTTCACAGAAGTTTTATGATGTAAGTATCAATGAAAAAGAAGTTTTTGAGCAATTGGGTGAGCAGATATATATCAATTCCAAGATCTCTGCATGGAAGTTTAGAAACGTACAGCGGTCTATACGATTTTTAGCTATTAGTCTTATACTACTATTATTAACAGCAGTTTATTATGTGGTGCTTAGAATTTTATGACATACTTTTAAATTGATAAATTCACTTATTAGAAGTTTGATGCTATAAAACACCCACCCCTAGCCCCTCCAAGGAGGGGAACAGTTTGAGCATGTATTTAATCCTTCGTGAAAAAATTTACTAGTCGACTTCAAATTAATAGTTGGTTAAATACTCCCAATCAAAAACGTGAATCTCCCCTCTTGGGAGGGGATTAAGGAGTGGGTAATACGGATGGTGAGTTATTCTAAAAATCCACTTACCAACTTTTAATTCTTTTCAAACAAATATCCTAAATAATCATACAGAACAACTTGTGAAAGTATACACTCGAAACCCACCCCTAGCCCCTCCAAGGAGGGGAATAGCTTGAACATATTTTTAGTCCTTCGCGATAAATTTCACTAATCGATTTTAAATTACTTTTTAATCAAACTCGCAATCAAATACGAAAATCTCCCCTCTTGGTAGGGGATTAAGGGGTGGGTAATACGGATGGTGAGTTATTCTAAAAATCCACTTACCAACTTTTAATTCTTTTCAAACAAATATCCTAAATAATCATATAGAACAACTTGTGAAATTATACACTCGAAACCCACCCCTAGCCCCTCCCAAGAGGGGAACAGTTTGAGCATGTATTTAAACTTTGGGATAAATTTCTCTAGGCGATATTACATTACTTTTTAATCAAATACCCCAATCAAAAACGTGAGTCTCCCCTCCCGGGAGGGGATTAAGGGGTGGGTAATACGAATGGTGAATCAATCTACTAGTTTACTCGTAAACCTACAAACCCTTATAAGCCTTTAATACCTTCTCAATTTTATCCTCGGTTTCTTCATCGATATTTTGATGCTCAGGATTCTCTAACAACCACTTTACGGTCCTCTTTATCCCTTCCGAGAACGGAATAGTGGCCTTGAAACCGGGTACAAAGGTTTTAATCTTCGTATTATCGAACAATACACTTTCCCCTTTATCTGCCAATAATGTTCCTGTAAATGATGGTTCTACTTTACATATAAAATCTGATGCTATGTGTACTACATTTGCTTCTTTTCCTAAGGCATCCGCTAGGATTTTATAAATCATATTCCAGCTCAAAACCTCATCTGAAGTAATGTGAAATGCGTGACCGATTGCTGTTTGTAATCCTAATAATCCAACAAAACCTTTTGCAAAATCGTCTGAATGGGTAACCGTCCATAGCGATGTACCGTCGCCGTGAACAATAATTTCCTTTCCATCTAAAATTCGCTGTGCCGTGTTGTATTTATCAAATCCTCCGATTGCAATTGGTATTACAGTATCATAGGTCAATGAAGGTCTAACAATAGTGATTGGAAATCCTTCTTCTCTATACGCTTTTTGTAATCGGTCTTCACATAGTATTTTATTCTCAGAATAGTCCCAAAGCGGATTATGTAGCGGAGTAGATTCCGTAATTACTGGATAACTTAAAGGGGTTTGGTAACAAGATGCCGAACTAATAAAAATATATTGCTTGGTCTTCCCTTTGAATAATTTAATATCGCGCTCAATATCATCGGGTGTGAAAGCTATCCAGTTCACCACAACATCCCAGTCGTGCTTCTTAAGTTCTGTAAGTTCTTCCGGTTTGTTAATGTCGCCGATTATGGAATGTGCTCCTTCAATCTCAACTTTGGCTTTTCCCCTATTCAATACATATAATTCTATTCCTTTAGCAACAGCCAATCTGCTACTTGGTGTACTGATATTCCCTGTTCCTCCTATAAATAATACCTTCATTTTTATATTTTTATCCTGATAATCAATTTAATAACACGCTACACATCTCTATAAAATGTCAATCCGTTTTTGAATGGGTCGAAAAAACCAAACTCACGCGTACCCCAAGCTGTTTCTCGTAATAAAGTATGTGCATGAAAAACATCTACCCTAGAATATTCATTATATAAGGCTTCTATATTTTGAGAAACAATACGTAACAATGGTCTGTCCATTTCCACTTCCCACATTTTTTTATCGTGCCATTGCAAATGAATTTCTATATCATCTCTTAATATACCTGCGTATTTAGGGTTCTTAGCATCATCGGCAAAAGCAATTCTAAAGCCCAATCTATTCACATAAAAGTCTAGCGCCTCAACAACATCCCAAACCGGCAGTACAGGATGAATTTGATGTAAAAATCCTTTTTCTTCCATATTGTGAAAATACAAAAAGGATTAAAAAACTGAATGTTAATACTTACTCAATTCTGCAAAATAGCGATTCATTTTTTTAAGTATTTCGCTATCTTCATAGCATCGTTTCAAACCAAATTCAACACTATGAAAATTATTATTAAAACACTCTTTCTTCTATTCTTTACAACATCTATTACCGCCCAAGTTTCTTCTAACCTTGAGCTGACCGATATTTTTAATATGGAGTATGTTTCTGACCCTCAGATTTCTCCTGATGGTAGTAAAATTATCTATGTTAGGAACTTTAAGGATATTATGACCGATAGAAATTTATCGAATCTTTGGATTATAAATTATGATGGTTCGCAAAATAGACCTTTGACTACTGGCAACCAAAACGACTACTATCCTCGTTGGTCGCACGACGGTAAAAAAATCATCTTTAAATCGAACAAAGAAGATGAAAAAATGAAATTGTACCTCATGTGGATGGATACTAAAGAGATTGCCCCATTAACCAATACTCCAAAAGCACCTGGTGCCGTAAGTTGGTCTCATGATGACCGCTACTTAGCTTTTACCATGTTTGTACCAGAAGCTGAACAATCTATTGTAAAACTACCGGCAAAACCAGAAGGCGCAAAGTGGAATACCCCGCCAACTTATATAGACAAATTAAATTATAGAGGTGACGGACAAGGTTACATTAAAGGCGGACACAATCAAATTTTCACCTTATCTATAGATGGTGGCACACCTAAGCAATTGACTACAACAAAGTTTGACCATGGTGCTCCTGTATGGGCAAAAAACGACAGAACGCTTTATTTCTCTGCAAATTTTAATCCTGATGAAGCCTTTGAGCCTGCTAATAGCGAAGTGTATGCCTTGAATATTGCTACGGCAAAAGTTTCTCCATTAACATCTAGATATGGTCCTGATGGTTCTCCACAAGTATCCCCTGATGGAAAAATGATTGCCTACACCGGTAACGATGATAAGTTGCAAGGGTACCAGATCACAAACCTTTATGTAATGAATACCGATGGTAGCAACTCAAAGTTAATTTCAGGAGATTTTGATCGAGATATTGCCAATTTACAATGGGCAAATGATGGTAAAGGTCTTTATTTTCAGTATGATACGGAAGGGGCTACGAGAATAGGGCATATTACATTAGAAGGTAAAGTAACTACCCTTGTTGAAGGACTTGGCGGATTATCATTAGGCAGACCATATAACGCCGGAGATTTCACGGTTTCTAACAATTCAAAATTTGCTTATACTTTAGGTAATACCGAACACCCATCTGACCTTGGAGCTGCCAATAAAAAAGGGTCTAAACGACTGACTTTTGTAAACGATGATCTTTTCTCATTTAGAGATTTAGGCAAAACCGAAGAAATTTGGTGGGAATCATCTTTTGACCAAAAGAAAATTCAAGGTTGGGTGGTGACTCCGCCAAACTTTGACCCAAATAAGAAATACCCATTTATTCTTGAAATTCATGGCGGACCTTTTACTAGCTACGGTTCTGTGTATAGTGCAGAAATACAGGCATACGCTGCGGCAGGCTATGTAGTTCTTTATAGTAACCCACGTGGTAGTACCAGCTATGGAGCGGAATTTGGTAATCTTATTCACCACGACTACCCTAATCATGATTATGAAGATCTTATGAGCGGTGTTGATGCCGTTATTGAAAAAGGGTATGTAGATACCGATAATTTATATGTCACCGGTGGTAGTGGCGGCGGAGTGCTTACTGCTTGGATCGTTGGTAAAACAGACCGATTTAAAGCTGCCGTAGTTGCAAAACCTGTTATCAACTGGACAAGTTTTGTACTATATGCCGATGGTGCCGCATTTTTCTCTAAATATTGGTTCGGTAAGAAACCCTGGGAAGATCCAGAAAACTACTTTAGACGCTCTCCCCTAATGTACGTTGCCAATGTAACTACCCCAACCATGTTATTAACCGGAGAAGAAGATTACAGAACACCTATTGCAGAATCTGAGCAATTCTATACTGCATTAAAATTAGAG
Organism: Maribacter sp. UH1; assembly: GCF_056839145.1. Classification (NCBI taxonomy): domain Bacteria; kingdom Pseudomonadati; phylum Bacteroidota; class Flavobacteriia; order Flavobacteriales; family Flavobacteriaceae; genus Maribacter; species Maribacter sp. UH1. The sequence goes on from NZ_CM166387.1 coordinate 210,594, forward strand.
GGAGTAGAAACGGCTATGGTACGTATACCTGGTGCAGGACACGGTATTGCGAACCGACCTAGTAATTTGGTTGCAAAGATTGCAAGTGTATTAGCTTGGTTTGAAAAGTATAAAGATGCCGAATAATAGCTTGAAAACATTAGTATTAATATTGGGATTATTGATCTCGATGTCTAATATATATGGTCAAGAAGTTGATGTATTGTCATATAACATAAAATATGATAATGTAAACGATACTGTAAACAATTGGAATGACCGTAAAGGTGCTATGGTAGACTTATTGAACCATTATAACCCTAGTATTATTGGCTTGCAAGAGGTTTTACATCATCAGTTGAGTTATTTAGATGAACAACTTTCTGATTATTCATACATTGGAGTTGGGCGTGATGACGGGAAGGAAAAGGGCGAATACTCCCCTATTCTTTTCAACACCAAAAAGTACAAACTGTTACAGAGTGAAACCTTTTGGCTGTCTGAAACTCCAAGCAAAATTTCTGTGGGTTGGGATGCCGCCATGGAACGTATATGTACTTATGGCTTATTTCAAGATTTGAAAACAGGGAATAAATTTTTAGTATTCAATACGCATTTTGATCATATAGGTACTGTAGCTCGTGAGAAATCTGCCGAACTTATTGTTTCAAAAATAAAGGAGGTCAATAGCGATAAGCTTCCGGTGGTATTAATGGGAGATCTAAATTTAAATCCTTCGACAAAACCTATTCAATTCTTACAGGGTACATTGACGGATGGTCAACATAGTACGCAAAAACCATTCTACGGACCGTCAGGGACATTTAGCGGATTTGACCAAAACCGAGTATTGTCTAACCGAATAGACTACATTTTTGTGGAGAATTTTGAAATTTTAGAATACATTCATATTGATGATAGAATGGAAAACAACAAACACATTTCTGATCATTTGCCGGTATTTGCAAAGCTTTTAATAGATAAATAATCAATCCAAAATAGAATCATAAATAAAGCCTCTTAATCTTAAAGAATAAGAGGCTTTTTCTTTATACATAGTGAAATCAATTAAAGTTCCGATACCAGACTTTTGTATATAAAAGCCTTGTTTCCGCTTGGTAGTTTTATGTGCGCCCAATTTTCGGTATATCCTAAAAGCGATAATGTATCGTTACGTTTAACTTCACCCAATTTAATACCTGCAACCTCAGGTGCATTTCTAATATTGGCAACCGCTGACGATACTTTCAAAAATTTTGAAATACTAATCAACCGTTGAACATCTGGTTTTTCTGTCAGCTTCACAAATGGAAGTGGATTAATTGCGCCTTGACCAGACTTATAAATTCCGAAATGTAAATGTGGTGCCGTGGTTCGGGCATTGCCAGTATTTCCTACTAGACCCAAAGTATCACCGATAGTTACTTTATTGCCCGTTGACACCAATATACTATCTAAATGCGCGTAATATAGCGATTTACCAAAGAGTCCGGCTCTTAACCAAACTTGTTTTCCGCCTAAGCCCCTTTCTCCTGTAGAACTTACCATACCTTCAACGGCAGCTACTACGGGTGTACCTCTTGGTGCAAATATATCTATACCCTCATGACTACGTGCACCGCCATCTCTTACGGCTCCCCAATAGCTTTGTATGGCATTATTATCTTTACCAAGCACAGGAAAGCCAAAACTGGGTGACGTATACATTTGAAAGGTGAACGCCCCTTGCGAAGCTAATTCCGGTTGTATGGTAATTTTATAAATTCCCGTTTCATCAATAGATATTTTTACTTCATTTTCAGCCAATTCATTCTGAAATATATCCGTTAAACTACTATCTGGGTTTACTTTAATCAGGTTAATAAAATTTCTAATTCCCAAAACCTTATTTTCTATGGCAACATTGAATATTTCTCCCTCATTTAAAAAAACGGTATAGCTGTACACCGTAATGCGTTCTTTATAATATTCCCCATGTTCAGAATATGGTAGACGTATTTGCAAGCTATCGTCCTTTGCATTTTTAAACGCCAGTTTCCAACTGCTATATCGCAATGAGTCTAAGTTTTCAAATTCTCGCGCATAGAGTTCTCTTGCCGTAGGCTGTACAATTACATCGGCAACTTTTCTAATTTGCTTACAGCTAAACACCATTACTATAAGAAATAGAAAAACACAAGCTTTAATTTTTGTACTTGAACTCATTTATTTTTAAAAACCATTTTCAGAAACGAAAAATCGGACCTTGTTCGGGTCCGATTTACATTTTATTCGTATTAAATTATTTCTTTAAAAAGGAAATCAATATTTCATTTAATTCATCTGGGTGGGTTACATTAAGACCGTGAGGAGCTCCCTTAATAACTTTTAATGTACTATACTTAATACCATCATGCGCTTGTTTTGCAGACGTTTCAATTGGTACGGTTGCGTCGGCATCACCGTGTACAATTAATGTCGGTACCGTAACATTTTCCAACTCTGATCTAAAATCAGTATGCATCCAAGCTAAAGCTGTTTGTATCGTAGCCCTTGGCGATGCGAATGAAGCAATGGTAAAGTCATAATCCAATTGTGCCTGACTTATTCTCTCCCCATCATTTTCATCAAAATTGTAAAAACCTTTACTGAATTCTTTTAAGAACCCTACCCTATCTTTTTGAAGTGCATCTATAATTCCTTCCAGAGCATCTTCTGGCACCCCATCAGGATTATCAGATTTCTTTTTAACCAATGGTATTATTGAACTTATCAATGCAGCCTTGGCAATTCTACTAGGTCCGTATTCGGTTAAATAACGAACTACTTCTCCTCCGCCCATTGAAAAACCTACGATGATTGCATCTTTCAATTCCAATTCTTCTATAATCGCATTTAAATCACTCGCCAAGGCTGAATAATCGTAAGCATCCCATGGTGAAGACGATGTTCCAAATCCTCTACGATCATACGAAATACAGCGATAGCCTTCCTCTACTATCTTCCATACTTGTTGTTCCCAAGACTTACGACTTAATGGCCACCCATGTATTAAAATCACCGGTTGTCCACTTCCGTAATCTTCATAAAATATATCTACTTGTTCTTTTGCTTTTGTATTTGTTATAAAAGGCATATTCTCGTTTTAAAATTCACATACAAGATAATTAGTATCTCGTTAATTACGTAACACGAAACAGTAAAAAATTGGTCCTAAAACCATTTGCTCAAAACAGTTATATTTACGCAGAAAACCAGACCACATGTTTATACCTGAGCACTATAAAAATACGGACACTAAAGAGATTCATGATTTTCTGAAAAATAATAGTTTCGGTATACTCATCAATACTATAGAAGGAAAACCTTGGGGTACGCACATTCCTTTAGAACTATCAAAGAATTCAGAAGATAAAGATATCTTGGTAGGCCATATTGCCAAAGCAAATTTGCAAAGCAAAAACTTGGTAGATGGTGACGAAGTACTCTGTATTTTCAATGGTCCACACAGCTACATATCTTCCTCATGGTATAAAGAAGAAGAGGTTCCTACTTGGAACTATATAGCCGTTCATGTCTACGGTACCATAAAAATCCAGACATCAGAAGAGTTGCTACAATCCTTACATGAGCTGGTAGATAAGTATGAACAACAGTCAGAACATCCTATCTCGTTAAATGACATGTCCAAAAAAACAATGCGACAGGTAACTGGTATCATTGGTTTTGAAATTGAAATCAATGACATACAGGCTGTCAAAAAACTATCTCAAGGTAGAGAGCATGATCACCCAAAAATCATAAATGAACTTGATAAACAAGGTGCCCCAGAAAAAGCTGTCGCGGATGAAATGAAAAAACGAACGCTTTAAACTCATTTAAACCAGTTAATATAAAATGGTTTAGAGTGTTTATGCTATTCTCATTTCATCTACTTTTAATTAAAGTAATTATTTCTTTAAACCTATAATAATGAGCAAAGTGAAACCCATTTATAAATTCGATAAAAATTCTAACCGTAAAGAATGGCAAATTGTCAATGATGGTGTTATGGGCGGTTTATCTATGGGGCTCATTCAAGTGAATCCTGAAGGTAACGGTGTTTTCAGCGGACATGTATCTCTTGAGAACAATGGTGGTTTTTGTTTAGTTAGACATGATTTAGCTCGTATACCAGTAGATGCCTTTTCTAAATTTACTATCAAAATTAAGGGTGATGGAAAAAAATATGCTTTCCGCTGTAAATCTGGAGAACACCAAAGACATACCTATAGCTTTGATTTTAAATCTAGCAAAGAATGGCAAACTATTGAGATTCCGTTTGCTGAAATGGAAGCGGTTTTTAGAGGTGAAGAATTAAAATTACCAAACTACCACGGCGACTATCTAGCTCAGATCGCTTTCATTATAAAAAATGGTGTTGAAGAAGATTTTAAGCTTGAAATAGATAGTATTGCATTGAAATAATGCGAAACTCACATTTAAATTAATCATTTTAAAAAAATTAAACATTGATTTTTATCATCTGTAAATTCCTTAAATTTTTATAAGTTTAAGTAACCAATACTTAAACCTATGTACCACCAGTTACAACCTATTAAAAAATTAATTATTCCGTTTAAGGTAGATGCATTATTGCCAAATGTTCTAATATTGATACCTAGGGCAATCACTGGCTATCTTCTTTCTTTTGTTTTTGCAATAAATAAATTTGGAACTCCATGGACTCCTGCTTCTGTGGGTTTAGCGTATTTTGAGGTTTCTGATTGGTTTGTTGCATTAGTGACACAATTTGGAATTCCATTCTCCTTGATGCCAGAACTGTTTGCTTGGTCTGCGGGATTAACCGAGGCTCTTGGTGGTATTCTATTAATATTAGGGTTAAACACTAGAATGACCGCCTTCTTTATTACCGTAACCATGTTCACTACTATAGTGTGCAGGCCATGGGACGGTTCTTGGAATATAATGCCCACATTTATCTTTTTCTGCTTAGGCTTATTTTTTATGGGTTTCGGCTCTGGAAAATTTGGACTTGATTATTTGATTACCAAAAAGATATAGAAATTTAGTCTATTTAATTATCATAGTTTTTTATACTAGCACTCCCTTTTTACAGTTCAGTAACACATTTCTACAATTGGGTTCATCGCTTTTTTAATAAATGCATTTATAAGACATCTTTGAAGTATCAATTAATCTTTAAAACCTTATAAAATGAAAAAGTTATTATTTACAATTACCGTATTTGCAATGAGTTTTACAATGAATGCCCAAGAAAAAACTGGCATAACACTAACTGTAGTTATCCAAAATGTATTGAACAATGAAGGTCATATATTAAGTGGATTGCATAATGAAACTACTTTTATGAAAGCGGAAGGTATTAAAACCAGTAAAGACAAAGCTGAAGCAGGAGAGTTGATTTTAACTTTTGAGAACATACAACCGGGAGACTATGCATTTTCCGTATTACACGATGCAAACGACAATAACCGAATGGATTTTGCAACCAATGGCATGCCTACAGAAGATTATGCCATGAGCGGTGATTCTTTACCAATGGGTCCGCCAACTTTCAATGATGCAAAGTTTACCATAGAAGGTGAGGATAAAGAATTAACGCTTCGTTTTTAGTGGTTAATTAACGTCTGATTACCTGTTGCCAATAGGTTATAATAATGGTTTTTAGTAATTTTATAACCTTATACTATATACATGACTATTACTCAATTACAATACGTGCTTGCTGTTGCTGAATACAAAAATTTTACACTCGCTGCCGAGAAGAGTTTTGTAACCCAGCCAACCTTAAGCATGCAAGTACAAAAGCTTGAAGATGAATTAGATATCCTTCTTTTTGATCGTAGTAAAAAACCAATTACCATTACCGAAGTCGGTAAAAAAATTGTAGCACAAGCAAAAAATATTGTAAACGAGGCGGCACGTATTAAAGATATTGTAGAGCAAGAAAAAGGATATATTGGTGGGGATTATGTATTGGGAATCATCCCAACAATAATGCCCACTTTATTACCTATGTTTCTGAAGAATTTTATTCAGAAATATCCGAAGGTAAACCTTATTATTAAAGAGCAGAATACAGAGAGTTTAATTCAAAATATTGAAGACGGACATATTGATGCCGCCATTGCCGCAACACCATTAGAGGTAGATTTCATTACCGAAAGACCGTTGTATTATGAGCCTTTTGTTGGTTATGTACCAAAAGAGCATCGTTTAGGGAATAGTACACAGATTACACCAGAGGATTTAGATATTGAAGACATTTTACTGCTACAAGATGGACATTGTTTTAGAGAAGGTGTTTTAAATCTTTGTAAAACTCCAAAAATTGGCGGAGACCATTTTAGTCTACAAAGTGGAAGTTTTGAAACCCTAATCAATCTTTCTAATGAAGGATTGGGTATGACCCTACTACCCTACTTAAATACGTTGGAACTTGATGATGTAAAAAAGAAAAACTTGAAGTACTTTAAAGAACCTTCGCCTGCACGTGAAGTAAGTCTTATTTACCACAAAAAAGAGCTAAAGGTACAGATTACGGAAGCCTTAAGAGATGTTATTACAGGCATTGTCCGTGGTGCAATCGCTTTTCAAGATGTTAAGATCATAAGTCCTATACACAAGTAATACCTATTGTTTTTCAAACCTGTACAAACAAGCTTCAATGCAAATACCTGGGTAAGATGGCGATAGCGTTAATCTTGTTTTACTCTCATTAAAGTCTGCGCTATAGCCTAGTGTATCTTTTTCACCTTCGGTTATAAAGTATAGATAAAGCTCGTCGTCTGTAATTTCATAAACTCCAGAATTCAGTACTTCTTTATTGAAATCGGTTCTTTCATAATTACCGAATTCATCGAAGAAATAGCGATACCCTTCTTCAACATCTTTCCATTCCGTAGCACCACCAGGACTTACATAAGATGTTGTCAAAAGCCACTCGCCTATTAAACTTGGGTTATCAATTGGTGTGTCATCAAATGCATCATCACTTTCACATGCTATACATAATAGTGCACAAAATATAATAGTAAACTTTAGTTTCATCGGTTCCTTTTATTACTAGATACCAAAATAGGTAAAAGGTTGTCTCAAAAAAAAAAGAGCCACTTTACGTGGCTCTCTATTATGCTTTTAAATAAACTAAACTTTGATGTAATTCTGGTTTATCAGTTATAAAACTTTCTAACCAAACTTTTAACTCTTCTACCTCTTCGGGCAGTAACGTCGTTAAGGCTTTTTTCAACTCTTTACAAAATAGTAAGGTATCAAAACTAACCTTTTTAAGTACTGTTTTACTATACTCTAGCATAGACTTAGACATGTTGTTGTTAGATTAATAGATTTGTTGTTGTATAAAGGTAAACAGAAATGCAGTGGTAATATTGTATACAAAAAGTTAAAGTAATTACCTACATGTTAAATTTTTATCACATTCATAAGTATGCAATTTTGTAATTTCGAATTCATGAAGAATTTTCTTTTTATTATAGTTATTTTAATACTTGTTTCCGCCTGTACCTCAACAAAATCCATTATACGAAAAGATTTTAACCAACAGTTGTCATCTTCATTTTATCAAAATCAGTTTACCGGTGTTTTGGTAATAGATGCAGAAACGAAAGACACTATATATACCAATAACAGTCATAAGTATTTTATTCCTGCCAGTAACACCAAAATTTTTACACTTTACGCAGCGCTTAAAACCTTGCCAGTTCAGATACCGGCTTTGAAATATATTGAAGCAAATGACACTTTGTATTTTGAAGGTACTGGAGACCCTTCTTTTTTGCATCCTTTTATGAAAGATTCCACAACTTTGAAATTTCTTCAGAGACATACTAACCTCGTATTTGTTGCTAACAACTTTCAAGATGAAAAATACGGACCAGGTTGGGCTTGGGACGATTACCAGTGGTATTATTCTGCAGAGAAAAGTGCGTTACCCATAAATGGTAATGTAGTGATGACGTATAGGAATCCGGAGGTTTTGGTTTCTCCTACTTATTTTAAGGACAGTGTTTTAGAATTGACCCATAAGAATAATAGAAATGAGACTTCAAATTTATTTTATTATCCACCAACAAGAAAGGATACATTAGAAACTCCGTTTATTACAAGTAATCAGACTACCAAATCAATTTTAGAGAATTTGCTTATCGAAAAGATTGGTATTGCTACAACAATGCCTGTAGGCGAAAAGCAAACACTATACGGTAGTTATGTAGATTCGCTCTACGCGCGCATGATGCACGAAAGCGATAATTTTATTGCAGAACAGCTTTTACTTGTATCTGCAGGTGTTCTCACAGACACCTTAAATGGAAAACTAACTAGAAGTTATATTTTAGAAAATGAACTGAAAAATTTAAAACAAGAACCTAGGTGGGTAGATGGATCGGGACTCTCGAGATACAATCTGTTTACACCGCAAAACATGGTCTCGGTTTTAGACCTATTATATGAAATGGTACCTCAAGAACGTTTATTTTCTATTTTCCCTGCCGGGGGCTTATCGGGTACTTTAAAAAATAGATTTGTAGGAGACAAGCAACCTTATATATATGCAAAATCTGGAAGCCTTAGTAATAACTACTGCCTTAGCGGATACTTAGTTGCAAACTCAGGAAAAGTATTAATTTTCAGTTTTATGAACAATCACTTTAAACAATCTACATCAGAAGAACGAAATAGGCTTGAACAAATGCTTCAAACACTTAGAGATACCTACTAACTATTGAACTTTTGCTGAAACATGTTTGGCATATTTCTCTTTCAACAACAGAATTTTAGGGGAAATATGTGTTCTACAAAAAGGCTTCTCGGTATCTTTAAAATAGTAATTATGGAACCGTTCTTCAGAGGATTTAAATGCCCCAAATGGAATAACTGCTGTAATCAACGGAGTTTCAAAATCTTGTTGTAACTCTTCCATAATAACAGCTAAAGTCTCTTTATCATACTTATTAAAATAATAAATACCTGAACGGTACTTTTTTCGCATAGAATGATTTTCGGTGCTTTTATGGGTGTCTAAATGAACAGCTACTAAATCTTTCAATTCTATAACCGCAGCATTATAATGGACGATTACAGCCTCGGAAAAATCTGTTGGGTTCTCCTTCGGAGAAATGAAGCCTTGTTCCACTTTTTCAACACCGTTGAGTGCCATGAACACAGCTTCGGTACACCAATGACAACCACCTCCAAATCCGACTTTAAAGACTTTATGCATATTAGAAGAGTCGCATATGAAACTTTAAACTAACGAAGTCAGCTTTGCATGCTGTAGCAGCATAATGGTTTTTGCATCTTTAATCTCTCCACTAGCCACCATCTTCATAGCATCATTAAAATCTAATTCCAAAACCTCAATATTTTCAGTCTCATCATCTGCACCACCACCATCACTGACTTTCATACTTTCATCATACTCCCCTACAAAAAGATACACTATCTCGGTCACCGAACCAGGGGACATATAGGTTTGAAATACCTTCTGTACATTACTGATTTTATAACCTGTTTCTTCTTCCGTTTCTTTGCGTACGCAATCTGCTGGATTATCGCCATCTAAAAGTCCCGCACAAACCTCTATCATCATTCCGTCTTCATTACCATTCACATAGGTTGGCATTCTAAATTGTCTGGTAAGCACAACAGTCTTCTTTTTAGAGTTATACAACAAAATAGCCGCACCATTACCTCTGTCGTATGCTTCACGTTCTTGTGTCTCCCAAGTACCATCTGGTCGTTGATACTTGAATGTATATTTATGTAGCGTATACCAATTATCAGAAAGTAGTTTTTTTTCTACGTCTTTTATGCTTCCGTTTTTCAATTCAATTGAATTTATAATTCGATTATAAAGATATAACTAGTACGTTCCAATTCATAAATAAAAAGGGTATTGTCTTCTCGCATATATCCTTAATAGCCTGAGAATTGTTATCCAGCAAAAACTCTTGCTATTTAAATCTCTTTTTCTTTATCTTTTCAATGCTAACATAAACTTCCACTACCTTGAAACAATTCTACATCTACGCCATTTTACTTTTAGTATGTTCCACCTCTTGTAAAGACGATAAGTCATCTGAGGAAATCAAAGAACTACCAAAAATTGCTATTGCCGGTTTGGGCATTGAAAGCAGTACCTTCTCTCCTGCTCTTTCCACCGAAGAGGCTTTTCATGCAAAAGTGGGTGATTCTGTTTTCTCTAGATACCCATTTTTACAACCAGACTCCATAAATAGAAAAAGAGCGGAATGGGTGCCTACACTTGTGGGTAAGTCTTTACCTGGCGGAACTGTAACCCGTGAAGCTTATGAATCGTTGGTGACTAAAAGTTTAAAACTACTGGAGGCAAACAAACCCTATGACGGACTCTTCTTTGACATACACGGTGCAATGAGCGTTGTTGGTCTAGATGACCCTGAAGGTGATTTTATAGCTCGTATTCGCGAAGTTCTCGGTAACGATGTATTGATATCCACATCAATGGATTTACACGGTAATGTATCTGAACGACTAGCTCAACATACCGATTTAATTACTTGCTATCGTATGGCGCCGCATGAAGATGCTATTGAGTCTAAAAAGAGAGCGGTTACCAATTTAATAGAACGTTTAGAAAATGGCAAGGGAAAACCTGCTTATAAAGCATGGGTTCCCGTTCCTATACTTTTACCCGGAGAAAAAACAAGTACACGTATAGAACCTGGTAAAAGTCTTTATGCCAAAGTACCTACGGTTGCCGATCAAGAAGGTGTAATCGATGCCGCCATTTGGATCGGTTATGCCTGGGCAGATGAGCCACGTAACCATGCAGTTGTAATGGTTACAGGCGATGATAAGGAAAAGGTTGAAAAAGGTGCCGAGAAATTAGCTCAAAGTTTTTGGGATGTACGTAATGAATTTGAATTTGTAGCGCCAACCACAACCTTGGAGGAAAGCTTAAAACTTGCTTTGGCAAGTGATAAAAAACCCTATATGATAAGCGATATGGGCGATAACCCTACCGCTGGTGGTGCCGGTGATGTTACGTGGACTTTAAAACAGCTTTTGGCAAGACCTGAGTTTGCTTCCAAAAACGGAAAGTCTTTAATCTATGCTTCTATACCCGGACCAGAATTCGTAGAAAAAGCACTAGAAATTGGTGTTGGCGGGAAAATTAAAGCGGAAGCTGGTGCCGCCGTAGATCATAGGTTTGCCGGACCTTTATTGTTAGACGGAACTATTACAGCCATTGAAGAAGGTGATGTAAATGCGGAAGTTGAAGTGGTCGTTAAGGTTGGAAATATTGATGTTATCGTAACTAAAAAGAGAAAACCTTACCACCACATGAGTGATTTTACAAATTTAGGATTAGACCCTAAAAATACTGATGTTGTTGTCGTAAAAATTGGCTATCTAGTTCCTGAGTTATACGATATGCGTGGCGATTGGACCATGGCGCTTACTCCCGGAGGAGTGGACCAAGACCTTAACCGCTTAGGGTATAAAAGAATTAAAAGACCTATGTTTCCTTTGGATAGCTTAATGACGCAACCAGATTTAAAAGTAAGGTGGATTCCTGCAGCTGATGCTAAATAACTAAACCGTAATCGCTTTATTTAAATAACGCCTAAACGGAAGCATTTCTTTATAGGCGTTTATTAATTCATCATCAAAAGAAGCCTTGTTGGCTTCCTTTGTGGAAAACTCTTGGAATACGGCAAAAGTCTTATTTTTGAGTAATTCTATATGTTTATGATCTTTATCAAAACCTTTAGGTGCGTTGGTTAATTTTGCATCTTCGTATAGATTACCGAAACGAGTTTTGAAGGTTTTTTTATTCAATATTTTGACAAAGTCTTCGCCGTCATAATCAATAGCATCACGTACACTGCGCAATACTTTAGACTCAGGTCGCCATAATCCGCCTGCGAAAATGCAACGTTCAATACCTAGTTCAAAATAGAAATCTGCCGTCTTAGGTTTTTTGTCAAATCCGGCTCCAAAATGGTCTTTGTACACCGGTTTGTTTGGATGAAACATCAGATTGTTATTAATACGGTTAATCCCTTTTTTACCAGGCGTATCGTAATATTCATCATCAATAGCAGCTAATCTACTATTCATACTATTTAACCGTTCAATATACTCATCACGAACTTGGTGGTACCATTTACGATTGGCATCCATCCATTCTTTAGAATTATTTTTCTGTAATTCTTTGAGAAATTCTATTTGATTTTTGAAACTCATTGGTTGGTTGTTGGAAAATTAAAATACAAACTCAAGTTCAAAAATCAAATTCAAATGTTTTTAAACTTTGTACTTCGTACTTAATACTTTGTACCTTCTGCTTTTGGCTTTTGGCTTTTGGCTTTTGGCTTTTGCTTTTGGCTTTTGCTTTTGGCTTTTGCTTTTGGCTTTTGCAAAAACTACAATTTAGCTTCGCTAAATTCTCCTAAAATGCCTGAATCAAAACAAGTCTATTCTCTATATTCTATATTCTCTTCTCACAATACAAACACACTACTTAATACTTAATACTCGAAACTTTGTACTTTTTCCCTTGTACCTAGTACCGCGTCTTTAATTCTTAAAACCGAGTATCCCCACCAACAATGTCACCAAGTGTACCTAGAATACTACCTTCTCCTTTATCTTTTCCTCCTCTTGGTATAGATGCTAGTACTCTTCCTGCTAATCTGCTAAATGGTAGTGATTGTATATAAACAGTTCCCGGTCCGCGTAGGGTTGCAAAGAATAAACCTTCTCCGCCGAAAACTGTATTTCTAATTCCGCCAACGAATTCAATATCGTAATCTACTTCTTTGGTAAAACCAACGATACAACCGGTATCTACTTTTAAAACTTCACCTGGAGCTAATGTCTTTTTAGCCAAAGTTCCACCTGCATGAACGAAAGCCATTCCGTCGCCTTCTAATTTTTGCATGATGAAACCTTCACCACCAAAAAGTCCGCGACCCAATTTCTTTGAAAACTCAATACCTACGGATACTCCTTGTGCTGCACATAAAAAGGCATCTTTTTGGCATATAAAGCGACCGCCCATTTCAGATAAATCAATTGGTAGAATTTTACCTGGATAAGGGGAAGCAAAACTTACTTGCTTTTTACCCTGACCTATATTTAAAAATGCCGTCATGAAAAGGCTCTCTCCTGTCAACATTCTTTTTCCTGCTGAAAAAATCTTCCCTAAAACGCTATTGTCTTGATTGCTACCATCACCAAAAATGGTACTCATTTTAATATCGGTATCCATCATCATAAAACTACCAGCTTCGGCAACAACTGCCTCTTGTGGGTCTAGCTCTATTTCAACGTATTGCATTTCTTCTCCAAAAATCTCATAATCTATTTCGTGTGCGTTCATGTATATTTTGTTTTTGATTGATACTTATTAGTTGACGAAAAGAAGGTTTTGTTACAATTAAAATTCAATTAGTAGTATTAGTAAGCATTTTCACCTCTTTTAAAATCATATAGATACCAGCTGCAGAAATTAAATATAAAAGCAAAATACCCATGTACATTCTATGTGAAGAATCAAACATTTCAATGGCAGTAAACTTTACTACGAAATTATAAGTACCATGAAGTAAAATATTAAGCCACAATACTTTAGTTAAATGATAGAGATACGTGAACAAAAGACCCATTACAAAATAAGCAAATAAGCCTTCAAGATTCCAATGCACTAAAGCAAATAGGAAAGAAGAAACAACCAAACCGAAAGCTAACCCATATTGCTCCTTTAACTTTAAGAAGATAATTTTTCGGTATAAAATTTCTTCTGTAATTGGAGCTGCAATTACTGTTATAAAAAAAATTATAATACCATGTAAACCATATTGAAATGGATTAGTAAAAGTAAAAAAACGAACTTTAGATTGTAACAACACTTTTATAAAAGGTACATCTAAAGCTGATTGAAAAATTATTATAAAAACCGCAAGAAGCATAATATAGAATACCAACTTCGGGTTTACCTTTTTAAATGAAAAGTTTAAATGAATTCTGAATTGTTTTAATAAATAAGTTATGCCAATCAGCGTAACTATTGGTATAGTTATTAAAGAAATAATGTCTACTTCCTCGTTTCTTAACCCGAATTGCATTGTTGACAAAATTATCAAACCATGAAGTAGACGAGTTAATACTATAACAAGTATTATCAAAATAAATGACTTGTGTTTTTGTATTAGCTGCATAGTTTTAAAATTATTTAATGAAGCCGATAGATAGTTTTAAGCAGTTATTACACCTTAAATTCCATGCTCCATTTAATTTCAATTCATAAGTAGCAAAAGTGGCAACTTTGTTACAAATTACCACCTTACTTTAAAAAACTAGCTCACTCAAATACTATCAAAGTGGCATGACAGAACCTACTTTTAAATTTTACAACAAGTATGTTTTAGTACACCTCTCTGTCGTTTGTCTTATTTGTGAAAGTATATTTAACCCCTACATTGAAGTAAAAACTATTAGACATATCAAAATCGTAAATTTCATTATTACTATAATCTTGTATCTGCATACGGTTATAGGCAGTGTATCCTCCTTTTGCGGTTGCGGTAAACTTTTCCCATAAACGAACATTATAGCCAAGACCAAGTAATACACTTGTTTGTCTTAATGTACCACTATAGTCTTCTTTATAGACCTCCACTTCGTCATTAATATTACCTGTAAAACCGCTTAATGTGGCAAAACCTTCAAAATCATGATTTTCTGCCAAAGTATACTTAACACGGCTATCTGGAACACCAACTTTGTAAGCCCAATTATCATTTAATCTTCTAGCATAGGTTATCACTGGTATTGGGTAGTACAGCCCGTACTTAATATCATAAGCTGCACCAAAGGTTAATATACTATTGTCTCTACCGTTATACTTACTCAGGGTAAGCATGGCATTAAAAAACAAATCATCAGATGCAATATTATCATCTCTAAAATTAGAGGATATTTGAGATTCTTGCATGGCATATATGCTCCAATCGTTTCTTAGATTTCTTTGATAGGTAAATCGTAGACTAAAAGAATTGAAAGTTTCAATTTCTCCTGTTTCAAAGGGTACATCTATATCTATGTAGCTTAATGTTGTGTTTTGTAATTTCCCTCCTACTGTAAATTTTTCTGTAGTAGTATTGATCATGGGAATGTCTGCACCAGCTTGCCATCTATAAATATCAGTTACATCACTACTTGGCAAAAACTCTGATTGTATATAAACATCATTCGTCTCTTGCCCATAAACCCAACTTACCATAACCAACATTAAAAAAATCGATACTTTCTTCATACTCTGAACAATATTTATATTATGATTACAAGAATGGTCTTAGCCATTCTATACACCATAAAAGTGAACATTATCTAAAGTATCAGCAATCTAAATATATATGTAGAAATAGTATATAGAGCAATGGGTAGATTTAATCTACCAAACAAAATATTTTAATAAATCTTAAGAAACATCTAAAACCTGAAAGTTTTAGACTCTTTTAAATCAAGAAATATACAATGAAAATCAATCAAAATATTTAAAATCAGAACATTGTAAAATACTAAGTAATCAACTGCTAATTGCCGCTAGAAGCTCCGTTGGCTTTTTTGAACCAATAAGGTATTTTTTACCATTGGTTAGAGTTAAAGCAACTCCTTTTTTACCCTTTACATTATAGACCGTACCGTACTTTTTAGTTTTTCTGATTCCGTATCCCACAAAATCATAATCGATTTTCTTAGCCTCATTAATATCACTCAGGTTGATTACTTTTTGAAAGAATAATAGATGACTAATTTTAATTTCCTTATCTGAAACCAATACTTTAAGTTTTGATAACGCCAAAAATAATATGGTAGCCACATAAATTAGTACGAATATAAATTGAACCATTGATATTCTACCTGATATCCAAGATATACTGACATTACCTGAATCGTTAGAAATAGAACCACCGTACAAACTAATTAAGGTACTTATTATACTTATAGCAGTTAAGACAATAGGCGCAAGTATAATCAACCACAACCACCATTGCGTGAATTTTTGTGTTTCCTTAAACCGTAAATCCGCTCTCATTTCTACTATTTTTTCTGCTTCAATCTAACCGTCCATTCAAACTTAAAGGTACTTACCACTACTCCATCTGTATTTACTCCTACAGATTTCATCCAAATGGTTTGTCCTTCTCCGGTAGCAATCGTTTTGTCTAAAGCTTCTTTAATTAAGTGTCCGTCTTCACAAGTAAATGTAATTCTACCTGTTGCTTTCTTTGAAAAATTTGCGGTATTGTTCGCTACCAACATAGAGATTTTCTTTCCTGTTGCTTCAATTTGGTCTATCATTAAAGCCCCGGTCGTCAATTCTGCTGCCATACCTTGAACAGCCCAAAACATAGAATTAAACGGATTCTGATTGAACCATCTGTGCTTTACCGTCACCACTGACCTGTTTTTATCTATTTCCTTTAAACGTACCCCGCACCACCATGCAGACGGTAGTTTAAAAAAGGAGAACATATTGATTTTACTAGGTGTTACCGCCATTTTATTCTAAAATTTGGATAAAAATAGCTATAATTTACACCATTCTAAAATGTTAAAATATTGTTAAATATTAGTACTATGCGTTACATAGTACCTTTTTTTAGACATATATTTGCATAGGAAGTTAATAGGTAATCAAAGTAATTGGCTTTCGCATAGTATTAAAATCAATCATCATCAGTAACGAATCAATCATGACAGAATCAGTAACAAAACACGAAAGAAACCTCTCTGCATTAATACATGCAAGTACGTTTTCTAAATTCTTTATTCCGTTTGGCAACTTCATCATTCCCTTAGTATTATGGACAGCGAACAAGAAAGAATATGAGTTTGTAGATCATAACGGTAAACAAGCTTTAAATTTTCAAATTAGTATACTACTTTACTCTATTCTTGTAGGTATGGTTAGTATTCCATTTTTCTTAGGCGGATTTTTACCTAACATTTTCGACTTTGATAATTTCGGTTTAGTGAATGTTCACAGTTTCAACAGTATCAACATCAATTTTGACACCGATGATCTATTTGGTCCGTGGATGGTTCCTGTTGCACTACTAGGTCTTGCACAATCGGCATTATTCATTATCAATATCGTGTATACTATACTGGCTACCATAAAAACAAATGAAGGAGAAGTTTTTGAATATCCTTTCACTATAAAATTTATTAAATAGCATCATCAGCTTACATTATATTGGGTATTCATCACACCCTTAAGAGTTTATTAATCAATCAAAAATCAATCAGGATGTTTATTCATCGAACAAAAAACGAACAGTTAACCTATGCAGACAACAGAGACAATGGAGCAATCTCCCGGGAAAGCGGGACTGCATAAAAAGCAAAAAGAGATTATGAATGTAGAAAATACAAAAGCACAAATGCGTAAAGGGGTTTTGGAGTATTGCATCCTGTCCATTTTAAATGGGCATGATAAATATGCTTCTGAAATCTTAGCTACGCTAAAAGATGCTAAAATGCTTGTAGTAGAAGGTACTATTTATCCGCTACTGACCAGATTAAAGAATGCAGGACTTCTAAACTACCGTTGGGAAGAATCTACTTCTGGACCGCCAAGAAAATACTATACATTAACCGAGACCGGTAAAATATTCCTTAAAGAATTAGATACCACTTGGGACGAATTAAGAAAAGCCACCAACCTGGTAACCAACTCAAAAAACAGCTAATCATGAACAAAACAGTAAATATAAATTTAGCGAACATGCTCTTCCATATAGACGAAGAGGCATACAATATAATGCGTAGGTATTTAGAATCTGTAAAACGTTCTTTTGCCAACACACCGGGCAGCGATGAAATCATTGCCGATATAGAAGCTCGTATAGCCGAACTTTTTCATGACAAATTAGAGAATGAAAGACAGGTTATCACTCAAAAAGAAGTAGATGAAGTTATTGCCATAATGGGGCAACCAGAAGATTATATGGTAGATGAGGACATCTTTGAAGATGAACCTAAAACCAAGTCTGCTTATACTAAAGAAAGAGTAAAAAAATTATATAGAGATACAGAAAAGAAATACGTTGCGGGTGTATCTGCAGGCTTAGCACATTACTTTGGCATTGACCCATTATGGATTAGATTACTTTGGATTTTCTTGACCATTTTTACATGGGGCGGATTCATCTTCATTTACGGATTACTTTGGATTCTTATTCCTGAAGCAAAAACTACGGCTCAAAAATTAGATATGAGCGGTGAAACGGTCAATATCAGTAATATTGAGCGTAAAGTTAAAGAGGGTTTTGATGACGTAGCGGATCGTGTAAAAAGTGTGGACTATGAAAAAGTAGGCGACACCGTCAAAAAAGGAGGTAAAACAATTTTTGACACCTTTGGTGATATTGTAATGTTCCTATTCAAAATCTTTGGTAAATTCATTGGTATACTTTTGGTTATCATTGGTGCCGCAACATTGATCGGTCTTTTTGTAGGCATGTTCACCGTTGGTATTTTAGATATCATCCATGTACCTGGTATTGACTTTTACAATGTCGTAAACTCTACCAACCTACCTATTTGGGTAGTATCGTTATTGGCATTTTTTGCCATTGGTATTCCGTTTTTCTTCTTAATGTATTTAGGATTAAAAATATTGGTAAACAACTTAAAGTCTATTGGTACGGTTGCTAAATTCTCTTTGTTGGGTTTATGGTTGATATCAATTATATGTTTGGTCATCTTTGGCATTAGAGAAGCTGCAGCACATGCATATACCGGTAGCACATCTGTAGAAGAGGAGATTACAACAGTAATACCAACTGATACTTTGAACATTAAATTGGTTTCTACGGACGAGTATGATCATGAAAATGATATGAACTTGGGTGATACTTACCTTTCTTACGATGAAGCGGGAAATAAAATTTTAGTTTCTGATGATGTAAGATTTCGTATTCGTAAATCTAAAGATACCCTAGTTCGTGTTCAAGTTAGAAAAGAAGCGGACGGCCCATCTAATAGAGAAGCAAAGGATATCGCCAGTCAGATCGTATATGAATATGAAGTAAGTGGTAATACGATTTCTTTTGATGACTTTTTAACCACACAGGTTCCTAAGTTTAAAGATCAAGAAGTTCGTGTAAACATATTTTTACCGGTAGGAACTATTCTAACTTATGACCAGACAAATTCTAGAGATTGGATTACGACCGTTAATACTGATAGAGATGTTGAAGGCCTAGAAGGCTATATCTGGAAAATGACCGAAAGCGGAGAGCTTGAATGTCTAGACTGTCCTGAATTTATTGAAATGGAAGATGAAGATGACGACAGCTCTAATCGCATCAACATCAATGAAAATGGTATAGACATTAATATCAACGATAATGGTGATAAAGGAAAAATCATCATCAACGAAAATGGAATAGACATTGACGTTAACGATAATGGAGAATCATTTAAAATGAAGTTAGACGAGAACGGTGTAAAGGTTGACACAAACGATAGTATCAATTAATTACAATTCAGACCTCTAAAACAACAATTCAGTATTTAATAGTAGTAAGAGAATAGAAAAACAATCATTTTTACATCATCATAATATATTAATCAATCAAAAAACGAACAATCATGACAACTTTAGTAAGAATAACAGTAGCACTCGTATTAGCCCTATTACTTTCATCTTGTGGCTTTGACATTAACTTCGGCGATTTTGGATCTGGTGAAAAAGGCAATGGCGTAGTCGTTGAAGAAACTAGGGAAATTACCGGTGAGTTCACAGAAGTTTCCAGTTCAGAAGGTTTAGAAGTATTTGTTACCCAAGGATCTGATTTTGATATTGCAGTTGAGGCAGATGAAAATATCATTGACTTAATCGGTACCGATATTAAAAACGGAAAACTAAGAATTCACAGTATTGAGAATATTGGTAGAGCAACCAAAAAAGTATACGTAACCATGCCTAATGTAACCAGCTTACGTGCATCTAGTGGAGCTCACTTAACTACTGAAAATAAAATTCAGTCAGATAAATTAGAGGTAGATGCAAGTAGCGGTGCCATTATCAATGCAACCGTGCTTGTTACCAATATGGATATAGATGCCAGTAGCGGTGCAAATATCTCTTTAGAAGGTACAGCAAAAGAAGTTTATGTAGACGCAAGTAGCGGAGCAAATATTAGAGCCAAAGACTTAACAACTTTAGTTGCTAATGCAGATGCTAGTAGTGGTGCAAATATTAGCATTGATGTTACAGACAATTTAACAGCTGAAGCTTCTAGTGGCGCTAATATATCATACAAAGGTGATCCTTCTGTTCAAAAGAACAAATCGGTTTCTGGTAGCGTGCACAAATACTAAAAATCACATCAATCAATTCAACTTTAAAACCCGCTGAAATATCAGCGGGTTTTCATTTTTTAGTTAATGAACTCATCTGTATATTAGTAGTATGCAAGTACACTTAAAAAAATATACATTACCATTAAAGCACACCTTCAGTATTTCAAGAGAATCTCATGATTTTCAAGATACTATGATTGCTTCTTTAACTTTAGACGGAAAAACAGGATATGGAGAGGCGACCTCTAATCCGTATTACAAAATTACCACGCAGAGTATGATGGATGAAATTAACGCCATATCCTCTGAAATAGCAGCATTTGAATTCACAAAGCCAGAAGTCTTTCATGCATTTTTAATAAGTAAAGGGTTATCTAATTTCGCTATCTGCGCTTTAGACTTGGCTGCTCATGACCTGTATGGAAAATTACTAGGTAAGCCGCTATATGAAATTTGGGGTACCAGTATTGAAAAATACCCTACTACAAATTACACTATTGGTATTGCATCAATTGACATTATGTTAGCCAAAATGCAGGAGATGCCCTGGCCTATTTATAAAATAAAATTAGGCACTAGTGATGATGTTGCTATTGTTCGCGAATTACGAAAACATACAGATGCTATCTTTAGAATAGATGCCAATTGTGCTTGGACGGCAGAAGAAACTATTTTTAACGCTCCGCTCTTAAAAGATTTGGGAGTGGAATTTTTAGAACAACCATTAAAAGCTGATGATTGGTCTGGTATGGAAGAGGTTATGCACCATAGTGTGTTACCCGTAATTGCCGATGAAAGTTGTATTGTAGAAAGCGATGTAGAAAAATGTGCGCTACATTTTAGTGGTGTAAATATTAAACTGACCAAGTGTGGCGGACTCACCCCTGCCCTACGTATGATAAAAAAGGCCAAGGAATTAGGTATTAGTGTTATGGTTGGTTGCATGACAGAATCTACCGTAGGCATTTCAGCTATAGCGCAGTTGATTCCGCAATTAGATTATGTAGATATGGACGGTGCTTTATTATTAAAAAGTGATATTGCTACGGGAGTTCATATTGAACCTAACGGTAAAGTTATTTTCTCAAAACTTGCCGGTAGCGGTATACAATTGTTAGATTGATGTTTACGATTGATGAATTTCCTGATAGAACTATTGTCATAAACGGTAAAGAATACCTATACTTTGGTGGTACCTCCTATTTAGGATTACAGACCGATGCTGATTTCCAGTCCATATTCATCAAGAACATCAAAAAATATGGCACAGCTTACAGTGCTTCCCGTAAATCTAATATTAGAATTTCCATCTTTGATGAAGTTGATGCCCACCTAGCAGAAATAGCGGTTAGTGAAAGTTGTGTAACCGTGTCCTCTGGGTATTTAGCAGGACAATTGGTTTGTGATTATTTCAGTAATAACGATTATCAGTTATTCTATGCCCCTAATACACACTCGGCATTATACAGAAACAAACAAAAGGTATTTGAACAGTGGAACGACCTAGAATTTGCCCTCGATAAAAAAACTTCGAAATCTCCCGTACTTTTTCTAGATAGTATTGACTTTCATGGCGATAATTATCCCGATTATACTTTCCTTAAAAATCTCGACTTAACCGATATTATTCTTGTCGTAGATGATTCTCACGGAATTGGAATTACCGGAAAAGATGGCGGTGGCAGTTTTAGGTTTTTACAAACACTTCAACCAAAAGAGCTATTGGTTTCTTGCTCATTAGGAAAAGGGTTCGGTATTCAAGCTGGTGCAATATTTGGCAGTAATAATATAATTAATGCGTTAAAAAACACACAGTTTTTCGGAGGTGCAAGTCCCGCAACACCTGCTTCTTTAGCAACTTTGAAGGATGCTGAAGAACTTATCAGTTCTAAAAGAGCTCAATTATATAAGAATACCGAGCTTTTCATATCAAAATTATCAGATTCCTCAATTTTTGTATTTGCAAAAGGGCACCCTACCTTTAATTTTCAAAATGAAGCATTAGCCAATTATTTAGAGGATAATGGTATTATAGTAACCAACTTTAGATATCCTACAGAAAATGATTCTCTCATGAGTCGTATAGTTTTAAGCGCTTCTCACACAAAAACAGACATTTTAAACCTTTGCGCTATTCTTAACTCACACTCTCTAAATCTATAGTAATTATTATAATTACCTATATATCATTATGTTATTCTTAATATTAGCGTATATT
This sequence comes from Maribacter sp. UH1, assembly GCF_056839145.1. Lineage (NCBI taxonomy): Bacteria > Pseudomonadati > Bacteroidota > Flavobacteriia > Flavobacteriales > Flavobacteriaceae > Maribacter > Maribacter sp. UH1. The sequence continues at coordinate 233,182 of NZ_CM166387.1, forward strand.
TTTTATTAAATTCTGATATTTAATTCGTATCTTTTTACTACACATTCAACTCTTTTATTAACTAACACCTTATCACTATGAAAAAAATTATAGGTTTGGTATTGTTGATGCTCATATTGGTTTCAGCAGCCTCTACAAATTCTATCAATGAAAACTACATGCACACCATACAAGGTACTTGGGAGCTAGAAAGTTTTTATAATTACGACGGACAACAAGTTATTGACACCGTACCTACAGCAGATGGGTATAGACAGGTTAAAATGTACTACAACGGTAAGATTATGTGGTCTAGATATGTACCAGTAGACAAAGTAGGTAGATTTGGTTACGGCACATATAATATCACAGATGACCAACTCATGGAAACTTTGGAATACGGAGATAACGAAATGATACAAGCTATGGATACCATGCGCATTTTCACCTTTGAACTTCAACTTAGTGATGACAGGTTCAGTCAAATTAGCTTGGATGAAGAAGGAAACAGAACCTTTTCTGAAAACTACGTAAGAATAGACTAACTAAAATCAATCTAAAAAAAGAGCCCATTCAAATGAATGGGCTCTTACTTATATATAAAATTATCTTTTACAATTTATATTGGTCTGCAACTGCTTCTTCAACAGAACCAATAGAAGCTAAATAGCGTTCTGCATCTAAAGCTGCCATACAACCTGATCCAGCTGCCGTAACTGCTTGTCTGTACTCTTTATCTTGTGCATCTCCACTTGCGAAAACACCTGGCAAATTAGTTTTTGTAGACTTACCTTGTGTAATAAGGTAACCTGTTTCATCCATATCTAATTGACCTTTAAAAATATCGGTATTCGGTTTATGACCGATTGCGATAAATATACCCGTAATAGCTATTTCTTCTTTTTCGCCTGTTTGATTGTTTATCATTCGTAAACCTTCAACAACTTGGTCTCCTAAAACTTCGTCTACTTCTGTATTGTAACGTACATCTATATTCTTAATGCTATGCACTCTATGTTGCATTGCTTTGGAAGCTCTCATTTCATCTCTACGTACCAACATTGTTACTTTGTTACAAATGTTAGCCAAGTAAGATGCTTCTTCTGCCGCAGTATCACCCGCACCAACAATTGCCACATCTTGTCCTTTATAGAAAAAGCCGTCACAAACCGCACAAGCAGATACCCCGCCGCCACGTAAACGTTGCTCACTAGGTATATTTAAATATTTAGCGGATGCTCCTGTAGAAATAATGATAGTCTCAGCTTCTATTTGCTTGTCATTATCTGCAACTACCTTATGTATACCTCCTTTTTCCTTTGAAAACTCTACCGAAGTAATCATACCAATTCTTACTTCCGTACCAAAACGTTCAGCTTGTTGTTGCAATTGTACCATCATCGTAGGTCCGTCAATACCCTCTGGATATCCTGGAAAGTTATCTACTTCAGTTGTGGTGGTCAATTGACCTCCTGGCTCCATACCTGTATACATAACAGGTTTTAAATCTGCACGGGCAGCATATATTGCAGCTGTATACCCTGCAGGACCAGATCCTATAATCAATGTTTTTACACGTTCTATTTTTTCAGACATAATATCAAGTGGTTGTATTAAATTCTCTACTACAAAAGTAGGTTTTTGAGCTAAAAACTTACAATATAGTTATCAAAAGTTTTTATACGAATATTAGCTATGAAGATAACTATTTACTATTTTTCGCCTGTTTTTCTAACTTTAAGATAGTATTAAATTAAGAAAAAATGAACTTTCCCCCATTCTTTACGTATGTATAGTAGAACTTATATTGATATCGAATGAAAACCTTTAAATGTGCTATTATAGAAGATTCCAACACGCAAAGGAAACTTCTAGAGCAAATTATTGATAAAAATAAAAACTTGAAACTTGTACATTCTTCAAGTGCAACTAGTGAGAGTTTGGTTCAGGTAAATGAGCTGACGGTAGATTTTTTGTTTCTTGATATTGAAATGCCAGTTATGAACGGATTTGAGTTTTTAGCCGGATTGAAAATAACCCCACAAGTTATAATCACCAGTCATGACCAAAAATATGCTCTTGAAGCCTTTGAGTTCAATGTTACTGATTTTCTCTTAAAACCATACAGCACTGCTAGATTTGATGCCGCTATTACCAAAGCTATTGATAAGATAAAGTCTATTAAAAAGAAACAACCGGAAAGTAAATTAGTAGTAAAACACAATCTTAAACAAGTTGAACTTAATGTGCATGGTATTTTATATGTGGAAGCATTGGGCGATTATGTAAAAGTAGTGACAGAAGAACGTAACTACATTATCCTCTCTACTATGAATGCTTTTAATAAAAGACTTGGCTCTGAGAATTTTATACGAATTCATAAATCGTATATTGTTAATTTAAAAATGGTAGAGCGCTATAACCACGAATTCATTGAAATCAAAAACAAGAAAATTCCGATTAGCCGAGCTAAAATTGTAGAATTAGACCAGCTATTAAATTGTCTAGATTAAGGTATTATTCAGCTATCATATCAACTGTTGCCACGGTTCTAAACCCGGTATGCTCTAAAGAAGAATCCATACTAGACCCCATTCTAGCAGATACTCGGTAACTAGCACAATAGGATTCACTACACAAGAATGAACCACCTTTTATGACACGTTCTTTTGCTAGTGGATTATTTGGTGTAAACGGACTATCTGCTCCTTTAGGATTCACCAATACTGTATTTGTAGCTTTTGTTTCTTTATAGTAATTAGTATTATACCAATCACTCGTCCATTCCCAAACATTACCTGCCATGTCGTACAGTCCATATGCATTTGGTGGATATGATTTTACCGGCGCACGCAACTCAAAACCGTCCGCAACTGGGTTTTCTACTGGAAACTCGCCCTCCCAAGTATTTGCTTTTTCTTCTAAAACAGATACATCATCGCCCCAATTGTAGATGGTGCCATAAGAACCTGCTCTAGATGCCAATTCCCACTCCGCTTCTGTTGGTAAACGTTTATTTGCCCATTCGCAATATGCCAGCGCATCTTCATAAGATACTTGTACCACCGGGTAATTATCTTTGCCCTTAATACTACTTTTGGGCCCGTTTGGGTGTTTCCAATCCGCACCAATGGTCCAGTTCCACCACTGAGAGAAATCATATGAATTAGGTACCGAAGATTTTGCTTTTTTAAACGTCAACGAACCTGGTTTTAGAATAGAGTCATGTGGTCTTTCAGTCCCAGCAGGCACTTGCTTTTTTAACTCTTCCCAATCTATTCCCCTTTCTGCAACCGTAACATAACCTGTAGCTTTTACAAATGCGGCAAATTGTGCGTTGGTTACTTCTGTGGCATCCATAAAAAATCCGTCAACTATAACATCTATAGCCGGTTTTTCATGATCCATTGCAATTTTATCGCCGTTTACCGCTCCTTGTTTAAAAGTTGCCCCAGAAACCCAGACCATGCCTTCTGGCGTGGTAACTCCTTCAGGTTTTTCACCTAACACTGTATGTTCAACTGTAGGAGCACGCTTTTCTACCTTGGCTTTTGCTTCTTCTTTTAATACGTTCTTCTTGGTTTCTGGCTTACAGTTAACCATACTTAATAACAGCAAACCCAAGCCTAAAAACTGTACTTTTTTATTCATACCCTAAATATACTTTCTCCTATTTAAATTCTGATATTTTATATGAATTTAACGTATTGGACTAATTCTCTAAAACTTCAGAAATCAAGCCTTTAAACATTAAGAATCCGGTATTTATTAACTCATCGGGGAAATCGTAATCGGAATGATGCAAGGCTGGTTGATGCTCCCCTGCTCCTATACCAAAAATGGCACTTTTGTATTTAGATGAAAACCATCCAAAATCTTCTCCAAATTTTAATGCCCTCGGATGTTTAACTAACGTAATATGTTGTTGATTCGCTACTTTTCTGATTATTGTTACACACTCGGTGTTATTATCCGAAGCCGGAAAAAATTCAAACCAACCCATTTCCGCTTTTAATTCGTGTTTGCTAGATATAGTACCTACAAGCTGCTTTATTTTTTCTTCTAAAGTTGTCATTACAGCACCGCTCCAAGTGCGTATGGTATAATGTAGTTCTGCATTTTCAGGAGATATACCATAATTCTTTTCTCCTAAATCAATACAAATGGGAGTTAACAGCGCAAAGTTTTCACTGTTTACATTCGTATCTGCTAAAGCATGTATTTCCTGAACTAATTCAGCTACTGCAATTGCAGGATTCACTCCATTTTCTGGCTCAGAAGCATGGGATTTTTTTCCGGTTAATTGAATGCTGAAGCTTTGTACCGTTGCGGTAAAGTAACCTGATTTTACAATGACAGAATGCATCTTTTCTCCAGGCAGGTTGTGCAGTGCAAAAACATAATCTGGATCGAGGTTAAAAAATCGCTCATCTTCTAAAACCTTAGCAGCACCTTTTCCTGTTTCTTCGGCAGGTTGAAAAAGTAATACCACTTTTCCTTTTTTAAACTCAGCTACCGACAACCACTCAGCTAACCCAGCTACTATAGTCATATGACCGTCATGACCGCATTTATGAGACACTCCGTAATTATCAGATTTATACTCAAATGTATTCGCTTCAATTATCGGTAAGGCATCTAACTCGCAACGTATAGCAACGGTTGGTCCATTTTCTTCAAATTCAAAAACAACCGCTACCCCTGCCCCACCAATACCGCTAATAATTTCCGAAGGGTTATATTCTTTTACAAATTCAATAATACGTTTTGCCGTGTTATGCTCTTTACCTGAAAGCTCAGGGTTTTGGTGTAGTTGTTTTCGAAGCTGAACCAAGGTTTTATTCATAGATTTAAATATACTTATTATAACCAAAAACAAAGGCTATCTGGGGCTAGTATATTCAATATGAGAAAATTGATTTTTTGAAATTTTTATCTAAACCGGAAAATTAGATTTTCACTGTTCCTACAATTCAAACACATCATTGATTCGTCCTATTTTAAAACCTTTATCAAGTACCTTTTGGGTTTCTTCACTATTAGGATTCAATAACGGATTTGTATGGTTGAAATGAATAAAAACTATCTTACTTTTCTCCTTATCATTCAACCCTTTAAACTTCTCTAAACTTTCAACCACAAAGGGATGCGGTATTTCACTAATATCTCTACTATTAATTTCCTTTCCACTATAAAAAGTAGCATCCAAAAATGCATAGTCTACCTTTTGAATTTCTTCTACGATATCTTTTTTCCACTTATCCCATTTATCGATATCAGGAATAAATAGGGCACTTTTATTCGGACCTTGAATACGATACCCTACCGTTTCTGAATACTCATCTCTGTGCGGTACTAAAAACGGCGTTATCATAATTTCTTGCGACAGCTCAACCGCATTTTGATCAACCATTGCGCTAAGAACCACATTTTCTCTTTTTACAAGCTGATCCCATGGTCCATTGTTAAGAAGAAATTCCTCCATTTTTGGCACAACATAAATTGGAGTCGCGTTAGCGTCCATAGCCTCTTTGCCCAAATACATTAAACCGGTGTAATGCCCAATGTGGGCATGAGTTAGAAAAATACCATCTACTACTTCATTATCGCTTTTGGGTTCATATTGCGTAAGCATTTTCATTTGCTGGGCAATATCTGGAGTAGCATCAAAAAGATAGGTTTTCTGATTGTCGGTATCTATTACACCTAATGACACAACTCGTCTCTTAGTATCCGGATTTTCAAAAAGCGCTGCACAACACTCTTTTTTGCAAGCAATTTGAGGAGAACCAGCATCTTGAACATTACCTAGAATTACAATGGAGGTATTTTCAACACCACTACTTTCATCCTGTTCAACCGTTTGTTTAGGTGTTGATTTATTAGAACAAGAGAGGAATATCAATAGGATAAAAACTAGAGTGTACTTATTCATTTTTTTATTAAAATCTACCAGCTAGTTAAAGCTTTTGTTGCAATATTTTTTGAAATCAGCTTAGGCTATAAAAGTAATGTATAAGTTAGCATATACTGATAGAATAATTATAAAATCAAAAACTTCTTTAAGCTCATATTTGAGAACATAATACCTATTTAATACTCTTCTAATGCTTGTAAATAAAGCCTATTGAAACTACTACTAGAAAATGGATTCTGACTGGTTACTAAATTTCTATCCTTTACCGCAAAATTTGCTTTCGGTAGACCGCTTTTATATTTAAGACCTAGTTTCTTCAATTGTTTGGCTATTTTTCTATTTGAAGGTTTACCTTTCATTATAAATTTTTCAATAACAAATTCTTCTATGGGAGAAACGGAATTGACCTTGTAGCCTATATACGGGTTTTCATCAATTGGTATAGTAAGTAGTAAGCTTGGAGCGTGACAAATGAGTCCCGTAGGTCTATTGTCTTTTGCAAATTGCTTTAGCAAAATCGGAATATATGCATCATACATTAAATCCATCATTAATCCTTGGCCACCAGGTATGAGCAAACCAATATAATCACTCTCATTTTCAATAGCCCTTTCAAGGGTTATAGGGTTGTTATAAGCACTGTCTTTTTTGACAAACGCTAAAGCTTCATTCTTGACTTCTATCTGGTTCTTCCAGTATTTGTCATTTATACTTTCTTCATCAATTGTAGAAATGAGTCCGTTAGGCGTTGCAAACTCTACCCTATATCCATGCGCAACTACAGATTTGTAAGCCAAGTAAAACTCATTTAAAAAAACACCTGTTTGCCTTTTTTTCTGTCCATTATTAAGTTCTAAAGTATCAGCTGCGCTAAGAACAAACAATACTTTTTTATTTTGTGAAGCAATTGAAATACTAGCCATAAAAGTCGTTATTAATATTAGTATTTTCATAAAACTATTTGGCAGCAATAATTTCTATTTCTATTAAACAATTAGGTGCTGTAGCGAGTAGTGGCACCGGGACTATGGTGCTAGCCGGAAAATTTTTAACTCTCCATTCTTTAGCTGCAACATGAACCAATATTTCTTTTTTCTCTGGAGTAAAATCAACAATATAAACCGTCTGCTTTACTACGTCATTTAATGATAATCCTGCAGCATTAAGAGCAGCTTTAACATTAACTACGGTTTTACTTACTTGCTCTTTAAAGTCTTTGGAAATTAATTTACCGTCACTATCTGAAGCCCATTGACCAGAAAAATAATAGTGTTCTTTTCCTTGTGGTATCTTTACAACATGTGAAAATCCGTTTTGCTGCGGATTAAATAATTCATTAGGATTGATAAAACTGATTTCTTCCTTTTCCATCGTATTCGCTTTTTTAGAGGTTACATTTTCTGATGCTGTACACGCCAACAAAACGGTTAGCATTAGAATAGAAACTATTCTTTGTATCATATTTATTATTTAAATGATGAAACAAAGTAAGTACACCCTTTATTGGAATACATTTACGTATGTAAAGAAAACTTATCCAGCTTATTTCTGACTTCTAATACGGCTAAGTTGTGTTGGAGTAATACCAAGGTAAGATGCTATTTGGTATTGAGGAATTAGTTGTTCTAATTGTGGATATTCTTTTTGAAATATCGCATATCTTTTATTGGCATCAAGCAGTACTATTTCTACTTCACGTTTTTCTTTGTCAACAAAATAGCCTTCTGCTATCTTTCTCAAAAGCCTTTCCAAATCTTGATGTTGATTTAATAGTGCAGTTATCCTTTTGTAGTCACCAATGAGCAATTCACAATCTGTTAGAGCTTGTTGATTTATTTTGTTTGGTTGTTGACTTACCAATGAGGAATACCCTCCAACCATATTATTTTGAACAAAGAAATGTTTGTTGTATTCAGAACCTTCATTATTTCTATAAAAGGCTCTAATGACACCCCTTTTAAGAAATCCCACTTTTGTAGCGATATCACCACTCTTAACAAAATAGTCTCCTTTTTTTAATGAGTGTTCTCTAAAAACACTTTTCACCGCAAGCCAAGTAGACTCTTCAATTGGTGAAATGGTATTAAAAAAGGTGTGTAATTCTTTCAAATTTTGGTGTTTTCAGAAATTGTTATCAACGTTTAATGTACGAAACGTAGGACATATTATAAGCGATACGTTGCGGTTTGGTACTAAGCCAAATATAATATTTTGCTTTTATCTTTTTTTGTTGAAAATGCCAAGTTTTATATTTGGCGACTTTTATAAATAAACACAGACCTTTCGAAAAGCCTAAACCGCCCTATGTTTTTTATACATTGCTAGTGGTAGTTTTTTTTTGTTATCACATGCTTTCTCGCTAAGTTGCCAATTTGTTTTAGTGCACCATCTATTTTTTCATTATATGGCTTAGAATAGCTTATTCTAATAAAATTTTTATAATATCCATTTGCTGAAAAAATTTCGCCTGGAGTAATTAGAATTTTTTCTTTCAACACTTTTCTATAAAATTCGTAACCATCAAAAGACGCTGAAAATTCTATCCAAAAAACATATCCACCCTTCGGAATTTCAATATTAATTTCAGAAGGAAAGTAATTTAAAATTGCATTTCCATATTTTAACATATTCAAATGCAGCTGTTTTCTAAGATTTTTTAAATTCAAGTCAAAACGACCTGTTTTCATAAAATCTACTAAAGCTGCTTGTGTAATACTATTTGTGCTTAAAGATAATAGGCGTTTTTGCTTAGCAAATTCTTGTGATTTTCGTCCAGTTATACAATACCCAATTCTAAATCCGGGAGCTAGAGTTTTTGAAAAGGAAGAACAATAATAGACAATACCTTCTGTATCAAACTGCTTTAAAGTAGTTGGCTTATTCTTTTCAAAATATAGATCGCCATAAACATCATCTTCTATAATATTAATGTTATTTTGTGTTGCTATAGATACAATTTTTTGTTTGGCAGAAGTATCTAAGGTTGCCCCGGTAGGGTTGTGGAAATTAGAAGTGATTAAACATAAAGAAATTTTCTTCTCAATTAATACCTGTTCAAAAGCTTTACTGTCAAAATTCAATGATTGGTTAAAGTCATATGTATGTATATTAACATTCTTGTTTTTTAATAATGAAATGATATTATAATAACTAGAGTCTGCTATTAGAATATTATCTCCGTTTTCAGTTAAAATATTTATACATATTCCAATCGCTTCTAAACAACCAGCTGTAATTACTACATCATCAACTGGGTTGACTTTACTTCCTCTAATGGTTTGCAATATTATTTGCTTGCGCAATTCAATAGAACCAATGGGATTTTCATATGGAATTAAATTATACTTTTCGTGTAAGATAGAAGTTTGTAGCGATTTATATAATTTCTTTATGGGTAGCATTTCTACTGAGGGAGTTGCGGAGCTAAAATCGACCTTAATATCACCTAATTTTGAGCGTTCCATTTCCTCTATCATTTCATCTACATTTTTTGCCTTTGTAGCTGAATTTTTAGTGCTAGTGACTTTTTCATTTAAGTGTTTTACTTTTTTTAATTGCGTTGCACTTAAACTTACATAGTAACCCGATTTATTTCTAGCTTCTATTAAACCTTTAGCTTCAAGTTCGTAGTAGGCTTTGAATACAGTAGATGGACTCACCGCAAATTCATTACAGGCTGCTCTTACAGAGGGTAATTTATGACCAACTTCAAATATTCCACGATGAATTTTTTCTTCAATGGATTGTGCTATTTTTTCAAACTTAAAATTATTCATAACAGTAAATCTGATATGGTGTAAATATAAAAATCTGAATCTGTTTTTTTCTATTTAAAAGTTAGAATTTTGGCACTTAATTTAAACTTTAAGACAGATGAATAGAATAGCTTTTATAACAGGTGCATCATCAGGTATTGGTATGGCGACTGCCAATATTTTTGCAAAGAATAATATAGACTTAATTATTTGTGGTCGAAGCAGAGAAAAACTAGAACAATTAGCATCGACACTTAGCGAGCATGTAAAAGTACATGTCTTATGTTTTGATGTTCAAAATTTTGAAGAAACAAAAGATAACATCGATAGCTTACCTGAATATTTTAAGAATGTAGACATTTTAGTAAATAATGCAGGTGGAGCTCATGGTTTGTGTAGCTTTATTAATAGTGAAATTACTGATTTAGAAAAAACAATTGATTCCAATGTAAAAGGACTACTCTATATTTCAAAATTGATAATTCCCTATATGATTTCCAATAATAAAGGTCAAATAATTAATATGAGTTCGATTGCAGGAAAACAAGCATATCAGAACGGAATGGTTTATTGTGCTTCCAAAGCTGCTGTAGAATCAATTAGTAATAGCATGCGTTTAGAACTTGTTCCATTTGGGATAAAGGTTACAAATATAGCTCCAGGAGCGGTGAATACAGAATTTTCATTAACCCGTTTTAAAGGAGATAAAAAAAGTGCGGATGCTGTTTATAAAAATTACCAACCCTTAGTTGCCGAAGATATAGCAAAATCTATTTTTTATTGTATTGATTTACCGAAACATGTTCAAATTGCCGATATGACCATTTTTCCTTCAGCGCAAAGCGCTGCAACAACAATTTATAAAAGTTAGATATGAACGAATTTAGTTTTGAGTCGTTTGCTAACAGTATTGTTGGTACTTGGAAAGGTGAAGGTTCAGGAATATTTCCAACAATTAAAAATTTTGAGTTTATAGAGCATTTAGTGTTTAAAAAGGATGAGGAAAGGGCTGTTATTCATTATGAACAAAGAACTTGGCTTAAACCAAGTTCATCACAAAAAAGAAGAAGCTCTCATTGGGAATCTGGGTTTATTTCATTCGAAAATGATGAACAACTTTTTATGAACAATGTACATGAAAATGGTAGAATGGAGTGTATGAATTTGAATGAAATTAAGGTATCAAAAGATTCTTATCAGCTTTTATTCGAATCAAGATTAATTATTAATGATGAAAGGATGCAAACTTCTAAAAGAGAATGGATTTTTAATGATGGAAAATTGAACTATGAAATGTTTATGGGAACAAAAACAGTAAAACAACAACAATTACATCTTAGTGCCTGTTTAATTAAAGAAAGGTAGTCATTTTGGGACTTATTTGCGAAAGTCAATTTCTAAGTAATGGTCTATATTTTTCTTAAATTACCACCGCTTGAGCTAAGCGTAGTGCGGAAGTAAGGGAACCTTTCGTTTCCGTCTGCGCACGAAGCTAAAGCTTATTGTTTAGTTTTATTTTTTTATTCCAAAGCAAAATCCATAAGATTTTGCGACCTCATAAAAATACGTAAACCTTTCGTTTAAGCCCTAAGCCCGTATTGTTTATAGGTTTTGTTGTCATTAGTTTTATTGCGCTAAAACTCCTATCGATATGTTAGTCCCAAAGACCTTTCCATAATCGTTTTGAGTTTCAACGAATCCACTAAAAAAGTTTTTTTCTTCGGTCAATTTGCGTTCAAGTATGAAAGCTCCATTTTCCATTTGAAGAGTGTCCTTGTATTTAATCCCTTTTTCTTGGGATTCATTAAACATAACTCTGCTTTTTCCTTCATCATTATACGCTATAAATACAATTTCGTTTCTGGATATTGAATTGAGCTTATCCGTATTCTTATAGCTGGGAATTGTTCTTACCGCAACATTATCGAACACATACTTTTCCTTTATTCCATTCACAATGTTCACGAGTGAATCATTCCGTCTTTTTAATCCATCGATTTCCGCCTCTAACTTTGCTGTCCGTTCGTTATTTTGACAGTTAATAAAAAGTAACGGCAAAACGATTATGGCGATTAGTTTTTTCATTTTCTATATATTAATGACAACGGTCGCGGCTATGGCAAGTAGGGAGGTAAGGAAACTTTTCGTTTCCGTCTGGTCTACGAGCCAGAGCTTTTTGTTTTGTAATTATTTTTTTCTTTTAATTGCCAAATCCAAAAGATTTGGCGGACTCAGTAAACACGTCCAAGCCTTTAAGAATAGTGCTTTTTGCCCTATTTATTATAGCCTGTGTTGGCAATAGTTTTTTATTTGCTAATTAATGGAGGTACCAACTAAATTATAAAATTTATGAGCACTATCAATATACTTTTGATTTTCTACATATTTAGCTTTTTTATATTGTTGAAACATTTCAGATGCTTTCTTAAAAAATTTTTCAGCTTCAGCTGTTATTAAAAAATCAACTAAATATTTTCCTTTGTACTTTGCATATGCCGAATCTATTTCCACTGATACAGGGTCAGGTGATTTATCTGAAATTACAGGTCGTGGATATGGGGAATAACCACCTCTGCAACATGAGCCTGATTCTAATTGGAGTCTTTCCAGTGCCTTTCCGTAGGCGGGATCTGTTTGACCATAAATGGTTCTATACACATTAGTCAATTTCATCATGCCAGAACACATTGCACATGGTTCTAATGTTGTATATATTGAAAAGCCTTTTAAAGAAAAGGATTGAACACTGTCTAAATAGGATTGTATCACTCGGACTTCTCCATGTTGCGTTCCATTCATTTTCATATTTACCGAATTTCTCGCCCAGTTAACAACATATTTATCACTATCAACTAAAACAGAACCAATGTTATATCCTCTACCTTCAAAAGCGTTATTTTGCCAATCTTTATGAACTACTGCATATGCCATTAAGGAATAAAAAAGGTCAAGTTCTTGTTGTTCCAATGAAACCGAATCAACAGAAGCTGAATCAAGAGTGCATTCACATTTTTCAATATTTAAATTAGAATTAGGCTGTTTTATTGCACATGAAAAAAAGCACATTGACAAAATAAAAAAGCTAATTAAGAAATATGTTTTTTTCATTAGAAATTTATTTATTAAGTTCTATAGATGATAATTAATTACCCAAATTATTGCCAACGTAGGTATAATGAACATATGTTCATTATACACTAATATCCCTACTAATATAAAACAAAAAAACCATCACTTTTCGGTGATGGTTTTTAATATTAAATTGATTAAATCTTACGATTTAGTTTCCTTTTTGGTAATCTGCCAAGAACTTTGCCAAACCACTATCGGTTAATGGGTGCTTTAATAGTCCAGTAATTGAACTTAAACCGCCGGTCATAACATCAGCTCCAATTTTAGCACAGTCTATAATATGCATTACGTGACGTACAGATGCTGCCAATATTTCAGTTTGGTAACCGTAGTTATCATAGATCATACGGATATCTGCAATTAATCCTAATCCGTCTGTTGAGATATCATCTAAACGACCAATGAAAGGCGATACGTATGTAGCTCCTGCTTTCGCTGCCAATAATGCTTGACCAGAAGAGAATACCAACGTACAGTTTGTTCTATACCCTTTATCAGAGAAATATTTAATTGCTTTTACACCTTCTTTGATCATTGGTACTTTAATTACGATCTGTGGGCTAATTTTAACCAACTTCTCGCCTTCTGCAATCATACCCTCGTAATCTGTAGAAATAACCTCAGCACTTACGTCACCGTCAACTACATCACATATTTTCTTGTAATGTGCCAATATGTTGTCTGCACCTGTAATACCTTCTTTAGCCATTAAAGACGGGTTTGTTGTAACACCATCTAAAATACCCATATCCTGAGCTTCTTTGATCTCGTCTAAATTCGCTGTATCTATAAAAAATTTCATTTTGTCTTATTTTAAATTTATTATGAATGTCTTTTGGGCACCCCCTAAAGATCGTTTACTTTAAAAAATCTACTACTTGTTGGTATACTTGATCACCGGTGAATCCGAATTTTTCATCAAGTACCGTTGCTGGTGCAGAATAACCGAAATGCTCTAAACCGAATACTTTTCCGTTTGGTCCTGCTAAACCTTCCAAGTTTACAGGTAATCCTGCCGTAAGACCGAATACTGGTTTGTTTGGCGGAATCACTGCTTCTTGGTATGCTTCTGACTGTTGTCTAAATATACCTTCTGACGGAATAGAAGCGATATTCACTTTTAATCCTTCTTTTTCTTCCAATAATTTTGTTGCAGCTACCAATGTTGCTACTTCAGAACCATTTGCGATTAAGATAACATCTGGATCGGCTACTTCTTGTACCAAATAACCTCCTTTTTCCGCTCCTAATGCTTCTTCATAACGGTTACCGCTCTTAGCTGGTAGATCTTTTATCCCTTGACGAGATAAAATAAGTCCGGTAGGAGTTTTTTGGTTTTCCATTGCCATTTTCCAAGCTACGTTGGTTTCTTGAGAATCCGCAGGACGCAATGCTACGAAACTTTGCTCGTGGCTATGGTTCTTTAATTTCTCTAACAAACGTATTTGTGCTTCTTGCTCAATTGGTTGATGTGTTGGTCCGTCCTCACCTACTCTAAAGGCATCATGTGTCCAAACAAACTTCACCGGTAATTCTTGAATACAGCTTAAACGAATAGCTGGCTTCATATAATCAGAGAATACAAAGAATGTTGCTACTACTGCCATTACCCCGCCGTGAAGCGCGATACCGTTTGCCATAGTTGCCATGGTCAATTCTGCAACCCCAGCCTGTAAGAATGCTCCAGAGAAATCACCTTTCTTTAAAACACTGGTTTTTTTTAAGAAACCATCTGTTTTATCACTGTTGGATAAATCTGCAGAAGAAACAATCATATTCTCTACGTTCTGTGCCAAGTAAGCCAATACATTAGATGAAGCCGCTCTTGTCGCCTGACCTTCTTTTTGCTCAATAGAACTGAAGTCTAGGTTAGGTAATTTACCTTCTAAGAAACCATCTAATTTTGCAGAAAGCTCAGCATTTTCTGAACGCCATGCATCGATCTCTCTTTTCTTAGCCTGTGCTTCGTCTTTCTTCTTATTGATAATGCCTTCGTAGTACTCTTCTACTTTTGAATAAATATCAAAAGGGTTATCTACATCTGCACCCAAATTCACTAAAGTTTTCTCATAATCTGCACCAGTATTGCCAATTGGCTTACCGTGTAGTTCTGTATACCCTTCGTACGGAGTACCATCTGCAGTTACACAACCTTTACCCATAATCGTTTCACCGATAATTAAAGTTGGCTTTTCTGTTTCTGCATTGGCATCTGTAAGTGCTTTTCTTATCTGATCATGATCATGACCGTCAATAGTTACTACCTTCCATCCCCATGCTTCATATTTCTTGGCAGTATCTTCTGAAGTTACCTCATCAGTTTTAGATGATAATTGAACATCGTTAGAATCGTAGAACATGATAAAGTTGCTTAAGCCTAAGTGACCTGCAATTCTACCTGCACCCTGAGAGATTTCTTCTTGTACACCACCATCAGAAATAAAACCATATATCTTATGGTTCATCCAATCTCCAAAACGTGCTTTCAAGAAATTAGCAGCTACTGCTGCACCAACACCCATGGTATGACCTTGACCTAAAGGACCGGATGTATTTTCAATACCTCTTGCAACATCAACTTCTGGGTGACCAGGAGTTACCGACCCCCATTGTCTAAAATTAGATACATCGTCTTTAGAGTAATTACCCAAAAGGTAATATTGAGCGTACATCAAAGTAGATAAGTGCCCTGCATCCATGAAAAAACGGTCGCGGAACGGCCATTTCATATCAGAAGGATCGTAGTTGAAAAATTCAGAATATAAAATGTGCATGTAGTCTGCTCCTCCCATTGGCCCACCTGGGTGTCCAGAATTTGCCTTTTCTACCATCGCTACAGCTAATGCCCTTATATTGTCGGCTGCTAATTGATCTAGTTCCTTGTTCATTATATTATTAGATTATTTTTCAGGTTCGTGTTTATTTTACTATCTACAAAATTCTCCCCCAAAGATACTTTATAATAGGCGCTAATTAAAATATTTCAACTAACATAATTCTATAGTATTCAAGTATTAAACCGCTGATTACTTCTTAATTAACACAATACCTCTCTCGAAAGGGTTTTCGGAAAATGCAATATCTTCTTGATTTTGACTCTATAGTAGTTTAGCTCCTATAAATTAAGGAGTTACCAGTTAGTACTAGTTGATTTTCATTTTACGGGATTTGAAAAATATTGTACCCAAATGTTTAAAGCAGTATGATAGTCATTATCATCTGAAAAAGTAATATCACATTATATAGACATTCTGTATCCTTGAAAAAAAGCATTTTCAGCTATTTCAACATCAAACCTATGACATGTGAATGCTAAAATGAATACAGTTCAAAGTACAGAAAACCGTAACCTGTGATTGGTTTTACCTGTATATGTTTATTCAGACAGCATATAAGAAGCCTAATCGCTATCTCTTTTTCACCATAGCCTGGTCCCCTTTTCCTATAATTACCAAATCAGTCGAAGTCAAGAATAAACCGGTTTCTACTATACCGGGTATGGTCTTTAATTGTTGCTCTAAATCGGTCAACGTTATATCGGTGTCCCAAATATCAATATCAACAATATCGTTGTTCTCATCGGTCTTATAGTCATCATTGCCGTTCTTTCGTTGTACCGGACTCAAGCCTATTCCTCTTAATTCTTCAATAATCAATTGGGTTGCGAACGGTATGGTCTCAATAGGTAACTTAAACTTACCCAGTTTAGAAACGCTTTTAGAGGAATCTGCAATTATAATATTCAAATTAGAATTATGGGCAACGATTTTTTCACGTAGTAATGCTCCGCCTCCTCCTTTAATCAATTGAAAATTCTCATCAACCTCATCTGCACCATCTATGGTAACATCCAGTATTTTAGCTTCTGCAAGTGTTATTACATTGATACCCAGCTTAGTTGCTAATTTCTCTGTCTCGTTGGAAGTTGCCACGGCTTTAATCTCCATGCCGTTTTGCACCATATCACCAATTGCTTCAATCATAAAAAATGCTGTAGAACCTGTTCCTAGTCCAACCGTCATTCCTGACTTTACATATTTTACCGCCTCTAATGCTGCTACTTTTTTTTCGTTTACCACGCTCACTTTTAGTATCAATTATAGTTTATCTGGTGCTAAAGATATTTAGAAATAATAGATAGCATTACCCTAACTATAAAGTAATATTCAAAATTTTGCGATTTAGACCTTTTAAACCTCGCTAACAAAAAAAGTTTTAACGGCTAATACTGATGTTATTCTCAACAAGCTGTAATGATAATAAAGGAACATGACAGCAAAATGTAGACCTACCTACTATATAATCATTGCACAAATTTCTCAAATAACTGTTTGCATTGTTAGACATAACAAGTAATTGGCAATTAGTATGATCAACATAGCTTTTTAAAGTAGGGCTTAAAGAAGTTTCTGTATCCAATTTGTAGAAATCATGAGAGATACCGCCTAACTTTTCTGTAATAATTTGATGATTTATCTGCTGTAGTTCCGTTACTTGAGCAGTTGTGTTTTGCATACTTGCAATTTGTACCGCGCTATTAAAATACTTAGCTAAATGTACCACAGGGTTTAATTCATCTCCCTTAAATAAATGATTTTGTTCTGATATTAAGGAGATGGAATGCAAATTTTCAAATGGAACCCTTGGCGGAATCACCATTACAGGACACTGATAGCCATGATTTAATATTCTTACCGTATTTCTTCCAAAAAATATAGTTTCATCATCAGCACCACCGCTAGCACTCATAATTATATAATCAATTTTCCGATCTTCTACCACTTCTTGTACTTCATCTACCAACATTGAAAAAGTAGAAATAGAGGTGTATTGATGTTGCGTATTTCTGTATTCCTTTTTTATACGATGTATAGTTCTACGCAATCCTTTTTCTGAAGCGGATTTAGCAGAACAACCCTTGTTCATATCTGAAACCCTACCTGCCATTAAGCGATTACTGTGCATTTCTGGTGTGTAGGCATTTAGGAAGTAAAATACACATTCAGATTCTGCAAACAATTGCAAGGCATACTTTGTAGCGTTCCATGCTGCTAACGAGAAATCGGTCGGTATTAGAATATTTTTCATAAATGAGGCTCATCATTTGATGATAAAAATAGTTTCACCAATGAATTGAAACTATGACATTTATCAACTTCCACAATTATTTAAAAACCATCGGCAAGTTCTTGTAAAGTATCCTCTTCTAAAACTCCAATCTTTTTGCCTTCTGTCTTTATAAGTCCCTTTTTCTTAAACTCAGAAATCATACGTATTAAAGATTCTGTTGCGGCACCTACAATATTGGCATAATCATCTCTACTTAGGGTCAATGACAAAAATCCATTTTCATCTTCTCCGTAGTTTTTCTTTAAATATATAAAGGCTTCCGCTAGGCGTTGTTTTACCGTTTTCTGAGACATATTCACAATAACATCATCTGCCTCTTTTAAATCATGAGCCAAATGACGCAATACTTCCAAAGAAAAATTAGGATTCGTATTCAGGGTATTGGATATTATTTCCTTTGGTATAAAACATACTTCCATATCATTAATGGCGGTAGCACTTAAATTGGTAAAATCTTCAGCAATAACAGAACGTTGCCCCATTATCTCGCCTTTATTGGTCAATTTTACAATTTGCTCTTTACCATTGCTGCTTAATTTAGATAACTTTGAAACACCGTCTCTAACACAAAAAACGCCATCTAGCTTTTGCCCCTCTATAAATAAAGCTTCTCCCTTTTTAATCTTCTTGGATATTTTAGAGTCCGATACCCTTTTTAATTCGTCTTTGTTCAATGCACGGAGAGAATTAAATTGTCTAATGATACAATTCTTACATCTATTTTCCATGGCTACATTTTTAAATATGAAGCAAAATTACACAAGCCCATAATTGTAATAAGTGACAATTATCATGTTTTAGAAAGTGTTTCATTTTCACCTTTGTAATATATTAGTTAATAATTATGCAGGCAGATACATGTTTTCATTGCGGTGACCCTTGTGATAGACAACTTATAACATTTGATGAAAAATCATTTTGTTGTACAGGTTGCAAAACTGTGTATGAAATTTTCTCTACCAACGATCTATCTCATTATTATGAACTACAAGAAGCCGCAGGCTCTACACCTAAAGCCATTGAAGGAAAATATGATTTTCTGGATAATGAAGAAATCATAGCTAAACTTACAGAATTTAATGATGGTAACATTCAAATCATTAACCTCTATATACCAACCATTCACTGTAGTTCATGCATTTGGATTTTAGAGAATTTGAATAAACTGAACAAGCACGTTACTAACTCTCAGGTAGATTTTCCTAAGAAAACCATTAGGGTTACTTATAAAAATGAAGATTTCAGCTTAAAGAACTTAGTCTTGCTCTTAGCAAAAATAGGATATGAACCTTATATCTCACTAGAAGATTTTGAAGGTAAAAAGAAAGTATCTGACCGTAGTCTGATTTATAAACTTGGCGTTGCCGGCTTTGCTTTTGGTAATGTGATGTTTTTATCTTTTCCAGACTATTTTGACCTTGGATCCAGTGCTGCTTCTGGCGGCGAATATTGGCTAAATAAATATCAAGATGTATTTAGATGGATGATGTTCATCTTCTCTCTACCCGTTGTCTTTTATGCCGGCTGGGATTATTTCGTATCCGCATATAAAGGGTTACGGGCTAAGCTTTTAAATATAGATGTACCTATTGCTCTTGGTATTTTAGTACTATTCCTAAGAAGTACGTATGACATCGCCTTTAACTTGGGGAGCGGTTTTTTTGATTCCCTCACCGGACTCGTATTCTTTCTACTACTAGGAAAGTTTTTTCAACAAAGAACCTATAGCTTTTTGTCATTTGAGCGCGATTATAAATCATATTTCCCTATTGCAATTACCAGACTAAATTTAAAAGGGAAAGAAGAAACCGTTCCCGTTCAGGAAATTGAAAAGGGCGATAGAATATTGATCCGTAATGAAGAGATGATTCCCGTTGATGGTACTTTGGTATATGGTAACGCACAAATAGATTATAGCTTTGTTTCTGGGGAATCTGAACCTGTGGCCAAAGAAATTGGAGAACAGGTTTTTGCCGGCGGAAAGCAACTGAACGGTGTTATTGAAATGATTGCTTTAAAATCTGTCTCTCAAAGTTACCTAACCCAATT
Source organism: Maribacter sp. UH1 (assembly GCF_056839145.1). Classification (NCBI taxonomy): domain Bacteria; kingdom Pseudomonadati; phylum Bacteroidota; class Flavobacteriia; order Flavobacteriales; family Flavobacteriaceae; genus Maribacter; species Maribacter sp. UH1. Next base: position 253,144 of record NZ_CM166387.1, read on the forward strand.
ATGGGGCAACGCTGTTTTTAAAACGGATAAGGTAACCGCTTTTCAAAATCTTACAGATAGCATTGGTAAACGTTTTACCATTGCCGTACTTTCTATTGCATTTATTGCTACCGCTTTTTGGCTATACTATGATCCGTCTAAAGCTATGAACGTTTTTACAGCGGTATTGATTATTGCTTGCCCGTGTGCCATAGCATTGGCCTCACCATTTACGTTAGGTAATATGCTGCGTATTTTCGGTAAAAAGAAATTCTATATAAAAGACACCCAAACTATTGAGCGTTTGTCAAAAATAGATACTGCCATTTTTGATAAAACGGGTACCATTACCACTTCTCAAAAAAGTACGGCCCATTATGAAGGTATGCCTTTATCTCCTGAAGAAGAATCTATTTTAAAGAACACTATAAGAGCTTCTAACCACCCTTTAAGCAGATCTTTATATGATCTACTTAAAGATCAGAATATCATTACTTTAGATGAGTACGAAGAACATATAGGCAAAGGACTTGAAAGCTCTAAAGACGATATAAACATGAAGATCGGTTCTGCCAATTTCGTAGGTAAGGGCAGTTCAGAAAATCTATTGGATACCTCTATATACATCAGTTCTAACGATGCCTATAAAGGAAGGTATGTTTTTCAAAATCAATATCGTGACGGACTTTCAACTGTATTCAAAAACATGTCAGCATCAATGAATCTGGCCATACTATCTGGTGATAACGAAGGGGAAAAAGAACGCTTAGAAGCATTACTACCAAAAATGACTCCGTTATACTTTAACCAAAAACCAGAAACAAAACTAGACTTCATAAAATCGTTACAAGAACAAGGTAAAAAAGTTTTAATGGTAGGCGATGGATTAAATGATGCCGGAGCATTGGCACAAAGTAACGTAGGCATTGCCATATCTGAAAATATCAATGTATTCTCCCCTGCTTGCGATGCCATATTAGATGCCTCTAAATTTCAGCAACTTTACAGTTATATACTTGCGTCCAAAAAAGCAATGCGCATTATAAAAATGAGCTTTGTTTTATCTTTACTTTATAACTGTGTAGGACTTTATTTTGCCATTACCGGACAGTTAGAACCAGTAATAGCCGCTATTTTAATGCCTTTAAGCTCTATCAGCATCGTTATTTTCACTACGCTAATGACAAACCTAATTGGCAGAAAACTTTCTTAAAACGGTTTTAAGCAACATGATTATCATCTTTTGTAAGAACAAAATGATCTGGTTATTATAAAATAACATCCCAAAAAAAAATCGCTCTTTTTAACAATTTATCAGTCTTTACCACTCTTTTCCACACACTCATAAAACAAACAAAATCAGCACTTAACAAATACCAAATCAATTTATAGCCAACTAATTCTTTTTTCTTTTTTAAGAAAATAATAAAAGTATGACAATTGTCATTTTCTAAGGTTGACAACCCTCTTATTTTTACATCATAATTCAGGTAGGTATGAGTGTTATTTATATTTTATTGGCGATTAGCCTTGTAGTGGCAATTATCTTTTTTGTCGCTTTTATCGTATCGGTCAGGCAAGGACAATATGATGATGCTTACACACCTTCTGTACGTATGCTTTTTGAAGATGAACTGGTAAAACCTAAAACGACCAGTACCAAAGAGCTCAAACAAGAGAAAATCCAACTAAATAAACAAGTATAATTATGGAAGTACAGCAGTTTTATTACGATAACAAAATCGTGAAAAATTTCCTTTATGCCACTATGTTTTGGGGTATTGTGGGTATGTCTGTAGGCTTATTGTTAGCCTTTATGTTCATTTTCCCCAATGTAACCGATGGTATACCGTGGTTAAGTTTTGGTCGTTTACGTCCTTTACATACCAATGCAGTAATTTTTGCATTTGTAGGTAATGCAATTTTTGCAGGAGTCTACTACTCCACCCAACGTTTGCTAAAGGCGCGTATGTTCAGCGACTTTCTTAGTAAACTTAATTTTTGGGGATGGCAGTTAATTATTGTTTCTGCAGCTATTACCCTACCTCTAGGTTATACTAGTACTAAAGAATATGCCGAGCTTGAATGGCCTATTGATATTGCTATCGCAGTAATTTGGGTAGCTTTTGGTGTTAACCTAATAGGTACCATGATAAAAAGAAGACAGCGTCACCTTTATGTGGCTATCTGGTTTTATCTAGCAACTTTTGTGACTGTAGCGGTACTGCATATTTTCAACAATTTAGAATTACCTGTTAGCGCATTAAAAAGTTACTCCGTATATGCTGGTGTACAAGATGCATTAGTACAATGGTGGTACGGTCATAATGCGGTTGCATTTTTCTTGACTACACCTTTCTTAGGTCTTATGTACTATTTTGTACCTAAAGCCGCAAATAGACCGGTTTACTCTTATAGATTATCTATAGTTCACTTTTGGTCATTGATTTTTATATATATCTGGGCGGGTCCACACCACTTATTATATTCTGCTTTACCAGATTGGGCACAAAATTTAGGGGTTGCCTTTTCAATTATGTTGTTGGCTCCATCTTGGGGTGGTATGATCAACGGTCTATTAACCTTAAGAGGTGCATGGGATAAAGTACGTACTGATCCTGTTCTTAAATTTATGGTGGTTGCAATTACCGGTTATGGTATGGCAACTTTTGAAGGACCAATGCTTTCACTTAAAAATGTAAACGCAATTGCACACTTTAGTGATTGGATCATTGCTCACGTTCACGTAGGTGCCTTAGCATGGAACGGATTCTTGACCTTTGGTATGATTTATTGGTTAGTTCCTAAAATGACGAAGAATAAATTATTCTCTATTGGGTTGGCTAATTTCCACTTCTGGATTGGTACACTAGGTATTATTCTATATACGCTACCAATGTATGTTGCCGGATTTACGCAAGCCTTAATGTGGAAAGACTTTAACCCAGATGGTACTTTAGTTTACGGTAACTTCCTAGAAACTGTACACGAAATTATGCCTATGTATTGGATGCGTGCCATTGGGGGTAGCCTTTACATTGTTGGTACATGTGTTATGATCTACAATGTGGTACGTACTATTAAATCTGGTAGTGTTATAGAAGATGAATTGGCAGAAGCAGCAGCACTTACAACAGTTTCTAAACGAAGAACTGCAGGTGAAACTTTTCATACTTGGTTAGAACGTAAGCCTATTCAGTTAACTATTTTGGCTACTGTAGCTATCTTAATTGGTGGTCTTATACAGATTGTACCTACCATTTTGGTAAAATCCAATATACCAACCATTACAAGTGTAAAACCATATACACCTTTAGAACTAGAGGGTCGTGACTTATACATTCGTGAAGGTTGTGTTAGTTGTCACTCACAAATGGTTCGTCCTTTTAGAAGTGAGGTAGAACGTTATGGCGAATATGCCAAGGCTGGTGAATTCGTTTATGACCACCCATTCCTTTGGGGTAGTAAACGTACCGGTCCAGATTTACTAAGAGTTGGCGGTAAATACTCAGACAACTGGCACCTAAACCACATGTACGACCCACAAAGTACTTCATCTGGTTCTATAATGCCTGCTTACGCCTGGTTGGTTCGTGACGAGCATGACCGTAGCAATATAAAAACCAAAATGGAAGCGATGGTAACTTTAGGTGTTCCATATACCGAAGAAGAAATTGCAAATGCCGATGCTCTTATGGATGCACAAGCAGAAAAAATTGAAAAGAACTTATATAGTGATCCCGATTTTGCAAAATCTTACGAGGCAGATAAAAAATATGCTGCCGAAAACGGTGAAGAATTCATAGAAATGAGAGACCGTGAAATTGTATCCTTAATTGCATACCTACAACGTTTGGGTACCGATATTAAGATCAAGGAAACTGGTGAATTATTATCTGATAACTAAAACAAAAAATCATGTTCAAATTTGTAAAAGGTTACATGGAAACTATAGATGGCGTAGCAACCTACCCCATGATATCATTACTAATCTTCTTTGTGTTTTTCACCTTATTATTTTGGTGGGTAATTACAGCCTCAAAATCATACATCAAAGAAGTTAGCGAATTGCCTTTAGAAGAAGATAACCAACAAAACAACCAATTATGAAAAACAATACAGCCTGGTGGTTAAGAATAACAGTAGCTTTTTTCTTGGTCATTGTACTTATGGAAGTTTACATTGATAGTGGTGATAAACCAGCTTTTATAACATACCCAACAATGATGTTTGGCTTTATGGCACTTATCTTATTGCTTTTAATAGCAATTGCCTTTATAGTTCAAGCTATTGAGAATGTACTATATAACACGCTTGATGAAGAAGCAAAACTGCGCTACTTAGAAGCTAAAGAAGAGAAATGGGAATGGACATGGGGTAAAAACATGTACAACAAGTTGTTGGGCAGTAAACCTATGGAAGCCGAAGGTGAAATTATCCTTGATCATAATTATGACGGTATTCGTGAGCTAGATAATAAATTACCACCTTGGTGGGTATACCTTTTCTATGCTTCTATTGTTTTCGCAGTAGTTTACCTGCTTCGTTTTCATGTCTTCAACGACTACAATCAAAAATTGGAATACGAACAAGAAGTTGCAGCGGCGCAATTAGAGATTGAAGCATATAAGAAAACTGCAAAAGGCCTTGTTGATGCCAATACGGTAGAGTTATTAACTGACGCATCTGATTTAAGTGCCGGTAAAGGTATTTTTGAAAGTAATTGTGTTGCTTGCCATATGGCAGATGGTGGCGGTGGTATTGGTCCTAACCTAACCGATCAAAACTGGATTCTTGGAGGTGGCATTAAAAATGTTTTCCATACCATTTCTGAAGGTGGTCGTGACGGTAAAGGTATGATTGCTTGGAAACAGAACTTAAAACCTGCCGAGATTGCTCAGGTAGCTAGTTATGTTTTAAGTTTTCAAGGTACTACGCCGGCCAATCCTAAAGCTCCAGAAGGTGATATTTGGGTAGACCCTAATGCGCCTGCAGAAGAAGCTCCGGTTGAAGTAGAAGCAACAGAGGTAGTTATTGATTCTGCTGCGGTTACAATGAACTGAGTAAAGTGAGAGGGTAATACCTCTCAAAGCTTATAAAGAGAGAAACAATGTCACAAGATCAAGATAATTTTAGAGATTCCATCGGTACCATTAAAGAAGATGGTAAACGGGCTTGGGTTTTTCCAAAAAAACCAAGTGGTAAGCTTTATGAATACCGTAAGTATGTAAGTTACGTGTTACTCATTTTCTTGATTGCGTCTCCCTTTATAAAAATAAACGGCAACCAATTCTTGATGTTCAATGTATTGGAAAGACGTTTTAACATCTTCGGGTTTCCATTTTATCCTCAAGATTTTCACCTCTTTGTCATCTCAATGATTATAGGAGTGATTTTTATAGCGCTGTTTACTGTTGCCTTTGGACGTATTTTCTGCGGATGGATGTGTCCACAGACTATTTTTATGGAAATGGTTTTCCGTAGAATAGAGTATTGGATAGATGGTGATCGTGGTGCTCAAATAAAATTAGACCGACAAGAATGGAATGCCGAAAAAATACGTAAGCGTGTATTAAAATGGTTTATATTTTTTATCATTTCATTTGTTATTGCCAATGTCTTTCTTGCATATCTTATAGGTAGTGACCGTTTAATACAATATATAACGGATGGTCCTGCTCAGCATCTAAGCACCATGGTATCCTTATTAATCTTTACAGGTGTTTTCTATTTTGTATTTGCCTGGTTCAGAGAACAAGTTTGTATCATTGCCTGCCCTTACGGTCGTATGCAAGGGGTTCTTCTTGATAATAAATCTATCGTAGTTGCTTATGATTATGAACGTGGCGAAGCTGAAAACGGCAGAAAAAAATGGCGTAAAAACGAAGATCGTGAAGCTTTAGGTAATGGCGATTGTATAGATTGTAACCAATGTGTAAACGTTTGCCCTACAGGAATAGATATTAGAAACGGAACGCAACTAGAATGTGTAAACTGTACTGCCTGTATTGATGAGTGCGACACTATTATGGAAAAAGTGAATCTACCAAAAGGCTTGATTCGCTATGCTAGTGAAGATGAGATTACCAAGAAAGAGAAGTTCAAATTTACACCACGTTTAAAAGGCTATACCGCTGTTCTTGTAATTTTAACGGGAGTTCTTGTTGGTATGATGTTCTTGAGAAATGATTTAGAGGCTAATATTTTAAGATTACCTGGTCAACTTTACGAACACAAAGAAGGTAATATCATTAGTAATGTATACACCTATAAATTATTGAATAAAACTACTAAGACAGTCGAAGACGTTCATTTTGAGTTGATTTCACCTAAAGGAGAAATTAAATTGGTGCGTAATGAGAATTTTGATGTAGATGCAGAGGCTTTAGCAGAGGGTACCCTGTTCATTGAGATTAACCAGTCTGCCTTAAGCGGAGATAAGAACAACCTTAAAATTGGGGTGTACAGTAATGATAAGTTAATTGAGACCACTACGGCTCGCTTTTTAGCACCACGTAGTTATAAATAATGCTTAAACAGAAATATTATGAAGATTAATTGGGGTACCGGTATTGTAATTGCCATAGTAGCATTCATTAGCTTTATTATGTTTTTTGTAATTACAATGACTACCAGTCATGATGCTAATCATGATTTGGTTACTGAAGAATATTATAAAGCCGAACTTGGTTACCAGAAAGAAATAGATGCTGAAAGAAATGCCAGTATTGCCGCTTCACAAATAGAAATCAAAAAATCTCCAGAGGGTTTACTCGTAATTTTTCCTGATGGATATGATGATACCAATGTTAAAGGTATCATATCCCTATATAGACCATCCAACAAGAATTTGGATTTTAACTTGCCCATTAGTTTATCCAATTCACATTTGCTCATACCTGACAATCAATTGTTGGATGGTCGTTGGGATATAAAAGTTTTTTGGGAACACGAAGAAAAAGAGTTTCTTCATAAAGAGAGTATTACATTTTAAATTATGTTATTATCTGCCCTCATATTAGGTCTTATGGGAAGTTTGCACTGCGTTGGTATGTGCGGACCCATTGCCTTTATGCTTCCGGTAGATAGAACCAATAATTACAAAAAATTCGGACAGATATTTATCTATCACTTTGGGCGTTTACTAGCCTATGGTATCATTGGTCTTGTATTTGGTCTATTAGGAAAAGGATTGTCCATCTTTGGAATACAACAAAAACTTTCTATCGCTATTGGTATTATAATGATTCTGGTTGTTTTAATTCCGTATAACACCTTCAATAAATACAATCTTTCAAAACCCATTTACAAAGTCATATCAAAGGTTAAGAATCAATTAGGCAAAGAGCTTAAAAAAAAATCTCCAGATACCTTCTTAACCATAGGTTTCTTAAACGGATTTTTACCCTGCGGTCTTGTATACATGGCTCTTTTTGGATCTATTGCAATGGGTGATGCTTTACAAGGTAGTTTATACATGATCCTATTTGGGGTAGGTACTTTACCACTAATGACGGCCGCCATATATTTTAGTAACCTATTGAAAGGAGGCATCCGACAAAAAGTACAAAAAGCCATTCCTGTTTTTGTCATTATCATTGGTTCACTTTTTATCCTTAGAGGTCTTGGCTTGGGTATTCCTTATGTATCCCCTGCTCCTGTTACACAATTAGTATCTAGTGCCATAGAATGTCATAATTAATGGCGATATCCAAATAAATCTATTCATATGAAACCGTTACCGAACGAGATTGTACTTCGCCCCAGGTTTCAATTGCAGATACCAAAAAATAAAGAAAATGTTCTTAGCAAGTTTGAAGGATTAAAAGAGGACCCTTTTTTAGTGAAACGACTAGATGAGCATGTATTTATCAAATTCAATCAAAAAGAGCATCACTTTTGGTCGCCACAATTACATTTAGAAATAGATGAAGTAGATGATATCAGCTGTAAATTATATGGTGTCTTTGGTCCTAACCCTACCCTATGGACCTTCTTTATGTTTGTACACTTTATAGTGGCTACCTTATTTATAATTATAGGTATTTGGGCATATTCAAGTGCATCTTTAGATAAAAATTACCACATACAAGTTGGTCTTATGGTACTATTGGTACTCATATGGTTTGTGTTGTATTTTGCCGGTAGAAGCGGTAAAAAGAAAGGCAAGCCACAAATGCAGCAATTACTGGACTTAATGCAGAATGTTCTTACAGCATAAATTTTAATTTTTTTAAACTCCTCACTATATTTAAAACACCAGAATAACTAATGAACAAACAAATGAAACATATATTACTATTAGTACTAACACTACTATTTTTTAGTGTAGAAATTACTATTGCCCAACAAAAAAAAGAAGAACCAAAAGGTGTTGAAAATGTTGCCTATAAATGGGGTAAAATGGCTTTGGATGCAACAGCATCAGATACTGAAAAATTTAAACCCAGACCAACAATTACTTCTCGTTATTTAGGATTAATTTTCATATCTATTTTTGACGCGTGGTCACGCTACGACGAAAACGCAATTCCGGTTTATTTAAAAAATACCGAAAGAAGACCTATAGCAGAGCAAACACTTTCTAATAAAGAAATTGCTATTAGTTATGCCGCTTTTGGGGCCATGAAAGAATACTATTATTCTGATACAGAAATGTTTAGAAAGTTTATGGTTGAATTAGGTTTAGACCCTGATAATACATCACTAGATCCTACTACTCCTGAGGGCATAGGAAACTTAGCTGCGAAAGCAACTATTGAAGCTAGAAAAAATGACGGGAGCAACCAATATGGTGAAGTAGAAGGTTCTAAAGGAATGCCATATTATGATTATAGCAATTATTCCCCAGTAAATTCGGCAGATGAAAATACCGACATTAACCGTTGGCAACCTAAATATTTTTCTGATGGAAATGGTGGACAATATGCACCCGGATGCCTTACGCCCTACTGGCAAAAAGTAACACCGATTACAATGACATCTGCCGACCAGTTTAGACCAGGACCACCACCAATGTACGGTTCTGAGCAATTGAAAAAAGAGGTTCAAGAAGTGGTTGACCTGCAAGCCAACCTTTCTGATGAAGATAAAGCGTTGGTAGAGTTTATGCGTGATGGACCACAATCTGTTCAACAAGCTGGACATTGGTTAAAGTTTGCACAGGACGTTTCTCGTCGTGATAATCACAATCTTGATCAAGATGTAAAAATGTATTTTTTAACTGAAATTACCGCTATGGATGCCTTTATAGCTTCCTGGGATTCTAAAATGTTTTACGACTATGCACGCCCTTATGCTTTGGTTCATGAATATTATAAAGATCAAACTATAAAAGCTTGGGGCGGACCCGGAGTTGGAATTATAGAAATGAAAGGACAAGAATGGAGACCATACTCTCCAGATATATTTCTTTGCCCACCTTTCCCTAGTTACACTTCTGGGCATAGTACCATAAGCGGTGGTTGCGCAGAAGTGCTACGTCTATTTACCGGAGATGAGTACTTTGGTGAATCTGTAGAATTAACACCTGGAACTTTAACTGAAATTGATTCTACTTTTTTCGGAAAACCAGTAACCATAACTTTTCCCACATTTACAGAAGCAGCAAATATGGCTGGTATATCTAGAGTTATGGGCGGTTATCATATTCAAGCGGACAACATAGCCGGTTTAGAATTAGGCAGAGATGTTGCGGCACAGGCATGGAAATTCTATAATGAGCATTTAGGCAAACATTAAGTGTTTCTAGAAACCGCCTTAAATAAATAAACCCAAAGCTTTCGCCTTGGGTTTATTCTTGTTTACAGATTAGGTTAGTATCTATATTTTAAAAGTGATAACCGGTATTCTAGCATGGTTTACTACATCTTCGCCAATACTGCCATTAAATAAATGCGAAATACCCTTACGACCGTGAGTAGGCATCGCTATGGCATCTGCTAAAATGGTATTTCCATAATTAAGAATACCTTGTTCTACGCTGTAATCGTTGTAAATTTCTACTTGCTGTGCCGAGTTGGCCTTGGTTAAAAACTTATTTATTTTTTGATAGGCATCTCTATTGCTCAAGAACTCATCGTTTGGCGTATTAATGAAAACAACCTCCATACTAGCTCCTAACATTTCCGCAAATTCTTTTGCTTTTTGAAAGGCAGGTAAATTATCATCATTAAAATCGCATGCAAATACAAAACGATCTAAACTTAAATTTGTAATCTCTCCTTTAATTACTAAAACCGGTACGGTAGCGTTACGAACTACTTTTTCAGCATTAGAACCAATAAACATTTCTTCCAGTCCGCTAGCTCCATTAGAACCCATTACTATTAAGTCTGCATCATGTTCTTTTGCAATGCTATCCAACTCACTAAATACTTTATAATGTTTAATTACCGGAGTTACAGATAAGCCTTCTAAATATGGCTTTTCCAAAAATTCTTTTAAATTCTTTTCTGCCAATTTCACTAGAAAAACGGTCTGCTCTATATACATACCATCTGGTGATGATAAAATAGCCTGATTTAGTTCTAGCATATGAACTACCAATAGCTCAACATCATGTTTTTTAGCTAAATCTGCAGCTGCTTTAAGTGCTTGTTCCGATTGTTGTGAAAAATCTGTAAGTACGATTATTTTTTTCATGGTAATTTTATTTAGCGATTATTAAGATTAGAGACTTTTTATTATTATTAAATTGTCATAGAAAACAACTTGGTTTCTGGTTTTTTCTTTTGCAATGGTAAATCAAAAGCCATACACACATTTCTAACGAACGGTCTACCCTTTTCGGTAATTTGAAGACTGCCTGCGGTAATGGTCACTAATTCGTCTTCTTCCATTTCCTTTAATCTGTCAAGAATACTATTCATTTGCGGCAGATGTAATTTATATTCGTTCCAAGAGGTTTCAAACTGACACATTAAATTTAATATATGCCTTCTTATGATTTGGTCTTCATCCGATAAAATATGACCTCTATATAATGGAATAATATCGTTTTCCACTAAATTTTGGTACTCTTCAACATTCTTTACATTTTGTGCAAAACCGTACCAACTGTCACTTATACTAGATGCCCCTAAACCTACCATTAAATGAGTGTTAGAACTGGTATAACCCATAAAATTTCTATGTAAATCACCATTTTCCATAGCCTTGTAAAGTCCGTCAGTAGGTAAGGCAAAGTGATCCATTCCTATTTCATGATAACCAAATTTCAACAACAGTTCTTTGCCTACTTCATATTGTATTCTTTTCTCATCTCCTGCCGGCAAATCCGCATCGTTATATCCACGTTGACCATTACCTGCTAACCAAGGCACGTGAGCATAGCTATAAAAAGCAATTCGGTCAGGTTTTAATTCCTTAGTTTTTTCTATAGTGTATTCCACATGTTCTAATTTTTGATGTGGAAGACCAAAGATGATGTCATGACTCACAGATTCATAGCCTATTTCTCTAGACCATTCTGTTACATTCTTTACATTTATAAACGGTTGAATTCTATGTATTGCCTTCTGTACCGTTTCATTGTAGTCCTGAACACCAAAGCTCACTCTTCTAAAACCAACACCATACAAAGCTTGTAAGTGTTCTTTGGTAGTATTGTTTGGGTGACCTTCAAAACTAAACTCGGCATCAATTGCTTTATCCGCCAATCTCAAAATGCCGTCAATTAAATATTTTAAGTTTTCTGGGTTAAAAAAGGTTGGTGTTCCCCCACCTAAATGCAACTCTTTAATAATTGGCTTTTCATCAAACATAGCACTATATAGTTTCCATTCTTTTAAAACAGATTTTATATAAGGCAATTCAACATCATGTCTTTTTGTAATACGCTTATGACATCCGCAAAACGTGCACATACTTTCACAAAATGGTAAATGTATATACAGACTAATACCCGATACAGAATTGCTAACGTGAAAACTCTTTTTCACCGAAGCTTCCCATTTTTTTCCTGAAAAGGTATTAATATCCCAAAAAGGAACTGTAGGGTAACTAGTATATCTAGGTCCTGGTACATTATACTTTTGAACAAGCGAACACATAAACTTTTAATTTAGTCACAAACATACATGTCATTGCCTGTAAAAAATATGATTTATATCAGTTCAGGTATTTATGAAAAAAGATAACTTTCCAGAGAAACTAAAGCACCAATAGACCGGCTTATGTAACCAATGTTACAATACTAAAAAGTAAGATCTAATAATTTTGTTTTTAAATTTAAAAGCATGTTACCACAGGGTTCTAAATTGTACAGTATTATTTTTTTGAAATGCCCACGATGCCACAAAGGTGAATTCTTTGAGGCTAATCCTTATAAATTAAGTAACTTCAATAAAGTGAAGGAGCGTTGCCCAAAATGCGATTTAAAATATAGCATTGAACCTAGTTTTTACACGGGTTCCATGTACGTGTCTTATGCAGTTGGTATTGCTGTAGCTGTTGCTGCATATGTTTTGACCTTGATTTTTGGTTTAGAGCTTTCTATAGGCGCATTATTTGTAGTGATAGTTACCGCTTTGGTATTGGCAATGCCTTGGATCGCTGCAGTTTCTAAATCTATTTGGGCGAATATATTTTTTAAATTTGATAAAGAAATAGCAAAGAACATTAATTAACCAAGAATGATTCAAGACCTAAAGGAAGAATACGGAGATATCTTTGAAGAAGAGCTGATCAATGAAATTGTACAGGTAGGTACTTTTAAAGAAGTTCCGGAAGGTTATAAATTCATGGAAATAGGTGACTACATTAGAGGTATGCCTTTATTGATATCTGGAGTCATTAAAATTTTAAGAGAAGATGAAGATGGCGATGAACTATTGCTGTACTATCTAGAAAAAGGCGATACCTGTTCTATGACCATGGCTTGTTGTATGGGCGACAAAAAAAGTGAAATAAGAGCTATAGCCGAAACAGATGCCAAATTGATTATGGTACCTATTCAGAAAATGGAAGAATGGACAGGCAAATATAAATCTTGGAGAAACTTCGTATTCAATAGTTATCATGTTAGATTAAATGAACTTTTAAGCACTTTAGATAATATCGCTTTCCAAAAGATGGATGAACGCCTAATTGGCTATCTAAAAGAAAAAGCCAGGGTAACAAAAGACAATATAATTCATAGTACCCATCAAGATATCGCATACGACCTACACAGTTCTAGAGTCGTAATTTCCAGGCTTTTAAAGAAGCTTGAAGAAATGGGCAAAATTAAACTTCACCGTAACTATTTAGAAATATTAGATTTATAATGCCACTGTAACCAATGTTACTGCGAAGGTTTCCGCACCGTTCTACTTTTGTGATATCAAATACATCACATGGAAATTTTGCAAATTCTTGGTTATATCAGTGCCTTAATTATAGCTATTTCATTAGGCTTAATTGGTGGTGGCGGTTCCATTTTGGCGGTTCCCGTTTTAGCTTATCTATTTTCAATTAATGAAAAAGCTGCAACCGCTTACTCTCTGTTTATTGTTGGTGCAAGTGCATTGGTTGGCGGTTGGCAACAACATTTAAAAGGTTATGTAGATTGGCGTACAGCTATCGTATTTGGTATTCCCGCTATTATTGGTGTTACTCTGGTAAGATACTATGTAGTCCCTGCAATGCCCGATGTTTTATTTCAAATTGAACACTTTCAATTTACACGTAGAATGGCGATGTTCGGACTCTTCGCCATTTTAATGATTCCTGCTGCTTACTCTATGCTTAAAACTGAAAAGAATACGACCAAAGTTGGAAATGTCTCTTATAACTATCCATTAATCTTATTAGAGGGACTCATAGTAGGTAGCATAACCGGATTAATTGGCGCTGGTGGCGGATTCTTAATTATTCCCGCATTGGTGATATTGGCGAATGTTGAAATGAAAGTTGCCGTAGGTACTTCTTTAATCATAATTGCCATTAAATCTTTAATGGGTTTCTTTTTAGGCGATGCAATGAACATGCTTATCAATTGGAAGTTTCTTGCCATTTTCACATCGCTATCTTTTGTTGGTATTTTTATTGGCAGTTACCTCAGTAACTTCATAGATGGTAAAAAACTGAAGAAAGGTTTCGGCTATTTTATTCTTGTTATGGCGGTCTTTATTTTCTACATGGAATTCTTTAAATAAAATTTCGCTTATGTGACTAATGTCACTGTACACGTTTTAAAGAAAGGGTAATTTTATGTTGTAAATCAAAATATAAAACAACATGAAAGTAGAACAAATTTATACAGGATGTTTGGCACACGCTGCCTATTATATAGAAAGTAATGGTGAAGCTGCAGTATTTGATCCGTTAAGAGAAGTACAGCCATACCTTGACCGTGCAAAAAAAGACAATGCGAAAATCAAATACGTTTTTGAAACCCATTTTCATGCAGATTTTGTGAGTGGACATTTAGATTTACAAAAAAAGGTAGGTGCAGAAATTGTATTTGGTCCTGGTGCAAAACCTAATTATAAAGCTACTACGGCAAAGGATAATCAAATCTTTGAAGTGGGTGATTACAAGGTAAAAGTGATTCATACGCCTGGTCATACAATGGAAAGTACGACTTACTTATTAATAGATGAAAAAGGAAAAGAGCATGGTATTATCACTGGCGACACCTTGTTTATCGGTGATGTTGGTAGACCAGATTTAGCACAACACGTAGTAGCGGATTTAACCGAAGAAAAGCTCGCTGGTTACCTATACGATTCTCTACGCAATAGAATTATGCCACTGAGCGATGATTTAATTGTGTACCCTAATCACGGTGCAGGTTCTGCTTGTGGTAAAATGATGAGTAAAGAAACTACCGATACGTTAGGGCATCAAAAGAAAGTAAACTATGCCTTAAGACCAGATATGACCAAAGATGAGTTTATCAAAGAACTTTTAACAGGACTCACAACGCCTCCTGGGTATTTTCCTAAAAATGTTTTAATGAACATTCAAGGGTACGAGAGTTTAGATAAGATTATGGATCGTGCCACTACCCCATACACTCCCGAAGCTTTTGAGGCTGTTGCAAATGAAACTGGCGCCTTGGTCTTAGATACCAGAAATGCAGAAGATTTTGCTAAAGGTTTTATTCCTAATAGTATCAATATAGGACTCGAAGGTAGTTTTGCGCAATGGGTAGGTGAAATGATACCAGATATTAAACAAGAAATTTTATTGGTCACTTACAAAGACAAACAAGAAGAAGCCATTACCCGTTTAGCAAGAGTTGGCTATGATCATACCGTTGGCTTTTTAGATGGTGGTTTTAATACATGGAAAAACTCAGGAAAAGATTTTGAGGTAAGCAAAAGAATTAATGCCGATGAATTAGAAGCTGAATATAAAACGGATAAACCTTTAATCATTGATGTTAGAAAAAAGAGCGAATTTGATTCTGAACATGTGGTTGGGGCAATCAACGTGCCATTAAATGAAATTAACCAGCATCTATCTCAGTTTCCAAAAGACAAGCCCTTTGTTTTACATTGTGCCGGTGGGTATAGGAGTATGATCGCAGCTTCAATTTTAAAGCAAAGAGGATGGCAAGATTTTACTGATGTTAGAGGTGGTTTTGAAGCTATTTCAAAAACAACACTACCTAAAACCGCATATGTTTGCCCATCAACACTTTTGTAATATTCAAGACTAAAACAGCGCTGATTTTTCAGTGCTGTTTTACTTCTAAATACCTATGTAACCTAAGTTACTGTGTAGTCCTTTTTACCAATGTAGTTTTGTATCAATAATAAATATGAACTTATGAAAGTAGAACAAATATATACTGGTTGTCTTGCGCAAGGTGCTTATTACATTGAAAGCAATGGCGAAGTCGCCATTATTGATCCTCTACGAGAAGTACAGCCTTACATTAAAAAAGCTGCTGCAGACAATGCTAAAATCAAATATATTTTTGAAACTCATTTTCATGCAGATTTTGTAAGTGGTCATGTAACCTTGGCCAAAGAAACTGGTGCAGAAATCATATATGGACCAAAAGCGAATCCGTCTTTTGAAGCTATTATTGCAAAAGATAATCAAGAATTTAAATTAGGAGATATTAGTATTACCGCTTTGCATACACCTGGTCATACAATGGAAAGCACCACGTATTTATTAAAAGATGCATCAGGTAAGGACTATGCTATTTTTAGCGGAGACACCTTGTTTTTAGGTGATGTTGGCAGACCAGATCTTGCTCAGAAAATGGGCGAACTAACTGAGCGTGACCTTGCCGGATTCTTGTTTGACAGTCTACGTGAAAAAATTATGCCTTTAGCAGATGACGTAATCGTTTACCCTGCTCATGGTGCCGGTTCTGCATGTGGTAAGAATATGATGAAAGAAACAGTAGATACCTTGGGCAACCAAAAGAAAATGAATTATGCCTTACGTGCAGATATGACGAAAGAAGAATTTATTGATGAAGTCATAGACGGCTTACTGCCACCACCTCAATATTTTCCTTTAAATGTAAAATTGAACAAAGAAGGGTATGAAGATATAAAAGAAGTCTTGGTACGTGGTACAAGAGCTCTTTCTCCAAAAGCCTTTGAAGCTGCGGCAAATGAAACCGGAGCCATAGTTTTAGATGTTCGTCATCAAGATGATTTTGCTAAGGGCCATATTCCACGTTCCATATTTATAGGCTTGGATGGTAGTTTTGCCCCATGGGTAGGTGCATTGATTGCAGATGTAAAACAACCTATTGTACTGGTAACTCCTGTTGGTATGGAAGAAGAAGCGGTTACTAGATTATCAAGAGTTGGTTTTGATGGTACGCTAGGATATTTAGAAGGCGGCTTCGATGCTTGGAAAAAAGCTGCAATGGAATATGATACCGTAAGCCAGGTAGATGCAGTTGAACTTAAGAAAGCTATTGAAACCGATCACGTACCGGTATTCGATGTTCGTAAAGAATCTGAATACCTTTCTGAACATATTATCGATGCTAAAAATACACCGCTAGATTTTCTAAATGATCATTTAGCTGAGTTCCCAAGCAAAACTTCATTTTATGTGCATTGTGCAGGTGGTTACAGAAGTATGATTGCTTCATCTATTTTAAAAAGTAGAGGAATTCATAATCTTATAGATGTAAAAGGCGGATTTAAAGAAATTAAGGAAGCTGGTATACCAGTGACTGAATTTGTTTGTCCTACTACATTATAATTTTTATTGGTTGGTTAAAGAAAGGAACGGTCATATACCAAGACCGTTTCTTTCTATTGTTGAATATTAATTTTAAATAAAATACTATGTCATTTTTAAGTACACTCTTTGGTAAAAAGGAAGAAACCGCAGGTAATATTACTATACTGAACAAGAACGAATATGCTACGCAAATTATAGCTAATAATATCAAACCTATTGACGTAAGAACACCGTCTGAATATAATGGCGGTCATATTAAAAACGCTATAAACGTTGATTTTTTCAACGGTGGTAACTTTAACGCTTACTTTGAAAAAATAAATAAAGAAAAACCGATTTACGTATATTGTAGATCAGGTGCAAGAAGCCAAAAAGCAGCTCGTAAACTATTAAAAATGGGCTTTACACAAGTATATGATCTTAAAGGAGGTTATACTTCCTGGAAATAAAATCAAAAGCTATCTTTAATAGGTAGCTTTTGGCAGTTTTATCTACTGAGGATCATAAAATTTAAAGCCAATCAACATAGTTTAAATGTCATACTTATGAAAAATATCTTTTTAATGTTAGCGATTATTTTTGCAATTGGCTGTAAAGATTCTCCAAAGGTTAAGCAAGAAGTTCTAGAAAATACTGACAATACCTCTTTGACTGAAATAGATACTAAAATAAACGATAGCCTACTTTTAGAAAAAGGTAAAATGTATGCCCAAACTACCCAGAAAGTTTTAGGTAAGAATCTTATGCTCAACATTCAAAAAAATGGTCCATTAGGTGCTGTAGCGTTTTGTAATGAAAAGGCATATCCTCTAACAGATAGTATAGTAATTGTTCATCATGCTAAAATTAAAAGGGTAAGCGATAAACCTAGAAATCAAAATAATAAAGCAAGTAAAAAAGAGCTTGAGTATATTGAGTTTTTTAAATCAAAAATTAATAACAACGAGTCTTACGAACCTATAGTAACAAATGAGAATGGAACAACTAATTTCTATTCCCCTATTGTTACTAATACCATGTGCCTAAATTGCCATGGTTTACCAGAAACAAATATCGACCCAAAGGTTACCCAACTTTTGAACGATAAATACCCATATGACGAAGCTGTAGGCTATAAAGAAAATGAGGTTAGAGGTATTTGGAGTATAAGTTTTAAAGACGAATAAAATAAATAAGATATGACATCAGTAATTCCTATTCAAAATTTAAAATGTGGTGGCTGTGCCAAAACAATTATTTCTAAATTAGAAGAGATCCCTACCATAACCAATGTATCGGTATCAGTAGAATC
This sequence comes from Maribacter sp. UH1, assembly GCF_056839145.1. Classification (NCBI taxonomy): domain Bacteria; kingdom Pseudomonadati; phylum Bacteroidota; class Flavobacteriia; order Flavobacteriales; family Flavobacteriaceae; genus Maribacter; species Maribacter sp. UH1. The sequence goes on from NZ_CM166387.1 coordinate 271,565, forward strand.
ATCATCGGTTTCTTTTGATGCTTTAAAACAGGAAGATATTGCTACTGCAAAAACTAAATTAAAGGCTATTGGCTACCCAAGTCTAGATCAAGATAATTCGGTACTATCAAAAGCGAAGTCCTTTGTAAGCTGCGCTACAGGTAAACTATCTGACTAAATTTAAAAATCTAAAGAAGAAGTAATTACGTATTACTTCTTCTTTGTTTTAAACCCATGGGTCATCTGCCCTAAAAAGTCTTGCGGCAAATTCTCATCTCCTGGATAACCTAATTTAACATCTCCGCTATCTTCCGGAATATAATCGGTTCTAAATATATAATCCCACAGGCTTAAGCTAATTCCAAAATTTACACCGTAAGTACCCTCTGGCAAATCATATGCGTGATGGTACAAGTGCATAACCGGGTTATTTAAAATATACTTCAAAGGTCCCCATGTAATTTTAATATTAGAATGGTTAAAATGACCAATTGCTATAGCGGCAAAATGGACGATATAGGCTTGTTCTGGCTCAAAACCGCCAAGAATCATTACACCAAAAGTCTTTAATGGTTTGTATAGAATATTCTCCATCCAATGGTAACGCAAATGAGCTGCAAAGCCCATTTCTTTTACACTATGGTGTACTTGATGAAATTTCCATAGAAAGGCGTACCTGTGTAATAATGTATGTGTAAACCATTGCACAAAATCTAATACGATAAAGAACAATAACAACTGCCCCCACATTGGCCAACCAGAAATATCTATTAATGCCAAACTATTTGCTTTTACACCTATATCACTAAAAAACACTTGTAATAATTTATAAATTCCACTTATGGCTATAGCAAATAGAAAGAAGTTGAAGAACATATAAAAACCGTCTAACCAAAAGTCTTTTCTAAACACCCCTTGTTGTTTTCTCCAAGGAAAAACAATTTCTAACAGCCAAACTATAAGCGATATAGATATTAAACCCCAAAAGTAATTAAGATACCAGGGCACTTGAAAAATGATTGATTTCCATGTCCAACTTAAAGTTCCTGTTATCGCATTTAAAAACGCATCTATATATGCTTCCATTCCTCTAACCCTTTTTGCAAAAATAATGTAATAATTATGGCATTACTGTAACTAAAGTTACTTTAAAAACCACGATCAGCCATTAGTTTTGAGCTGACCAATGTCATATGTCAATTTCTTAGTTTATAGTACTTTGGTAGAGTATAAGATGTATCAAGTACATAACTATAGAGTATGTCTACTATATAGTGTCAACATTACAAATAACATTTAAAAACTAGTATCATGAAAAAGAATATGGGAACCACAGACAAATTCATAAGATTTATTATTGCAGCGATACTTCTGATTGCATTTTTCACAGAAGCCATAACAGGCGTTTTGGGTTATGTGGCATTAGCAATAGCAGCTATTTTCATTTTAACTTCTTTTGTTAGTTTTTGCCCTCTGTATACACTATTTGGCGCTAATACCTGTAAAATAAAAAAATAAGGCTAGCCTAATCATAATGTTTTATTGTAGAAATACATCATTATGAATTATGAGCTTCATTATTCTATGTAACATTTGTTACATAATATTTATTTTGTATCTGTTATATTTATCAAATTCATAAAAATAACAGCAAAATGAGTTCACATCATCAGGTATTAATTATTGGGGGAGGTACTGCAGGTATCATGGTAGCAGCACAGCTTCTTACTCAAAAGAAAGCAAAAGACGTTGCAATTATTGAACCCGCAGATACGCATTATTACCAACCTGCATGGACTCTAGTAGGTGCCGGCACCTATGACTTTGACAAAACTGCCCGCCCAATGTCATCGGTTATCCCAAGTAATGCTACTTGGATAAAAGATAAGGCAACAGGTTTTGACCCCGAAAATAATATTGTACACACTGCCACAAAAGGTGATATTACATATGATTACTTAGTAGTTGCACCAGGTCTTGCATATGATTTCAGCTTAGTACCTGGCTTAGGCAAAGCTATAGATAAAGGGGTTGTATGCAGTAATTATACAAACCCTAAACATACTTGGGATGTTATTAAAAACTTCAAAGGTGGTACCGCACTTTTTACGCAACCAACAACCCCGATTAAATGTGGTGGAGCACCCCAAAAAATAATGTACTTGGCAGAAAGTCATTTTAGAAAAAGTGGAATTCGTAAAAAAACCGATGTCATTTTCGCTACTGGTGGTACTGTTATTTTTGGCGTAAAGAAAATAGCAAAAACCTTAATGGAGGTAGTTGACCGAAAGGATATTAACCTTAGGTTTCATCACAAACTTGTGGCTGTTGATGGTGATAAACAAATTGCCTGGTATGAAATGGGTCAAGAAATTACCGCTGGTGGTTGTGTGGTTATCTCTAGCAACAAGGTCGATGACTTAAAATTAGACGAAAAATTTCAATATAATTATAAGGACGTAAAAGTTAGCGTTGATGGCAACCGTTATGGAATTCATTATGATATGATGCATACCGCTCCACCTTCTGTAGCTCCTAAATTTGTAAAAGATTCAACATTAGTCAACGCTGCGGGTTGGTTAGATGTTAACCATCAAACTATGCAACATAATAGCTATGCCAACATCTTCGGCTTAGGAGATGTCGCTGCCTTACCTACCGCTAAAACAGGAGCCGCAATTCGTAAGCAGGTGCCTATTGTAGTTGACAACTTAAACCTTTTAATGAATAGTCATAAAATGGGAACTAAATCTTATAACGGATATTCTTCTTGCCCATTAGTAACGGACTATGGAAAAATGGTATTGGCAGAATTTGATTATGACAATAACTTTACGCCAGATCCCAAATTAAAAAGAATGCTCATAAATGATTCTTCTAAAGAGCACTGGAGATTATGGGTGCTAAAAAAATACGGACTACCCTACTTATACTGGAACAAAATGATGAAAGGTCAAGATGTTTAATTTTAAAAATCTCTGTTTACACAGAGATTTTTTTATGCCCTTTAGAAATTATAATTAAGAATGAAATCTAGGTGAAACATATCTACCTTATTGAAATAGAGATTGGCATTGTCCGGTATATCACCATTACCAATTTTAGAGGTCAACAACAGCTCTGGCCGTAAGCGTTTCAACTTTTTAATATCGAAGAAAACATCTAAATTAATATGCGTATAATCTGGCATAGCATACTTATTTAAAGTTGCATCGGTTGGATCTGGTTTCCAATGTTTTCCAACACTTAAGATCGACATAAGATTTAAATCTTTTGAAATGGTAAAGTCTTTTTTATAATTGAATACCAAAGCATGATTGTCTGCTGAACCTTCGCTACGTTCTCGCTTTTGAAAACTGAATAAATTTTCTCTACCCCATTCTCTTGGCGATATAAATTGACCATGCGGTAATATTCTATTATATGCCAAAGAAACCAGTCCTACTTTATTTTTATACCCAATTTTCAACCCTAAGACATCTGCAGTTTTCTGATTATAATAGCGAAGTGAGTCTACACTGCTACCACCATCACCCATCTTATTTTGGTGTAGCCACTCCCCTTCTAACGTCAACGATTTAGATATTTTATAAGCAGGTTTTATATAGAACGAATTGAATATATTGTCTACATATTGGTTCCATATTTTCACATTAAAATCGTTAGTTACTTCAAAATCGACATTTGCCAATAAAATATAATCAGATGTCGTGTTGTCTGTATATTGAGATGCACTACCAAGCTTATTTCTACCTACAGGGTATGTACCTATACTTTCACCAATACCATAAAACTCACCTGTGGAGCGTGGTGCTATTTCATTTAATATTCCAAGCTGAAAAGATGTCTTTTGTTTATTGTATTTATACCAAAACCCTTGTACCAAAGTGGGTATCATTCTACCATCTTCAGGATTAATTAAAGGCGTATTGATTTTCATCCGCCCAAGCGTAAATGAATGCTGAGCTAGTTGATACTTCGCATACAGTTCTCCTAATAAAAAAACAACATCATTTTCTAAATCTATCCTATCGAACAATCCTTCTTCATATCTACTAATTCTTCCGGTTGTTGCATCTGGTATGGTTAAATCTTGTAATCCTAAATTGGTAGCATTATATAATGCAGCACCTATTGCTAAGTTTTCTAGTAGATTATATTGGTACTTTAATTTACCTCCTGTCGCTAAAGCATTAAAGTCTTTTAATTCCCCTTTATTTGACGTCATCATGTAATATGTTCGCCATTGCCCAGATAGGGTTCCTTTTTTCTTTACCGCAACAGTATCTTGTGCCATAGAAAAAATTGGCAAACAAAAAATGAACAGATATACTAATCGCATGGGGTTACTTTGTTTTGGTAATTCCGTATTCCTTTTTGTAAAAGTCCATTATCGGTAAAAAAGGTCCGTATTTGTGCTGCTCTGGAGAAAAATCGTCTACCCACGGACCATAAGGCGTAGAAACCGGTTTTAACTTCTTATCAGGATAATCGTTTTCTGTATTTAATTTGTGCGGTCTAGAAAAACTATTGATATATCCTGCTACATGATACGCTTCTTCATCGGTCAGTTTGGGGTTATCCCAAGTAGCTTGTAGATATGGCATGTTGCTTTTAATAAATTCCGCAGATGTTATCACCCTATTCATACCTGCACCATCGTTAAAACTATCAGGACCCCAAAGTGGCGGATAAGTGTAGCTTTTACCATCGACCGCATTAAGAACTCCCGCTCCATTTTCACCATGACAGATGATGCACTCTTTTTTATATACCTGACTTCCCTTTTCTAGATTTACTGCTACAGCAGGTATCTTTATTTTTGGATATCCTTTAAACTCTGCCTTTCTATTGTCGGGTACATCTTCGCTCAACCAATTCATATATGCCACAATCGCTTTCATTTGGTCAGAATCTACCGGAAGCATTTTGCCGTTCATACTACGCTCCATACACCCATTTATTCTATCTTCAATAGTACCTACTTTATTACCTCGGCCACCAAATTGTGGAAATCGTTCAATAATACCAACCCAAGAACCAGAGCCCGCCTGTGCCCCTTTTTGTAAATGACAGTTGGCACAAGCCAAATTATTACCACTATATCTATCTTCTGCACGCGCTGCATTTGGTCCCAAATACTTTGAGGTTTCTGCAATAAGGTAATACCCCTGTTTCACTGTCGCAGACATAGTAGGCAATTCTGCCATGGCATCTTTAGGTTGCCAATCATCGTTAGCTACTATTTCTTCAGCTTCAATAATTACATCATTTTCAGTGCTTGGTTCATAGGTTAATAACCATATAAATACAAGACCGACTAAAACGAAGATTATTAAAAATAGCTTAAAAAGTAATTTCGCAAATACACGTAAATCTTTCATAGAACTGTAATCTTAAGCTAATTTAAATAACGAAACTATAATTTACACATGATTATTACTGTAACCCTAGTTACAGTAACGTTAAATACTTTAACTTACTTTTATTCCAATCAAAAATAGCGGACATTAGTAGTAATCAACATTTTATTTTAACCAAATTATATTCTTTTTAAAATTGACGAACACATGAAAAAAGCACTTCTAATTGCAATAGTACTTATGGCAGCAAAAATGACAACGGCCCAAGATTGGACCACACCCATTATTGATGGTTATGGGAAGATAAAAGAATTTAAGGATGTTGCCGTTCAGGCAGACCCTAACAAAGAATATAATCTTGTATTTGACCTTAAAGATGAACGTGAATTAGATGGTATTAATGTAGGTTATTTTAAAATTGCTAGAATGATAAATATGCTAGGTGCAGGTGGTGTTTCTGCCGATAAAGTAAATATAATCGCTGCTGTGCATGGTGGAGCTACTTTTACTGCTTTAAACGAAGCTAAATACAAGGCTAAATACGAAAAGGAAAATCCAAATGAAGCGGTAATAAAGTTATTAAAGGATTACGGGGTAGAATTCTATGTGTGCGCACAAGCTACCGCTGCTAGAGATATTACCGCTGAAGATTTAAACCCGAATACAGAATTAGGGCTTTCTGCAATGATGGTACTTGCCAATTACCAAATGGACGGGTATATTTTTATGCCATAAATGATTACCACATGAAAGATTTTTGGAACGAGCGTTATGACGAAGAAAGTTATGCTTACGGAAACTCACCAAATGTATTCTTTAAACAACAACTAGATAAGTTAAAAGTAGGTTCTCTTTTACTGCCTGCCGAAGGTGAAGGTAGAAATGCCGTCTATGCACTATCTAAAGGTTGGGAAGTATTGGCTTTCGACTTTAGCGAATCTGCAATGGTTAAAGCTAAAAAACTAGCTGCTACTTATAATTTGAACTTGGATTATCAAGTAATTGATGCCCTTAAATTTAATGCTACTAAAAAGTATGATGTAATCGCCTTCTGTTATGCGCATTTCCCTGCAGCTATTAGAAAAAAAGCAAACCAACATCTTTTAAAATCATTAAAACCAAACGGGCATATCATTTTTGAGGCGTTCTCTAAAAATCAACTTGGAAAACCGTCTGGCGGACCAAAAAATATAGATATGCTCTATAATATTGATGAAGTGGAAGATGAGTTTAATGGAATAAATTTTAAAATTTTAGAAGAAAAGGATATAGAATTGAACGAAGGACTTTACCATATTGGCAATGCTTCAATTATTCGTTTTACCGGCACTAAAATATAAAAAGGGACCATATTTGGTCCCTTTTTTATATTCATCTATTAAAATTCATATTGAACAAAAACCGATAAATTTCTTCCTGGATCATTGATGGGCTCTGTTCCAAATTCAGCCTGATTATTAAATGCAAAATTGAGGTGATTACTATACGTTTTATCAAAAACATTCAATGCCGCAACTCCTAAGGTTAGGTTCTTCATTGGTATTACACCTAAACGCAAATCCATTATTTCATAACCTGGTGTAACCTGCTCACCAAAAGAATACGCAATATTATCTTGCTGGGCAGTGAGCCTATATTCTGCATTCACCCAAAACTTTTCTTTTTCATAGCCCAATTTAAATCTTGTAACTAAAGGTGGTACCAAGGGTAATGACTCATTTAAGTCATTATTCTTAGCATATACATAAGCAAGTTCAGTTGTAAAGTTAAAATTAGTACAGAAGTCTACACCAGCCATAATTTCAAAACCTGTCTTGTACGCATCATCTAAATTTCTAAAAACTTTTGCATTAGAGGGTTCATTCATTGGCATGAATTTTCTGGTCTGTGTTTCATCTATGATAGCGACTATATAATTTTCGTAAAGCGAGTAATAGAAAGATGTACTATAGCTAAACATATCTGAAGTGTTTTCTGAAATAGGCATCTTCCCTTTAAACCCTACCTCAAATTGATTATTTATTTCTGCATCCAAGTTAGGATTACCAACATATTCATACGCGTCTTGACCTACGCTGAAATGATTAATAAAACGTTCTATCATATTTGCTGATCTAACACCACGACCATAAGCCACTTCCATAATAAATTGTGGAGAAGACACATATTTAATTGAAGTTGTACCACTAAAATTATGTTCCGTTCTTTTATCTAAATCAGTGTATAAAGCAGCAAAATCAGCTTCTGGATCTTTAGCTTCAGAAGTAACATTGTCATAACGCACACCTGCAGTTAACATGGTTTTTTCTGTTAAGGGGTATTTACTTTCTGCAAATAATCCAATATCATTTATATATGAATCTTGCCACACCTTATCTTCAAATGTTAAGGGTGTATCTAAAACACCCATAGCATTTCTTTTCACTATTCGTGTTCTATTGCCATCTCGTGCAATATGCAAAACATCAATACCTGTAAATAGGGCTAAATTGTCTGTTGGTTTTAATTTTAATTCTACTTTACCACCTGCCGTAGTAGCGTCAATTGAAGAAATGGCAGATGTCATCATAAAGCTTGGTCTATTGTAATTAGTCATTATATGATCTACATAGCTATAATAAATTTTAGAATCTATGCTTTCAACAAGACCTGGCATACTCCCTAATTTATAATCTAAAGAGAGAATACTACTATTATCCTCTTCGGTATCCATAGGTAGACCTGCGTGCAAAACATCGCGCCCAAAAGACTGTCGCCAATGTGCTTGTAGTCTTTGATTTTCAGTAAAATTAACACCCGCTTTTATTCCATAATCCAAGCTTCTAAAAGAAGACGGAATTTCTGTACCGTCACCATCTTCATAATTACCAAAATCACGAAAACCAAAATTACCTGCTACGTCATATTTCTCAGTTGCCTGTTGCAACCTTGCCATGGAGACCATAGAATTACCGTTACTTTCATAACCACCACTTACACTACCATGAAGACCATAATCTTCTACAGTTGGTTTTTGGGTTACCATGTTTACAATACCACCAAAAGTAGCACCATATCTAACGGAGTATGGTCCTTTTATAATTTCAATTTTTTCAATTTCTTCAGGTATCACATGGGTAGTAATGGGATCCATACGATTGGGGCAAGCATTCATGGCTTTTGTACCACCATCAAACTGCACATTTAACTGTTCATACTGTGTGGCTCTAAAACTAGGATCAATTGCATAATTACCTCTTTTAATCAACGAAAAGCCATTAACATCATTAAATAGATCGGCTACATTTCTAGGCTGAACTATTCTCTTGACATAATCATTGGTCTCTATGGTAAGTACAGGGTCAATTTTCATATTTCCTGTCACTAAAACTCCATTTATGGCAATGGGCGCTTCTTGTAAAGTGATTACTATTGGAATATTAATGTCAAGTACTTGCTGTTGTATGGTCTTATACCCAACATAAGATATGGTCAATATCACATTTTCTTCAACATTTTTCAGAACAAAATCACCATCAAAATTAGTATATGTTGCTAATCCGTTACTAGCTAAAATGTGAGCACCATCAAGTGGTTGTTGGTCAATTTCAGAGATGATTTTTCCTGATAAATTTTGTGCGTGTAATAAGGGTGTCGATAATAATATCGCAAGCACCCAAAGATATTTTAGGTTCATTGTTTAAATTTTTAAATAATTGAAATACTATCAAACATCCTATTAATTAGGCATTAGATACATTAGATTGAAATAAAAATTTTAAACTTCCGGTGGATGTTTGATACGCTCAAAAAAATGAAAATCGTAAAGAACACGATACACTACATTATGCAGCACTTTTCTAGGTTGTTGTACAAACGTGTATGTAGTCAACGATCCTATAAATAATACTATTTCGTTTTTAAGCAAATCTAAATTAATGGGCGTCTTTTCATCATCAGCTTTCTGAGATAACATTTGCGACAAAGCACATTTACCATCACATTTTAATTCTGGTCGTTCCTTATTCTCGCAAAAACGTTCTACAAAATCATTTGTAAACATAGCATAATAGCCCATAACGCTGGCAGTCTTAAGACTACTTGCCAAAGAAATGAATGTAAACAATATTGCTATCGTAAAGCTTGACAACTTCATGCCGCAAAATTAAGTGCCCTAATTGGTTTTTAATGTGACATTAGTCACATAGCCAACTTAAACTTTACTGTACTAATTTTTATTTACCAGAGCTATACTATAAGGTAATGCTTGATTGTATTTGTAAAAAAATGTTAAAAATTTATATGTGTAACCAAGGTTACATTACAATTCTGTTTGATAATTTAATTTTATCAAAAATTATAAAACTATAAATTATATTTATTATGAATAACGAAAATAATATACAAGAACAAGTGATTTCAATGCCTAGAATTGGAGATATAGCACCAGATTTTGAAGCTGTAACGACTAAGGGTAAAATTAAAATGTCTGATTTTGCGAAAGATAAATGGATTGTTATGTTTTCGCATCCTGCAGATTTCACTCCGGTTTGTACAACAGAAATGAGCGGTTTTGCATCGCGTAAAAGTGAGTTTGATGAACTTAATACTGAACTTTTAGGTTTAAGTATAGATAGTGTTCATGCACACTTAGGATGGGTACAGAACGTAAGAGAAAATACAGGTGTTTATTTCGATTTCCCAATTATTGCAGATCTTGACATGAAGGTCTCTAAAGCTTACGGAATGTTACAACCTAACGAAAGTGAAACTGCAGCAGTAAGAGCAGTATTTTTTATCGATCCTAAGAAAAAAATAAGATTGGTAATGTATTATCCATTGAACGTAGGTAGAAATATGGATGAAATACTTCGTGCTTTAGATGCTTTACAAACTTCTGACAAGTATAAAGTTGCTATGCCTTTAGATTGGAAAAGAGGTGACAAGGTTATTGTATCACCACCAAAAACATTAGATGAGCTTAACGCTCGAATAGAAGATGATACTTTAGAAAAAGTTGATTGGTACCTTGCCAAAAAATCTTTATAATTATATAGAAATCGGTTTTGAACAGTTTTCAAAACCGATTCTTTTTTAATCGTTAAAAACTGTTCTTATGATAATTAAACAATTTGAAGATAAACCGTTGGCTCATTATTCATACGCAATTTTAAGTGGTAATGAAATGGCTTTAGTGGATCCATCTAGAGATCCAGAACCGTATTATAAATTTGCCGAAGAAAACGATGCTAAAATTGTTGCCATTTTCGAGACGCATCCTCATGCTGATTTTGTTAGTGGCCATTTACAAATTCATAAAGAAACTGATGCCGTAATTTATGTGAGTGAGTTAGTAGGTGCTGATTATCCGCATAAAACATTTGACGATGGCGCTACTTTTAAAATGAATGAGGTAACCTTCACGGCAATTAATACTCCCGGACATTCACCTGACGGAATTACTATTTTAGCAAAAGATAAAAATGCTAAACAAGCCATATTTACAGGTGACACTTTATTCATAGGTGATGTGGGAAGACCAGATTTAAGAGAGAAAGTTGGTAACATGAAAGCAAAACGTGAGCAACTGGCGGAAGCAATGTTTACCACGATGCAAACCAAATTCAATCATTTACCTGATGACACTTTAGTTTATCCGGCGCATGGTGCCGGTTCACTTTGTGGCAAAAATATGAGTAGTGACTCTTCTAGCACCTTAGGTAATGAACGTATAGGTAATTGGGCTTTTAAAAACTTAACCAAAGATGAATTTGTAACGCATATTCTGCAGGATCAGCCATTTATACCATCGTATTTTGGCTATGATGTGGCTATTAATAAAACAGGTGCTGAAAATTTTATGAGTACTATTTCTCAGATACCCCTACAAATAGGAGCTTTTAAAATTGAAAAGAATATTTTGGTCATAGATACAAGAGATGAGGCTATATTTAAGAAAAATCATTTGCCAAATTCCATTAATATCATGGCTAGAAATATTGATGATAAAATTGAAACTTGGTTGGGGTCTATTGTTGAACCTAAAGAACCGTTTTATTTGGTTGTAGACAGTATAGCCGATAGACAAATTATACTAGAACGAATAGCCAAAATAGGTTATGAAACTCAAGTAAAGGCAGTTTTAACGTTAGATAAGGTTTATGAAAAAGAAGATGAATTTGATTTCGTGGACTTTGATAAAAACAAAGAAAATTATACCATTGTAGACATTAGAAACAAAAGTGAATTCAATGAAGGTCATTTTTTTGATAGCGCAATTAATATACCTTTGAATGAATTACGTAATTCTATTGATAAAATTCCGACAAACAAACCAATTGTTATACATTGTGCAGGCGGCTATAGAAGTGCCGCAGGTTCAAGTATCGTATCAAAAGAAATAAAAAACACCCAGGTGTACGACCTAAGCGAAAAAATAAATAACTACAATACATAATTATGGCAAATTCAAATTTATCAAACATCGGTCTAGATAAAAAAGATTCTAACGATATCGCAAATCATTTAAATGATTTACTATCTAATTATCAAATGTTCTACATGAACCTAAGAGGTTTTCATTGGAATATTAAAGGGAAGAAGTTTTTTGAACTTCACCTTAAATTCGAAGAGTTGTATAATGACGCTTTAATTAAAGTCGATGAAATTGCAGAGCGTGTGTTAACACTAAGCAACACTCCTATTCATACGTTCACAAAGTATATTGATAATTCTGAAATCAAAGCCAGTGAAAATGTAGTAGATGGCGATAAGGCGGTAGACAATATTTTAGATAGCTTAAGTATCTTATTGAAAAAAGAAAGAGCTACCCTTAAAATTGCTGCCGATGCAGAAGATGAAGGTACCGTTTCTCTAATGAGCGATTATATTACACAACAAGAAAAATTAGTTTGGATGCTTTCTGCATATAAAGACTAAGTCAAACGCTGATATCTCTGAATCCCTAGAATTTGTTCATTCAATTTCTAGGGATTTTTCTTTGCCCCCAATTTTGTGAGTGGAGAATTCTGCCCATAAATACATAGCATCAAATAAGAATTTAAATGCATTATTCTATATGCTCTTATATTTTGATTTAAATTCTTATTTATTTTGGTTTTTCTTCAAATATGTAACATTGGTTACCTTTAAAAATCAGGTGTTGTTTACTTTTGTCATCATACTACATATTATAAAATATATAGACTATGGAAGACATGATTTTTTATGATAGATTGCAATTTGCTTTTACTATCACATTCCATTATATATTTCCACAATTAACAATGGGCCTATCTTTAATGATAGTCTATTTTAAATGGAAATACCTTAGAAATAAGATTGAAAAATATAATGATTCGGCTAAATTTTTCATGAAAATTTTTGCTATCAATTTTACCATGGGTGTCGTAACCGGCATACCTATGGAATTTCAATTTGGTACCAACTGGGCAAAATTCTCTGAACTTACAGGTGGCATAATTGGTCAGACCTTAGCTATGGAAGGCATGTTTTCTTTCTTTCTAGAATCTTCCTTTTTAGTACTATTTATTTTTGGTGAAAAGTTAATGGGGCAAAAACTCCATCTCTTAACAGGCTTTCTGGTATTCTTAGGGTCTTGGGCAAGTGGTTGGTTTATTTTAGCGACCAATGCTTGGATGCAACACCCCGTTGGTTACGAAATATTAGAAAACGGTAAATTCGTTTTAGAAAACTTCTCTGCACTGTTTAGCAACCCGTGGCTCTTACCTGCGTTCTTACATAATCAACTAGCTTCTGTTGTTACTTCTTCGTTTGTTGTAGCAAGTATAGGTGCCTTTTATATTCTAAGAAATAAGCAAGTTGAACATGGTAAGCTGTTTTTAAAAACCGGAGTCATTTTTGGTTTAATTTCTAGTATTTTGGTTGCTTTTCCTACGGGAGACTGGAATGCTAAAAATGTTGCTAAACACCAACCTGCGGCTTTTGCGGCAATGGAAGGTATTTTTGAAACTGAAGAGGCTGGTGCCGAAATTGTGCTTATAGGACAACCTAATATGGTTGAAAAAAAATTGGACAACAAAATTGCTGTACCAAACATATTAAGCTTTTTAACCTATCAAGATTGGGATAAACAGATTGATGGAATGGATAAATTTGAAAAAGAGGAATTACCAGACAACGTTCCTGCCCTATATTATTCGTATCATATTATGGTTGGTTTGGGTACCGTGTTTATGGGCATCATGGCATTGGCTGCCTTTTTATTATGGCGTAAAAAATTATACAATATAAAACCACTACTTTGGACAATTATGTTTCTAGTTCCGTTCCCTTATATAGCAAACCTAACAGGTTGGTATACTGCTGAATTAGGAAGACAGCCATATTTGGTTTATGGCTTATTAAGAACTAGCGATGGTATTTCACCAACCGTTTCTTCTGGTAACACCTTGTTTACATTACTAGGTTTTGTTGCTTTATATATGCTACTTGGACTACTATTTTTAGTCTTAGTCGGTAAAACTATTAACGAAGGTCCTAAATCTAAATTACATTAATTATGGAAATATTCTGGTACATTTCAATAGCCGTTGTTTTAGCTGTATTTTTTATTTTAGATGGTTATGATTTCGGAACAGGAATCATTCATTTATTCTTCGCTAAAACTGAAAAAGACAAAGAAGTAATTGCAAAATCTGCTGGCTTATTCTGGGATTCTAATGAGGTTTGGTTAGTCGCTGCCGGTGGTATGCTTTTTATGGCTTTCCCCACATTTTACGCTTCTGTTTTTAGCGGATTCTATTTGCCATTAATACTCGTTTTATGGCTCATAATCTTTAGAGCTATCGGACTTGAATTAAGGAGTCAGTTTAAATTTCAAATGTGGAAAGATATCTGGGATACATCTTTTGGAGTTTCTAGTTTACTATTAGCCTTATTCTTTGGTATTGCTTTAGGCAATATTGTAAGAGGTGTTAACCTAGGTGGTGTCGATAATGGAATATCTGTTCACGAAGGACATTATTTCTTTTTACCGTTATGGGATGGTAGCTTTAGCCCTTTGACCGAGCACCCTGGAGTTATAGATTGGTTTACAATTATTATAGGATTAATAGCTGTGGTAACCCTAGCTATACATGGTGCAAACTGGATTATCTTAAAAACTAATTCCTCTATAAACACGAAGCTTAAAGGGGTCATTTTTAAGCTAAATATTGTTTTAGCTATTCTTACCGTTTTTTCATTAGTTGTATGGCAAGTAGTGAATCCGAATTCATTAGATAACTTTGGTGACAAACCATATTTACTCATATTTCCATTAATTTACTTAAGTGGATTGGTAGGATTGTTTTTTATCAAAAAAATAAAAAAAGACAGTCACGCATTTGTACTATCGTCTTTATTGATTGTTGGTGGCATTACATCGTCGTTGGCTTCTTTGTTCCCTGTAATATTACCTTCAGTGAACGATACTCATGAACCGTTAACTATTTATAATACTGCAGCATCAGAATACGGGTTGTCTGTGGGCATTTATTGGGGTATTTTAGGGTTCCTCCTTATATTAATTTACATGATCATTCAAAAAAGATTGATGAAGGGTAAAGTCGACAATATGGATTATGGGCATTAGTATAAAGAGACCATCATGACAGGTACGTTAATATCATTGATCAGTATTCTTATAGGTATTATTGCCGCTAACGTTTTTGGTAATTTTAAAAAGAAGTATTCTTTTGGCTTTACCGGCAATACTGTAATTGGTGTTTTTGGAAGTATCTTATTTATAAAAACCTTTGGTCGTTTAGGCTTTAACCCGTGGTCTATAATGAACAATGGAGATTTTGATGGTTTTCGCCTAGCCATAAATTTAGTAGTATCTGCTATTGGCGGTGTTTTAGGTCTTATAATTGCAAAAAAGGTCTATCAGAAATTCAATAAATCTTAAACGTCACAACCTATTTATTGTAGAACCAACTTTTCAGTTTAGGGCAGATTTATTCTTTCTCTTCTTTTTTCTTGTTTAGCTTATAAATAAGCCAAATAAAACCTACAACGAAATGAAGCACTATAATACCTGCAACAATATAAATCAATGTATTTGAACTACCTCTCATTTTAAATCTATCTTAAAAAATACAATCAAAACTAATCATCATATAGAAATAGAAATATGATATTAATCAATTTTAGACTATAAATTGATCATCGCCATTTTACTCAAAATCTCCAAGTAAAATAAAGTGCTATATGTAACAAATGTTGCTGTGTAGCACTATGTTTAAAGTGAACTTCGTGTAAACTTTAAACCTTGTCATAATGTCAAAAATAGTCATATTAGGTGCTGGAATTTCAGGGCATGTTGCTGCTGCGCACCTTCGAAGAAAACTATCAAAAGAACATGAAGTTCTGGTTGTTTCACCAAATAGCAATTACCAATGGATACCATCTAATATATGGGTAGGTATCGGTCGTATGAAGTCTGACCAAATTCTATTTCCCTTGGCTCCATTATACAAGAAAAAAAATATAAATTTTAAACAAGCTCTTGTTACTACATTTCACCCAGAAGGTGATGCAGAAACTAAAAGTGCATATGTAAAGATTAAATACGTTACCGGTGAACAAAAAGGTAAAACCGAAAATGTCACCTATGACTATCTCATAAATGCCACCGGACCAAAACTAGCTTTTAACATGACAGAGGGTTTAAACCCTGGCACTAATAAAGCCTACTCTGTTTGTACCTATAGTCATGCAGAACATGCGTGGCATGCTTTAGATGATTTGATTCAACAAATGAAACAGGGCAAAAAAGCTAAAATTTTAATTGGTACAGGGCATGCAAAATCTACTTGCCAAGGTGCTGCTTTTGAATATATTTTAAATGTAGAACAAGAACTTAGAAGGCATAATGTACGTGATCAGGCTGAAGTAATATGGATTGCCAATGAGTATCAGTTGGGCGATTTTGGTATGGATGGTGTGCTACTTAGTTACGGTGACAACATTATGAAATCTAGCGAAATGGTTGAAATGGTTTTTGAAGACCGCGGAATTAAATGGATTCTTGGTGCCGGAGTACATAAAATTGAAGATGGTATAGCGCATTATGAAACATTAGATGGAGAGTATAAATCTGAAACATATGATTTTGCCATGTTAATACCTGCATTTTCTGGTCATGGTTTTAAAGCCTTTGATAAGAACAATGAAGACATTACCGAAAAACTATTTAAAGGTTTTATGTTGGTCGATGCCGATTATACCGCTAAACCATATGAAGAATGGAGCGTACAAGATTGGCCAGAAACCTATCAAAATCCATCATACAAAAACATATTCGCACCTGGTATCGCATTTGCCCCTCCACATGCAATTTCAAAACCTCGCGTAAGCAAAAATGGTACTTCGATATCTCCTGCGCCACCGCGTACGGGCATGCCTTCTGGTATTACCGCAAAGCTGGTTGCAGACAATATCATCGATACTATTAACGGAAAAAAAGATTTACACCATAAAGGTTCTCTAGGTAATATGGGTGCGGCTTGTATTGCTTCTGCTGGTTATGGCATGACAAAAGGTAGTGGCGTAAGTATTACCACCTACCCCATTGTACCTGACTACAACAAATACCCAGATACCCAAGGTCGTAAATTAGGTAAAACCTTTGGAGAAATAGGTCTAGCTGGTCACTGGCTAAAACTAGCGTTGCATTATGCTTTTATTTACAAGGCAAAAATGAAGCCTTTTTGGTGGCTAATTCCTGAATAATTTCAAATTCCACATCTTTCAAATTTGAAAGAATAAAACTTAAAATCTAGAATAATGACACAGAGAATATCGAAATCGAAACGCTTTTATATGATGAACCCCATAATCCAATTCTTTAAGTTCATTTGGTTAAGTATAAAAATCATGTTAGTAGTTGCCGGTGGTCACGGCGGTACTAGGAAAGCTAATTATTAATGAATAAGAAAACACTTCTTATTACCACTATAGGCATAGTCATTGGTGCTATTGCCGGTTACTTATATTATACTGAAATAGGCTGTCTAAGTGGTACTTGTGCAATTACATCTAAACCCCTAAATAGCACTTTATATGGTAGCTTAATGGGTGGTTTACTTGCTAATACATTTATTAAATCTCCTAAAAAGTAAACTGAATTTACATTTATTTTTCAATTGGTAGTAAAAGGTACTCTTTATAAAAGGGTGCCTTTTCATTTTTAAAAATTTGTTTTTTGAGAAAGAAATTTCCTTCGGTAACATTAGTTACTGTGCAGGCTGTTTTACCACCTTAATTTTGTCTCAAATAAATGAATACCATGAAATATAAATTAGGATGGATATTGTTGTTCGTCTTTTATTCTGGCTTGGCACAAGAAGTAAAATCTATTACAAAAGATGAAGTGCTGACCAAGGTAAAAGAAAGTAATAACACACTAAAAATGGCTGAACAAGATGTGTTAGTTGCCAGGGGTGATTTCAATCAGACCAATGCTATTCTATTGCCTAACATTAGCGTATCCCATACTGGTATTGCTACCACTAACCCATTAATGGCATTTGGATCTAAACTTAATCAAGAAATTTTGACCGCTGCAGATTTTAATCCTGATGTATTAAATGACCCAAGTCAAATAGAAGATTTTGCAACTCGTGTTGAAGTTCAACAACCATTAATAAACTTCGATGGCATCTACCAGCGTAAAGCGGCAAAGGCAAAATTGACCGCTACAGAACTTCAGTCTGGCAGAACAGAAGATTACTTGGCTCTTGAGGTTGAAAAGGCGTACATGCAATTACAACTTGCTTATAAAACCGTATCGGTCTTAGAGAAAGCTCAAGAAACTGCTTTAGAAAATAAACGTATTGCTAACAATAGTTACAAGCAAGGTTACTTACAAAAATCTGATGTTCTTTCTGTAGAAGTAAGAGTTACCGAAATCGATAATCAATTACAATATGCAAAGAGTAACATTCTAAATGCCAGCAACTATTTGTCTGTTCTAATGAATACTGATGAAAGTGAAATTTTAAAACCTTCTGATTCACTTTCAATTACTAGTTATGCTAGTACTACGGACATAAACTTATCGGAAAACAGAAAAGATATTTTAGCAATGAATTCTGCTACCGAAGCCTATAGACAAATGCATAAGGCAGACCAAATGGCTTTTTTACCTCGTTTAAATGCTTTTGGTACTTACGAGTTACATGACGATGATATTTTTCAAGGTCAAGCCCAAGGTTACCTATTTGGTGCAGAATTAAAATGGAACCTTTTTGAAGGTAGTAAGCGTTTTGGCAAATCTCAAAAAAGCAAGGCTGAATATGACAAATCTAAATTGCAATTAGAGCAGTACAAATCTGAAAGTCAATTAGAACTTAACAAAGCGAAAAGAGGTTTTGAAGATGCACAAAATAAACTGAAGCTGACAAAGCTGGCACTAGAACAATCTGAAGAATCATTGCGTATCCGAACCAATAGGTTTAAGCAAGGTTTAGAAAAAACTACTGATCTATTACTCTCTGAAACGCAATATTCTCAAAAGCAATTAGAGTATTATGCTACAGTTTTTCAACATAATTACGCCTTGGCGTATGTACAGTTTTTAACAAAAGAATAAAACCCTAATATCACTAAATACCATTCATAAAGATGAAAAATAATAAATATATAATCACAGCTATTTTAGGTGCTACAATCTTGCTCGCTAGTTGTGGCAGCGATGATAAAAAAGCAGTAGTTGACAACTCACCTGCTATTGCCGTTCAAACAAAAACCGTTTCGGAAGATAGTAGTAGTCCGTTTTTAACGGTTAGTGGTAAAATTGAAGCTGCCAAGAGTGCAAACATCAGCACTAGAATGATGGGGTACGTAGATAAAATATATGTTGGTGTTGGTGATAAAGTAACCAAAGGTCAATTATTAATTAGTGTTAATAATGCAGATGTTTCTGCACAACTGGCACAAGTAAATGCAGGTATTACCGAAGCTGAAGCTGCATATACAAATGCAGAAAAAGATTTTAACCGTTTTACGGCCTTATTTCAAGAAAACAGTGCTTCTCAGAAAGAGCTAGATGATATTACCGCCAATTACAATATGGCAAAAGCGAGAGTAGAATCTGCCAAGCAAATGAAAAACGGTGTCAACGCTCAAATGGGCTATGCCAATATTCGTGCTCCTTTTAACGGTGTGGTAACCAATAAATTTATAAATGCAGGCGATATGGCAAACCCAGGTATGTCTTTAATGGAAGTAGAATCTCCTGGTACCTACCAAGTACTTGCTATGGTGCCTGAATCTGAAATTCTTGCTGTTAAAAATGATACTGAAGTTAGCGTACAGATCAAAGCTTTGAATAAAAGTATAAAAGGAAAAGTTACCGAAGTAAGCACTTCTTCTAAGAACACAGGTGGTCAATACTTGGTAAAGGTCATTTTAGATAAAACAGATGTACAAATACTTTCTGGCATGTACGCTACGGTACAATTTCCTATTGCACGCAAAACAACAAGTTCTGCTGTAATGATTCCGGTAGAAGCTATAGTTAAGAAAGGTCAACTATCTGGCATTTATACGGTTAGCCAAAGCAATACTGCCTTATTACGTTGGTTACGATTGGGAAGAACTTTTGGTGATCAAGTTGAAGTATTATCTGGGTTATCGGCAGACGAGCAATATATAGTTTCTGCTGAAGGAAAATTATTTAACGGCGCCAAAATCTCAAATCAATAAACGAGTCTGGGTTAGGGACCTGCCTTACGGCAGGCAAGTTACAGCGAATACCCCACAAGCATTTTTATGCCGAGGAGTAAGAGCAAAAAGCCCGATCGCCTGTTTTTTACAGGTGGGAACACACAAATAAAATTAAGAAATAATGAAGGAAGGTTTAGCTGGTAAAATTGCCAAATTATTTATAGGCAGTAAGTTAACGGTACTTTTAATGATCGTATTCATGGTCATTGGAGTGTACAGTTCGTTTTTGATTCCAAGGGAAGAAGAACCACAAATAGATGTGCCTATGGCAGACATTTTTGTAGGCTACCCTGGCGCGAGTCCCGAAGAAGTAGAATCGCGGGTAATCAAACCTTTAGAGAAATTAATTTCTAACATCAAAGGTGTAGAGTATGTGTATTCAACATCTATGAAAGAACAAGGTATGGTCATCGTTCAGTTTTATGTGGGCGAAGATATAGAGCGTTCTTTTGTAAAACTATACAACGAAATTAATAAGCATATGGATATTATGCCGCAAGGCGTAACCTTTCCGTTGGTAAAAACCCGTGCTATTGATGATGTACCTATGCTGGGACTTTCCCTATGGAGTGAAAACTATGATGGGTATCAGTTAAGCCAAATGGCTCAAGAACTAGAAGGTGAAATCAAGAAAGTAAATGATGTTGCTATAACTCATAAAATAGGAAATCAAGACCGTCAATTACGCGTGGTTTTAGATAAAGACAAACTAGCCGCTAGCGGATTGGATTTCTTATCTGTTTCTGAAATGATAAAGGCAAATAATGCTCAATTGAGTTCTGGTAGTTTTGATAAAAATGATACGGAGTTCTTAGTTAATACAGGTAATTTTTTGGCATCGGTTACTGATGTTGAAAATCTTGTAGTTGGTGTTCAACAAAACCAAACTATTTATTTAAAGCAAATTGCTAGCATTATCGACGGACCAGAAATTCCTCAAAGTTATGTTTCATTAGGTTTTGGTCAAGCAAGCGATAAGGTATCAGATTACAAATCTGAATACCCTGCCGTTACAATATCGGTAGCAAAAAGAAAAGGTGCAGATGCAATGAAAATTGCCGACATCGTTATTGATAAAGTTGAACACTTACGTACTACGTTAATTCCTGATGATGTTCATGTAGAAATCACTAGAAATTATGGTGAAACGGCATCCCACAAAGTGTCTGAACTTTTATTACACTTAATAGGTTCTATAATTGCGGTAACATTAGTTGTGATGCTGGCTATGGGCTGGCGTGGTGGCTTGGTAGTATTCTTGTCGGTACCTATTACGTTTGCCTTAACATTGTTAAGCTATTATATGCTTGACTATACATTGAACAGAATTACATTATTCGCTCTAGTTTTTGTAACGGGTATTGTGGTAGATGATTCCATTATTATAGCCGAGAATATGCACCGGCATTTTAAAATGAAGCGCTTACCCTTTAAACAGGCAGCCCTCTATGCAATTAACGAAGTTGGTAATCCTACCATCTTGGCAACATTTACTGTAATTGCCTCTGTACTACCAATGGCATTCGTATCTGGATTAATGGGTCCATATATGGCACCTATGCCAATAGGAGCTTCTATTGCCATGATTTTATCACTTTTTGTAGCATTGACAATAACACCTTATTTAGGGTATATTTTCTTGAGAGAAAAGGATAAAAAAGGTGAAGTAGAAAAGGTAGAGAAACCTTTAGAAGATACATTTATCTTCAAAATTTATAATAAATATGAACGCCCACTTATTGAAAGCAAAAGCAAACGTTGGTTGTTTTTAGGTTTGACTTTTTTAATGCTAATGGGATCAATGGTACTATTCTTTACCAAATCTGTAGCTGTTAAAATGTTGCCTTTTGATAACAAAAACGAGTTTCAAGTGGTTATTGATATGCCAGAGGGTACTACCCTTGAACGTACAGGTGTAGTTGCTCAAGAAATTGCTCAATATCTATCTACTAGACCAGAGGTTGTTAATTATCAAAACTATGTTGGTACCTCTGCCCCTATTACCTTTAACGGATTGGTACGTCATTATGATTTACGTGGTGGTAGCAATATGGCAGATATTCAAGTAAACCTTATTGATAAAGACGAACGTTCTGCTCAAAGTCATGATATTGCGAGTTTACTGAGACCGGATATCCAAAAAATAGCTGCTAAATACAACGCCAATGTTAAGTTGGTTGAAGTACCACCAGGACCTCCTGTACTTTCTACCATTGTAGCAGAAGTATACGGACCTGATTATGAGGAACAGATTAGAATTGCGAATAGTGTACAAGATATCTTGAAAAACACTGATGATGTTGTTGATATCGATTGGCTGGTGGAAGCTGACCAAACGGAATATAAATTTGAAATTAACAAAGAGAAAGCAATGCTTTATGGCGTGGCGCCACAACAAATTGCCTATACTATGAACATGGCTTTATCTAATAGAGCAATCACAAATTTATATGATGAGAATACAATAGACCAAGTTGGTTTGGTACTGGCTTTAGATGAAAAAGAAAAATCTACTATTACAGATATTTCACAACTGAAAATTACCTCTAAACAGGGTAACATGGTGCCTATTGCCGATTTAGTAGATATTAAAGAAACTATAAGCGCAAAGAGCATTTACCGTAAGAACCAAAAGCGTGTTGTATATGTAATGGCAGATATGGCCGGAGAATTAGAGAGTCCCGCATACGCAATATTAGGTATGGAAGAAAAGCTTAAAGAAATTGTGCTACCAAAAGGATATCAAATTACAGAAATGTACTTAGGTCAACCTGAGTTTGAAGATGACTATACCGTTAAATGGGATGGCGAATGGCAAATTACACTTGAAGTATTTCGTGATTTAGGTATTGCCTTTATGGGTGCCATCATCTTAATTTATATTTTAATTGTAGGATGGTTTCAAAACTTTAAAGCACCTATAGTAATGATGGTTGCCATACCATTATCTCTAATAGGAATCATTTTAGGTCACTGGATCATGGGAGCATTTTTTACCGCTACTTCTTTTATTGGTATGATTGCCCTTGCAGGTATTATGGTGCGGAATTCGGTACTACTTATAGATTTCATTAATCTTCGTTTAGCCGAAGGTGTGCCCTTAAAGCAATCTGCTATTGAAGCTGGTGCAGTAAGAACAACTCCTATTCTATTAACTGCCGGCACCGTGGTAATTGGCGCTTTCGTAATCTTATTCGATCCAATTTTTCAAGGTCTGGCTATCTCTTTAATGGGCGGTACTATTGTATCTACAGTTCTTACATTATTGGTGGTACCATTGGTGTATTATATGATCGAAAAGAAAAACTATCCAGAAACGGATAACACAGAAATTAATAAATAAAAAAAATAGGATTCAACAGCGCAACTATTGTGTTGTTGAATCTTCTAAAAATAGAACAACATGTTAAACACATATTTTAGAGTTATAGTAGGTACAATGGTTTTATTAAGTGTTGTATTAGCTGTTTATGTAGATATAAACTGGTTATGGTTTACAGTATTTATAGGTGTAAATATTATACAGTCGGCTTTTACGAAATGGTGCTTATTAGAGACAATTCTTAAAAAATTCGGGATTAAAAATTAGTAGTAGTATTATTTCATGTGCTATAAAATGTGATTAGTACTTTGTTAAAGTTGCAATGCACGTTTTATTTTAAAAAAATAAAACGCAAGTCAACATATCTTCTCATAACATACCATATTTCAGAATTTTACACTGACTTAACCTTATATCGCACTAAGGTTTCTTTTCAAAAAGTAGTAATTCATTTTAGTTAATGTCATTCTTATGTAACCTTAGTTACATAAGAATGACTTTCTTTGCGCTTTCTTTAGCGGTTTTGAACTTGAATTAAATTGAGAATGAATTTACTATATGATCCATGGCCGTGGTATGTGGCCGGACCTTTAATTGCCTTAACCATGTTTATCTTATTGTACATAGGCAAGCAATTTGGAATGTCATCTAACCTTAGAACCATGTGTTCCATTGGCGGTGCAGGCAAATACTCTGATTTCTTTAAGTTCGATTGGAGAGCTCAACGATGGAATTTAGTTGTTGTGATCGGTGCTATAATTGGCGGCTTTATCGGTTCTCAATTTATGTCCAATAACAAGGTTATTATAAACCCTGATGTTGCGCAACAACTTTCAACTGATTACGGAATTGAAAGTGCCGACGAAGCATATTTACCAACTGAACTTTTTGCTACAGAAAACCTTAGCGACCCTTTTGTATTGGCTGTTTTAATTATTGGAGGATTCTTAGTTGGCTTTGGTGCTCGTTATGCTGGGGGTTGTACCAGTGGGCATGCCATATCTGGCTTAAGTAATTTACAGTTGCCTTCCCTAATTGCCGTTATCGGTTTCTTTATTGGTGGTCTAGTCATGATTCACTTGTTATTCCCTCTAATATTCAGTTAATATGAAATATATAAGTTATTTGACCATAGGTATCTTTTTCGGTATCATCATGTATAAATCTGAAGCTGCATCGTGGTTTCGTATTTATGAAATGTTTCAGTTTGGGTCTTTCCATATGTATGGGATTATAGGCTCTGCCCTTGTTATCGGAGTAATCGGTGTGCAAATCATCAAAAAATATAAGATAAAAGCGATTGGTGGTAATGAAATGAATTTACACCCTAAGACTAAAAGTATTGCCCGTTATTTAATTGGTGGTATTATTTTCGGATTAGGTTGGGCATTGGCTGGTGCTTGCCCCGGACCAATGTATGTACTTGTAGGTGCTGGCTACTACTCTATTCTGGTTGTTATTGGTGGAGCTCTTTTAGGTACTTTCGTTTACGGATTGGTAAAAAATAAATTACCTCATTAAATTAATAAAGTGGTTCAGCCTTCGGCGGATAGTTTTGGTGAAAGCCATAACCACCCTACCCCTAATAAAAAGAGGATATAAAATACTAATAGAGAAACAGGACGGTCCACAACAACCGTTCTGTTTTTTAGCGTTTCTTTTTCAAATTGATTTTTATTTGCTGCTATGTTCTCGGTACTTTTTAAAGCCTTCCAATCTTTATGTTCAAAAACATAGTATGAGAAGTTCGTACTATCATTTTCTACTTGTATTGAATTCCACCCTGTTTTCTTCGGATAAACCGTACCTGAATAGTGACTAGGAAGCAATGCATTTTGAACAAGCAACACTGAAATACTATCTTCATTTATAATACCGAACTCCTCTAAATTTGTTCGAATCTCAAAATGAAAAGGCTCGTCTTTTCTAGGTAATTTCGTATTGGATTGCCATGAAACTGCCTGCCCTTTCTTTTTTGCTATCTTATCTAAAATGGTGGTCCATACACCATGGTATACTTCACTTTTACCATTCAACAAAAGCTGATAACTATTTAATACTGTAGTTGTTGCAATTTTACCATTTCCTATTTGTCTATACGCTGCCAAGTTTGATGTTCCACCTAAATGAATTGGCTCTACTAATAATTGTTCATTAAACTGATACGGGTACTTTTCTGTTTCTGCGGCATAAACTGGTAATTTCACAGTGTTTATCCTATCACGTTTAAATTTAAAATAAGCCTCGCTTCTGCGGCTATTAAACAGAAAATCACTTGGTTGAATAAATAGTCCTAAACCTTGTTCTTCAATACTTGTTTCAAACCTTTTTCTATTCGTATTTCCAAATCCCGTATAAGTTTCAGCATCAACAATTACAATATCAAAAGTTTTAAGGGTCTCTTTCGTAAACTGATATATAGGTCGCGTAGGCGTATTGAAATATTCAAACTTATATTTCCCTTTTGTCAACTGACTTCTAACAATAACTTCATGACCAAATTCAGCCAAGAAATTCTTTAGGTATTTGGTCTCAAACGTGGGGAAGGTATTTAAAATCAAAACCCGTAACGGTTCTTTTCTCATCACCTCTATAGGTATCGAATTCGTTTCTAAAACAACGCCTGTGCTATCTTTAACAGCTAATTGATATATATAAGCTCCAGCTACTTTTGGACAAGTCTTCAGGTTAAAATCTGCATTCTTATCTTCAGTAATCTGAATAGAGTCTAACCCGTTATTCCTTGAATCTTGTAGTATTAAAAATGACTTTTCAATTGGTTGAGAATAACTGCCAGAAACCTTTAATTCTTCACCTAATACAAGCTGATCCGTATAGTTCAGTTGTGTTACTCCCATTGGAGCAGCATTAGGAATGTAGGTAGTTGGAATACTATCGAACAAATAAAAATCATACGGTTCAATACCATCACCTAGTACAATAACATTGGTAAGTGAATCAAGCTCTTTACGAATCGATTTTTTAGGATTATAATCTAAAACCTTTAATCCCTCATAACGGTTTAAAAGACTGTCTTTTACTACGGCATCAAAATTATTGGTCAACACTACTGCCTGACTATCATTAATTTCCACCTCTTGTGTAGGCTCTAGAATTAACATAGCCAGTGCTAAGACAGTCATTAAAGCAACAATAGTATTTACTACAAACCGACCACTACGCTTGGTCTTCCATTCTTTCCAAACATAGCTATTAAAAACTACTAATCCGCCAAGTAAGATGGAGATCATGAGCTCTTTTTGCATAAATGAGAAGCCATCAATCATACACCTTTAGTTGTTTTAGAAATAGTGAATTGATTTCATCTGTATATTCTTTTTTAGTCCCAGGTATTTGTGGTGTTTTGGGTAAGGCTGCTAATAATCCTTTTTGCACGAATTTATAATTAGCCATTGTTCGCTCCGTATTATTTTCAATTCTTTTTAAACCCTGTAACACTCGTAAATACTTACTTGGGTTAGCTATGGCCAATTGAGCCAATTCATTTCCTGCAGCTGCAAAAAGGGCATTATCAGCCTCATTAAAAGTGCTTTCTTGCTGTATAAACTGTTCTAAGCGAGCAACTGTACTCTCAAGTGCTTCAAAAGGATTTTCCACCTCTTGAGATTCGTTTTTTCTGTAATTTTCAATATCCTTTATTTTACCGGTAAGTCTGCTGTCCTCCTTTATTGGTGGTGGATCAAAGCCTATTCTGTGTACATAAATACGGGCACTATTCTTTATTTCTTGAATGTATTTTAAAGCTTCATATTGAAATGGCAATGACTTTTCTGGCTCGTTTAATCTTAGGTGTAATTCGGCATCCCACATGATACTTAATGCCTTTCTTAATTTTGTTTTCAAAGATTCTTCAAACAGAGTAGACTCCTCAGGATCATCATGATTATGAAGATAGTCGTGTAATGGATCTTCTGTTTCTTCGGGATCATTTTCTTCATGATGTTCATGCTGTTTTACCAAGTTATGCTCGTTATCGCCATCATGGTCATGCATGAATTCTTTTATTACATTTTCTTGATCTTCAGCATGATCATGATCCTCACCTTCTTCATCGCTTTCGATCTCAGCTGGAGCTTCTTCCATTTCAGATTCATCGCCCATA
The DNA here is from genome assembly GCF_056839145.1 of Maribacter sp. UH1. Lineage (NCBI taxonomy): Bacteria > Pseudomonadati > Bacteroidota > Flavobacteriia > Flavobacteriales > Flavobacteriaceae > Maribacter > Maribacter sp. UH1. Next base: position 299,085 of record NZ_CM166387.1, read on the forward strand.
AACTGACCATATTTTAAGCGCAACGCTTTTTGGTCAAACCCCAGTTCATTACTTCTCGACTTAAATTCGGTCATCGTAATGCTCGGTTTGTCTTTTATTAGCTTCTCGGTATCTATAATAAGTTGACGCTGACTTCTAAAATAATCGGGCATTTGATCTACGCCCAAGGTTCCTTCCACACCATATTGCTCACCAACCGTATCTTTAATTACAGCGAAGTAGGTTTCGCTACGCGACACATTTCGTTTAGGCTGTTTTTCATCAAAGGCTTCAATATAAAAATAGAGTTCATCGCCCATTTCCATTTTCAAGGCATTTAAATCTAGTGTTTTTGTAGCCCTCACCGATTTCACACCTTTTGAAATAGTTTCCTTAAAATTCAATTTTTCTTCTCTGAACTTGACCGATTCTCCCGATCCTTTACTTACGGTTGCTATGATATAAGCTTCGTCAATTCCGTAATCATCAGTAATTGCGCTTTGCAGTTGTACCACCTTTTTATCAGAAAAATCAAAATACGTGTACTGCTCCAATCCTAAAATCTCTATTTCTGGCGGATTATCGGGTATTGCTTCCAACGAGAACAAATCCGAAGTAAATTCAATATTGTCTTCATTCTTGAATTTAAAACTATAAAAACCCGATGCTGATAACACTTGCTTAATGCGATATCCTTTTTCACCTTTTTGCAACGGAATTAGCTCCCCCATTCGGTCTAGATAGACTTCTTGAACAGGATTATCAAATTCCAACAGCCACTGAACCGTAGCACCAGCAATCGTCTTTATGTTTGGGTCACTTAAAGCAATTGTACCTTTTCGGGTATAGGATGGATAAGTAACACTAATATCTTGACTAGAAATTTTTGGAATGATGGACTTCTCACTAATACTATCTGTTGCTATAAACTGAATTTGTGTTTCATTAGTAGCATTCCCTAAAACGTTTTCTACGCTTTTAAACAAGTCTAATTTCTGAACCACAATACCAAGTAATACCAACCCTAGCGTAACCAATACCGCTTGTTTTAATTTGTTAGGCGGATGAATAGCACCTAGCCTTTTGCTAAGCTCTTCTGATACTTTATAGCGTTGTAATTTGGCGAGATTTGATAATGAATCTTCTGGCTGCAACAATAGTCCTGTACTAAACGATGCTTCATCTACATGTGCATCCACATAAGTGCCTGTGGTAGCTAAATTATGTTTCCAAGGCTTCTGTATAAAAAGCACTGCGACTACCGCAACTACAAAGCTTAAAACGCCAAGCCATAGATTTTTAGATGCTAAATAAAAAAGAATGGCAATACCAACAGCATACAAGACAGCTTCTGCGTATGACAAGATTTGCCATCGCCTGTGAAATTTCATCAAGTGTAGTTTACCTGATTCCATTACTGTTTTCGTTTATAAGCCACAAAGCGTTCTACAATCAATAATACTAGCAGAACAATCCACAAATATGGATTCAAACTCCAGCTGGCTTGGTGGGTTTTAGATGTGCTACTTTCTATAAAATTCGTTTCTAAATCTGCTTCCGTAACCGAGCGAATATCAGTATTAGCTTGTAGTTCACGTAGCTCTTCATCGACATCTAAAATGCTTAGTAGGTTCTCTGTTAATCGCCCAGATAACGCATTTTCTGTAGTGATTCTTTTTGATATATAAAATGTATTTTCATTTTCACCATTTGTTATAAGTGAATTAGAAATGGAATCGTTCTTAAATATAAGTGTCTTTCTAGCTGAAACCGGAGCAGGCTTAGTATTCAACCAAATCATTAAATCCGTTTCCTTATTCTCCAATAGTTCGCTATCTAAAAAACTTTCGACTTTTATTTCTCTATTTAAGTAAGTCGATAAAGCTGCCAATGCTGCTTCAATATACCTTTTATCTGTACTTAGACTATCGGTATACACCAAAGAAACTTCTAAAGCAGATTGTTGAATTAAAGGAATTTTTACTGAACTTAAAACCTGTAAACTATCACCATTTGATGTCACTTGGTATGCATCTCCTATTTCAATAGTCTTCTTTGCTATTTTTGAAATTACCGAACTATTGCTAGCTGTAAATAATGTAACACTTTCCTCAGTCTGATATGCTAGTAAAGGCTTCTCAAGATTTTTAGCATAATCCAAAACTATCCAATTGATATCATGATTGGTTTCTGGTCTGGCTCCTTTTAGTCCTTTTGCATATCCATGGGTAAAAACAATAATACTATCAGTTTTCAATGCATTCATTTCAGATGCTAATGACCAGTAATCTGCACTTCTAAAATCTTGTGAATTGGCATATTCAACATCGTTCTTAGGCAAACCTGATTGTAACAATCTTATTTCTTGATTAGCTTGCAAATCAGTAAAACGAGCCATAAAATTTTCATTCTGGGCTAATTCAGGTTCAATAACATAGGTCAGTTTACTATTGTTCACCTTTGATTGCCATTGCGGTTTTGCCATGACCAAAGTGATGAGCGAAATAATTGCCATACGAAGTAGCAGCAACCACCATTCGTTTAATTGAATACTACTAGATTGTCTTGATTTTGATTCTGATAGCAGTTGAACACTACCAATTTTTATAGTTTTCGCTTCCTTTTTACTCCATAAATGGATGGCTATCGGAACCAAAAGTCCCAATAAAGCCCATAAATACGAAGGTTGTGCGAATGACATATTAACCGAGTCTTTTACGTTGTTTTAAAAATAATTGTAATGCTTCACCCAAGTGTGCATCCATACGAAAGACATGGTGATCAATGCCGTTTGAAAGTAATTCGTCCTTAACTTTTTTCAATCTACTATCTAGAGCAGCCAAATATTCTGTTTTAGCTTTTTCGGTATCTACTTTTACTCGTGCCCCTGTTTCCCAATCTTCAAAAGTGATGTTTGGACCGTAATTAAAATCCATTTCAGCTGATCCCATCACTTGTAGTACCACAACTTCATTTCTGGCGGATTTTAATCCTTTGATAAACTTTGAAATCTCCGCTCCTGTTTCATACATATCGGTCAAAAAGAAAATCAATTCTTTTCCTCCTCTATTCGGAATTCGCTTATTAGAAATATGGGTTTCTGGCCATTTACCAGAATTAGAAAGATTAATTAATTCTAGCAGCAACCTGTTGTAATGCTTTTTATCTGCTTTAGGGTAAATACTGACCACATCACTATCGTTGAGCGCAAATAGACCAACAGAATCTCCTTGCTTATGAGCCATATATGCTAGTGTAGCCACCAAGACGCGTACAAAGTCAACTTTAGACAAGTCCTTTTCTTTATGCAGCATTGAAGCACTGGCATCGACAATAAACTTAATGGTTACCTGACTTTCTATCTCTGACTGTTTAATGTAATACCTGCCCGAACGTGCCAACATTTTCCAGTCCAGCAATCGTAAATCGTCACCGGGTTCGTAACCTCTGTATTGACTAAACTCCATACCAGGACCCACACTGGCACTTCTATTTAAACCGGACGTAAAGCCCTCTACCACAATACGTGATATCAAGGAAAGTCCCTCAACCGTATTGATGACCTCTGGTTTTAATAAATTGTGATAGTCCTGTTTTGCCATGTACTCGATAATGGAGCGTTCGTTACTTGCCTTTTATTTCTATCGCATTCAATAAATGTGATGCTACTTTATCTGAAGTTATGCCTTCTGCCTCTGCTCTAAAGTTGACCAAAACTCTATGGCGAAGCACTGGTAACGCTACACTTTTAATATCGTCTAACGTAACCGATAACCGACCTGATAACAATGCATTAGCCTTTGCCGTTAAGATCATTGCTTGACCTGCACGCGGACCTGCACCCCAGTCTACCCAGTCTTTAACATAAGAATCTGTTGTGGTTTCCGGTCTCGTAGCACGAATCATATCACTCACAAAACTGATGAGTGCATCGCTTATAGAAACTTCGCGAACTAACTGCTGCAATCGTACAATATCATCACCAGAAATAACCTTATTCAGTTTCTTTTTTATACCTCCGGTAGTTGCCTTTAATATGGTTTCCTCATCTTTTTGAGTAGGATATCCAATTTTTATATATAGCAAAAAACGATCTTGCTGTGCTTCTGGCAAAACAAAGGTTCCCGATTGTTCTATAGGGTTTTGTGTTGCTAGAATGAAGAACGGTTTATCTAAGGGATACGTTTTATCTCCGTAAGTAACCTCAAATTCTTGCATTGCTTCCAATAATGCCGCCTGAGTTTTTGGCGGTGTACGGTTTATTTCATCCGCTAGTATGATATTAGAAAATATAGGTCCTTTATTGAACTTAAATAACTTTTTACCTGTGGTATGATCTTCCTCCAATATCTCTGTACCTATAATATCCGAAGGCATTAAATCGGGCGTAAACTGTATCCTTTTAAAATTTAAATCGATTGCATTTGCCAAAGTTCTGATCATTAAGGTTTTTGCCAAACCGGGTACTCCTTCTAACAAAGCATGACCACCGGCTAAAAACGTAATCAATAATTGCGATACGGTTTCTTCTTGACCTATAATCACCTTTCCTATTTCTTGCCTTAAAGCATTCAATTTACCGGAAAGCATTTCTACCTCATCTGCAATACGCTGTAATTCTTTATCCATTCAAAAATGTGTTTATGAGGTTAGGGCGTACATGACGATGTTTACCCCAAACCGTGTATTGTCTATTTTATACCAACGTTTATTTCTAAAATCATAATCCCATTCGCAGCCGTAATCTTTATTACTGTACAACACCCCTATTCTTCCATTGATGACAATTGCCTTTAAATAATCATGCACTAAATCATCTCCCCAACCGTTCAGCTCTTGTGATGTGGTTGGTGGTCCATCTTCAAAGTCAAAGAATATGGTATAGATTTCGTGGTCGTTGGGTATTTTTTTTAATGCGGACGGACCAAATATTTCTTCCATCTGCCTTTCAAAAGATTTAGCGAACAATCCGTCTATATCATGATTGCAATCATCTGCAAAAACGAAACCTCCGTTACGCACATATTTCTCAAAATTCTCTTGTTCCTTTTTAGTGAACTCCACCAATTTATGTCCTGAGATATAGCAAAACGGACTCTTAAAAATATCATCGCTCGCTAGTGTGATTATCTTTTCTTGGGTGTCTACTTTCAAGGTGGTGTACTCTACCAATGAATTCAACAAATTAGAAGGCATACGTTGATCCACATCCCAATCGCCGGACTCATACTGTAATCTCGTGAAGAAAAATTCGTTGCTCAAGGGCAATTGATTTGTGTTTTTATTCCGATAGAAAAAAGAAAAAACTGGTTGTCGTGACGTGTCACAAACAACCAGTTTAGATATTCATAATGTCATTTATACGGCATCTGAAAGACTGGTGAACGTAAAGTCACGAACCTTCATATATGGTATTAGATTACCATTGATACGTACTTGCTGCCCAAGGGTTTCCAAATTGTTTAACATGATGATCGGACTCTCATTAAACCTGAAGTTTTTTACAGGATATTTAATTTCTCCGTTCTCTATGTAAAACGTTCCATCCCTTGTTAGTCCCGTATATAATAAGGTTTGTGGGTCAACGCTACGTATGTACCATAAACGTGTTACCAGAATTCCCTTTTTGGTACTTTTGATCAATTCTTCTAAACTTGCATCGCCACCGGTCATAATTGCGTTAGACGGAAAAGGAACTGGCTCTACACCTTTCTCCTTTGCCCAAAAACGATCATAAGCCAAGTTTTTAACGACTCCGTTTTCAATCCAGCTTGTCTTTTTAATTGGTTGCCCTTCGCCGTTCCAAGTTGCTGTAGGCACTTCCGGATTCAATGGATCTGAATAAATATTAACGCGTTCGTCAACTATTTTCTCGCCAATTTTATTTTTACCATCTGGTGCAGACATAAAGCTTCTACCTTCATCTGCAGAACGTGCATTTAATGATCTAAACATATTACGCAACAAATCTGCCGAGGCAGCCGGTTCTAATATCACTGTATATTTACCTGGCTCTATTGCTTTTGCTTCTCTAGATAATACTGCCTTGTCGATTGCGGTTTTTGCAGCTTCATCAGCATCGAACTTATCAACATCGTTAAAATCTCTTTTAACCCAACCAGAACCGGTACCGTCATTGGTACGCATGGTTACCGTAAAATCGACATCTGTAGATTGGTTGTAAGCGAACAATCCCTTAGAATTGATCATTGCATTAAAACCAGCGGAATCATTTAAAAAACCTGCTGCAGTAACATCTTTTGCATCTGCAGGAACAATACTGCTGCTCGCTACTTCTGCTCTATATTCCGGAGTTACATTGGCAGTTGATTCACTATATGTAATTGCTTCATCATACATTTGCGGACCTAAAGGTTCCATAAACTCAGGATTCTCAGGAGATAATTGCGCCAATTCCTCGGCTCTTCTTACTACCTTTTCCAATGATGCATCATCGAATTCATCTATAGTTGCCGTACCTGATTTTTTACCAAAACTAGATTGTACCGCCAAACTTTGATTAGAACTGTACCCAGATGTAGATACCGTATTTCGTGCATATCTTATATTACCGCTGTTATAACCGCTTAAATTTATCTCGCAGGTATCGGCTTTGGAAAAGCTCAATGCTTTCTCCAATATTTTTCTTGCTTCTTCTTTTGTATAAATTGCCATTGTTGTTCTTTTTTGGGTGAAACAATTAAATGTTTCTACCAGTGTTAATTACGTTTACATCATTGAACCTGGCAGTAGAACTACCATGAGATACTGCGCTCACCTGTGAAGGCTGCCCTTTACCATCGAAGAATGTACCGAACAAACGGTAATCATCTTTATCGCAAATCTTAACACATGAATTCCAAAACTCTTGGGTATTTGATTGGTATGCTACATCTTCTAACATGCCCACGATTTCACCATTTTTAATTTCATAGAAAACAGTACCACCAAATTGGAAATTGTAACGTTGCTGATCTATTGAATATGATCCACGACCCGCTATATAAATACCTTTCTCTACATCTTTGATCATTTCAGAAATAGAATATTTCTCTTTGCCCGGCTCTAAAGAAACATTAGGCATACGTTGAAACTGAACATCGTCCCAGCTTTGTGCGTAGCAACAACCGTGAGATTCCTCTTCTCCAATCATATGTGCTTGGTCACGTATCGCTTGAAAATTCGTCAATACTCCGTTACGTACCAAATCCCACTTCTTGGCTTTCACTCCTTCATCATCATATCCAACAGCTCCTAAAGAACCAACTTGCGTTTTATCTGCAACAAGGTTTACAATATCGCTACCGTATTTAAAATTGCCCGATTTCAACTTATCTAAAGAGGCAAAACTAGTACCGGCATAATTTGCTTCGTAGCCTAATACACGATCTAATTCTAATGGGTGACCTACAGATTCGTGAATAGTCAATCCAAGGTGATTCGGCTCTAATACCAAATCATATTTACCGGCATCAACGGACTTTGCCGTTAGTTTTTCTTTAGCTTGTTTCGCTGCCATAGTAGCATCTTCTACCATGTCATAACTATTTCTGTATAAACGTAACCCTGCAGGACCTTCAAGTTTTTCAGATTCTAATCCGTCTAAATACTCATACCCCATACCTACGGGTGCACTCATATTCTCTCTAGTCTTAAAAGTACCCGCAGCTTTATCAACTGCAGTAACTCTCAAAGTAGGCCACAAACGATGTATATCTTGATCTATATAAGAACCATCGGTAGATGCAAAGTATTTTTGTTCATTTACCATGAATAAAGCGGAGTTCACAAAGTTTGCTCCGTTATCCAAAGCGGCTGCATTTGCGCTTAATAAAAGGTCTACCTTTTCTGAAACAGGAACTTCTTTAAAATCTTTCTTGATCGGTGTTTTCCAAGAAACTTCTCCGTAAGCATTTACGGGAGCCAGTTTTACCGGCTCTTTTTGAATTTTAGAATTTGCTTTGGCGATTGCAACAGCTTGTTCTGTTGCTTTTTTAATACCGTCTTCGGTAACGCTATTGGTTGAGGCAAAACCCCAAGTTCCATTAGCAATAACACGAATACCGATACCGAAAGATTCTGTATTTACAACATTCTGTACTTTATCTTCCCTAGTGAATACATATTGGTTCAGGTACCTACCAATTCTGGTATCTGCATATGTTGCTCCTAAAGATTTGGCTGTGTTCAATGCCACATCTGCCATTCTCTTTTTTACCAAGGTATCCATACCAGGTTCTAGTAAAGCCTCCGTGGGGATGTCATTTCCTAGCAATAATGATGGCATCATTAGTGCTCCGGCACCCAACCCGGCGTACTGTACAAAATCTCTTCTTTTCATGTGTTAGTTTTATAGTGTTTCAATGTTGTTAGCGTTGTTCTTTAAGAAAACAACTATTTCTAAGCTTACCATATGTAATAAGGACAACTCGCGAATATCCCTTTTTACGGTTAGTTTGAAATATGTAACTGAATTCGTGCCCTCTAAAAATAGTTAGGCTTTTGAAACTATTATGTTAACCTTAACATAAATTATAACATTCAATACCGCTTTTGAGAATAATATAAAAATGGGGCATTGATTTTTTGTTCTTCGGAAGGGTAGGAAAGGAAATTGAAAATTGGATGTAAGGATAATTATTTAACTAAACTGATTCGACAAGGAAAGCCGTACTGACCCGCAATCGGTTTATTATTTTTGTCAACCAATGAAAAATCTGGTAACAATGGATTCAATAGATGTACAATTTGAGATTTTACTGTTATTTCATCAGTTTGAATTTCATAATCGGAAATTAATCCTTCCTCATTAAAGTAAAATTTAAACCAAATTTTATATTCTATCTCTTTACTTTCTATTATTTCCCAATCAAAGTATTTGAAAATATAGTCCGTAATTTTTTTCTTCGAACATGAATTATTATCCCAACTATTTGATAAGTCTTTGCAGTCCTTGTGAACAAAGTATTTGCCTGTCTCCTTTTTATACTCTGATTTAACCTGATTAAAAACTAAAGTATCTTGTGCAAATAGTTGCATACAAATCAATACAAAAATCGAAAACAGAAACTGTTTTTTCATAATTAAGGATAACATTCTAGATGAGTAAATGTTAAATACATTCTTTTATTCGCTTGTTTATATATTCAGAATTTAAAAGAGATAAATAATCCAATTCAATTTCTTTCCATTCCACCGATGTAGCAACACCTTTAATGATATTTATATTTTCTCTTCTTTTTTGAAACATGTTTATCCATTCGTCCGCTAGTTTATTACCGAATTTATCTAGGTACTTTTTATTGATTGGAAACTCGAAATGATATTTCATAAATTCCAAGTAGTCTTTATGCCTAAAAAACCAAATCTTGTTTAAGACTATATTTTCATTAACAAGAATTTTTTGTAATTCATAAAACTGCTCCAAGACATTGGGATAAAATATAAACAATAAATTTTCAGAAGATTCTCTTAGATTTTTGGTGATTAATTTTTCGATAAGCTTACCATCAAGAAGTTCTTCATTATTTATAATTTTCTTTACTTCACCACCTATTTCACTTTTACTCTGAGACTCTTTTCTAATTATGTTTTGAATATTAAATATTTGTAGGTTCATAGTTTCAGAAATAATTTTGGAAATATCATTTTTTGAAAAACCCCAATCCACAAAGAGTATATCTATTTCTCTCATTTTTTTAGTTCGTTTTTTTTCCAACTAAGCAACAGATGTACTACACCAACAATCAAAATAAAGACTAACACTTTACCAGTTATTCCAACTAATACTTGTCCAAAATTCATTCCTAAACTCCAACTACTAGGTAATTAGTCTCGATGTAATGAAGTTGCTATAACAACCATCCTTTCAAATGAAACCAAAAACATTAGGCTTAATAGTAATCTATAAATTAAATTATTGGCTATTTTTTTATACCACAACAACTGACTTAAAAACACCCAGAATAGTGGTTGTAGCCAAATCCCAAAAGAGTATTTCCCTGTTAATCTTTGAGTAAAAGCAATTTTGTCCATCTCATTTTCTATTTCTAAGTAAGAAATAAAAAGTCTAAAAATCCATAATATCCCGAAAACTATACCTGAAAATATTACCACTTTAATTGCGGTTCTATCAAAGCCATTTAATAATCCTTTATGCTTTGAAAAGTATCGAACCAAAAAGAATGCTACCGTATAGAATCCGAATGCAATGATTATATCAACTCTTAGTATTTCGGAAATAAAATGAAGTGTTTCTACCAATTATAAAAATTATTTTAAATGCTATAAAGATTTGAGATAGCTATAATTTTCAATCTCTCCCTAGCGATGCAACTGATTTAAAATATTATTCAATATTACCACTACCCTTCTTTTCTCTCTTTTCTTTCAAAAATAGATTCAAACCATAAAGCATTAATGCAAATCCTATCAATAAGCGAAGTGTATCTAAAATAAAATTTTCATTTATTGAATCTATAAATCTGTTCATCCTTAAAATCAATATTCCAATAACAATATATACTTTAGATGATAATGCTCTCCAATCAAATTTCCAATCGTTATTAAGTGAGAAAAGTTTGTTCTCTGCTTTATTGTGTAAATAAATACCATAAAATAAAGCTAAACCACCAATTAAAAATGTTATCCAAGATGGTATTAATTTGCTTGAATTATCTCCAAAACCTAAAAGTGTTATAAATAAGCCAAAGTAAATAAGTTGGGATGAAGTCTTCATTTTTGAAGTTTATTACCAATAAATACAATTAATTAACGTTCAGTGATTATTGATATTGCTTGAAATGATTGGTATCAACTTATCAAAGCCTTATGTTGAGGAATGAAATAAAATAGCTTTTTGTTCACAGTTAAAACTTTAATTTATTTTCACCTTTTTAAAAGCTAAATACATTCATCTAGCAATTTATATTTCAGACCTCTTTGAAAATTAACTTTTCAAGTTAGCAAGTAACCACTTATTGGATGTAGCCTGTGTTGTAAAGAGTATTTTTCCTTTTTTATGTCAAGTAGGTATTCTAAAAATTTAAAGTTTTTATATAAAACTCAAACCTTAAGGTTAAGCTTGAAGCCATTTCCATTTATAAATTATGTTAGCAAATGTCTTTATTTCCAAAACTGCCACCATTTTTTTTCATTTAAGGAACCTTCTTTTATTTGTTCTTGTAAAAATTTTTCATCATATAATTCACCCTCCTCACCCTGCACTTGAGCTTTAAGCTTATCAGCAATGGAAATCATTTTTATTATTATTTGTAAATCAGGATTTTTCACAGAAATTCCCCAATTTTCATTGAAGGTAAAAGGTATAGCTCTATCTTGATACTCCCAAAGTCCAGCGTCTGGCGTTGGTACATTAAGAATATTACCATTAGGCATTTCTCCAGAAATTTCCTGAATTAGCTTAAATTCTGCATCAGATTCAATCAATTCTATCCACTCAGTTTTTGTAATTTTGTTACCATTAAGACGGTTAATTGTCAAGTTGTATCCCATATAAAACATTTATCAAAATATAATATCATTTCTCCTCAACCTACCCCCTACCTATGCATCTTATCTAAAATCTCAATAATCTCGGTTTTCTTTCTAACAGATACTGGTACATTTTCTCCGTTTTTCAACATTAAATAACCGCCATCGGTTTTTATATAGGCACTAATACATTGTAGATTGACCAGATGACTTTGGTGCACACGAACAAAATCGTGACTGCTTAAAAGGTCTGCAAAGTACTTTAAGGTCTTTGTTACGAAAATTTTGCGTTTATCTTGAAGGTGGAAAATGGTGTTGTTACTATCAGATTCGCACCTAATAATATCATCTAAACTGACAATGATAATTTGATCTAGCGTATGTAGCGAAATCTTGTTCGGCTTTTTCTCTGGCGCTGCAATAGTCTCCTTTAAAATCTGTAAACGTTCTTTATTGGGTTGTAACTGCTCTTTTGCTCGTGAAATGGCTAGGCTTAAATCGGCATTTGAATAAGGTTTTAATACATAGTCGATTGCGGCAAACTTGAAAGCACGAATTGCAAATTCATCACTTGCAGTTACGAATATGATTTTGGATTTTAATTCCGGAAAAATCTCTAAAATATCAAAGCCCGTACCATCACCCAACATAATATCCAAAAACAGAATATCTGGCTGATTCTTACGCAGTACCTTGGCGGCTTCCACTACACTCTGTGCCGTTGCGATAATTTCAATTTCTGGGTGTTGCGTCTCAATATCCTTCTTTAAAAGGGTTAACGCGTCAATCATATCTTCTACTATTATCGCTGTATGCATAGGTGTTTAATAATCTGTTAGTAAAGGTATTTTAAAAGTAATCTTGGTACCTTCAATACTACCATCTTCATTTTTGATTTCACTGATCTGCAAGGTATTCTTCCCGGCAATAGATTCCAATCTTTCTTTGGTAACGGTCAATGCCATAGATTGATGGTCGGTCTTCGGCTTTTCGTTTTTCGACTTAAAAATACCTAATCCGTTATCAATAATACTACATTGCAAATGGGTCTCGCTAGTACTAAAACCTATCTTAAGTTTGCCCGGTTTATCGCCTTTTAAAATACCATGTCTAATGGCATTTTCCACAAATGGCTGAATTAACATTGGCGGAATCAATATCTCTTCGGCATCAGGGTTAGTTTCTACCCTGATAGTATACTCAAAAGGTTTCTGTGCCATTAACTGCTCTACTTCAACATAATGTCGTAATGCCTTTATTTCTTGATCTAAACTAATATGTTCTTTCCTTGAATTCTGAAGTGTTTCTCTCAATAATATGGCAAAGCTATTAATGGTGGTATCCATCTTTTCTGGCTTGTTGCCTGCCATCGCTTTTATCCCATTTAAAACATTGAATATAAAATGTGGATTCATTTGTAATTGCAATGCTTTCTGCTCTAAGGTCAACAAGTAATTTTGTGTTTTCAATCGTTCTTGCTCCGCTTTGTTCTTTGCTTTTATCTTACGAATGTAAAACCACCCAACACCTAACAATACAAAAATTGCCAATGCTAAAACCGACCATTGAAACCAGTCTTTTTTATACAGCGGACTATCAATAAAAAAACCGAATTCTATAGGTTCACTTTCTTGCCATCTGTAATTTCTAGATTGCACTTGAAAAGTATGGGATCCATAAGCCAGACCTGCAAAATTTTGCTTGTTCTCTTTTACCCACGGACTCCACTCCGTTTCATCTAATCGTGTTCTGTACTCAATTTCATTTGGGTGATCCACATCTACCGTTCTGAATGAAAAACCTAATTGTGTCTGCTCTGGTGTTAGTTGTAGTACCTTGTTACTATTTGTCCAGTCTTTTAAAATTAAGGAATCAATATTCTTATACCGCTCCTCTACTCCAGTAAAATAAACTGTTGGTGGTAACGATGCCTTTTTGCTTTCACTTGGCACATGTTTAGTCAATCCGTAAATGGCACCAAACCATAGATTTCCATAGTCATCTTTATCTACGGCATTTAAACAGGTTTCTATCCCTAGAAATCCGTCATTTCTACCAAAGTGATAGACGTCTACAATTTCGTTATCAGGATTTAATTCTATTTTATCCACTCCCCTTTCTGAGCCTGCCCACAAGTACCCTTGGTCATCGAAAATGAGCTGATAGATGTTATTGGAAAATAAATTCTTGCTTCCTTTTAATTGCTGAAAATTTACAGGATTAGTGCTGTTCGCATACCAAATACCCTTACCTGATGTACCTAAGAAAATAGTATCATCATGAAACAAAATCGTATTAACTGCAGTTTGTTGTTCTAAACCAGTTTCAATACTGGTCACCTTATTTTTTTCTATATAGCCTAAATGACCGTTTTGCGTGGAGTACCACAGCTTACCATCTGGTGCTTTTACCATGCCTTTTATCAGCATATCGGTAATACCATTGCGCTTAGAAAAGGTTTTTCTAACCACAAGGCTGTCATTATCTGAATAGTAATTGAATTTCACTATACCATTGGCATAGGTAGCTGCCCAGATATAATCATCATCTGCAATTACGGTACGCACCCAATCTGAAGGAAAGCCTTTACTCTCATCAATGATATGATTAGTAGTTCTTTCAACGGAAACGGTATCAATCTGTATTAAAAAGGTTTCGCTTGAAAAAAACACCAAACTGTCTACCATTTTAGTTTCTCGAAATAACAGCCCTCTATTGTCTGATCCTGCCCAAATATTGCCTTTTGAATCGCTATCGATTGTCTTGATCTTAACATCGAAAAATGTACCCTTACTTGGTAATGCGTGAATACCCGAGGAATCGATTTTTGCCAAACCAGCTTCTGATGTAGAAAACCATAATCCGTCTGCAGCATTATGTACCGCATAAACCCGATTTCCCTTTAGACCTGATCTTTGATTATAGTGCTTAAAGTTATTCTGAAAGTACTTGTAAAATCCGCCACCAGATGTAGCAATCCATAAATTGCCATTGTCATCTTTTACTACTTTTCTAATATGCGGAGTTGCTAAACCACTAGCTGTATTCAATTGTTTTACCTCTGCAAATTTGTTCGTTTCTACAATAGCAATACCCTCATTGTCAGTAGCTACCCATAACTCATCTGTATTTTGAATTGACATGGAGTTTATACGCGATGGTTCTGGCATTAGAAACCTGTCATCGTTATTATCTTGATTGATGATAAATACACCATCATCAAAAGTAGCCGCAAGAATTTTGTTTTGATGTGCAATAACGGACTTAAAATTATTGACTTCTAATTTTGTTTTTTCTGTTGCTGAATCGCTTAATTCATTAAGTTTCCATAAGCCATTATTGGTTGCTAACCAATAGTAATTTCCATCAAAAAGAATGGAATTAATTTCGCTAGAATCTATTTCAGGATTAATAGTAACCTTACTTAATTCTTTATTTTTAGAATAGCTATAGAGTCCCTTTTTAGTACCTACATACAGCACATTTTCAGTTGTGTAGAATTCAAGTATTTGTGGGGAATTAAAATTTAGGAAGTTGTTCTTTACTTTTATAGAAAGTCCTTTTCTGGTCCCCACAAAAAGAGAGTCATTTACGGTATATAAGGCATCAATATAATTAGAGAGTAAATCGTCACTTTCATTCCATACTTCAAAGGTTTCGCCATCAAAATTTGCCAATCCGCCACCTTGGGTTGCCAACCACAGATAACCCATTTCATCTTGTACAATATCATAGACTTGAGACTGTGGTAAACCATCTGCAATGGTATATGCTCGTAACTGGCTATTTTGCGCAGCTACATACATTGTTCCTAAAAAACAAAATACCGATAAGACGTATGTTCTAAGCAGATTCAAATATGTGTTCTATTTTAAGTAATTATCTAACGTTGTTATGCCTATAATATTTGATATAATAAAGGGTCTTGTATGTTTGTGTTTTGGTACTCAGTGGTATCATTAGGCTGCAAAATAGGTGCCAATACGCAGAGTACGGTTGTTTTTCCTTTTATTATTAATTTATTTCCTTGTACCCTACTTCTCCAACGGAATTTTTCTATCGGAATGTTCAATTTAAACAGTACCTCAGCCATTTCTGGAGATTCTGAAATCCAATCCATAATTGCTTCTTTGTCTTCTAAAGTAGGAATATCGGTAACAGCATCAAAAGTAAACTCCCAATCTATCGGAATATTAAACTTGAAACTATAGGCTTTACCAAACGAAGATTCTTGCCTTGTCTTTGACGCAGTAAACCAATCGATAGCTACATCAGGGTATGCTTGCTTAAACTCCTTTGCAAGATGCGCAGGTCCTTTAGATTCTGCTGTTGGATAATAGCCGTAGTAGGGCTTTGCCAAATAGTGATCTGCATATTTACCACCGAATACATTAAAATATGAGGACGCCACTACTTGCTCTGCTTTAAACGTATTTTTCAATTCTTGAAGTAAGGTTTGATTTTCCCCTAATCCGCACGAATGAAATATGATTTTAGAACTACTAGCAATGTTCTCACACATCGTTTCTATACTATAATCTTGTATTGCATTTTGTAAAGTGGAAACAGTAATTCGCTCTCCTATTTTTGTAGTCTTTAAAGACATGCCCAACCATGCATTGCTATGGCTTACAATGTGTATTTCTTTAAAACGCACTTGATTTTCTCCTGCACTATTTAGATAACTTAAAATCTCATCAATAGCATACAAACTATCTACAATTGGCATTCCTTGTTTTTCAAAATACTGCTTGGCATTACTATAATAGGTGTTATCACCTTCATCAAAACCAGCAATAAAAACAATAGCTTCTTGTACCATTTCTTTTTTGGTAGGTGAAGCAAGTGCCGCCTCCGACTGTTGCGAAAACGGCTTCTTACTACCTAGCATTAGCACACTAACCAATACTATAATTAAACACTTATTCATAATTATTTTTTAAAAGTCTATACTAACTACAGCATCTTCCTTAACCTCACGAACTTGTTCTTTTTCTGTCAACTTAGAGCCGTTCCACACATAAGAAGTGGTAATGAATTCTACGTTGTTTTGAGCCAATGCATCATCAAGTGTTTTGATGTTTTTGGTAATGGTCGTTTTCAGTAAAATAGTACTCTTAACGCCTTGCATATCCGACGGAAAAACAAAAGACTCGGTCTTTAAGTAATTGGTGTCTGCATAATCTATTAAATCTGCCACTTTCTTGAATCTACCATTATTCCAAAACAGGTAGCTCTTACCTACTTGGTAACCTGTGTCTTTATCAGCTAAATCTACTGTAATCACATCTTCTACATTGAACAGACCTAAACTACCATGGTTTTCAATATGAACCGGAATCGCAGCCAAACTATCTAACACCATTTTGTCTAATTGTTGTCCGTTTTTAAAGGCACGTAATTGGTATTTTACTTCTGTAATACCTGATTCGTTTTTGGCACTACTTTCATAACCATACACAAACTTCACTTGGTTGTCTGCAATACTCCCGAAGGATTTCTGAGCGATCATACCTCCCCAAACCCATCCGGTTTCGTTGCCTGTAGTTACTCGGTACCAGTGGCTATTGATGCCATCTATTTCTTTAGAGTACATGCTTTTTTCCCACAGTACCATTTTAGTTCCAATATCTAGAAGTGTTACTTTTTTACTTCTAACAGATGGCTTTTCACGAAGAAATACTTTGTGAGCCAATAAATACTCATAAGTCAGTTCTTCTGCAGGAATATCTTTATCCATCACTTCAAATTCTACTTGTTCTATACTTTGGGCGAACATGTTTACAAATGCAAATAAGCATAGGAATAAGGCACTTTTCTTTAAATTTTTCATAATTCTAAATTTTAAGGGTTATTAATAATTAATTGCTGTTATAGCGTCTTCAGTATCAAAATCATCGTCGTTCCAGGCAATGCTTCTAAGTACTTTAATATCTTTAATAGTAGCTGTTTCTGTGTATTCTAATGCTGCTCTTAGTATGGTTCCTTCTTTACCGAATAATTGGTTAGGAAAAATGTAGTGTATGTCTAAAATAGGTTCGTAGGCATACTCATTTTTTATACTTGGCAACGCGATAAAATCATTGTCATTACTTACCAAATAATAGAATTCTTCTGTGCTTGAACAGCAAGCGTTATATTCTAGGGTTACTTTTAAGATTTCATTGATATCTTCTAGATCCGGATTACTTAAAACCGAAATGCGTATTTCATCTAATAAACCGAAATCTGTAATGGACAATGTTGCTACATGACTTTCTGGATTGTTTGATTCGATTACGTCTACCAACCAGGTGTCTTCCTCTTCTTGACCACTACTTCTTTGGTTCGTGATATCGTAGGTATCCGTTAATTGAAACTCCTGTGCATTGGTGATACAAATGCTGAATAAAAAGGCGAATAGGATTAAATTTTTCATACTGTTATTTTTAGTTGTTTTCTTTCTACACTACTAAATTACAGCAGAGACAGCGCTTTTATGAGGGTGTTCTAGTATTCGTAGCACCTCATCTAGAATTCGTTGAAATACCCGTATTTATTCAGATACGATCTGTTCTAACTTGGAATTATAGTAAAAGAAAAACCTGCAAAATGTTACACATCTTACAGGTTTTCTTCTCCATAAGGAGAACCAATTAACAAAAACTAACTACCTATTTTTTCAATGTTAATGTAATTTCTTTTTTAACGGATTGTAAACTGATTTTCTCCAATTCCAATTGCATAGTTTCATCTATCGTCCAGCTACCATTTTCTAATTTCTCTACACGTATCACCTTGCCTTGTGCATTGAATTTTATGCGTAAGCTTTCATACTTTTTTAAGTACTCGGTTATTAGTTTGGTATACATCACTTTGAACTCCATCGTCAATTGTCTTTTTACATTCTTCTCTATTTCGTTTTCAAAATCTATGGTAAAGGTGCGTTTGAATTTGCTACTTTCTTTTACCTCTGCTTCTGCACCAACGGCTGAATTATTTACATTGTTAGGCATTGGTAACGGTTGCTTCACTTTGGTCAATGAGCCGTCCTCATTTACAATGGCTTCATCTACCGCTACAAAAGAAGTGTAGTTGGTAAGTAGGTTGTATTTCAATCCCAATTCAATTACTTCTGCTTTTACGTCTTCATTAAATAAGTTGCTGTAATCATCTAACTCCGCTATTTTCTTTCTTGCCCATAAATAACGTAATGCTTTGTTTTGCTTACTTAATTGTCCGTCAGATACATTATATACTTCTCTAAATCGCTTCTTGCCTTGGTAACCGGTAACTATAATTTTCCCTTCTGCCTTGCCCCTATATTTTCCATGGATAACAACTGGTCTTGCCGCAAAAACATCTGGTATACTCTTTTGGGCTAGGTCATACATTTCAAAGCCTTTTGCCTCTACTTTTACTCTCGTCAATAATGGTGTAGCAATATATTTCGCAAAGTCTTTGGCTACTTCTGCCGCTTCTTCAGATGTGGTTGCGATAAAAGATTCACTATTAGAAACCTTTGCCATACCTTCTATTAAATACCTATTGACGCTAGAGCCGATACCGAATGTGAATACATTGGCTTTATCCAAATTTGAACTTATCAGCTCAAAAGCTTCTTTTTCTACACTTACGTAGCCATCTGTAATAATGACCATAGAACGGGCACTACCCATATCTTTTCTAGGTAATTTATATGCCTCGTGTAATGCACTTAATAATTGGGTGCCACCACCGCCTTGACCATCGGATAAAAAACGAATGGCTGCTTCAATATTCTGCTCGGTCGATTCTACCGGTGTGGGGCTAAAAACAGTTGAACTAGAAGCGAATAACTGAACATTGAAGGTATCGCTCATTCGTAAATTGCAAAGTAGGTTTCGCATTAATTGTCTTGATACTTCTAAAGGGTATCCGTTCATAGAACCTGATACGTCTACAATAAATAAGTACTCACGTGACGGAATATCTTCTAACTCCACATTTTTACTTGGCTCCATTTGATACGTAAAAAAGTTCTCATCTTCCCCCTCATACATCAACAATCCCGTTTGTATCTGGTTACCTCTTAGGTTATAATTCAAGATAAAATCTCTGTTTGACGGATTCTTATTCCCTTCGGATAAAAAAACTTCAGCTGTTTTTGCATCAGGATGCCTTACAGTTACTTTATGACTTGTACTTTTTATATTCTGAATGATCATACCCGCATTTAGGGTTACTGTCATATCAAAATCAAAACTGTCAGCTATTCCTTTTGCCGTATATGCCATATTGAAACTCTCTTCATTTTTAGAGCTTTCTCCCGTAAACCTAGGACCAACAACACCTGGTGCTATAAATTGATATTCCCCATTTACAGGTACCAATATTTCTGTGTAATAGATATCTATGGCAATTTCATCACTAGGCATAATATTACCCACATTCATTTTAAACACGTTGGGTCTGTCTTGGTCTAACTTCGCTGCTCGCTTGCCTTCGCTCAAAGCGGTTTCATATACTTTTTGGGCTTCTTGCTTTTCAAATATTTTGGCATTGACAATTCTATTGCCAATAGTCATCTGCATTTTATGTACCGCTGCCTGTGTAGAAAGCGGAAATACATATTTTGCTTCTACTGCCCCTGCTCCCTTATTTTGATATACCTGCGTTACCCGAACATGAGCAATAGTACCAGATATTTCAACTTCTGTTTTTGAAGATTTTAAAGGAATAACCGCATCTTCTGTAGATACCAATAAATACGGACTGTCATTATCTTGAGAAAAGCCTGTGAAGATGGTGCAACACAGTAAAAAGGTGTAAAGTAGTTTCATGATCGTAGTTTTAGATTATTATTATTATTATTTGAAGTCAAATCTAACTGCGTACTACTCGTAAAATGGGTGCCTTTTAGTATTCGTTGGGTATGAACTAGAATTCGTAGTTCACTATAGCTTTTCAACTACTGACGAATATCATGTACCACTAATTCAATGATTTATACTTTTATCGCATCAACAAACAACAATAAGGTCATGAGAAGAAATTTAGATGAAAAGGAATGTGCAGCATTACTA
The DNA here is from genome assembly GCF_056839145.1 of Maribacter sp. UH1. NCBI lineage: Bacteria > Pseudomonadati > Bacteroidota > Flavobacteriia > Flavobacteriales > Flavobacteriaceae > Maribacter > Maribacter sp. UH1. The sequence goes on from NZ_CM166387.1 coordinate 319,601, forward strand.
AAGCAAAACTACATTGGTAGACTAGCCTATATTTCTGGTGGATGCCCACATATTGTACCTATCACCTATTTCTATGATGCAGATACCAACACCCTAACAAGCTATTCTTCTGAAGGTCATAAGATTCAAGAAATGAGAAAAAACCCATCTGTGTGTTTATCTATAGATAATATTACCTCTATTTCTAATTGGAAATCTGTGTTGGTTCAAGGCACTTTTGAAGAACTTTCGCGTATTGACGCCAAGCATATGCTTCATGAATTCTCTGAGGGCGTTAAAGAAGTAATATCAGAGAATTACGGTAAAAACCCTAAATGTATAAGTGAGTTTTCTGCAAAAATAGATACTGAAGAATCATCTATTGTCTTTCGTATAAAAATCAATGAATTAGCTGGGAAATTAAGGAGTACCGACTAGAATACCTTCATAGTAATTTGCTCGAGGCATTCAAATCATAATTATCGAGTAAAAAATAAAAAATGCTCTTCAACAATAGTTGAGAGCATTTTTACTTTTAATTGCTATCTATAAGAAATCGTTTCTCGAAACTATTTTTAAGCAGTTGTCTTGCAGACGCTAATAACTCTTCTACCTGTTCTTGTGTTGTTTTACGTATGTCCGCTATTTCTTCGGTAGTTAAACCCTCGTTAGTAAAAAGTTCAAATACCGTTCTCATTGGCAGGTTCATTTTATCTAAAATCAATTGTACATGGTTATATATACGTTCTTTATCTAATGTAGCATCTAGCTTATCCGCCAATTTCTTTTCTTCCTCGGTTATAAATACATGATTAAGAGAATAGTTGCTTTTATCTAAAGACTTATCATCCATCTCATCTAAAAGTAAAAAATCACCATCAGCGTCTTGTGTATAGTTCTCTTCCATAGCATCCCATTCTGGTTTAGAATAAGTATCTATATTATCAAAAAATACATGGTCAAACTCCTCCTCTACCAAACTATCTTCTAATAACTCATCTACTTTTTTGAATAGAAAAACATGCAATTCATTTTCACTTTTTATATCATCGATATGATCATACACTTCTATAAAAAGTTGATCTGTAAAATCGCTCGGGTTAAACATACCTTTATTTAACTTTCCATTTGCTATGGCACTATTCAACCTTTTAGACACATATCTGTAAATTTGAGGGAGTACCTTTAATAGTTCTGTATTGAAAGATTCTCTATTCTCTTTTCGTTTATAAGAGACCAGTTTAGAATACGTTTCTTTCATTATTATTCTTATATCATTCATGGTAGCTTCCATAATAGTTTACTTTTAAGATTATTACATTATAAAATTGCAAACTTATAGGCGTAAATCATATGATAAATGTCAGTGAGTTGCCTAAAGATTTCAGATAATTTAGTACTTGATATGCCTTTTACAAATTAATACCGAAAAACAATAGTATGATCAACCCTACCGACTTTGGAATTACCGGACTCACAGACCAACAGGTTGATGCTTCTAAAAAAAAACACGGCGTAAATTCTTTTAATTATAAGAAAGAAAATAGCTTTTTAAATGCCCTAAAAAGCATTGCTAAAGAGCCCATGGTTATATTATTACTCATAGCTTCATCTATATATTTTATAACCGGTAATTATGGTGATGGCGTTTTTTTGGCTTCTGCCATTGTTCTTGTTGGCTCCATATCGCTATATCAAGATTCTAGAAGTAGAAAGGCTCTAGAAAATCTCGAAAACCTTACCCACCCAAAAAGCAAGGTCATACGTAATGGTGCCGTTGTAGAAATTGATAGCCAAGATATTGTTGTTGGTGATTTTCTTATGGTTGAAGAAGGTACTACCATTTCTGCGGATGGTGTTATAGTTCACTCAAATGATTTTTCTGTAAATGAATCCATATTAACCGGCGAATCACTTTCTGTATATAAGGACGCCACAAGTACAGATAATTTAATTTTTACAGGAAGTACCGTTGCTAGCGGATTGGCAATTGCCCAAATTACAGCAATTGGCAACTTAACCAAACTGGGAAAAATAGGCAAAAGCCTTGAAGACATCACCGAAGAAAAAACACCTTTGGAACTGAAGATTTTCAACTTCGTAAAATTAATGTCCATCTTGGGCGGCGTCGTATTTCTACTCGTTTGGGGAATAAATTACCTGCGTTCTGGTATTGTACTAGACAGTTTACTAAAGGCATTGACCTTAGCCATGAGTATTTTACCTGAAGAAATTCCTGTAGCATTTACCACTTTCATGGCATTAGGTGCGTGGCGATTAATGAAAATGGGAATCGTCGTAAAACAGATGAAGACCGTTGAAACCTTAGGTAGTGCAACTGTTATTTGTACTGATAAAACCGGCACTATTACCCAAAACAAAATGGCTTTAGCCAAACTGTTCATATTAAAGACCGGTAACATAGTAAACACTAAAGATATTTTAGGCGATAATGAAAAAGAGCTTATAACTACTTCTATGTGGGCAAGTGAACCAATACCATTTGACCCTATGGAAATTGCCATACATAATGCATATGGTACCTTAACAGATAACGATGAGCGCCCCAATTATAAAATGGTTCATGAATACCCCTTAGGTGGTAAACCGCCAATGATGACCCATGTTTTTCAGGATGATGAGGGCAACCAAATTATTGCCGCTAAAGGTGCACCTGAAGCTATTATAGCAGTAGCCAATCTTAGTACTTCTGAAATTGAAATGATACAAAACACACTTACCGAATTAGGTAAGGATGGGTTTAGAATGCTTGCCGTGGGCATGGCAATATTTGAAGGAGAAAATTACCCAAAAGAACAACAAGATTTTACATTTGATTTTAATGGAATTATCGCTTTTTACGATCCACCAAAAGAGAATATTACACAAGTTTTGAAGGACTTTGATAGTGCTGGCATACAAGTGAAACTGGTTACAGGTGATAATGCTAATACCGCTATGGCAATCGCCAAACAAATTAATTTTAAAGGATATGAAAAATGTATTTCTGGCGATGAGTTAATGCAACTAACAGATACCGAATTACAAGAAAAAGTAAAGCACATCAACGTATTCTCTAGAATGTTTCCCGATGCGAAACTGAGAATTGTAAATGCATTAAAGAAAAACAATGAAGTTGTTGCCATGACTGGCGACGGTGTAAATGACGGCCCTGCTTTAAAGGCTTCACATATTGGTATCGCCATGGGTAAAAAAGGTACTGAAATTGCCAAGCAAGCGGCATCCCTTATTTTGGTTGATGATGACCTTTCTAGAATGGTAGATGCCGTTGCTATGGGTAGAAAAATATACACCAACTTAAAAAAGGCAATTCAGTATATCATTTCTATACACATACCCATCATTCTTACTGTATTTATACCCTTGGCGTTACGATGGATCTATCCAAATATATTCTCACCCTCCCATGTTATTATCTTAGAATTGATTATGGGACCCACCTGCTCTATCATCTTTGAAAATGAACCTCTAGAGAAAAATCTTATGTTCAAAAAACCTAGACCTTTTTCTACTACTTTTTTTAACTACAAAGAACTATTTACAAGTGTTTTACAGGGTTTAGCAATAACTATAGGTGCATTAGTAATTTATCAATATACAGTGGCTGTTGGGTTCTCTGAGAATACGACTAGAACTATGGTTTTTACGGTGTTAATAGTCGCCAATATCTTTTTGACTTTGGTCAATCGTTCTTTCTATTATTCCATATTTACAACCTTGAAATACAAGAATAATTTGGTTCCGTTAATTATAGGCCTAACGATTATTATTTCCTTAGCGATAATCTATATACCTGTATTAGCCGCCTTTTTTGAATTTGAAAGTCTAACGCTATCTCAGTTAGGTTTGACTATTCTTATAGGTGCCATCTCCGTTCTTTGGTACGAATTTGTAAAAGCAGCAAAACGCACTAAGAAAAAGATATAACTATAGCTTTTCGCCATATGCTAAATCACCAGCATCGCCTATACCTGGTATAATATAACCGCGAGCATTCAGTTCTGGATCTACTGCGGCAATCCATAAATGAGTATCAGTTGGGAAAACACTTTTTACAAAGTCAATACCTTGCTGAGAGCCTATAACAGAGACAATATGAATTTGTTTGGGCGTTCCATGTTTTTTTAGACCTTCCAATACATTTTCTAAGGTTCTGCCTGTTGCTAACATAGGATCTGTAAGTACAAGAACCTTACCTTCTAAAGATGGCGCAGCAAAATAATCGACTACAACTTCAAAATCATCTTCATTGTCTTCGTGTTTTCTGAATGCGGATATGAATCCGTTTTCTGCAGTATCAAAATAATTTAAAAGTCCCTGATGCAATGGTAAACCTGCCCTTAATATAGAACATATAACTACTTGATCTTGGCTTAAATGCATAGATTTTGTGCCAAGTGGAGTTTCTATATTTTTAAAATTATAAGCAAGCTCTTTACTAAATTCATAACCTAAAATTTCTCCTATACGCTCAATATTTCTACGAAAGCGCATTGCATCTTTTTGTATTTGTGTGTCTCGTATTTCTGAAATAAACTGATTGAGAACTGAATTTTCGTCGCCTAAATTATGAATGATCATGAATGCTATATTTTAATTCTAAGGTACTGCTTTCAAAAATAAAACTTGTCATTATGAATATGACTATTAACGACCTCAAGTTTTATAAAAATATAATGAAATAGTAGACGACAATATATTCCCCATACCCTCTTCATCTAGATTTACGATTGTCTTTCATTTTTATTAAAATATTGAAAATTAATGTCTTAAAAATAAAAGTTATGTTTTGCTTTTACTCCTCATGATATTTATCATAGGTTTTTTTCACACCCTCCAATACTTTTAAAGTATCAATAAAAGAAAGCTATGAAAAATATTCTCATTCCTACAGATTTCTCGAGCAATGCTGATCACGCGATTGCATATGCCCTTAATATTTTTAAGTGTGAGCGTACCAATTTTTATTTTATACATGCATATGCAGATGAAGTATATGGACCATATCATAATGTAGACAAGGATACATTCGACAAACAAAAAAATAGTATTGCTGAGGAATCTGAGAATAAATTACAGAAGCTTGTTGCGGATACGCAAACAGAAACACATAACCCACTTCATAAATACGAGGCAATTTCATCTTTTGAATCTCTGGTTGATGCCATTAACGATTTTGCCGATTCAAAAAATATCGACTTAATAATTATGGGTACCAAAGGTAAAACCGCTAGTTCTAAAATCACCTTTGGCAGTAACACCGTGCAAGTATTTAAGTATGTGAAATGTCCGGTTTTGGCCGTACCCGATCAATATAGTTATAACCAACCTAAGAAAATACTATTTCCAAGTAACTATATGCTCCCTTATAAACGTAGAGAATTAAAACTGCTGGATATTATGGCAGGAGAATTCAAGGCAGAGGTTATTAGTTTATACATCTCTGACTTTGAAGATTTAAGTCTTAGACAACTAGATAACAAAAAATTCTTAGAAGAATCTTTACCCCATGCTAGATTATCATTTACAAGAACCGGTGTCAAGAACAGGGCAAATGCGATTACCAAATATATAAAGGAGCATGATATAGATTTACTAGTAATGGTTAACTCAAGACATTCTTTTTTAGAAGATTTACTATACCAATCCACTATTGATGAAATGGGCCTTTCCTCTACTATTCCGTTTATGGTAATGCAAAATCTTCCCCGCTAACTAAAGTTATTCTACTATGAAAAAGATACTGATTACAACAGATTTCTCAGATAATGCATGGAATGCCATTTTTACTGCATTAAAAGTGTACACAGAAGTAGATTGTCATTTTTACTTACTGCATGCTTATGAACCAACACCTTTAAATTTAATGGGCTCCAAAAGCCAACAAAGGATGGGTGTTATATATGATTCTCTTTCAAAATATTCTGTAGAAGAACTCCAAGAGGTGCTCTCATATCTAGAAAAAAACCATAAAAACCCAAAGCATCAATTTACAACATTGTCTAAACCAGGAAATCTAGAAGACTCCGTAGAAACCGTTATAAACGAGAATGACATTGACATATTATTTATGGGTACACAAGGTGCTACAGGCGCCAAAGAAGTTTTCTTAGGCAGTAATACTGTTAAGGTTTTAAATCTTATAAAAAGTATACCCATTCTTGCAGTGCCCAACGGTTATAACTTTCAAAGTTTAAAGACTTTGTTTTTTGCAACTGATTTTAGTGCGCCATACAAGAAAAATTTATTTGACTCCATTATTGAATTTGCCAAAATATGGAAAGCAGATATTGAAGTGGTCCACGTAGCCATGGAATATGATTTAAACGATAACCAAGAAGCTCATAAAGAAGTTTTAAAAGAACGTTTAGCTGGGTTTGATATTAAATTTAAGAATATACCTTTTGAAATCAATACTTCTAAAAGTATTGACATGTATACCGAAAATAAAGATGATAGCATCTTGGCCATATTACGCCATCAGCATACTTTTTGGGAAAAAGTTATTGGTGAGGCTGTTGTAAACAAGATAGCATTTCATTCAAAAATACCTGTCCTATTCCTTCCCCAATAGTATCGCAGCTTTTCTAATATTTAAACTATTACAATGAAAAATATATTAATACCTACAGATTTCTCCGATAATGCCTGGAATGCATTGGTTTACGGAATTTCCTTTTTTAAAAAGACACACTGTACGTTTCATATTGTTCACGTTAATGCTATAAATACCAATGCTAGTGGAGAAGCTGCTATGTACGTATCTCCAGAAATTTTAGAATCCACAATATTGGCGGAAAGTAGAGAACAGCTTAAGGTCCTTAGTCATAGAATAGAGCAGTTACCACTAAATGTTAAGCATGAATTTCATTTTAAAGCTATTTATGGTTTTTTGACGGATCAACTTAAAGATTTGGTCAAAAAAAAGAATATTGACCTTATCATAATGGGTACAAAAGGGGCTTCTGGTCTAAAATCTGTTTCTATAGGTAGTAATACCGGTAATGTTATAACCAAAGTGCCCTGTACTCTAATGGCCGTACCAGAAGATGCTACCTATGAAAAAATTGAAGAAATTGGCTTTCCGTCTGATTTAAATTTGGCTTATGATGTAAAAATACTAGACACCATTAAAGATATCATTCTCTTGAAAAAATCTGCTTTGAGATTGTTATATGTGTCTAGCAAAGGAGAAGAACTAAATGCCAATCAAATAAAAATTAAAAACTTATTACTTGACTATTATAAAGAAACGGAATGTACTTTTCATGAAGTTACCGGCAAGCATATAGATGAGTCCGTTCAATGTTTTACAGAAAGTAGAAATCTAGATATGTTGATAATGGTCGCCAAAAACCTTAATTTTTTAGAGCGTATTCTATTTAGACCTACTGTTGAAAAAATTAGCTACCATACCAAAGTGCCATTTTTAGTCATTCACGAATAATATGCAACAGCTAAAATAAAAGAATCATAAATGTTCTTTTATGGCTATTCTTATATTTTCAACTGGCAATACGCTTGTATGTTGCCAAAGGTGTGTACCGTTTCTAAAGAATATTAAAGTGGGTACACCTGTTATTTTAAATCATTTTACTTTTCCATACCTCGTGGGCTTACTTCAAGGTTGTTTACTATTTAATAATAGCTATTAATAAAATCTTCCCTGATGACGAATATCATACTATTTGTAATCTACTCTGATTAATTTTAAGATATCAAAATTATAGTACTATGACACGTATTTTATTACCCACAGATTTCTCTAAAAATTCTTTAACGGCAATACATTATGCGCTGAAATTGTATAAAGATTTAAAATGTACTTTTTATCTTTTAAATAGTTACATGCCGCCTGTATACCATACTGAATATTTAATGGGGAGCCCGGCACAAATAGGTCTAGGAGATATCGTTCAACAAAATTCTCAAGACAACCTTGAAAATCTTAAAGCAAATTTGCAAAAAGAGTTTAATAATCCTTTACATACTTTCATTACTCATTCTGCGCTAAACGTGCTTTCTAGTGAAGTTACCAGAACGGTGGAAGCCGAGGGTATAGATATTGTTGTAATGGGAACCCAAGGCGCTACAGGTGCCAAAGAAATTTTGTTAGGTACCAATACAGTGCACGTTATCAAAAATTCTAAATGTCCAGTTCTGGTCATTCCTTCAAAATTTGAATACGAAGCACCTACGCAAATACTTTTCCCAAATGATTTTGAAGTGTCATTAGATAAAAAAAGTTTGGCACAATTATTAAAGATCACCAATTCTCACGTATCGCAGGTAAATGTAATGCATGTAGATACTGGCGACGTTCTTACTCCTACGCAGGAAAATAATAAAAAACAATTGAGTAACGTATTATCTGAAAGCGGATTTTTCCATGAAGTTAAATGTAATGAGATTATTGCGGCTATAAATGAATTTCAGATTAAGCAAAAAATAAACTTATTAGTCATGGTACAAAACAAACATACCTTTTTAGAACGTTTGTTTATTGAGCCTGTAATCAAGAAAATAGGCTTTCATGTAACAGTGCCATTTTTAGTAATTCCACAATAATAACTATGAAAACCAAAAACATACTTGTAGCAACAGATTTTTCTAATGAAGCCTATAACGCGCTTTTTTATGCTACCCAAATTTTTGCGTCAACAGCATGCACATTTCATATAGTTCATGCCTATGATGATATTATTTTGAGTGCTAAAAACGCACTATTTACAGGTAAGAAAGAGATGGAGCATTTACAAAACCAATCTCAAGAAAACTTGACGAAAACAGCACATAAAATTGTACTTGACACGGGTAATGAAATACACAAATTCAATACCATTTCTAGTAATGGTAGTCTTGACAGTGTAATATCCAAAACGATTGATACTCATGATATTGATTTGGTAGTAATGGGTAACAAAGGTAAAACGGGCGCCAAAGAATTATTTATGGGCAGCAATACCATTCAAATTGCCAATACTATTACTACATGCCCCATTCTGGCCATACCTAGAGAAATTGCCTTTAAACCTATTGAAGAAATCGCTTTTGTTACCGATTATAAAAAAGGATGTACTAAAAATTCTATTTCTATGCTGTTAGATATCGCGTCAATTTCAGATGCTTCAGTTGCAGTTCTGCATATTAATGAAGAGGAATTAATGACTTCTAAACAAGTATCCAATCAAAAACTATTAGATACCTGCTTATTAAATACACCGCACAGCTATGATGAGATTTGGAACTATGCCGATAAGGCAAATGTTATTCAAGATTTCATAGCTGAAAGAGAGATCAATATGTTGGCAATGGCGTATCATAGAAGAAAATTCTTTGAACGTTTTTTACATGAGCCCGTAATTATGGATTTAAGTATCTATGCCACTATTCCGTTTCTGATTCTACCGGTACAAGACTGATATTTATCATAGTAATTGAGTTAACTGGACAATATATTTATAGAACAATCTAAATCATTTAACAATGAACAAGCGTATTTTAATACCTACCGATTTTTCTAAAAATGCTTTAAACGCAATTAGATATACTGTTGATTTGTACGCCAAATTAAACTGTGACTTTTATTTTTTAAATGTATTCAGTTTTGAAAAGTACACTACCAATAGCTTAAATATACCAGAAGAAGGGAGCGCCGTATATGAGCAGGCAAAAGAGGATTCTGAAAAAAACTTTGTGAAGCTATTAGATACCTTGTCCTTACACCCAGAAAACCTAAAGCATAATTATTATACCGAATCTACATCTAATTTTCTATCAGAAGCAATAAAGAAAATTATAAGCGAAAAAGATATTGATTTGGTGGCTATGGGAACAAAAGGGGCTACCGGATCTAAAGGTGTGTTATTTGGTAGTAATACTGTAATGGCAATGGAAAAAATTAGGGAATGCCCTGTGCTTGCAATACCTGAGCATGTATCATTTATGTCTCCTAAAGAAATTGTTTTTCCTACAGATTATAAAGATGTATACAAAAGATCAGAATTTAGATACCTTATAGAATTGGCTAATATGCATCATGCTGAAATTACCATTTTACATCTAGAAAAGAATAAAGAACTTACTAAAACTCAACAGAGCAACAAGCAATTGTTATCATTAATATTAAGTGATACCGCACACCAATTTCACACACTTACCGAAAAAAACCTAGGTAAAGGTATACAGAGCTTTGTTGAAAGTAGAGAAAGCGACATGGTGTCTTTCATAAACCGTAAACACTTCTTTTTTGGAAATGTTTTCTCTAGACCATTAATTAAAGAGATTGGTTATGATAGTGATGTTCCCATACTAGCATTACATTAAGATGCTTTAGAATTGATACGTACCTACAAATAAAATTATCATAACATATTTTAGACATCCTTGGTTGGTTGATGCCTAAAGTTAAACCGTCAAAGAATTCGCTTCATTGGCGGTTTTTTTAAACAATTCATATGGATACAATTTCTAACTTATTAGAGAACCCTACGCTAATTAAAATAATCAAGTTAATTGCGTGGATTCTCTTTATAGTTTTCATTATCAGTTTTATCAGAAAAGCGCTTAAAAAAAGGATAGAAGATATTTCTATAAGGTACAAGGCGCAAAAAGGTGTTGAACTTATAGGTTATGTACTTATTATTTTCTTAGTTCTAATGGCATTTACTGTTGATAGCATTAAAGATTATACCATAATTATCGGCTTATTTACCGCTGGTATCACATTTACCCTACAAGAATTGATACTTAGTATTGCAGGCTCTTTCTATATATTTTTTGTTCGCGTGTATAAACCTGGTGACCGCATTGAAATCAATAATATAAAAGGTGATGTTATTGATATTGACAGTATTTACACCACTATTATGGAGATGGGAGAATGGGTTAGCAGTGACAACTATTCAGGTAGAATAGTAAAAATCAGTAATGCTTTTGTTTTTAAAGGTCCGATAAAGAATTATTCAATGGATTTCCCTTTCGTTTGGGATGAACTAAATATTCTCATTACTTATAATTCTGATACTGAACTTGCCAAAACCATTATGCTGAAAACCGCCAATGCATTTTTATCTGATTACACAGAAAAATCAAAAGCTAATTGGCAACAAATGGTAGCTCATTATTATATAGAAGATGCAACGATCGAACCAACGATAGCCATGAGCCTTACCGATAATTGGGTACAATTAAATTTAAGATATATAACAGATTATAAAAGAAGAAGAAATACAAAACACACGCTATTTCAACATATTGAAAAAGCGATTTCTAATACAAATGGTAAAGTAACCCTAGCTTCTACTACATTACAATTACTTGAGGTACCACCGCTTAATGTTAATTTAAAAAAGTAATATGGATATTAAAGAATCTATTGACATTATAAAATCTTCTGGGCAGAAAATGAAGTTCTCGTTAGACAAACTTCGTAACTCTCTTAAGCACAGTGGCGCAAACCATGAACTGGTAGAAGAAATTGTTAGCAAGGTATATGATGAACTTTTTGAAGGTATTACCTCTAATGAAATCTATAATAGAGCGTATTCGTTGCTTAAAAAAAACAAGTCCGTATTCGCCTCTAAATACAAACTCAAAAAGGCTATCTATGAATTGGGTCCAACTGGTTTTCCTTTTGAACGTTTTATAGCCGCTATATTACAATATTCAGGTTATGAAGTTGACGTAGACATCATATTAAATGGTGCCTGCGTTACCCATGAAATTGATGTTATTGCAGAAAAAAATGGTTCGGCAACTCTTATAGAATGTAAATTTCACAATGAAGAGGGGCGTAATTGCAACGTTAAAATTCCGCTTTACATACACTCTAGATATAATGATGTAAAAGCACACTGGATAACAAATAAAAATAACAAACCATTAAATAAAGGTTGGGTAGTTACAAACACCCGATTCACTGAAGATGCCTTAACCTACGGTAAATGTGCAGGTCTTTATCTTTTAAGTTGGGATTTTCCAAAAGACGACGGACTAAAAGACAGAATTGATAGGCTTGGGCTCTACCCTATTACGGTTTCTAGCTTGTTATCTAAAAGAGAAAAACAATTTCTATTAAGCAGAAATGTGGTACTGTGTAGACAACTTGTAAAAGACAAATTTTACCTAGATCACCTTGGTATTTCTACCGAACGAAAATCCAAAATTTTAGACGAAATCTCACAACTTTGCAAAACTCAATAACATGAAAAAAGTACGTATAAAATTTTTAGGCGCTTCTGGTACAGTTACAGGTTCTAAATTTTATCTAGAAACTCCTGAACTGAATATCATGATAGATTGTGGCATGTTTCAAGGTCTTAAAGAGTTACGTGAAAAAAATTGGGAGCCTTTATCTATAGACGCTAGTAAAATAGATGTGGTAATGCTAACACATGGCCACCTAGACCACACCGGCTACTTACCTAGGTTGGTAAAAGAAGGTTTTAAAGGAGATATCATAGGCACATACCCTACTTTAGCCATTGCTCGTGTTATTTTGCTTGATAGTGCCAAAATACAAGAAGAACAAGCTAAAAAGGCAAATGAAGAAGGCTTTTCTAAACACCCTAAAGCGCTTCCCTTTTATAATATTATAGAAGCTGAAAAAACCATTAGATTATTCTCTGGAAGAAAAAGAGATGAATGGTTTCAACTTTCAGAAAACATTCGCTTTAAATATAGATATAACGGCCATATCATTGGTTCTACTTTTATTGAATTGGAGATATTCGGAAAAATGTTCGTTTTCTCTGGCGATGTAGGCAGATTGAACGATGAGTTATTAATGCCTCCAGAAAGACCCGAATGGGCAGACTATTTATTTTTAGAAAGTACCTATGGCAACAAACTACATCCTAAAGAAAACATTACTGAAATTTTAAGTGATTTGGTTCAAAAAACCATTAATGAACGTGGTACGTTGATTATACCTTCTTTCGCCGTTGAAAGATTACAACTACTCATGTTTTTGTTTTGGGATTTATATAAAAAGAACAAAATACCCAACATACCCATATTTATAGATAGCCCAATGGGTAGTAATGTTCTAGATGTATTTGGGCAATTTACAGATTGGCATAAGCTCAACCAAAATGATTTCCAAGCTATGTGCAATCACTTTACCATTACATCATCATACGCAGATACTTGGAAAATTATAGATGACCCAAGACCTAAAATTGTAATTGCAGGTAGCGGCATGGTTACTGGCGGCCGCGTACTCACCTATTTAAAACAGTTGATAGATGAACCCAAAACAAAGGTTCTATTAGTTGGTTACCAAGCAGAAGGTACACGTGGCAGACAATTGTTAGAGGGTACGCATGAACTCAAATTATTCGGAAAATATTATCCGGTAAAAGCTAGTATTCATTTTATTGAGAGCCTTTCTGCACATGCAGACCAAGCTGAGCTTCTTCATTTTATTGATGGTATTAAAAATACCATAGAAAATGTTTTCTTAATTCATGGTGAACCAGGGGCTTTAGATGCTTTTAAAGTAAAAATAAGAGATACCAAAGGGTGGAACTGTCATATACCCAAATTAGAAGAAACAATAGATTTGCTTGTATAGCAGCCATTACTACTCTAATTTGCTAAGTATATAGACTGACAATCGTCATATCCCTAACTTTTACAAAATAGTATCTTCGAAAAATATTAGTATTAAATACACCTGCCTTATGAAAAAGTTAATTGTAATATTATCATTGATGTTTATGGGTTGTTCTTCTATTAGTTTAGTAGAAAACTGGAAAAACCCAGATATCGTAATATTCAATGCCAACAAGGTTCTAATTGTAGGTATGGCACAGAATGATGATACACGAGAAGACTTTGAAACCAAATTACAAAAAGAATTTACTAGCAGAGATGTAGAAGCATGGCGCAGTATAGACATTTTTGACCTGTCCCTGACCGATTCCCGTAAGACCGAAAAAGAACTAGACGATGTGGAACAAAGTCTATTAGACAAAGATTTTGACGCTATTTTACTTACCAAAATTATAGGGTCTGAAAATCGTGAGAACTTTGTAAAATCAATCTCTAGATGGGATGACCACCAGTCTAGATTCAACGATGATTATTTAGAACATCAAGGTATTTATTACGATGACAACTACTATGACCAATATACTATTTACCATGCAGAGACTACTTTATATTGCATTTGTGAAGGTAAAGAAAGAGCTATGATATGGAGGGGAATCATCGAAATCACTGAACCTAACAATATTGATAAGGCAATTAAAGATTACGTTAAAATGATTATCGTTGCGATGGAAGATCAAGATTTGGTTTTTACTTCTCAAGTTGAATAAACAACTCTAGAACAACGGACTCAGTACTTTGCCAACACCTTCTTTAAGCTTTTTGCTCCAAGGTCTTTTTATATATTCATCATAGATTAATTCATTACTGATAAGACAATCATTTAGAAAATCTTCTTTCAATTGTTTGGCAATTTGTTTGTGATACATAATTGCATTTACCTCATAATTTTGCTCAAAGCTTCGGTCATCTAAGTTTGCTGTACCTATGGAAGAAATGGCATCGTCACTCACCATAATTTTACTATGTAGAAAGCCGTCAGGGAAAAGATATATCTTAATACCTGCTTTTAAAAACAGCTCAAAATAAGAATGTACAGACCAACTTACCACCTGGTTATCTGCCTTTTCAGAAACTAGCAACCTCACATCTACCCCACTCAATGCTGCAGTTTGCAATGCCCTTACCAATGCCTGCCCTGGTATAATATATGGGTTGGTAATATAAATATAGTTCTTGGCCATATTTATCATAGAAAAATAAGTCTGCTCTAACACTGGAAAATCATCATCCGGACCACCGGCAACAATTTGTACCAATTCATTAGTATTGGCATCTGATTCAGCAGGTAATGGAAGTTTTATAGGTTCTAATAATTGTGTACTCACCAAGTACCAATCTGTCATAAAAACTTGATCTAGCTGTGTAGCAGAAGAACCTTTAAGCCTTAAATGCATATCATGCCATTTACCCAGACCTACTTGACCTTTTAAATATTTATCAGAAACATTAATACCACCTGTAAAAGCAATTTTACCATCTACAACGATTATTTTTCGGTGATTTCTAAAATTCAATGAGTAAAAATACCTGCCAAATTTAAATGGTAAAAACGAATATACTTCTACACCAATTTCTATAAGTTTCTTTAGGTATTTTTTACTTAAGGAGAAGCTACCAATACCATCATAAATCATTCGTACCGATACACCATGAGCTATCTTTTCTTCAAATAATGCCAATAGTCTATTAGCGAGATCTCCGTCTTCATAAATGTAATATTGAATATGTATTCTGACTTTTGCTCCTTCTAATGCCTCAAATATTGTTTCAAAGGTTGTTCTGCCATCTTTCAATATTTTCAGATTATTACCTGAAGTTGGTGGAAAATGAGAATTCTTATAACTAAGTGTCATCAATTTACCATACTTACCCTCAAATACATTTTTCTGTTCTGCATTTGGCTTAGGTAATCTTTTGAATAAGTCTTTTTGATTTTGAATAAGTTTGTACCTTCTTCTATTTCGACCTAATAATAAATAAAGAAAAATACCACCCACAGGTAGTGCAAAAATGGTTAAAAGCCAAGCCAGACTTTTGGTAGGCTTTGCCCCATATAACAAAATCGACAATACTATAGACAATGCTATTAATACATATATACCAATAAAAATTGAAGTCCACATAGAGTTCGTATTCTAGAAATCACATTTGGCTTTAATGCTATTTAGTTGAAAAATGCTACATGTGATTTGTTACAAGTTACTAGATTTACCAACAATACGGCCATCTTCCATTTGAATGATGTAATCTGTTCGTTTGGCAAAGTCTTCATCATGCGTAACAATAAGCAAAGACAACCCTTCTTCTTCTTTTAATTGCTTGAAAATATTAAAAACATTATCAGAATTGTAACTATCTAAATTACCCGTAGGTTCATCTCCCATAAGTATGGAGGGATTATTAATTAATGCCCTAGCGATAGCAACACGTTGTTTCTCCCCACCAGAAATACGAGATGCCTTTTGTTTAGCCAAAGATTCAATACCTAACATTTTCAATTTCTGCATAGCATCGTGTTCAATTTCTTGGTGACTTTTACGAGCTAATTTTTTTGCCGGTAACATTACATTTTCAACCACACTAAATTCAGATAATAGGTAATGAAATTGAAATACAAATCCAATATTCTCATTTCTTATAAGTGATAACTCAGTTGCAGACAAACCGGTTATCAATTTATTGTTCAATAATAATTCGCCGGTATATTCGGTATCCATAGTTGATAAAATATACAGCAATGTAGATTTTCCAGAACCTGACTTCCCCATAATAGAAGCAAATTCCCCATTAAATATTTTAAAGGAAATATCTTTTAAAACATGAAAATCCTTAGGCTTATGAAAGTGCTTATTTATATCTTTTGCTTCTAATACAATGTCCATTTACTATTTATTAAGTACCTCTAATAATTTTTACAGGATCAATATGCTTCGCTTTAATAGAGGGCAACCATCCTGCTATAAAAGTTGAAATTAACGCAAAGACAATACCTATTATATAGTACATGGCACTAAAATGAACAGGATATGTTGTCATTGTAGGTAAAGCCTCTGTCTTAAAAGGAACACCATCAATTATAACAGATAGAATAAAACCTAAAATCAAACCTAAAACGCCACCTATTATACCAATAATCATTGCCTGGCTCATGAAAATGTACTGCACATCCTTACCTGAAAAACCGGTAGCTTTTAAAATGGCGATATCTTTCATTTTTTCATAAATAAGCATATTTAGAATATTATATATTCCAAAACCTGCTACTATTAAAAGTGTTATTGAAACCGCATAGGTTATTAAATTACGAATGTTGGTACCGGTCTCAAATTGGGCATTTGCCTCATTAATATCTGTTGCTGTAACAGCAAATTGTTTTTCGAAACCCTTTGCCAATATCGGGGCATTTTCAATATTGTTTAATTTAATATTTATATCTGTGATATAGTTTTGCGCCTCTCCTAAAATTCGCTGTACGGTTTTTAAGTTACAATAGCTTTGAGAGTTATCAATATCAGCTACTCCGCTCTGGTAGATACCTACTATTTTCAAAGGAAATACAGCTCCTTGGGCGGTACTTATCTGTACTCTATCACCAATCTTCAATGACATTTTACTGGCAAGACCAGAACCTAGTAAAATTCCGTTATCCATAGTATTTAAAGCTTCTGGTGATCCCTCAACAATATAATCGCGCATATTAGAAAGTCGTGTTTCCTCCATAATATCTACACCTATTAAATTACCCGATAATTCTATAGAACCCGATAAATAAAATATCTGTGCGCGTACTTGTGCCGTTGCTCCTTTTACCTCATCCATTTGCTTTAAATGATTTAAAATAGGAAGCGCATTATGAATCTTTTTTTGTCCGTTTTTCGGTTTTATAGAACTGATCATTTGAACCGCGTTATTAAACTGCTCATACAGCGAAACTGGCTGATCTATGGTGGGTTCTATTTCATTATACAAATGAATATGTGGTGTTTGGTTTAATACCAAGTCATCTAACATATCGTTTAGACCGGTCATAAAACTTACCATAGTAATGTAAGCACCTATACCAAACGTAACCCCTAATGCTGCCGTTGCTGTAGATTTCATCTTCGTAAGAAGATGTGTTTTAGCGATATTTAGTATAACTGGCCAATTCATTATTGAACTGGTTTTAAAATCATATCATTTTCGGTAATACCAGAAATAATTTCAACCCTTTCTAAGTTTTCAGCTCCTACTTCTACCGTTACGGTACCCTCTTCTGTTACTACTTTATTACCATCCACTAAATAATCTCTGGGTATGGTAAGTGCATTTTCTTTTTCTGAAATTACAATATTACCCTCGCCAGCAAGACCGGGATATAATACCTTGGGCGGATTTTTAAATAGTGCCTCAACCTTGAATGTTTGCGATGTTTCATCTTTTTGAGGATATATCTTGCTCACCGTAGCCGTAAAAACTTCCATTGGGTAAGCATCTAAGGTTATCAATGTTTTCTGACCTAATTTAATTTTAATGATATCTACCTCATCTATCAACATTTCTATTTTAAAGTCGGTAGCGCTACCAATTGCACCTAATGGCTCTAGCGTGCTAATTAGTTCACCAGGTTCTTTAAACAAAGCATAAACCTTACCGTTGATCTTGCTATTAATAGTATAATCTTCTGCTATAATTTTAGAGGATGAATAACTGTTTTTAGCTTGCTGTAAAGCAGTCTCTAAATCATTTTTTGTTCTTTCATAACTAGACCTTTGTTGATTTAGTTGATTTCTTGAAAGCTCATAGTTCAACTTTTGAGTATCAAACTCCGCTTTTGATCCTATATTCTGCTCCCAAAGTCGTTTTTGTCTAGCAAAATTGATAGAATCGTTATTGAACTTTAGTTCTGCTGCGTAAATATCATCTTCAATACTTTTTAAAATAGCGGCATTTCCTTGAAAGTTTTCTTTGGACTGCTGTAAGGTCAAATATGCGTTTTCTGAATTTAATTTAGGAGTGCGATTATTTACCTGCAGAATAAGATCTCCCTTTTTGACCAAATCTCCCTCTTCTACTAGGTTATCATCTAAAATACCAGCTACAACAGCATAAACTTGATATATACTATCTGGTTGAACAGTGGCAGACGCATATACCGAAGATATCAATTGAGATTTTTGCGGAAGTACCTTTTCTTGTTTCTCTCCACAGGAAAGAAAAAGTAGAAATAGTACACTAAGGTTCAGATATCGCATGAATTATAGATTATTATAATTCAAAATAATAGAAAATCTTTGTGGTATTATATGAGTAAAATCATACCTAGAGGAATCTTGGTATAAACATTATAAAATTTTATAGATATACCACGTGAAGATTAAAGTAGTAATCTCTTAAAATTATAATGAAGTTGGTTTTTTCTATATTATTTTAAAGCTTTTCTAAGTTTTGCTTTTTTATTTTTCAGTCTTTTGACCGATGCGCTTAACTTGCTTTTCATTTTTTTAATCTCACTTTTCTTTGCGTCTTTCTTTTTAGCTTTCTTCAACTTGCTCTTTAGACTTTCTACCTTCTTAGCTGATTTTGTAACTTGTTTAATCTCTGCTTTCATTTTTTTAGTTAATTTAATTTTACTTGATTTCCTCTTATTATTTTTTTCTTTCTTCTTTTTAGAAGTAGTTTTTTTCTTGGATTTCTCTTTTTTTAAATTTTCAGGTGTAAGCTCTGCATCTAAATCCGCTTCTAGATTTTCAATAGCATCAACTATGGTTACACCCTGCTCTTGTACCACCGTACTTTCTTTTGATAATGGTTGTTCATTATTTGACACACTATTATTATTCTCTACCACCATTATTCTATTTACTATTTATATACACAAAATTAACATTAAATTTACATAAGACAAATCTATAGCGCGTTTTAATTTATCTTAAGGTTATACTATCTATGGGTATTCTATATCAAGCATAATTTGCTTAAATATTGATTTACACTATTTAAGTCAACCTTTATTAAACCTTTTAACTATAACTGCAGCAAGAAATCCGGGCAGAGAATCGGCAGAAATACAAACACAAACAAAAAGAACAAAACAGCCCATAGAACCCCCATAAGAAGTGGGTAAATTATAATATCTCCTTTAACTTTTGGTTTTAAAGAATGAGCTAGCAGACCGTGAATACCCATGCTAAACAAAGTGAAAATGATTGCTGAAATTGTAATTAAATATGCTTTTGAATGTGTGTCTCTAATGGCGAACAAATAAAAACCTAATCCTAATGCAATCGCTATTATAATACTATAAATTCTTCTTGCCATGACTTACTTTTTTAAAGTGCTTGTTTGAAATAAAATAATTGATGATTTGATCCTCTAAAACTTAAGAGCGGTACTCTACCGTAAGATTCCATTTTCTTCACTAAATCTCTATGAAATACGTTTTTTAGAATTCCCTTATGTTCTCTTTCAAGCATTACCACTAAATCTGCATTTGTATCACCTAGGTACATTCTAAGCGTTTCAAATACATCTTCTGTAAACAATAATTCAAAATCAATTTTGTTATAGCTTACTTTTTCATTGAGCATCTCTTTAAACCACTCTAGCTGCATTTCTCCTTTGTATTCATCTTTAGTAGAAATATGAACCACTTTTATAGCTGCTTTTAATTGTTGAGCCATTTCTACCAACTTACGAATGGCATATATATCTTCTTCTTCAAAATCAGTTGCATATACTATATTCTTAATAGGCATATAGGAAGCATCTGACGGTATACTCAATACCGGACAAGGAGCTTTTTCTAATAAGTTTCTAGTAGTACTGCCCATTATCATTTCCCTAATGGCGCTGCCCCCTTTAATACCAAGTATAATTAGGTAAGCATGCCATTCTACTGCAACTGAAATGATACCTTGTACAACAGATTTATCTTCATATGCTTCCAATACAACATTAGGATCTTGCCAAGAACTCCCCAAATGCTCATCGCAGAATTTTTCAAGTTTAAACCTGTGTGATTTATGTGCATTTTGGTCTAGATGCGGAAAAGGTTCGTCAAGATTATCTGTACCCAATATGGTGGGGTAATCAAATACATGACTAATGACCAAACGGGTTTCCATTTGCTTAGCCATATGGTACGCATATTTTAATGCTGCTATAGAATTTTCAGAATAATCAGTACAATATAGTATAGTCTTCACGAGATAATTGTTTTAAATGTTTTATCTAAAGTATTGACTATCAAAACAAAAAAACATGATTAGCATCATGTCTACTAAATTTCATCACGTAAATTGGAAGTCATCTTAAATAGGAATGATTTATCTTATAATACGCACGAATGATAGTTAACTTTATTGTAATCATGATTTTGGTCATAAATTTTCAACCCTTAGGGCAATAACTTTATACTTTAATTTAAAAGTGTAGAAATGAGCAATTTTAGAAATAGACCAAATGACAATTATATTCATGAAGCAGACTGGAAATCTCTCTATGTATTGACCGAGCATTGGAAATCTGATCTGGCTTTCTACAATGAAGACTTAAAGTTTTTACATCATTTAATAGATAAATACTTTATGTGGATTTCTAAGAAAGATAATATCGATATGGTTAGAGAAATTGAAGTAAGCCTTATTGATACGGATAAAAAATGCGATACACTAGTTAAAAAGATTGATACGCACCTACATCATTTAGCTGAGTTAATAGATAACCCTTTTGCCTACGATTCTCACATCTTTAGAACTGAACATGAGCAGCTAGAAGACGATCTTACACTATTTGTAAAGCAATTTAGAGCAAACCGTAAAGAAGTATTTGCTATTACCGAACATGTTATCGATGGCGAAGAAATGGTAAGAAGATTAGGTATTACAAGGGTATAAAAATTAAAGTATTCACTATTAAAACTCAAAGCTTTTCAACTATGAAAAAAGTTATTATTCCTACAGATTTTTCTTTAAATGCGCTAAAGGCAATAGATTACGCTCTTGATCTTTTTAAAAATGAGACGTGCACCTTTTATATTCTTCATGGCTACCATAATGCTCCTTCGTCAGATATGTCTAAATCTGCCACTGTAAAAAAATTAGACCTTTTGGTTAAAAGTTTAGAATTGCAAAATGCTGATAAAGAGTTCTATTTTGAAGGTATTTTGAAAACGGAATCTGTTTTGAATTTAACGAACCAATCTCAAAAAATCATCAATGCAGATTTTATTATTATTGGTACAAGAGGTGCTTCTAACTTAAGTCAGATCTTTATTGGCAGCAATGCTTTAGATTTAATTGAGCATCTAGAAAATTCGGCTTTAATTATTGTTCCTCCAGAATATGAGAGCACTAGTTCAAAAGAAATTGTTTTTGCTACCGATTATAAACATACGTTTACAAATGCAGAGTTATCTCCTCTTTTAAAAATGGTTAACTTAAAAAAAACTACATTAAATATCGCGCATGTTAAAACCGAAGAAGTTTTAAGCGATGAACAAAAAGCGAACAAAGAATTATTGAAAAGTGAATTGAAAGAAGTCAAAAATCATTTTTTTGAAATTGAACTTCAAGACAATGTGGCGTACACTCTTTACCAAATTGAAAAGGAAAACCAGCGTATTGACACCATGGTGATTTTGAAAACCAAACATGGCTTTTTCAAACAACTGTTAAGAGAAAATATCATTAAAAATCTAAGTGCTAAAACAAAAATTCCATTATTAGTTTTACCACAAGTCAAATAATTAAAATCAAGGATATGAAGCAATTACATAAAGTTTTAAATGAAATTACAGCGCTGACTACAGATATTGAAACCAACTACCCAGAGCTTTATCGCTCATTGGATGAAAACCCAATGACCTTGCCTGTTAGTCAACACCCACATATGGACAAGGTTGTAATGCAAGAATATTTAGAAAGCTTAAAACAAATGCTGAATCATTATCTTGAAGAGCATAAAAGTTCTAAGTAACAGTAAAAGAATACTCCGCTAATGCTTGGATAAATTTTTGTTCTTACTTTATATTTATAAAAACAACAGACCGTAATAGACCAATACTAAATGGCCATATTAAGAATTCCAACTCAAAAAGAAATAAAGCGGTACGCTACCCTATTCAATGTACTGGTTAAATACGGTTTTGAAGATGTGTTATCTCATAGTCCCATTCTTAAAATAATTCCAAAGAAATATTTAGAAAAACATCCGGAAACGAAAACAAATCTTTCCTTTTCTAAATATGAACGTATAAGAATGGTGTTAGAGGAATTAGGACCTACCTATATAAAACTTGGGCAGATTTTTAGTACTCGTGAAGATATGCTGCCGCTGGAGCTCATAGATGAGCTAGAAAAATTACAAGATCATGTACCCAAGCTTAAAGACTTTGATGTATTAGCTACTGTTGAAGAAGAATTAGGTATTGAAAAGTTCAAGTATTTTGCTACAATTGAATTAGAGCCATTAGCTGCCGCATCTTTAGCACAGGTACATCGTGCACAACTAGTAAACGGCGAAACGGTAATTTTAAAAATTCAAAGACCGAATATCACTGAGATTATTGAAGCCGACCTTATGGTCATGAAACAGGTTGCAGATAGTCTTGAGAAATATAGTTCACAGGCAAAAGCTTTTCAACCTATTCGTATTATAGAATCTTTTGAACGCAGTATAAAAGAAGAACTTCAGTTTGCAAGGGAAATAGACAATACTGAACGTTTTGCCCAAAATTTTGCGGGTAATGAGTTTATTCATGTTCCTGAAGTCTATAAAGAACTTTCTACAGATAAAATTATTTGTATGGAGTTTATAGATGGTATTAAAGTATCTAATGTAGAAGCATTGATTACCGCAAACATAGACCCAAAAGCGGTTGCCAAAATTGGTGTAGACCTTTATATTGAACAAATATTGGATTTTGGTTTTTTTCATGCAGATCCTCATCCTGGTAACATATTTATACTTCCGGAAAGTGGAAAAATATGCTTTTTAGATTTCGGAATGATGGGTACTATTTTGCCAAATGAAAAAGAATCTATAAATGATCTATTGCTCTATTTTTTAAGTAAAGACGTTAAAAAAATAATTACTTTACTAGAGAAAATTGCCATTAGAACCAACATACCCGATTATAAAAAACTAGAACAAGATTTATATCAATTACTTGAAGGTGTTAGTAATACCGCCATCCAAAATATTAAACTTGGCGATACCTTATCGCAGTTTAAGATTGTTTTGTACGAGAATAAAATTATAATACCACATTACCTTTATATGCTTATTAGAGGTATTATTCTTATTGAAGGTGTAGGTCTTAAACTTGATCCTGAATTTAATATCACTGAAAATCTAGAACCGTATACAGCAAAGATTTTACGAAAGAGATTTAGTTTAAAATACCTGTTCAAAAAGAATCTGAATCGTTTAAAAGATATCAATGCCTTAGCAGATACACTGCCGGATGATATAAACACCATCGTAAAAAAAATAAAAGATGGTAAATTAGAAATTATACATGAACACAAAGGTCTTAAAGAATTTCAGACAGCAACTAGCAAGGCAGTAAACCGTTTAGTTTTCGCCGTAATAATCGCTGCACTTTCAATAGGCTCATCATTATTGGTAATGGCAAAAATGCCACCGTTAATAAATGGCATACCTCTTTTGGGTGCTATTGGGTTTGTACTATCTGCAATTTTGGGTTTTTATATTATCATTTCTATTTTCAGAAATGATCAATTTTAACAGTTGATAAATGGATGAAGTTGATAAAATACTAAAAGTATTTGACCCTTATATTTTAGGGGTACTATTAAGTCTTGGCATAGGTCTAATTCTTGGACTTGAGCGAGAGTATAACAACTTAAAAGAAGATAAAGGGTTTGCAGGTATACGTGCTTTCCCTATCGTTGCTATTATAGGTTTTACTTTAGGTAGCCTAACCGAAACCTACTCTACCTGGTTACCTATTATTGGTTTAGGTGCCTTCATTTTCTTTTTAGGCTTCAATCATTTATATAAAGAGACTGTTGAGTATGAAAGGAGCTTTACTACCAACATTGCTTTAATTGCTACCCTAATATTAGGTTTAATGGTTTCTGCCGAATATTATAGAAATGCAGTTGCAACTGCGGTAATTATCGTGACCTTGCTTTCTCTTAAGACTCGTTTTCATACCGTTATTAGAAACATTACTTCTGACGAGCTTTTTGCGTTGATAAAATTTTCTATAATCGCTTTATTGATTCTACCGTTTTTACCTAATAACAACTACGGTCCTAATGAGTTGATAAATCCGTTTGAGATTGGGTCTATTATTGTCATTGTATCGTTCTTAAACTTCATTGGTTATTTTCTGGTCAAATTTGTAGGCTCTAAAAAAGGAATTTTATTGACTGCTATTCTTGGCGGACTCATTTCAAGTACGGCAGTGACATGGAGCTACGCATCTAGAAGTGTTGAATCTCCAGAATTGTCTAGAAAATATGCTGCGGGTATCATCATTGCATCGGCAATTATGTTTCCAAGACTCGCATTATTGACTTACATTTTTAATAGTGCGTTATTTATGTATGTAGCAATACCCTTTGCTGTGTTTTCAGTAATATGTCTTATAGTTTCTTTAATTCTAATTAAAGAAGATACCAATAAACCAGACACGAATATCAACCTTGGCAACCCAATGAATCTTCTTAATGCCATTGGTTTCGGTGTTATTTATGTGGTAATACTCTTTGCTGTTTTTTATAGTAATCAATATTTTGGAGAAAGTGGATTGTACTATTCTGCTTTAATTGCCGGTTTAGCAGATACCGATGCCATCACTATTAGTTTAGCAAAATTTGCTTCTGACCCAGAAAAAATCAAACTGGCATCTTCTGTAATTGTTACCGCCGTAATGAGTAATATGCTTGTTAAATTAGGAATTGCCCTATTTAAAGGTTCTAAAGTAACTGGTAAATTAGTGGGCTATACTTTTGCAGGTATTATTGTAGTTGGCTTTTTATATGCTGTGATTGCTAAATGAAATTATTGCTTCTAAATTTCAGAATTAAACTATATAATTTACAAATGTCGCCTGTAGTAACTTCTCAAAAATCTTTAGTAAGATTCCTATATAATTAATACTACTTTCAAAATTGTATTAAAAGTTTTGAGTTCGTTTTACGACTTAAAGCTCATCTGAATATAATTATGGAATGAATTTTATTAAAAAAACTTGGAATAAGTTCACAGAACTTTTTAAACAAGGGCTTACTCCTAAGCAATTGTCATTAAGTATTACTGTCGCAATAGTTGTTTCTCTGTTTCCTATTTTTGGTATTTCAACAATAGTTCTTACTGCACTTGCTGTCAGGTACAAATTAAATCTACCCATAATGATTGCATTGAGCTATGTTGTGGAGCCTATTAAGGCACTTCTTTTTATTCCTTTTATCAATATTGGCGAAACACTTTTTGGAACGGCACATACCCTATTAACTTTTGAGGCTATAAAAGCAAGTTATGACCTTAGTTTTTGGAATACGCTAAGTTCACTTTCATATGAATTACTCTGTGGTTTTGTAGGTTGGGGCTTAACTATTTTACCCGCTTCAATATTTTTTTACTTTTTATTGAAAGAAATGTTAAAATTTTTCGTCAAAGATTCTAAATCAACCAAATGAGTACAAACAAAACAATTCAATTTCTAGGATATCTAGGATTAATCGGATCAATTCTAGTCGGTATAGGAGAATATTTACTCCACTACTCTACTAATATTTTAGGTCATTCAGAAAATTATGAATTCTTTGCCTTTGTAGACCTAGAGCATATGACTTTAGGGCACTTTTTAGCGGTCATTGGTCTACCTTTTTATTTTGCTGGGTACATTCATATATATCTAATGTTAAGATCAGGTAATGAAATATTAGCCAGATTGGTACTCGCCATTGGCTTTATTGCCTTTGCCGTTGGAGGCATATGGATTGGATCTCGCTCTTCTATAGGTAACATTGTACATCTTAAAGATTCCATGAACCCAGAAGTTTATAAAGATCTGCTAGCGCATTATACAAATCATATGGAAGTATTAGTGCAAGCACTAAGGGTTATAGTTGCATTGCTATCTATTGTTTTCATCGTTGCAATACTTAAAGGCGGTACGTACTATAAAAAATGGATGGCAATTTTTAGTCCAATTGTTATCTTAATTGCTGTGGCACTTGTTGGTTTAGCAATCCCGTCTATTGGTCAACATACCTTACCAATTCTTATGAACATTACTCATTTTATACTTTTTAGCTTATCGCTATACCAACTACATATTCTTATAAAACCTTTACATAATGATTAAAAAAACACTAACAATAATAGGTACACTCCTATTGATGATGATAATCTTAGTCTTTTTCAGATTCTGGCGAGATTCTGTTTCTGATAAATACGATGTTAGTATTGAATCAGATAAAATACCTGAATTTTCAAATGTACCCCTAGACTTTATTCATAAATACACTGGTGAAAAATCACTTCCATTAGCTCCGTCAGCACTTATTGATATTGATAATGACAACATCGATGAAGTATTTTTTGGTGGAGGAATGAGTCAAGAAGATGCCATTTACGCATATCGAAATAATGAATTCGTACTAGTTTCAGAAGAAGTTGGTTTACCAAAAAAAGGCAACACCACAACTTCATTAGGAGTTGTTTCTGGAGATATGGACAATAATGGCTTTACTGACCTTATTATTGCTCGCGAAGATGGTCTTCGTATTTACTATAATGATGGTAAAACGTTTACAGAAACAATCGTTAATACACCTGTAAATAAAAAATCATCTCCTGCAGGAATTACCCTTGGCGATATTGATAAGGACGGAGATTTAGATATTTTCTTAGCTACCTACCTGCACAAAGAACTGATGGAGGGGCAAAACATTTTTGAACGCTATGATTATGGCTCTACAAGTGAATTATTATTAAACAACGGTGATAATACTTTTAAGAGTATTACGAAAGCTGCTGGCTTAGACTACATACATAACACTTTTCAAGGGGTTTTAGTAGATATAGACAATGACTCTTGGTTAGATCTTGTTGTAGTTCATGATACCGGCGAAGCTAGAACATATAAAAATAACGGTGATTTGACTTTTACTATGAAATCGAATCCGTTAACTGGTAAGTTCGCTTACCCTATGGGACTTGCAGTTGGTGATTATAATAATGACGGCTTAGTAGATTTTATGTTCTCTAATGTTGGTACTACCGCCCCAAATTTTATGGCAAGCGGTGACATTAAAGATAAATCCCTTTTTAATGATAAATGGATTCTGTTTAAAAATGAGGGCAATTTTGAATTTACCGATGCCGCAGAAGAGGCTAAAATTGCTGATTATGAGTTTTCATGGGGATGCACTTTTGCCGACATGAATAATGACGGACTACAAGATTTGATAGTTGCAGAAAATTATGTCGATTTTCCTTTCAGTAAAATATTTAAACTACCTGGGCGATTATTGATTCAAAAAGAAGACCACACTTTTGTACCAACAGAAACAGAAAGTGGTGTTGAGAATCCTTTGTATGGTATAACCGCACTTGTAAGTGATTTTAATGCTGATGGACATTTAGACCTTATTTGGACCAATATAGACGGCCCTTCAAATGCTTTTATCAATAAAGGAAATGCTAACAATTTTGTACAAGTAGATTTAGCAGATGCTGCAGAAGCTATGGGAGCTAAAGTTACCGTTGTTACACCAGATGAAACTTATACAGATTGGCTGGTAACCGGTGAAGGATTAGCGAGTGATCAAACTGCATTACTGCACTTTGGATTAGGCAAAACTCAGCATATAGATAAAATAACGGTAGCCTATTCAAATGGTAATAAAGACGAGATTATTTCGCCTAAAATTAATTCGGTTGTAGATGTTATCAAAGAACGTAATCTACAAATGGCAAATGATACTGTAGTAACAACCTTGAAAACAAAAAAATGATAGAATCTCTAAAAAGAATGTTCAATAAAAGACGAGACGAATTCGATAAAGTTCCGGAAGGTGTTTGTCCTAATTGTTGGGGTGACCAAGAATATGGAAACGTAGTTCGTAAAAAATATAAGGATTTACAGATTGAAGTTAATAATCACAGTAGTAAACATGCCTTTATTCAAAATTTTGTGGTTACCCATTTAACAGGTATACAGCTAAAAAGTAAGGTTAGCGGTCTAGAGTGCCCCACTTGTCATATAACCCCTAAAAATGAAAGCTAGTACTACTTTATTCTGGGTTATAAATATACTATTCCTCATCGGTCTTTTTGGTGCGGGTAGTCTAGTTATTACAGAATTTACAACAGGTGATGGCTGCCCCAAATTTGGGGCTGTGCCTGCTTGTTTAATCATCTTAATATGTTTTATACTTCCCTTTATTTCGCATTTGCTTAAAAAATGTAATCTCATTTATTTCTTATTTACCGGTATTGCAGCACTAATTGCTTTAGTGGCATCGGTAATGCAGTTTATAGGTAATGCAGAATGCCCTAAAACTGATTCAGGAATACCTATGTGTTATATATCGTCACTGATTTTTACATCACTTATCATCCTTAAAAAAATTCAACTTAATTACCTTAATAACAAGTAACTAAGTAACATAATTTGCATTCTCTCTTTTTGTATTTAACGCTTATCTAAATTTAGCGAGACTCCAAAATCATACAACGTAGTAAAGAGTATTTTCCTTCACCACTATTTATACTTTATTAAGCCATATTCAGTACCTGATTAGGTGGATTACTTCTAACTGGTTATTACTGTACTGTTTTTCACTTTCGCAAAAACGTAACCTAAATACTACGTTACACAAACTATTTTCAAATAGAATCAATTATATTTGAGTACACTCGGCGTAGTTGTAATTGTCTTTTATTTAAAATATTAAACAACTGATATCGTTCAATTAAAAAGCTTTTATACAGCTTCATAAATTTCAAGTCAAACATATATGAAAGATACCAAAGTAAGATGGCTACAAGACCTTAGAAGATTTGTTACACTTAAGAGCCAATTTATACTTTCTGGAAACACCAAAGACTTACAACTTATTGACAATGGTTTTGGCGGTTTCAACTGGCATCGGCTAGAAAATGCAATAGATATTGAACTCAAAAGTTTAGGGTACGCCCAAGTATTGTACTACAATCCGTTAGACGGATTTGATATTCCTTTTTTTACCGGGAACGCCAATGAGAAAAAAGCCCTGTTCAACAAACTGAACATACCGCTAAGCAGTCCCGCTAGTTTTAATAACCTAGATACTTTTAATAAAGTACTTCAATCTATAGTCAACTTTAAAGAAAGTCCTATTGCATTGATTGTAGATTTTGCATCGCAACTGCTTATGAATCCTGAAAGTTTGGTAAAAGCGGAACACGATACTTTTAGTCTTGCAAACGTACTTTCACAAACCACAAATACAAGACCCCACGGTACTCCTCCCTGTCCATTTTACAATTCGGTAATTTGGATCGTAGATAAAGAAGGTGATCTACCTGATTGGATGGTGGTAAACAATCCTAAAATACGTCACATTCCCATTGAAAAACCAGACCACATTGTACGTAGAAGACTTGTAGATACATTGATACAGGGTTTTGGAAAAAAGGATGAAGATGTAGATAAAATTGTGACCGATTTTGTAAATGAAACTGAAGGTCTATTACTTTTAGACCTTGTAGCGATAATTGAGCTTACCAGGGCAGAATCTATACCTATCACCCATATTGCCGATGCAGTACGTAGATACAAAGTTGGGGTTACAGAAGATCCTTGGATCAATATTGACCGAGAGAAAATTGTACAGGGAGAAACCTTTATTAAAACCCGTGTAAAAGGGCAAGATCATTCCGTGCAACATATAATGGATATTGTTAAAAGGGCTATTACCGGTGTGGGTTCTTCTAAACGAAATAGTCGACCTAGAGGTGTAGTATTTTTAGCAGGACCAACGGGTGTTGGTAAAACGGAATTGGCAAAAACATTGACCAGCTTGCTTTTTGGAGATGAGAATGCGTACATACGCTTTGATATGTCTGAGTTCAGCGCAGAGCATTCTGATCAGCGACTTTTAGGCGCACCTCCTGGGTATGTGGGTTATGATGTTGGTGGTGAATTGACCAATGCAGTACGCGAAAAACCTTTTAGCGTTCTTCTATTTGATGAAATTGAAAAAGCACATCCGCGAATATTAGATAAATTTCTCCAAATCCTTGATGATGGGGTTCTAACCAGTGGTCGTGGTGATAAAGTATATTTTTCAGAAACACTTATCATTTTTACCTCTAACCTTGGTATTTACAAGAAAACAGCTACTGGTGGTCGTATAGCGCATACTTCTTATGAAGATCCCTTTGAAACCATTCAAGAAAAAATTAAATATGAAATAGAGAACTATTTTAAGTTTGAACTGAACAGACCTGAACTTCTAAATCGTATTGGTGATAATATTATCGTTTTTGACTACATAAGACCACATGTTGGCGAGATGATTTTTGATATGATGCTTGATAATCATTTAAAGGCCATTCAAAAGCAACTAAATATCACCCTGAATCTAGACGAATCTGTAAAAAAGAGTCTCAAAGGATTAGCCTTAAAAGACTTAAGTAATGGTGGTAGAGGTATTCGAAATAAAATAGAATATCACTTCATTACCCCTATTTCCCGCTCTCTTTTTAGTCTTGACCCTTCACCAAATGATGTTTTGGAAGCTACTGCTATTACCGTAGATAATACTGGCACAACTATCACCCTGCAAAAACAATAACCTTTATGGATATTCATATATCTAGAGTGCACTATCCCGTTACAACACTAGGGCCTGGAAAACGGATAGGTATTTGGCTGCAAGGCTGTTCTATACACTGTGAAGGTTGTATTTCTATGGATACTTGGCAATTTAACATTAACAAAGTAGCTATTAATGATTTAAAGCAAGTTTTAAAAGCTTGGTTACCGCAGTGTGACGGAATTACCATCACTGGTGGCGAACCTTTTGACCAAGAAAATGCACTAAAAGAACTACTTGTATTCTTAAATTCTTATAACAAGAGCATATTGATTTATAGTGGATATTCTTTTGATGTTTTGAAGGATAAAAAACTTGTACAAAGCGGATTAATAGATGTTTTAATTTCTGAGCCTTATGACCACAAAGAAAATCAGACCAAAAGGCTTCTTGGTAGTGACAATCAAAAAGTGAATTTTTTAACAGCGTTAGGAAAAAGTGAATTTACTACGTACTTAGAACAACCCATAGAAAAAAAACTAGATATTCATATAACCCCAGAGACTATATGGATGGCAGGCATACCCATTGACGGAATGAATGAGATAACTCAAGCAAGTAAAGAAAATAATGTAACCCTATCTCACAGTCAAGCAGTGATTAAAAATTAATAGTTATGGAATTTGTAAGACGCTGCCCCGCTTGTGATAGTGAACGCTCGGTTCAAGAAATGTACTGCCAAAATACGGTGAATGATGCCACATGTAGTTGGCTGCTCATGAACGTTACCCAAACACCAAAGGGCGGCAAGGTAGAAATTGAAAATACCCCTGAGGTTGTTAATGCACGCCACTGTACTAACGGACACGAAGTACAGCCAAATGATTTTATGTGTATGGAATGTGGCGCAGATATTGAAACGCTTTCCGTACCACAAGAAAATGATAATGCTAAGCAAATAGACGAATATAAAGTTGTAAAAACAGTACAAGCAGAACGCACTACCAAAGAGTGTTTTATTGTTAAAGATGCAGCAGGTAAAAAGTACTTTCTCACCTTATATTTTGAAAATAGCGAGCCCGACAAAAGTATTTATAAGGTATTGGATAAAATGGATAGCGACCATATTGCCACACTTATAAAAACTGGCGAATGGAACGGTCGCTTTTTTGAAGTTTCCGAATGTATAGATGGTGGGTCCATAGATAAACTCGGTTACCTAGAGCTTGATAAAATTGAAAAATTAGTAGATGAAGTTGGCAGAGCAATACACGATTTTTCTAAGGCTGGTATTCGCCATCGCGATATCTGTCCTAAAAATCTACTACTTAGAGATTCTGAAAATTTTGATGTTGTAATTATAGATTACAGTTCTGCACGTTTGTCTGATTATGACCTAGATACCGACACCCCTATTGAACTCACAAGATATACCGCACCAGAAGCTATTATTGGTGGCATTAGTCCTGCTTCAGATTGGTGGAGTTTAGGTATGATCGTTCTTGAGCACATTACCAAAGGGGCTTTCTTTGACAATATCAATGACAAAGCCTTTATGATACATTTAATCACTAGGGGTGTGAATATTCCGCCTTCTATTGATAAGCGCATTTTACTTTTACTTAAGGGATTACTTTACAGAGACCCAGTTAAACGTTGGAATTGGGAACAGGTTGATAAATGGCTCAAAAATGAAGAGGTCTTAGCTCCTGTAGAACAGCATACAACAACTACAAAAAAAGAAAAGAAGATTACGTTAGGTTCTGAAAGCTACACCAATGTTGCTTTTTTTGCACTGGCCGCTGCCGAAGAAGAACATTGGGAAGAAGGCTTATCGCTTTTTAATTCTGGTTCTCTTGCAAGTTGGGTAAGTGAAGTACTTGGTAATGACCAAAAATCTGCTGCCGTACGTAATCTTAGAAACAAAGAAGACATTGAGCTAGAGTGGCGCTACCCCCTAGCCTTAATGGTTCTAAACGAGTCATTACCGTTAACTTGGCGTGGACAGATCGTAATCCCGGCATGGCTAATGGGGAATACAAAAGAAGCTATCAAACTTGTTGAAAGCCAAGTGCCCGATTATCTGGCAAGTATCCAACGAGAAAAGTGGCTTACACAACTTAAAGAAAGAAAAGCTAACATTGCGCGTAAAGCCAAAAATCAGGCAATTCAATTAGACAACGATAAGTTTTTAATCTACAGCCTTAGTTCTTCTCGAGTTAAACTTAAGTCTGAATTAGATTTCTTACGCCGACTCTACCCCGATGCTCATAATGGTGGACTCTCAGATGTCATGAGTAATCTACGTGTGCGGGAAGAAGATATGATACTTGTTTTAAGTGCCAATCGTGATCAGTTTATTACACTTGAAGAACTTTTAAATAAAACGAAAAAACTTGCAAAAAAGCATGATCTAGAACTCAATATTCCTTTTTATGAAGCATGCCTTGTAAAGTATAGATTAGAGATTTTTGAAATGCTCAACAACCATTTAGAAGGTTTCTCTCGCTGTAATAATGAAGCGCTAGATAGATGGGCAGATCGTTTTAGAATTGAAAAACGATTACCCATAATACCTTCGGTATTGTGTCTTTCTGTACCCAAGAATCAATGGATCGCCCCTCCAAAACATGAATACGGCTCTAGCTTGTTACGTCATTTTGAGAAAAAGGTTGTTTATGCCTCCTCTAGAGGACCGTTGGTTAGGTTAATCATATCAAAACACTCTGCTCGTATAGATTTAAATGAACTGGGTACAAGTTTAAAAACTACGGAAAAACTTGTTCAAAACATTCTTAAAAGGTCTACAGGTACTGAAAATGTAGACCCCTTGGCTTTCAATAAGAATGCACTATTAGCAAGACGCACTAGAAGAATGCTGCTTAAAGCTGCCAATTTTAAAAGAGATACGGGGCTAGATTCCCTCTTTATGGGTTTTCCTTTTTTGATCGCACAACAGAAAATGACCCACAGGCCGCGCATAATGCCTATTTTATTATGGCCCGTTCATCTAGACTTTAGCTCACGGGCAACTACATCTCTAAAAATAAGTTTTGATTATGCCCAAGGTGAAGTAAGACTGAATCCTGCTCTTGCAAATACATTAGATCCTGATAGTTACAAAAAAATAGAAAAAATTAGCCGTGAGATTCTTGGGAGACAATCTCTGCATAGTTCTGAAATTATAGATGCTTTTAGCGCATGTTTTCCTGCCAAGAGTAACGAGCTTGCCGCCCACCCTAGCGTTAATTTTAAAAGAGATGAAGTTGGAACGGAGCTTCATGCATCTGCAGTATTCTTTAATGCTAATTTTACAGGTCAGGCTATTAGTGAAGACTTAAGACTATTACAAAAATTACCGCATACAGGTTCGTCAATGGAGCCTATCTTAAAAATATCTGAACCTGAAATTATAGAACAGGTTGCCGATAGTACAGAAAATGACCGCTACACTACAATGGCAATTGACCCATCTCAAGATAATGCCGTACTAAAAAGTAGAACAGCTCCAGGTATTGTAATAGAAGGTCCACCAGGTACAGGGAAAAGTCAGACCATTGTAAATATTATTTCAGATTGTATTGGTCGTAAAGAAAAAGTATTGGTCATTTCTCAAAAGAGAGCTGCAATACAAGTTATTCTAAAAAGATTACAGGCTGTAGGTCTAGAAAAGAGAGCTTTGTTGATTACAGACTTAGCAAGAGACCGCCAACCCATCATACAAGGTATTCGAGAACAAGTAGCGCATTATTATTCTCAACCTTACAATCAAAATACATTAGATAACCTTGCTCAGAAACGCGAAAATTTAGGTAAAAAAATAGATCGAATAGAGACTAATCTTGATGTACTATCGCATCAAATTCATCTTGTAGATGAAACTTCTGGTTTAAGCTATCGCAATGTACTTTCAGAATTAATTGATATTACCTCTAAAGAATACATTGAAGTTCCAGAGCTGAGAATGCTTTTTGAAAACAGTACTAGAAATAAGCTTAACATCCATATTGAAGAAATAAGTAGTTTAATAACAGACTGGGTTCCGTCTAAATATGAAAACAACCATCTTCAAAACCTACAAGTCACTTCTTTTGACAGCACTACAGAAAATGTATTGAACAATGACTTAAAGACCTTTTACGAAGCAGAGAAAGAGCGTGTACAATTCATTAAAGAAACCTCTGGAAAGTTAGACACCCCAAACGCCGCCCATTATAGTGAATGGTTAACTGAAAATAAAGAAGTATTACTTAATGTATCAAAACCGCAGGCTTCTCAAAGTCAACTCTGGCTAGACCTTCTTTATGATGAATTTGATAATCGTTCTATAGGCGATGATATTCATGATAAACTACTCAATTTATTAGCGCAAGTAGAACAGCTCATCTCTAATTATCAAGACGACCGATTCGCTCAATATTTTGATTCTTTAGATGATGAAAAAGTATTGAAATTAAATAAAGCTTGTGCTACCTACTTGAGCACTTCTAGTTTAAAAGTGCTCAATCCTTTCTATTGGCTATCTAAATCGCAACTTAAAAAAGTAGCGAATAAGCACAATCTTCAATTAACCGAAAAAACCGTTAGAGAATTACAAACTGCAGTAAGCCATGAGAACAATTTTAGAGCTTACCGTAATGAATATGCCCAACATCTGGTAAAGCTAAAAACCAATTCGCTCGTTATAGAAGAACCAAGACGACTAGCCGTAGACATAAAATCAACTGCGCGTGAACTTGAACAAGCCAGCTCATTAGTACGCATTTTAAGAAGCTGCCCAGCGAAAGAAGAAGCAAGAATAGTTTTAGAAACCGGAAATGAAAATGGGTATACAGAATTTTCAGTTGCTTTAGAAAGTGCCAGCAAACGTTATAAAAACAGGCAACAATCTATTGAAAAGTTACAGGTGCTAGAAAAATGGTTAACACCAGAATCCGTCTCAGCATTTAATGGTGCAATAGTGCAAAACGACACCGACCTAGACCTAATGGAGAATATCATTGCTGATATGACTGTTTTTGTTTTCTATCAAAAATTCAGAATACGCTTCAATGACAGTCCGTCTAAAAATAAGCTCATAGAAATATTCGCAGTTCTAAGAAACTACGAAAAAGAAATATCTAGTTTTTCTCAGGAAAAATGGTCAACTATCATTGCCACTTCACTACATCGTGAAGGTTTATTGGCTTGGAAGCAGCGTATAGAAAAGTCTTACCCATCTATGCTTATGGCCGAGAGTGAGGTACTAAATAAAATTAGTGATCTAGAAGAAAATCTAGAGGCAATGAAAGTGCTTAATCGGAATATTTTAGCCCTTAACTATAATTTTGATGATATAGAATCGCAAACCGCATGGAACAGTATTACCAGATTAAGAGGTAAGAATTACAAAAAACTCCGTGAATTTATTTCGGAAGGTGAGCCTTTAGGCCTATTAGAATTAAGACCTGTTTGGCTTATGAATCCAGAAGTGGTTTCTCAGGCATTACCGCTACAAGCCGGTATGTTTGATGTTGTTATTTTCGACGAGGCATCGCAAATGCTAGTGGATCATGCCATACCTGCACTTTATAGAGGAAAACGGGTGATAATAAGTGGTGATGAAAAACAAATGCCCCCAACAGGATTTTTCACTAAAAAATTAGAAGAGAATGATGATGAACTAGATCAGGCAGAACTTGACGAAGACCATTCTGAAGAGGAGCTTGAAAATTATGAAGATGCGTGGAATAAGAAAGAAGTGAAAGACAGTCCGGATCTTTTATCACTGGCTAAAACAGTTTTGCCTACCACTACCCTACAAATTCATTATCGATCAAAATACAAGGCGCTCATCAATTTTTCCAATTATGCATTCTATGATGCCATGCTACATATTCCTGCATATCACCCTAAAGAAGAAATTGCCGTGGTAAAGCCTATTGAAGTTCTTCGTGTTAACGGAATCTATGACGAACAAACCAATGTTGCAGAAGCAAATACACTAATTGAATATTTAGCCGAACATTGGGCGCTACCCGAAGCTGAAAGACAAAGCACCGGTATTGTTACCTTCAATAAAAAACAAGCGGAACTCATAGAAGATACTATTGAAGAATACGCTGCAGAAAATGCCACTTTTGGTCGTGCGCTTACCATTGCAAGAAATAAGCAGCAAGATGGAGAAGACATGGGCTTCTTTGTTAAAAATGTAGAAAATGTTCAAGGAGACGAAAGAGATATGATTTTGTTCAGTACCACTTTTGGTATTAATCCTTTAGGTGCTTTCCGTCGTAATTTTGGTGCATTAGGTCATCGCGGTGGTGAACGCCGTCTTAATGTGGCTATTACCAGAGCAAGAAACAAAGTGGTAATTGCCACCTCTATGCCTACCCAAGCAATATCAGATATTTTGTCTACAGGTAGACTAGCCTCTAAACCACGGGACTATATACAAACCTATCTTAACTACGCGGAAATACACTCTAACGAGCAAATAGATATTGCTACCAAAACTTTACGTCTTTTATCTACTAGTGATCATCAGCAAATAACAAAGGTTAGAAATGACGGATTTAAAAATATCGTTAAAGCATTCGTTGAAAGCTTAGGGTATGAAACTGTAGAAGATAATGAGAACTCCGTATTCTATATGGACCTTGCCATTAGAGACAAAAAACGTGGTCATTTTATTTTGGGTATAGAATGTGACGCCCCGTATGACAGTCTTTTAAAGCAGGCTCGTTATAGAGAATTGTGGCGACCTAAAGTTTTAAAAAGGTCTATTCCACATATTCACAGAACCACCTCTTATCAGTGGCTTGAGAATACACAAGAGGAGCAATTAAAATTAAAAAACGCCATTGAATTGGCACTTATTCAAAATACATGAGCGGACCTAAAGTAGTACGTATTGTTACACCTCAAGAACGTCAAATTATAAAAGATCGATGGCTCACGAAACTCTCACATGCCTTAAAACGAACTGAAGATTATGCTCAAAAAAATAATCTATTAGATAATGATTTGGAGAAAGGGCTTCTAGAAACCCATGAACATTATGCCAAATTAACAATAGATGATTACCGACAAATTGAGCAAGAAGTACCGCAGCAGATAGCTTACTTAAATGCAGAACTTAAGAAACTTAAACATAAAGTCGCCAGCGAAAGAACTTCAGATTGGGATAGATTTAGGCAACTTAAAAGCACCCATAATGAGTTGAAAGCGCTTTCGAAAGAAAAAAAAATTGTTTTTGCCCCTTTTGATGCTCCTAGTATCCTAACAAAAAGTCATTTACAAACATATAAGTCACAAGTAGATAACTTATATGAACTGCTACAAAAATCAATTTCCAAGGCTGACGCGTTATCTGAGGAGCAACTGGAATTACAGGAGCGTTTGTCTGAAGGCGAAAGTATGTTATTGGTTACTGACTGGAAAGCCAAACTACCAAGAACCAAATCTCGCCTTAAAAAACTAGAAGACACGCTCAAAGAAATGTACGTTCATGAAATGTCTCAAGTAAAAATACAGGAGTTAATTGATCGTTGTGGACAACTTGATGCCAACGATTTTAATTATGAGGTGCAATTAGATTCCCTTATTATAGATGCTGCGGACTTTACTAAAAATGAACTTGCACTTCGTGAAGCTCGTGAAGACCTCAACAATAGTTTACTCCTAATAAAATCACTTGGCGAAGATTTTAAATTTGTACCAAAATGGACAGAAACACTTCAATCTTTAGAACTTGATCTTGTATTAGAAACAGCAGAAAAGGCCCGAACATTTTATGAAAATACCTCTGAAAGCCAAATTGTAGAAGCAAGAAGAATTGCCATTACATCTTCCTTAGAGAAAGCTGGATATACTATAAATGATAATATGCAAACTGCTTGGGTTGAAGACGGGCGCCTAGTTGTTAAAAAGGAATCAAATTCACTTTACGGAGTTGAAATTATGAGTCCAACAAACCTCAGCCGAATACAAGCACGTGTGGTAGCTGATGAAAGCCGAAGTAACGAAAGATCGCCGAGTCTCGATAAAAATGAAGAAGAAACATGGTGCGATAATATTGACCAAATAAGAACCTTATTGGCTGATGAAGATCTTGAAATTATTATTGATAAAATGGAAGAGGCCGGGGCAATCCCTCTTAAAGAAGTGCCTTTACATAGCGGGTACGAAAGCCGTAAACAGGGAGTTGAGAAGAAACGACGGAGTTAGAATATTTGTTGGTATATGTTCTTGCTCTATTTAAAAAAAGGCTTAAGCTTTACATATAACATTTAAATGTCAAAATCTTTTTCTGATTATACCATCACCTTGTAGCATTGACTATAGCGTCTGCAATTTCTGGGTAAACCCATTCTAATGTGTTCCTATTAAAAAGACCAAATTCATCGGCATTACCATTGTCCCACCAAATGGGACAAATACCGCGCTCAGCGCATAATTCAGCATAATATTCTGCATGTGCTAAACGATCTGCCACATTATTTGCAAATGTAGAGCCCCATTCTCCCATTACTACTGCCCTACCTTCGTTATTGAACTTATTTTGAATGATGTTGAATTCTTCTGTTAGCTCCGCTTTATCAGTATCGGTACCCCATGTTGGATCAGTACCCGCTAAAGAGAATAAATAAGGGGAATAACTATGAATAGATACAATTATATTTTCATCATTATTAGGAACTAGATAATCTTCTAAGACATTGTCACCAGTGCCGGCCGCATAAGTAGAAACCATAATTTTACGAACAGCATTGTTGCCACCTGTTGCACGAATTGCGTCAACGCCTACTTGGTGATATTGATTTACAACATCTCGACCTTCGGCAGTACCACCTTCCCATTCTTCAGGAGACCCTTCGTGGCGTGGCTCATTTAAAGTTTCAAATAATACATAGTCTCCATAAGGTTTAAACCTGTTGGCTATCTGTGTCCATGTTTTTGTTAATCGATCTTTTACTGCTGGTGCATTTTCATACGTAGGTATGATCCACTCATCGTCATGATGGACATTGATGATGACATACATTTCATTACTTAAAGCAAAGTTTGCAATATCTTCTACCCTATCTAACCAGTCAGATTCTAAAATATAATCTGGCGCATCGCCTGTATGAA
The DNA here is from genome assembly GCF_056839145.1 of Maribacter sp. UH1. Taxonomy (NCBI): domain Bacteria; kingdom Pseudomonadati; phylum Bacteroidota; class Flavobacteriia; order Flavobacteriales; family Flavobacteriaceae; genus Maribacter; species Maribacter sp. UH1. The sequence goes on from NZ_CM166387.1 coordinate 360,097, forward strand.
ACCGCCAAGTAACAGGTAATCTTAAAGTTTTAAATCCTTTTTCAGCAACTGCATCAATCATTGCTTTTGTCGTAATGGGATTTCCCCATGCTGTCTTATCTACATCTTCAGTATCTAGAGTATTACCCAAATTCCAACCAGAACCCATGTCCAGCACAAATTCTTTGGGCGATAAATCTCGCATATCATCATTAAAGACTTCATCTGGTATACTATTATCATTTGGTGTTTCAACGGTGTCTATTTCACCTAAAGAATCATTATTTACTGAATTTTCTGAACTTGAGCATCCTAATAAAACAGTGATACCCAGTAGAATTAAAAACGGAAAAATATTTTTCATTTGTGGCTTCTTATCCAAAGAACAAATCGTGTGTGATTAATGCTACACTTGCGACTTGTTTACATATAAATGAAATATAAGCAATTAGGAAATAAAATGCTATTTAAGACAAATAAGCCCTTTATAAAGGTTTTATTGATAAAAGTGGGTTTTAGATAATTCTGATGAAGCCTCGGTGCAAATGACAAAGTGAAGGCTATCGCCTTCTCACTTTTTTGATTCCAATCGCTTACATAAGCAGGACATAAAAGGATTTAGATAATCCTAATAAACCCTCGGTGCAAATGACAAAGTGAAGGCTAACGCCTTCTCACTTTTTTGATTCCAATCGTTTACAAAAACTATGTTTTTGACACTTTTGTAATCAAAAAAGTGAACCATTCACATGGTTCACTTTATCGCTTGGTCGGGATGACAGAGTTAACACCCTATTCCTATATCCCTAAAAACCAATACTTTATCGCAATATATCAAAGCAGGACACCGATTAAGGCACCTTTAACAGCGTTTTGATGCTTTCGCAATATAAATATAAGAAAGGTATATCAAAACAGTACAATTTGATTTAAATCTATTCAAATTTATTCAACGTATTTTAAAATCATAGGTGACATCCTTATTAGTCTAAAATTAAACGCTGTATTTAGACTCATCAAGGTTTTGACTAATTTGTTTTCAATCCACTGGAAATAGGTTGCATTCATGCTTTTATTTTTTGAATGATTATAACCGACTATCTAAAGCAGATAAAATATCTTATTAAGACGCATTGATAAAGCTAGATTAAAATATATCAGCACACAATCAAAAAATGTGACATAAATATCTAGGCGTTAAAGCACAGGATTAAATTATTTCAATAAACCTTAAATATTAACTTAAGTTAATATTTAAGGTTTATTGTATTGCTAATTTTGAAAACATATTTAACAACAATAAATGCTTAATTAAGTGATATCCTTCAAAGGTATTTAGGAGAGGTCTCTAAAAAACAAACTATTATGAAAAATTTATTACTCCATTAACTATTGCCATGTTCGGAATCATCAATTTAATCAACGCGCAAAATGTTGATATTGGGTTTAAAACAGGTCTTAATATTTCAAATTTTACTGGAGGTGATGTAGGTCGAAATAATTTATTTGATTTTCATATTGGCGGACTAGCCGAATTTAAGATAACTGAAAAAATTTCACTTCAACCAGAATTATTGTATTCCAGACAAGGTTCAGAAGCTGAAAATTCTGTAAAAATTAAAGTAGACTATCTGGCAATACCATTGATGGCAAAATATTATGTAACTGAAAAATTTAGTCTAGAAGCTGGACCACAATTATCATTTTTAGTTAATGATAAAGCTGAGTTTAATGATAGCTCAATTCCTGATGCTGATGTAGATGCCTCAAGTTTTGATTTCGGACTTAATATAGGTTTTGCTTACAATATTAATTCTAACCTATTCGCCCAAATTAGATATAATTATAGCATAACAACAGTTGTAGAAAATCCAGATATTAAAAATAGTGTGTTTCAAATTTCAATGGGTTACAAATTTTAAATCTAAGGCAAGAACCAAAATTAGGCAGGCATATTAAACTTTTTATAATCAATTGTTTGCCCTATCACAATTAGTTGATTAAACAAAACATGCCGTTCACCTTATATCAGTGCTGTAGTGTGACATTATTAGAAAGAAAAGAATGAGTTCAAAAACTGCCATTAAAGTAATGTTATGGATGCTAATATCTGTAATATTATTTCATCTAAGTATTGTTCTAAAAATAGTTCCATACGAAATAACATGGGGAGGAAGGCTTAAAACTGACGCTGAGATGTATGTTTTTGAATCTATATCGATATTAATAAATCTTTTTTTATGTGCCATCCTAACTTATGAAAAGGAGAGATATAAGAGAGTTTATACCAATGAAAATTGTCAATATTGCGTTATGGATATTCTTGGTGTTATTCGTGTTGAATACTATTGGAAATTTATTCGCTAAGACTAATTTCGAAAAGGTTTTTACCTTATGGACCTTAATTTCTGCAAGTCTAATTTGGATAATTTTGCGTAAAGACAAAAATGAGCATAAAATAAAAGAAACAGTTTCATAATCAAACATAGAGGTTCTGCCATTCTTGACTGCCGGTAGGCAGGTTTGGAAATAAGACTTGAGTTCTATCCAAAAGACAGTTTTTTTTATTGATTGTTACATGTCATATCGAGGATAAAAGCCATTATCTAAGTACATGAATAAATTCAAAATTAGGAAAATGCACGCCATATGTTTCGCCTAAAGGAGATTACCTAATATTTGCTTCAATTGGAAACGAACTTGACTTAATGATTAGCTATAATGACGAAAAAGGCGAACGGACAAATACTAAAAAACTGAATATAAAAATCAATAATTATGGATAAGGAAACCCATATGTAACACCTTATAATAATTTTTTTTTACCACTGGAGAACATCTTGAAAAGAATTGGCAAGTTAAATGGGTAAATTATAGAATCTGAAATAAACAATAACTAATAACGTATATAATTAATTGCGTGTTTTTAGCCTATTTACAAATGTACTAGCGTACTTTCTATATGTGGTTCATTTACCAAGTATCGTCTAAAAAAAATGCTAATGAACTTAACAATGTTTTGGTTAAATAAAAAAATATAAAATTAAAATGAAACAAAGCTTAACCTACTATATTACGCTACTAGTTATTAAACTAAAAGGTCTTAAAAGAGATTTTAGTAAAGACCCTATCGATTATACCAAAATTAGAAAAGAGGATGTATATCATCCGAAAGGTGTTTTTTTTAAAACTAATTTACTTCGGGAATTTAAAGTTTCAGATACCGTAATTCATGAAGTAGGATTAATCAAAAAAAATGAAAAACTATTGATATTCGTTCACGGAGGTGCTTTTATTTCTGGTCCAGCACAACATCACTGGGACACTATTAAAAAAATCGCACAACAAACGGATTATAAGATATGGATGTGTAATTATCCTAAAGCGCCAGAGAATAAAATAGCATTTATATCAGAAAATATAGATTCAGTCTATGAATTAGCATTAAAAGCCTATGTGCCAAATCAAATTACTATTATAGGAGATTCCGCAGGTGGAACTTTAGCTATAAGTTTAATGCAACGCCTAGTTAAAAAAAATATAGAAGTACCTAGTAAAATAATTCTAGTATCACCAGTTATGGACGCCACAATGTCTAATCCTGAAATTGAAAAAGTAGACAATATTGACCCAATGATTTCTAAAAAAGGCATATTGAGTGCTAAAAAAATGTGTGCCGAAACCAATGATTTGAAAAATCCAATGATTTCACCGTTATACGGAAGTTTCGAAAATTTCCCTAGAACAATACTTTTTCTTGCAGAAAATGACATTACATATCCAGATCAAAAATTGGCAGTCAAAAAACTGATTAAAGCTAAAGTTAATCATGAAATTATTGAAGGAAAGAACATGCCACATATTTGGCCTTTACTACCTGTAATGAAAGAGGCCCAAACCTCCCTAAATGAAATAATCACAATACTGAATAGCTAACCGAAATGAAAATGCTCAACAAAACAGTTGAAACAATTGCCCATCATGAAATTGGGATGTATTCTCAACAATCTAGTAGCAATTTACTGTTAAATATAAATTATAATGCTATGAAACTATACCCTGTAATTATAATAATGGCCGCACTATTCGTATTTACTGGCTGCAGTAAACAGGACACCGACAACATATCTGAATTTACAGTGCCTAATTTGACCCCCTCAGGCGACGAATATTATCTGAACAATGGATCGGATTATATATATGACCAAGATAAACTGCGGACCTATAATTTATTACTTCCAAAGAGTTCATTAACGGAATTAGATCAAGATCCAACTGCTGAGGAGTATGTGGAAGGAGCATTGGTCTTTGAAGGAGATACTATAAGCCCAGTAGGGATTCGATATAAGGGATCTATTGGGGCATGGGTCGGTTGTGTTTCCGGTATTGATGTATTTAATCCTTCAGGCACTAAGACCTGCACTAAACTCTCTATGAAGGTTAAAATAAATTGGAAAGGTAGGGATGAGAAGTTTTTCAAGCTAAAAAAATTACAGTTCCATTCTATGAACAGTGATCCTTCACAAATGCATGAAAGACTTGGTTATTGGTTGTTCCGAGAAATGGGTGTACCCGCTCCAAGGTCTGTACATGCGAAACTGAATATTAATGGTAACTATATAGGCTTATTCGCTTTAACAGAGCAAATAGACAATAGATTCATAAAGGAGAACTATGATCATGATAAAGGGAATCTATACAAAGAAATTTGGCCATTAAACGCCGATGGAGTCCCGTACAGTAATCAGGAGTATATCGATGCTTTAAAAACAAATGAGGACAATAATCCTAGTGTTACATTAATAAAAAATCTAGGGCAAGGGATAGCCGATGCCTCATTATCGTCAGCGCGAGATGTTGTAGAGCAGTTCTTGGATATGGATGAGATAATGTCCTATTCGGTAGTGGACAGAACAATTAAACACGATGATGGCCCATTTCATTGGTACTGTAGCGATAACGATTGTAGTAATCATAATTACTACTGGTACGAAGAACCAAACGAAGAAAAACTACATTTAATCGCATGGGATCTTGACAATGCTTTTGCAAACATCATAAACAATGCAAATCCAATTACCCCAATTGCAGATGAATGGGGAGAGACTTCCAACAATTGTGCACCCTTTCAGCACCTATTGGCAGTACAACGGTCAGCATCCTGTGACAAACTCACAGCTACATGGGCGTCGTACTCCGATAAATACATAGAAAAAAAACTTCAATTGCTTAATGGTCCTATGTCGGAAGCTTCTGTAAATCAAATGTTGGATGCTTGGCAAAACCAAATAAAAGAGGCAACAAGAGAAGCAAGTGATTTAAACGATGATGCAATATCTATGGAGGAATGGGAAGATAAAATTATTCAATTGAAAGAGCAACTCGAATATGCAAGAAATAACTGACCGGCTTATCCAAACTCAAATTAACACTCAACAAAGTACTCATAATTTTAAAATAGGTTACGGTCACCATGGAATATATTAAGATGCACGGAATTACTAGAATCAATATCTCTAACAAGTGTTTGTTTTATATTTGACTTGATAATCTATGATTATATAAGCTAGTAATCCTTTAAGAAAATGAGAGTTTTTGAATTCGATAGTAAAAAATACGGTTTTGAGCTGATGATGGACCTTCACCGGTTCGAGACCAATCCTAATTTGGATTTTGAATCGAAACCGCACACTATAGACTTCTATGAAATCATGTTCCTAGAGGAAAGTAAAGGAATCGTGGAACTTAACAATCAGAAAACCCAACTTACCCCATTGATGATTCTTTTCGCTTCTCCACATCAAAAAAAGAGAAACAAAATCACCAATGCAAGGGGATTCCACTTGGTATTCAAAGACGATTTTTTGGCAAACTTTTTTTCGGATAAATTATTCGTACACAGATTGCAATATTTTTATAATGCTGCCCAGCCCCAATTTTTTCAAATAGATACGGCAGATTACGAACTTATTAAGATTTGTCTAAATGAAATAACTGCCGAAATAAAAAACTATACCTCCGATAGTAAACATATTATTCGTTCTCTACTATATTTTGTATTAACCAAACTGAATCGTTGCTACTCCAAACAATATTGTTTATCTAAAGAAACCCAAGGGAATCCTGAAATATATACCTTCAAAGAGGTCCTCGAAATTAATATTAGAAGCATGCATAAGGTTGAAGCCTACGCTGCCCTTATGAATATTGACCGCAATAAATTAAATAAAATTTTAAAGTCGTACAGCGGATTGACGGCACAACAAATGATTCACCATAGATTATTACAGGAAATTAAAACAGAACTGTTGTATACCGATAAAACTATTTCTGAAATTGCAATGGATTTGAATTTTAGCGAACCCAACAATCTCTCCAGATTCTTCGTTAAACTGGCAAATATATCGCCCTCTGAGTTCAGAAAAGCAAAATGATCCAAAATGGCACGAATGTGATAGGTAGCCAATAGTTTTTCTAATCGAATTTTGTAAAAAATAGAAATACTATGACACGAGTCTTCATTCTAATTACCAGCTTATTCATCAGCGTTTTTGCGTTTGGGCAAATTGAAAAAGAAATCCAATTCACTTTGGATAAATGGAACTTTTCGCAAAACGCAAAGTATGAGTTCAAAAAAGTAGATGAACGTCAATCTCTAGAATTAGATGGGAGAGCTACCTTAAAAGATGTATCGTTTACAAACGGAAGTATACAAGTCGCTGTTTACGCCAAAACGGCTAGAAGCTTTGCAGGTATTTTTTTTAGACATCAGAAAGGGCACGGAGATGAAGTCTATATGAGAATGCATAAGAGTGGAAAGCCAGATGCATTGCAATATACCCCAATATTCAACGGAGAAAGTAATTGGCAATTGTATAAGGAACATCAAGCCAATATAACATTTAAGAGTGCTGGCTGGAATATGCTGAGGGTGGAAGTGCTCAATTACACGGCGCGTATTTTTGTAAACGACGAATTCGTGTTAGAGGTGCCAAAACTAAAATCAGAAAATGGTAAGGGCACAATTGGACTTTGGGCACTTTTCGGCAATGTTTTTTCTGGAATGACCGTAAGTTCCGAAACAATTAAGAACAGTAAAGTTTTATATCCTAAAAAACCAAAAAAAGGAGTAGTCACCGCTTGGGAACTTTCAAGGCCTCACGTATATGAAAGCGATAAGGTATTTAAACCGTCAGATTTCAAAAGTGAGGAATATACTTGGGCAACTACTGAGGCATCAGGGTTGCTACCCATCAGTAAATATGTGGTAAAGCCTTCGAAGGGCGCCTTTGAAAACAATCAAGAAGATTATGTTATCGCAAGATTAATAATAGAATCCACTAAAGTACAATCCAAAAAATTATTTTTTGATTTTAGTGACAAGTTAATGCTGTACCTCAACGGCAATCAAATTTTCAAAGGAGACAACTCATTCCGTAGCAAAGGCATCGGCTACCAAGGGCATTTGGCTATAGACCGAAACAGTGTAGAACTTCCATTAAAGAAAGGTTTGAATATTATCCATGCCGTAGTACTGGAGAAAGCAAATGGTTGGGGATTAATTGGGAAACTTGAATATATGAAGGTTATTTCGGTGAAACACTAAAACGTAAAATTGGAAATAGTATCCTGATGAAATCGGATTAAAGTGAATCGAAAAAAAGTTGAAGTCGAGAGTATTTAAACAATAGTACCGAAACTAAAACATGTAAAATATATCAATCTACAAACCACTGTATAAGGCTTTTGCTCAATCCGGCTAAGTGTGATTCTACATATATAAATAATGTTGGTAATTATTATTTTTTTCTATGTTAACTCATTAGTAAACTATGATGTATTAACAAACATTTACAATAGACAACTTGTCGATTCATTAATAGTTCATTTTAACTATCGTTTATAAATTCTCTAAGAAAAATACATTCGTTAAGTTCATAAAGTTTAAAGCACCAAATCAATTAAACAGATATAAGTTGATAATTAATTAAATTTTATAAATACTTGTTCTAAATCCTTTACAAACTCTTATCAGAATCCACCCTATACTAATAGTCTATAATCTAAAATAAATCTTCTCGATTTTAATCAAGTTTAGTTTAACTACTTGCTTCAATAAACTGAATTATAAGTAAACCCCTCAGAACATTACCACTTCATTCCGCTGCTCTCCATTCCGGGCAATACCCTTCGTACCCATTTATCTTGAACACAAGCCCAAATTTTAGGGTTTCCATTCCGTTTCTCCTGCCGCTTGGCAGGAACACTCCACTCCTATCCTAATAATCTGGTCTAGAGTTCGCTTGAACTAAAATTATTATGTAGTGTTTTGTTCCGCTTCAAGAGGAGTTTGAAACTTCACGTATACCCGTTATAACCTACTGCCCCAACCGCCACCGTTCTTCTTTTTTGACGGCAAAAAAACAACATTCATTCATGGACGACTGCATAATCGGGCTCACTTCGACTGCGCTCAGCGCAGGCTACACTCACTCCTTTTATAATTCTTACCAAGCTTGAATATTGTGAAATCGTAAGCAACAAAAAAGGTAACAGCGACGGCTCTGTGGGAAGTAAATCAAAACTAAAAATCATGAAATCATATCAAATCCTCAAAAATGAAGCGAAACAAAAGTTAAAAAACAACAAAAAGGAAAACGCTATGGGTGTAATAAGTAAATCGATTTTAAAAGCTGGTCGAAGAGTTCGGGCAGGAATATTAATTAATTCTAAATTTTTCAATTATGAGTAGTATCAAAAATTATGTGCATTTGTTAGGCAACGTAGGAGACGAACCTAAAGTAACCAATCTTGAAAATGGTAAAAAAGTAGTCAGGTTTTCATTGGCAACAAACGAAAACTATAAAAACGCACAAGGCGACAAAGTGCAAAGCACCGACTGGCATACAATCGTAGCTTGGGGCAAAACAGCTGAAATAGTCGAAAATTATGCCCATAAAGGCAAGCAAGTGGCTGTGGTGGGAAAGCTAAAGACAAGAAGCTATACCGATCCAAAAGAAGGTAATGAACGCTATGTAACCGAAGTGGTAGCCGATGAAATTCTGCTGTTAGGTGGGAAAAACGATAGGGAGTCAAATTAGTTAATCCGAATTGCGAAAGCTGTTGTCTGTAAAGGATAGCAGCTTTTTAAAACCTTAAATAGTAAATATGAAAACACAAATAAAACCACAGGAATTGAAGAACCACTTGGCTGTATTTAGCGGAACGGAATCTTTCCATAAAATACCACTTTTAAATACGGTCATAACAGACGGAATCCAATATCTAGCCAATGAAGCAGACTGTTTTTGGTTAGTTACGGATGTATCGGTTATAGCAAAAAGTTTGATGAACCGAAGCCACTTTATAACGGTTGACTTTAAGAAGCTGAATGCAGAAATGCATGATACTTTGGGATATGAAGCAGTTATCGAATATAGCGATGGTAACGACACTATTCTAGAAACGCACAAGTACCACCTAACGGATTTTCCATTGGAAACAATCCGCTTATTCTTTACAAATAATACGCTGATGTTACCTAGCGAATATTAAAAAGAAAGAGGGCGACACCGTGGAAAGTTACGCCCTCTTTTTCATCGTCTCACCTTAATAGAAAAACAATGAAAAACGAAGTTAATGAAATTCAAGTAAGCTATTGCGAAAAATTGGGAGTGCTTAACTCCGAACCTACCAACTCATCGGACCGAGTAGCGAAAATACTGTTTGAAAATTGGGATAAAAACACCATCGGACTACATGAGACCTTCAAAGTACTTTTATTAAACAATGCGAATATAGTAAAAGGCAGTTATCAAGCATCCACAGGAGGATTAACCGGTACCTTAGTTGATTTGAGATTACTTTTTGCGGTAGTTCTGAAAACAGTATCCACAGGTATAATCCTAGCCCATAACCATCCCTCGGGAACTAACAAAGCAAGCGGTGCCGATATTGCTTTAACCAAGAAAATAAAAAGAGCTGCCGAGCTATTCGATATCCGAGTTTTAGATCACATCATAATTCTTCCCGATGGTACCTATTTTAGTTTTAGGGATAACGGTATGATGGAAAATTAAAATATCATGGACATCAATATAACTATAGACATACCCTTTCGTCTAAATTTCAACAATTTGGATGGAGAAACACAGGACAAACTTATGCAACAATCTATGCATGAAGTAGAACAAACGTATGGCTCAGCTATAAAAACCTATGCCGAAGAAAATGATTTAGTCTACGAGGAACTTTTGGAAGAGGAAGCCATTAAAAACCTATACAACCATAAGTTTAAATTTACGGTCTAAACCAATTCTAATCCAGACGATAAACCTTTGAGTAATCAAAGGTTTTTTTATGCCCTAGTTTTTGTGAAATCAGGATGTCAAACGAAAAAGGACATTTCGAAATTCCCATGGTTTTAATTGAATCGTTGCATATTCCCTAAAAACAGAATTCCTAAACTCTTAAAATTTCACATTCAAACTACAGCTACACATCGGAAAACTAAATTCATTTGAAGGTTAAAAAGTTTCCTGCGGAAAAAAGGAATAGCAAGAGGGCAACACGCTCACGCGCTCTTGCATTATTACCTTTTCATATAAACACATGGATATAAGACGTTTATGAGTGGTAAGGGTGAAGATACGACTCATCAAGAACTTACTTTTTGCGGCAAATCGCCTCAAAACCCCAGTAAACAGGCAAGAATTTGCGGCAAACTAGATTAATAAAAGAATCAGGTGAACACATTTAGCAACATACGTTTCAAGAAAAATACGGCTCGGAGATTCCAAGAATTTTCAAGGCAATTCTTCAAGACCCATACGGAAGCATTACAGACCATGCTAGACTTCTTCTTCTATAACGAGATTTCGCCAAAAGAAACACTAGGACCAAATGCCCGAACCTTGGAGAACTACATCAAAAAGCGAATCAATGCGCTGATATCCATTATCAGGGATATAGAGAAGCACCAGACCCAACCAACCACCGCTATGATGCAATTACTCTTTGAGCATACGCCACAAAAAGATAAACAACAGCGTTTGGGTGAACATAAAAAATCAAAAGAAAAGCCAAGGGACGATGCTTTTTTCACATCGGCAATAGAAGCTATTGAGCTTCAAAAACAGAATACCATTCTAAAAACAGACCTGGTTCAAACTAAAGGGGATTTAGTGCACTTTCTGACCAAAGTAACTATCCATAAAAGTGGTTTGGGAAAGACCACCTTAAAATTAGATATGAAGCATTCCGATTTTGAATTGCTCAAATCAAACTACAAAACAGCATAACATGTATATCACCATTACGCCGCAGAATTTGGATAAGACCTTTTCACAAAGTTCAGCTGATTTAGTCGATTATCTGGAAAAGGAGAACGAAGGAAAGGAGCCGGAACTGCAGGAGCATTTTTTTAACCAAAACGAAGACAAGGTTCCCCGGGAACAAGTAGTTAAAGAAATTGATGGGAATACCGCCAAGCTCAAAAAAACAGAGCCTAAGTTTTACTCCATGACGATTAATCCAAGTCAAAGAGAATTAAAACACATCAACAACGACGCTGAAAAGTTAAGGCAATATGTTCGTGTTATAATGAAGGATTATGCTTCATCCTTCCATAGAGACAGAGACGTTTTGGTAAAGGACATCAAATACTACGCAAAAATCGAGTATGAACGAACCTATAAGGGCTTCGATAAAGAGGTAAAAGAAAATCAACCATTCAAAGGACAAATAGCAAAATTGGAGAATCAGATTCGGAAGGTTGAAAGAGGCGAAGTTCGAGGAAACGTTAGCGCTATTAAAAAAGAATTGGAAGATGTGAAATCCTTAGTTCCGCATTGGGTAGATGGAAAAATAATAGAACAGGGTATGAAGAAGCCAGGTCTTCAAACCCATATCCATATTGTAGTGAGCCGCAAGAATGTCACGAACCAATACAGCCTTTCCCCTGGTAGTAAATACATGCAATCGGAATCAAAACTTAATGGTAAGCTGGTCAAACGCGGATTTAATCGAAACCAGTTTTTTGATAATGCCGAAAAGAAATTCGATACACTATTCAAATACAAAAGGAATTTTGTCGAAACCTACGAGGCACGAAAGAACTATATCAAAGACCCATACAAATATTTCGCAAAGCTATTGAAACTTCCAACCAATGAGAGAAGCGCAGCCTTCAAAATTTTAGGCAAGGCAGGTGTTCCTATACCGCGAGTGAACATACCCACGAACAAAGTACAATTAGCCTTAAAGACAATTAAGCAATTTAAAAAAGCGATGGATGTGGCCAGATCCTCCAGCTCTATCGGAATTTAAACTATGATACACCCTATCGCTACAATGCTACTATACTACGTTTCCGCTTCGGGCGGTATTCTTTTGATATATCGCTATCAGCGAAACGCATTGCTTTTAGTACCGCTATTACTTTTGTACATGGGATTCATTGGATGCTATTCCCACAGCTTTCTATATTCCATTGCGTTCATATCAAAGTGGCTAGTCCCCTTACAGCTCCTAAGTTTTCTGTTTTTCATTTCCTTATCGGATAAAATCGATAGTGATGCTATACATAAAAGATACCTTGTTCGATTTTTTCTTGAAAATGGTATTCTCCAACTAAAGAATATCCGAAGAGGCATATCCATCATTGGTTCTGCAGGAAGTGGAAAGACCGAATCGGTAGTTTATAATTTACTAAAACACTTTCGCCACCATGAATTTTGTGGTGTTATCCATGATTACAAGCATTTTGAAATAACGGAAATGGTATACCCCCTATTCGAAAAGTCCAAAATACCCTTGCACATTATTTCCTTTGATGCTATATACCAACGTGTCAATCCTATTGCACCTCGCTATTTGGAGGATGAAGAGAGTGTAAATGAAATTTCACGGGTTTTACTGGAAAACCTATTAGAGCAAAAAGAGGCAGTAGCTTCAGGGCCTTCAAAATTTTTCAACGATGCGGTGGAAGGATTGTTGGGAGGAATGATTTGGAAGATGAAAACCGCTTTCCCTAATCATTGTACACTCCCCCATTTAATTGCGATGTACCAATATTTGGATGCTGAAAACCTAGTTTCCTTTCTAAGTTCTGATTTCACTTCGAAAGCGATGGCGCAGGCCTTTATTTCTGGTATAGATTCTGAACGTCAAACTGCGGGTGTCATGAGTACCTTGGCCAATGCCCTAAAAAAAATAAGTACGCAGCGTCTCTTTATGGCGCTTTCTGCAGATGACGTTCCATTGGATATTAATAATCCTGAAAATCCATCCGTTGTTTGCGTGGTTAACAATCCCAAATTCGAGACAGCCTACTCCCCTGCTATCGCTACAATACTTCATACCATCGCCAAACAGATGAGCGTACGCAATCGCCTACCTTCTTTTTTTCTGGCCGAAGAGGCATCTACGTTTCGATTACTGAATATGCAACGCATACCTGCTACGTTAAGAAGTTATGATATTCTAACGGTGTATGTACTTCAGGACAAAATTCAAAACGATCTGATGTATGGTGATAAAGCCAGTAAAGCAATTCTAAGTAATCTCTCCTATCAATTTTTTGGTAAGGCCAATGACCCGGATACGGCTAACTATTACGAACGCTTTTTTGAAATCGTAAAACGACAGACCAAGAGTGTTAGTAATAGTAGTAATTGGAATTTTGATGCCAGAGTCACCAAGGGAGAAAGGGAAGTCAGTAAGATACGCTCAGATGTATTCTTTAGGCTGAAAAGAGGGGAATTCATATCCTTTGCCGACGGAAAAGACAAACGGGTCAAGTTTAAAAAACCTGATATCCAAAGAGCGTTACCCAAGCCAAGATACGCCTATAACGATGCGGAAATACTTGCGAACTATCAACGTATACACCTACAGGTAAGGCAATTATTTTAAGACTTTTAATCTACTGATATATAATATATTAATAGCAAATCTTGTTTTGAAATATTCTCGAAATTTCGTACTTTTTAAAGTCATCAAAGTGGCTTTCTTAAATGTGGTTCAATTAAGCAAAATGTGATATTTATATGGGTGCCGGAGCGAGCAATAAACTAATACTAAAGCTAATTTTTTAATTAGGGTGGTAAGTACTAATTCTTATATAAAACCTAACTTGTGTGTAACCCAAAACGGAACCATTTATTTACTGCACTACGTTTTATAAAAGGTGTTCATTAATCATAATCAAAAAATAATCTGTAACATTTTGTTATTTCTGGTATCTAAATGAAAACATAAGAAACAAAATGAAACGAACTATTGTAGTATTCGTATTTCTAATAACAACACTTTCAATTAGCTCTCAAACAATTTATTCAAAAGCATTTGGTGATCCAAGCAATGAACCACTAATTTACCTTCATGGTGGCCCTGGATACAATTCAATAGGTTTTGAAATAACAACGGCAAAAAAACTTAGCGAAAATGGATTTTTCGTCGTTATTTATGATAGACGTGGCGAGGGGCGATCTTCAGATGAAAATGCAAAATTCACATTTCAAGAAACGTTTGATGATTTGGATGCTATCTATGCAAAATTCAATTTAAAAGATGCGACCCTTATAGGACACAGTTTTGGAGGAGTGGTTGGAACTCTTTACGCTGAGAAATATCCAAATAAAACAAAATCTTTAGTACTGGTAGCCGTTCCACTTTCTATAAAAGAAACATTAAGCACCATTATAAAGACTTCCAAAAGCATCTACGAAAGCAATAATGATAGTACCAACCTAAGATACATTGGAATGCTTGAGACCATGGATAAAAACTCATTGGAATATAGTTCGTACAGTTTTGGACATGCCATGCAAAATGGTTTTTATACGCCAAAAGCAGCATCTAAAGAAGCCTTAGCCATTTACTCAAAATTTAAATCAGATACTATATTTAAAGGTGAGGATTCAAAAATGACCATTGAAGCACCAACAGGCTTTTGGAAAAATGAAAAGTATACTTCAATAAATCTGACACAAAACTTAAAAAATGTACTTAAACATAAAATTGAAATTTTTGGACTCTACGGTACCGAAGATGGTTTATATTCAAAAGTACATGTTGAGAAAATCAAAGGAATACTATCAAAAAATAATTTAATATACATGGAGAACTGTTCTCACAATGTCTTTATTGATCAACAAGATCAATTTATAACCTCATTAAAAACATGGATACACTTTTAACTTTTGAAGAAATTCATAAAGCATATTGGCCAAAAGTGTATCGACAATGTATGGGATATATGAACGACCACGATACAGCCAAGGATATTGCTCAAGAAACTTTCATAAAGGTTTGGGAACAATTACCCAAATTTAAGTATCGTTCTTCAATAGGGACTTGGATATTTAGAATTGCCGTAAACTCCTGCCTAGTTCAAATTAGGAAAGATAAAAAGATGCCAAAATCTGAATTACCACATGAAATATTTGAAGAAAATAGTGTAAATATTGAACCTCAAGTAGCGTTTTTGTATAAATGTATATCGGAGCTTCCTGAAGTTGAACGAATCATCATATCATTGGAACTGGAAGAATTAAACCAGAAAGAAATAGCAAAAATTGTTGGTCTTTCAGAAGGTAATGTTAGAGTGAAAGTTCACCGAATTAAGGAAAAGTTAACCAAAAAATTCCAGAAACATGACAGATAATATAGACTTTAAAAAATACTGGAATAAGCAAAAGATTGAAACTCAATCCCCAAAGGAACTTATAGAAAAAGCTAATGAGTTTAAACGAAAAACACGAATTAAACTCATTATAGCCAACATTGCTTTACTCTTAACTTGTATGGTTATAAGTTTTGTTTGGTTCTATTATCAACCCGAGTACTTGACAACTAAAATTGGAATTATCATCATTATCATAGCTATTCTGATATACGTAGTATTCCAAAGCTCGTTAACGTCGCTTCTATTCACCAAGAATATTCAGGCGAACGCTAAAGAGCAGTTGCTACAACTATTAAAACTAAAAGAAAAGCAGCGTTTTCAACAGACCACGCTTTTAAATGGTTACTTCTTTCTACTTTCTTTAGGCCTTGGTCTTTATATGTACGAGTATGCTGTTAGAATGACGCTGCCTTGGGCTATTTTATCTTATGGTCTTGTGCTTTTCTGGATCGCTCTAAATGCGTTTTATTTTAGACCGAAAGCCATAAAAAAACAAGAAGCTAGATTAAACAAATTAATAGCTCAATTAGAAGATTTGAAAGAACAATTAACAGATTAAAAAAATATAATCATGAATACAAAAATAATAATGACCTCAAGTGTCATATTCTTAGCCAGTATTGGAATCCTTTTTTCCTTTCTACCAAATGAGGTAATGGACTATCTAAGTATAGAATCAATTGCCATTACAAGACTGTTTTTTAATTTAATAAGCGCATTATATTTGGGTTTTGCACTATTAAATTGGATGGCTAAAGGAACTATAATCGGAGGAATATATAATAGACCAATTGCCATTGCAAATCTAATGCACTTTGGAGTTGGGGCAATTGCATTAGTCAAAGTTGTTTCTAATATCCAAATTCATCAAGAAATTATTATTTCACTCACAATAGTATATGTGATTTTTGCGCTACTCTTTGCTTTCATCTTTTTAAAAAACCCAACAAAAACTGAAAAATAGAAAAGCTGATAAAAATAAACTGAAGATTTATGTATTTTAAGTAGCTTAAAACTAATACTAATCTTTAGCAGTGTTTTGCGGCATGAAAATGAATTAATTTCTATAAGTTTTTTGTTTATTTAAATCTGTATTGGTTTAAAAAACAGCAACCTAATCCAACTAACTGATCATTTTTATAATAAAATGATACTTTAACGTTCCTCTCACATGTATAGGTTTATATATAGCATATCTTGCATACTTAAAATTAAGGCAGAAGCGGACTTGAAGTTTTAGATATGGACATAGACTTAAAAGATAAAATTAGAGCAGTAGTTAGTGGAACTAATTTATTAAACGAAGATGAAATAAATCTTATTGTAAAAAAAACAATTGTTAAACAATTTAAAAAAGATGATATCTTATTGCGGCAAGGACAAATTCCTAAAAAATGCTATATGGTGGTAGAAGGCTGTGTAAGAGAATATTTAATTAAGGACGGTGCTGAAAAATCTACAGCTTTCTTTACTGAAGGAGATACATTCTCACCTGCAGCCAGTGCTGGAAAGGACATACCCTCCGACCATTACTGGGAATGTGTCGAAGATTGTGTTTTGACCATAAGCAACAAAAGTTTTGAAAATGAACTTCGGTCAGCACTTCCGAGATTAGATGCCGTTTTTAGCCAAATTGCATTAGAAAAATTGAATAATGCAAAAGCAGAATGGAGTCATTTTATATCTTCTTCTCCAGAAGAAAGGTACGTGCACTTGTTAGAAACAAAACCCAATCTCTTTAATAGAGTACCGCATCACCAAATTGCTAGTTATCTAGGTATGAAACCACAGTCGCTTAGTAGAATACGTAAAAGAATTTTAGATAATCTATCAAAATATTAAACAACCCCAGTTTCTGTCCATCGGTAGTTTTAATATCAATTATTTTCAAAGAAGAAGTAAATAATTATGTTAGAATTTAATCTATTCGAATAAGTTCCGGTGATACTTTAATAATGAAAAAATCTGAACTTTTTGATAAGCCAATGCAATGCAAAAGTTGATTGGATAAAGTTAAAAACTAAATGATGTTACATTATAAACACCACCATTGCAAAATATCTACCAAATAGTCGATAATTATGTTTATTGTTTTAAAAATATTCCCTGAGACGGTTTTGCAACCTCTTCACCTAAGTAAAAATCAACATTATAATAATTTACATAAAATCTAAAATAGTTACAATTAAAAATTACTTAATACTTCCTTT
The DNA here is from genome assembly GCF_056839145.1 of Maribacter sp. UH1. Classification (NCBI taxonomy): domain Bacteria; kingdom Pseudomonadati; phylum Bacteroidota; class Flavobacteriia; order Flavobacteriales; family Flavobacteriaceae; genus Maribacter; species Maribacter sp. UH1. The sequence continues at coordinate 377,974 of NZ_CM166387.1, forward strand.
TTTAAGCGTACACTTATTGGAATTTTGTAATTCTCGATAATAATTTCATTCCCTATAATCTCATCTACTTTGAATTTTGATACCAAATATGATTTATGGGTTTGAATAAAATCATCAGGTAATATATCTTTGATTTCCTTTAAGGGCATATGTGTAACCAACGACTCTTCCATAGTTACAATTTTGATGTAATTTTGCATTGCTTCTACAAATAATACATCATCTATTTTAATCTTCTTTAACTGGTTTTCACTTTTAATAAATAAGACTGCTTTTTCAGTTTTATGGTTGTAATAGTGATAAACTTTATTTACTGAGCGTAAAAAACGCTCAAATGAAATTGGCTTAATTAAATAGTCTAAAACGTTATACCTAAAACTTTCTAATGCATACTCTTCGTATGCTGTAGTCATAATAATTGAAGGGGCATTTTTTAAGTCTTTTAACCAATCGATACCTGATACTATAGGCATATTAATATCTAAAAATATTAAATCAATTTGATTCTTTTCTAGATAATGATTGGCTTGCAAGACATTCTTACATAATGCAACTACATTTAGAAAGGTAACCTCTCTACAATAATACTCAATACCTTCTCGGGCGATGGGCTCATCATCGATAATTAAACAGTTAAGTTGCTTCATGATTTGCGTTTGATAAATGAATTGATAAGTCTACGATGTGATTGTTCTCTTCCTTAAAGATTTTAAGCTCATGCGTATCTGGGTATAATAACACTAATCGCTTTTTAACATTAAATAATCCAATTCCGCCTACTAGATCTTCATTGGCGGACTTATCATAACTATTTGTAACATTAAGATGAATCTCCCCTCCTGCTTCTTTTATTGATATTTTAATAGTGTTGAAATTACTATCCAAATAATTGCTACAATGTTTAAAGGAATTTTCAATAAAAGGAATCAACAATAAGGGGGCTATTTTCAATTGATGGCTATTTGTTTGGATATTATAATCCAATCGAATATCTGAGCCTCTTCGAGTTTCTTCAATTTTGATGTATTTTAAAACATAATCCAGTTCGTTTTCTAGTGGAATATGGGTGTTAGTTTCGTATAATTGATAGCGCAGTAATCCTGAAAATTGAAGTAATGTTTCTTTAGCTAAGTCATTGTTTTTTCCAATCAAATGGTAAACACTATTAATTCCGTTGAATAAGAAATGAGGATTTAACTGAGCCTTCAAGTATTTTAGTTCCGTCTTGTAGGATTCTTCTAAAAGTTTTTGATTAGCTTTTTTGGATGTTATTAATGCAAACTTAAGACTATAATAAAAGCCCGCGATGGTATAAATTATATGAACTATAAAATTAGTGTTAAGATTTGCGGATAATAACTGTTCACTTCGCACATTGTAAATACCTAGTAGTAAGTAATCAAAATATGTTTCAATTATTGTAATTATTATGATTGTTATGATGGATAATACGTAAAATTTAAGCTTTTTTTTATTTCTATATACTATCGGGTAAAGCCAAAAAACCTGTGCGTAAAATAGAAAAGCGTTGAAAAAAAGTCCGTAAATGTAGGCATACCCAAAACTACCAGAATTAGTTGTAAAACCATTCCAGTTGAATTCTGACCCCATGGCAATAACCCAATAATTAAATAACCAGAACAAGACATGTCCTGTAATTACAGTTATTTTGGAAGTATTCATATCGAATGTTTTCACAAAGAAACATTTTATTTATTAATGCTATGTTAATTATCCACGCTTATCAACAACTATCCTACGGTTATCAAATTATTACTTATTGAAGTTTCTTTTTCTTTTTTTTTGTTTTCAAAATAAACTAATATGATAAACATGAATCGCTTAAACTTAATTATTTACATCATCGTATTCACGGCTTTTATATCCTGTAATAATGACGATGACGCTACCTCACCTACCAACTCACTTGATGAAATTTCAGATATTGCTGAATTCTATGGAAATTTAGAAGGAGACATTGTAGTTATTCATGCTCAGGGTGGTCCCGGACTAGAACTTGATGACGCTGAAACTTCCAATCAAATAGTAGCTGAACTAGGAATTCAATCAGCAATGTATGTAATGGTGCATCAGGTTCAAACAAAAAACCCCACGTTATTTACAAGTTCTGATATCACCTTTCAACAAGCAAAAGATTATAATCTGCAGAGTGTCTCTAATATTAAACGTGTTGTTGATTTCTTTAATAATCAGGAAGCAAAAACAGTCTATATACTTGGGGTTTCTTATGGCAGTTTGATTGTTCAAGAATTAATAGCTACATATGGAGCTGATGTTGCTGATGGCTACCTTATTCTGGGTAATCGCCTAGATGTGGACGACGCAGCTTGGCAAGCTCTTAGTGAAGGTAAATTTCCATATCATATTTATGACAATGATGGTAATTATACTATTGAATTAGAAAATGACCCTGAATTTGACACCATAGAAGAAAGAAACATGGGAAGATTACTAGCAGGATTAGCTTTTAACCGATATACTGATAAACTCAGTAATGTTTCAAGCCTTTCAAAAGTAACCTATATCTATGGTGATAGAGATGAAGTAGCAGGACCACTTTCGGCTCAAGAACTTGAATTTCTAAATGAAAAAGGCGCAAGTATAGGCCACGTTGAAGGAGGAACTCATGATGACGCTATAGGAACCGGAGTAAATATATTAAAAGAGGTCTTTGGAATTGAGTAATATAACTTAAAAAGGTAAAATCAAAAACATCTATATCTAAATTTATATCATAAGCCTCATGAATAAAATAATTTTATCCCTAATTTTTCTATTGTCAATTACATATACCTTTTCTCAAGAAGATTTAATACCTAAAAAAATCAGTTTAGAATTTTCAACTGGTTATACTATTGGCTATTTAAAAAATTTATCCTTCGCCCCTGTTGCACGTTATGACTATAGTGGTTTAAACTATCAATTAAAATATAATCGTACTACCAAAAGAGATAAGCTTTTTGAAGTAGAACTAAATTATCTAACTACGGAATTAGAAACTAATATAATTCCAGAGCCAAATCCTCAATATTCAAAAATCGTACTTAACATTTCTTCGTTGAAAGAAATTTATAAAAATGAAAAGCTTAAAATACACTTAGGTTTACAGACCCAAACAAACGTCTCTTCTTTTAACGATTGGAAACAATATGATTTTCAACAAAAACTTGGAATTGCAGGGCGTTTTACTTATCAGATAGATGACAAACAATCGCTATCATCTAAATTAACAATTCCATTGGTTATGTTTAGAACTTCAACTTTTGATGAAAACTTTTACTCAGTAGGTAAATACCAAAGTATTTTATGGACTACGGACTATAAATACACGCTGTCAAAAAACTTAGATGTAAAAGCAAACTATAGCTTCAATTATGATAGGCTTCAAATATCTAATGCGTTTAGAGAATTACAACATCAAATTAACCTAGGAATTAATTATAAATTTTAATTATGAAACATCTCAAAACAGTAGCCTATATCTTATTAACTTTAGTTATAACATCTTGCTCAGATACTTTAATGGGTGATGAAGGAAAACTAGACGAAGACATTTATCTAAATTACCAAACTGTAACAGACTTAGAATTGCCTTTTGAAGACGAATGGTTTGTTGTTAATGGAGGGAAAACGCATTTTGAAGGTGCTCACCATTTTACTAGTCGCGGTGGAGGGGAACGATACGCAATTGATTTTCTTATCGTACAGGATACAATATTACCTGATGGAACCTTAAGAAAGAAAAATTATGCAGGAGATTTTAGGCAAAATGAAAACCATTATTGTTTTGGTAAACGCTTAAATGCTCCAAGTGATGGAAAAATACTAGAAGTTGTAAATACTATTGATGATAATCAAGTAGGCTCTACCAATAATGATCAACCTGGCGGTAATTATATTATTATAGACCATTTAAACGGGGAAACCTCGATACTGGCACACTTAAAAAAAGGGTCAATTATAGTTGCTCAAGGTGATAACGTAGTTAAGGGTCAAGAAATTGGTAAAGCCGGAAATAGTGGTGCTTCAGATAGACCACACTTGCATTATCAATTAGAAGGGACATCCGGTCAATTAGGAGGGCTAGGACTTCCTACTCAATTTTTGAATTACTATGAAGATGATATTTTTGTAGAACGTGGAGAGCCAGTAAGAGGTCAAGAAGTTAGAAAGAACTAACTAATGTAATTTTTACTAGTATCATTTAGAGCGTTTTCTCTTGCTTATACAATGACTATGACGATTTAAACGAGACTGAACTTTAGATTTCCAATTAAATACAATTATATATTCAGAAATAAGAGCTTACATTGAGCATCTTGGAAAACTAAAGAGCTAAAAGATTTGTTACCTTTCCTAATAACAGTGAATTGGCGTCATTATTCAAATCCGAGTAAAGAAAGAAGAAAATTTTAAATATTTATTAATCCTTCAAAAAATAAAAAATAAAATCACATTCACTTTAGTTAATAAATGAAAATGATTAGTGTCTAATTTTGCTGCAACCAGACAACTAATTAAATCTTAGACAATATGAAACTTCAAAATCACTTAGAAAACACCCTTGTGCAGGGTGTCATTATGGGCTTAGCCTTCTGTTTTTATACGATTTTCATGTGGTTGACGAGGTTAGACACTACTTATTTGCATATCGGCCAATATTTTGACATGGCAATAATAATCTTACCAGTTTTAATGATATTCTGGGCGATAAAGCAGGAAAATCAAAAACAAAAAATCAATCTTTTTAAAAGAATTTTAATCGCCATTTTTGTCGGCATAATTTCGTTTATTATTTACGATCCTTTCTTATACATTTATCATCACTTTCTAAACCCAGATTGGTTTAGTTCCGTATTAAGTCTTAAAGAAGCAAATCTAATTGCTGTAAATACTGACCCCAACTTAATCGCTGAACAATTGAAAAATATGAAGGACACAGCCATAGCGCAATCAGCACTTTTTAGACCTAGTGCGATAATTCCTTCCGTTCTAATTGTACCAACATTAATTGCCTTGCTTTCATTAGTTTTTATTAGAACAAAGTCGATTGAAATAAAACATTAGCACTAATGGCGATGACAAAAACAGCTATAATTTGAATAATCCATTAATCAAAGAAAATTTCAGCAACCATATAAATTGAATTGAAAACAATTTGAAAATAATGATTTGCTAATTTCTTTTCAAAAAAACACTTTTATGCTAAAAAAACAATTGTTAGTAGTAGCGACTATTTTTCTAATAAGTTCTTGTTCTTCAAATGATGAAAACATGGAATTAATTACTGAACTGGATGGAGATTTAGAAATCAACTCACTTGAAGATTTGGAAGACCCAGTTATAAAGGGTTACAAAACAATTAATGGAAATTTAATTATCAACTACTTAGATGATGTTGAAGACCTGAACGCATTAGAAAATTTAGAAGTAATTAATGGTGGTGTATTCATCAGATATAATGACAACTTAAAATCTCTCAAAGGTTTAGAAAATATTACCGAATTAGATTTTTTACAAATTGAATACAACCTTGAACTTTTATCGCTATCTGGCATGGAGAAATTAACTAGTATAGCCAATAATTTAAGTATTTCCCAGAACCGTAAATTAAAAACTCTTAACGCTTTATATAGTTTAACTAAAATTGGCACTCAATTTTTTCTTGGTAACAATGGTGCGTTGACCAGCATAAGTAGTTTAGAAAATTTAGAGACAATCCCTCAAATAATAATTCTGAATAATATTAATTTAGTTAGTCTGAATGGTTTAGAAGGCATTAGTTCTTCTGATATCATAAGTATAACTTCTAATGATAAGCTTATTAATTTTTGTTCTTTAGTTCAATTTGCACAAGAAACTAGTCAGACAATTAATTACTCAGCTAGATTTAATAATTTTAACCCTACACTCGATGATTTAATTAATAATAATTGTTCTAACTAAATTTGACTATTGCCAATTAGGTAAATCAAAAAGTTTAAGTTATTATCCTATCCGAAGAACTGAGAATTATTCTGTCCTCTTATTCTTAAACAAAACCGTTGTAAAACTTTAAACGAAATCAATGAAGTCCCTTTTTAAAACAGAAAAAGTAAAGAAGGACATTTTAAGTTTATATGACCAAAAATTAGATGAACTTAATATTGACTTTTAATACTTAAAGATTAATTCTTCTTTTGGAGATACCAATATTATTACAACTGGAAAATCAACCAATCCTCCAATTATACTAATTCATTGTTCTAATGTATGTGTACCAATTGCCTTTGAAACATTTCCTAATTTAAGTAATCATTTTAGAGTTTATGCAATTGATGTTTTGGCTCAACAAAATTAAAGTACCACGTTCATTATAAAAACTCTATTAATTCTTTAAAAAAAAGTTAGAATTTTTATATTTAATCTACATCGTCTCCACCAGAATATAGGTTTTAAAATTACTTGGAAACAAAACCATATCTGCTGAATAATATCCTGCAAAAGTAGGTGGTCAGTCAGTTCGGAATCAAGCCAATTTCATTAAGTAGAATTCGCTAAAAATCAGTGAATAAGAAAAATATGCTTAGTAACTTAAGTAAACAATTTTAATTGTCAAATCGCTTTCCTTTGCACTAAAATAAAGCAAATAAAAAGTTATAAAAATGATAAAGAAAGTGGAAGAGGCTTATATCAGTAGACGAAATAATGCGTTTATGGTTGAGAAAAAGACATTTGCTTTGGATACTAACAATTCTAGGGCTCATTCCCCTTTTCAATGGGTATTCAAGATTGAAAATAGTAAGGAAATGAGAGACTTCCTGAGCTCTCTTAAGGATTCTCTACAATTTTTAGTGGATAACTCTAAATTTCAATTCGTTTCATCAAGATGGGAGGACGATACTGAATCCACATCAATTCCTGGGTACTCAATTTCCCAAACCAATAATGATGGCATTATGTTTCACTTTTTTTGAAGATAAAAAAACATACGAAAAGCCACCAAGTAAACTATTTAATGACAAGAGAAGATTTTCAAAAATCCTCCGGAAGCAATTTCCTGGTTTTATCGCACATAACCCTTTTTCCAAAGTAAAAAAGTTGAATATCCCAATTGTTTTGGTGACTATTCATCACTATGTCAAGCATGAAGAATTCTCTATCGTTTTCTATATGGACCATACTGTTTTTGATACATACTCAGCTAATATCTTTCTCAAATTATTGTCAGAAACGTGCACATGTATGTCTGATACTGAGAAATTGAAAAAAAAGTACACTGACGTTAATAATAGACTTTCCTTTTCGCACTCTTTAAATAATAAGCAAATAGTTGATAAAATAAACTCAGATAAGGAATTATCTGAAAAAGTGAATTTGTACAATCCGAACCTTGGATTTTATTTAGCAAAAATGGTTTTTAACGGTCTACTATGGGGTACTGGGATTTGGTTTAAGGAAGTTAAGTTTCGTTTAAATCGGCTAGAAATCGATAAAATCAAAAAGTCTTATAACAAATGAATTAAGATGATGTTCTAGTTTTGAGGTTATGTTGGCTATGGTCTATATGTCAATTTATCAAGAAGATAAAGTGATTGGGTTTAATTTGACTGTTGATATACGTTCAAGAATGAAATCAGATGAAGGGAATATAGTATTAGAAGAATATTATATTGGCAATGGAGCTTCTGGCGTTTAAATTAATGGGGTTCCAATCTATTCTCATAATCTATTCAAAACTATTGAATCAATTCATTCCGCTATCCGTGGCACATTGAATGATAAAAAAGTCTACGACAACTTTTATGTTTATGAAGGTGTCAGACAATTGAAAAAGGAAATTGTAAGTCCCATGTCAGCTGTGTTGTTGGGTAAATGCAATGATAATTTCTTAACAATCAACACCTGGCTCGGCTTCGATACGGAAAATATCACCTATGGTTTGCCACAAAGTAAGGCTCTTTTATTGGGTATTCCATTTATGCCCATCATGAATTATTCCCATTTTCAGCACACGTTTTTGACAACTAATGAAGTGACTTTTTCGACAAATGTTTCGAAAAACATCAAAGTCAGTATTCCAGAACAAATTTCCAAGGCGATCGCTGAGTTTTGACCGTAGCCCTCCCCTTTTTGTAGTTCTTTTTCCTATATTTTTCTAATAATTCCCCGATGCTTTAGCATCGGGGTTTCCACTTTGTTCCGTTCCTTAAGGGGGGTGGGATTGGAAAGAGAGGAAATGTTCAATTTTAATTTTCGCGCAAATCGTTACGCCATCAAAAATCGCCGAGGATAAGATATACAGTGAATTTCAAAGAACTTGGTTTAACTTTTAGTACCCACAATTGAGAAATTGCAACAATATATTAAGTCAGATATTGATAGTATTTTTGTGAATACTTGCTATGAATTTTGTTTGTTTGTAGATTTCTGAATGGGCATATATTTTATAAATGGTTGTTTCATCATTCTAATCCCTATCGCCTTTTTTAAGGCTATTCCAACGGCAGCACCTGCGGGTGGTAGAGATGGCTCTCCCAAACCCGATGGATTGAAATTGTTGTCTACAAAATAAGTTTCAATTTCAGGAGCCTCTTTGATTCTTATCAGTCTATACGAATCAAAGTTCTTACTTGATGGAACTCCGTTCTGAAACCCAAAATCAGCATACATTGAGTGGCCGATACCATCTATGATACCACCTTCGATTTGATTCCTGGCACCGAGTGGGTTCACAACTATTCCGCAATCTACCGCTACATAGACCTTTTTAATCTGCGGACTATTGTTTTCCATTATCAATTCAACAACTTCCGAAACATATGTATTATGACAATAATATGCAGTAAATCCTTTATAGACCCCCTTTTGCTCGGAGTAATAGTCTGATTTGTCAATAACCAGGTCAATTACACCTTTAAGTCGTTCAGCCGAATACTTTATGGTTTCATCAGTATTACCCTCAACTTTTTTAAGCATATCCAAACGCATTTTAACAGGGTCTTTTTTCAGAATCTCGGCCAATTCATCAAAAAAGTTTTGATCCGCAAATGCAAGAAAATTTGAGTGAGGAGCACGCCATTGCCCAGTGCTTATATTGCTTTGGTAGTAAGCCACATCAACTTGATAATTATCGATGGCACCTACTGGAAAAAAATGCGGTATCGTTGGATGCATATTACCATTTATGGCCGCCTCCTTAATATGGTACCCCGTAATTTCGCCATTCTTGATACTTGCCCTGTAACGATAATTTATTGCTGGGCGATATGTTCCAGTGGTCATATCGTCTTCTCTACTGGAAATCATTTTTACAGGTTTTCTTATTGCATTGGATATTTCTGCAGCTTCCAAAACGAAATCCCCAAATAGTCTGCGCCCAAAGCCACCCCCGGCACGTGTAATGTCCAATTCTATTTCCTCTGAATTGCGATCTAACAATTGGGCCACAAGATCAGCTGCCCATCCGGGAGTCTGTGTAGGACCGACCAAATATACTTTGTCGTCGGTAACGTTGGCATAGAAATTCATTGGTTCCATACAGTTGTGGGGGAGAAAAGGCGATTCGTAAGTACGCTCCACGATCTGGTCCGCGTTTTGAAAAGCTTTTTCTATATCGCCATCTTTGCGCAGGGTCACAAAATTTGGACCATTCAGAAGACTATTTAAAATTTCATGATGATCTTCGGTGCTTTCGGGAATTGTATCATCGACCCAGACTGCTTTTATGCTTTTTTTTGCATTCATGGCCTGCCAGATTGATTTGGCTATTACGGCGATTTTGTCGCTCTTGTTCAACACACCTTTAGTAAGCAATACGTTGGGTTCTTCTAACTGTTCAACTATCTTGCTCGCTTTCTTGCCGATTCTAATAACATCTATTACACCTGGCATTTTCAATGCTTCCATAGCATCAAATGATTTTAATACTTTTCCGAATGCAGGTGGTCTTAAAACGGACGCATAGACCATCCCTTCTACGGTATGGTCTATTCCATATAGTGGTACTCCGGTAATGATCTTTTCAACATCTACATTCCTAACATCTTTGCCTATTATGGTAAAATCCATTGGATTCTTCAATATAGGTTTTTCGGTAATATTAGTATTCTCTTTTTTATCCGATTCAGTAGTCTTGGCCATTCTTTCTTTTTCTAGCGCAGCTGCTTCATTTACCACATCCCCATAACCTAATATATTTCCATTTGTATTGATAATCTTTCCCTCTCTTGCGACACATTGAGATGAGTCAATCCCCCATTTTTTAGCCGCGGCATTGATCAACATTTGTTTGGCCAATGCTCCAGTTTCTCGATAAGAATTCCAACCCAATCGGATAGCCCTACTTCCCCCAGCACTTTGTTGCACATAATTTTTTGTGTCCAATGCACCTTGTACCACATTTACGTGTTCCCAAGGAACATCCAATTCTTCTGCAATTATCATGGGAATCGCCGTTTTTATTCCTTGGCCGATTTCAGGATTTGGTGAAAATATGGTCACCATTCCACTATCCGAAATTTTGATGAAAGCATTAAAATCGTTGTAATCTAAAGACACTATATCTACCGGCATCTCTGCCTCAGACTTACATGCCGTAAAAAGATTGAAGCCAATGAGCATTCCACCCCCAACTAAAGAAGAAGTTCTAAGAAAATCCCTTCTGCTAAATTTTGAATCTATTTTTTTTGACATAATTTATTGCTTTGCAGCCATCCGGACCGCTTTCCTAATTCGGTGATAAGCGCCGCACCTACAAATGTTACCGTGCATCGCATCATCGATTTCGTCTACTGATGGGTCAGGTTTTTTTTCCAAGAATGCCGAAGCGGTCATAATTTGGCCAGCTTGGCAATAACCGCATTGCGGTACATCTACTTCTTTCCATGCTTTCTGGACAGGGTGAGTACCACCCTTGGAAAGCCCCTCTATAGTTGTGATTTCCATACCATTTAATTGAGAAATAGGAAGTAGGCAACTACGTACGGCATTTCCATTTAGATGAACGGTACAGGCGCCACATTGACCAATACCGCAACCGTACTTTGTTCCCATCAAATTAAATTCATCTCTTAGGACCCAAAGTAGTGGCTTATCGTGGTCCGATTTGCTAGCGACCTCTTTACCATTGAGTTTGAAAACAATGCCTTTCATAAATTTATAATTGTATGTTTAAATTCTAATATTCAGAATTAGATTTCAGTTAAAAACTTGCTTTAAGCAGATTCAAACAACCCTTTTTTTTACTTGTTGTAATTTAGTTAGCTAAAATCTTGACTTACGGTTATTACAACATTCCCCTTTTTATGTCCTTTATCAGCATATCGATGTGCCTCTACAATTTTATCAATTGAATATATCCGATCAATAACGACTTGAAGTTTTCCTTCTTCAACAAGATTCTTGAGTTTAATTAGTACTTCTGCGGTCTCAGGGGAATTTTCTCCTACAATAATTCTTTTTCTGCTTGTTAATGAAGTCCATATCATTTGAAAACTTTTCATTGGTCTACCAACATTTAAATAGATTCCTTTGTCACTTAGTGCTTTTTCACAGACCATAAAAGGGCATTTATCAACTGTAATAAATATGATGTCATATGTTTCAAAACTTTTTATATAATCAACAGTCTTATAATCAATCACTTTATTCGCTCCTAAAGATTTCACCAAATCTAAATTAGAAGTACTACACACACCAGTTACTTCTGCCCCAAAGTATTTGGCCAGTTGTACTGCATACGTCCCTACACTTCCAGAAGCTCCATATATGAGCACTTTTTGCCCTGGTTTCACATTTCCAATTGTTTTAATATAATGAAATGCCGTTCTAGCACCAATAGGTATAGCCGCAGCTTCTTTAAAGCTAATATTAATTGGATTTAATGCAATTGGTCCGTCTTCAGGTAAACATATGTATTCTGCATAGGCGCCAAAAGTCTGTAGTGTTGCAGCAAAAACTTTATCACCTTTTTTAAATAACTTAACATCCTTTCCGATAGCTTCAATCTCACCAGAAAGTTCCATTCCTAAAATAGACTTTCTTGGCCTTCTAAGCCCTACCATCAATCGTGCAGGAAGCCAGATTGAAATAGGTAAATTAAAACTTCGTACCCTGCTATCAGCTACACTTACCGTTGTGGCATGAATTTTTATAAGAACTTGATTAGCTTTTGGGGCAGATTTTGCAACCTCTTTGAGTTTTAGAACTTCGGGATCTCCATATTTTGTACAAATAACTGCTTTCATCTTTTTTATATTAGGCATGAGATTCTGTATTATTCATATTATCCTGAGTTGGTAATTTCCAGGCAATTCGGAATATCCATAAAATGGCTGCAGTCTCAATAGCCATATGAAATGCATCATCGATATCTAAGTAAGGTATTCCTGTTGCAAATACCGCAATTGTGATTACGCCAGCGATTATGTTTGCAAATTTATTTGCATTTCTATTTAATATTCTGGAGAGAAGTACCATCAAAATGGGTATTTCTGCTAAAAATCCACCCAATAACATTAACTCGTCTGTTATTCTAATACCGTTGACAGATCCAGTTATCACCTCTTCTATAAAGTCTACTTTTACCATTTGATGCAGGTCTCTAAAAATTATATTAAACAGTACAAAAATCCATAAAGTTGACAGCAGCGTTTGAGGTTTAATTTTATTATTCATCATCTAATTTATATTTACTTTGAAGTAATTCTAATATCTTCTAATCCTTCTTTTAAAAATTTAGAAACCATAGGAGTAACCAACCATAGTGGCATTCCTTTAGGGTCAAATTGTACGCTGTTATATGCATAACTTGAGTTTTCGGTGATTGGGGTGAAGCTCCATGAACCCCTAAAAGTCTCAACGCGCTTTAGCTTTTTTGAAGAAAAAATATACGAGTCATCCCACGATTCTTTCCAACTTACGCCTTTACTTCCATTCGCTTTATCATGAAACATATATCTGATACTCAATTCTGTATCTCTAAAAGGGAAAGGTTCGTTGTGAATTACATAGGTCGTGAGACTCTGCTCAGACTCCTCAGAAATATTATAGGTTGGATACTTTTTATCTTCAGAACCATTAGCTAGTTTATGAATATCATTCTTAAAGGCATCAAGACAAGCTTCAGGAGATGATTGTATATCCCCTTCAATTTTGTACTCTAAAAAATTCGTCCCTTTAAGGTTTCGTTTATAGATCTTCCAGGTAGGTTCTTCTGTTTTATCCACTTTAACTACATGCCACTCATGCTTTTCCCATTCTTTAATACTTCTATCCCTCGCTGACAGACAGCTTTGTAGAAAGAGAATCACGAATCCAAACAATAAAATGAGTCTAGTAAATGTTATTTTTTTAATATTCATAAGTAACAATAGTTTTGTCGACACAAAATTATTGTACATCAATCACTTAGTCATTCACTTAAGTTACAATCGTCTTTGAAGACGAAAGGGTTCACTTGTTGGTTATGAAATCATTTTACTGTTGCTACTAAAAAAACTATTAATAATTCTACTTCTAGTTTGAAAAATGCTCATCACATTAATATAATTTGATATATTTCTATCCCGAATGAAATGGCACATATAGCTTCAACTGATAGCGATGCTATTGCCTTAACCGCAACTTACATGGCTTCTAACTCAATATTTCCGCATATTTTTAATAGTCCATTCTCCTATAAAAATGTTAACTAACCACGCAAGCGACATTAGAATATCTCTCGTAAGCCCCATCGGTTCTCCCACAGTTAACAACCACGGAATTGTAATTAATACCTGGGTTCCAGCTCCTTGCCCAAGGGCATAAGCACGAATCATCCAAGCTTCGTGTTGTATCATTCTCATTTTCAAAATAGATGATAACCCTAACACTATAAAGGTGAGCATAGCTATTCCTACCAAAATACGCACAACATATAGGAGGTCTCCTTGAAGGTGATTGGGGAAGGAGTAGTAATGGGTCATCCATAATCCCGAAAGAGCGGAAACAATACCTGCACCGACCAATAACCAACCTACTAACCGATGCCAATTCAAATACTTCTTTCTAAAGCTTGGAAGAAATTGCAAGGCTCCAAGAATACAATATGGAACAACGCTAAATAGGTGGAAAATCACTGGAGTTGGAGCCGATTGTATCCTTGGGTTTTCAGGTATGAATTCTAAATCACCACTACCCAACTCCACCAATCTTAATATTGCGCCGACACTCGGTATCAGGCTCAATAGTAGTAATCCGACCAAAATGTACCATTCTGATTTTTTTAGATGTATCATAGTTGACTCGATTCAGTTAGTATAAAAATTTCGAAATCCAAAATATTAAAGCTTCACGTAGCATAGGAAGAGCTTGAGTTTTGTTTTTTATCATATTAATTGATTTCTCAAACTTAATTTCTCTACTATCACCCAATTTTCTTTTTAAGGATTTTATGTGGTTAGGTTTTACCAATCCAAGCAAAATTATATTACAACAATCACATTATTATTCACTTAAGTTACAAACGACCTTGAAGATGGATAGGTTTCCTTTTTTGATTGTGATGTCATTATACTGAATCGACTAAAACTCATATTCATAATACTTCCAGTAGTTTGAAAAAGTTCTGCCCCATTAACTTAAGTGAATAAAATAGTGCAAATCGTATCCTAATTTTACCACGTGAAAATTGTCAAACAAAATAGACACCTATTTTAAGTTTGACCACCAATTGAATACCACTCATAGCAATATGGCCAATTACCGCTTGATACATGAATATCTATTGATTGACAAGCCTTCTGAGGATGTTGCTGATGCTATCGCAAATAGTTTCGAAGCTTTTGATGATGGTGTTGCTTATAGTCTGTCTTCTCTTGATAAACAATTATTTGCACTAAAATTGAACCACATTGGAAAATTTAAAATGCTAGATTCATATGCTACTATTATGATCCGAACTAGCAATCGAGAGCATTCGCAAACTGAGTTAGAGCTTCTGATTTCCTATAAAAGTCATGAGACTAGCTACCACGCTTATTTCCAGAAAAGAAGGATTCGATGGGAGTTAAATAATTTTTTATCAGATTTTAAGAAAAGATGTGAAAAATGGCTATAGCATAGAAAATAGGGTGTTTTAAGATAAGGAGTGTCAAAAGGGGTTATTCAACAAATATTCTATCCAAAATAATAAGTTGCTATAAACCTGGGAGAATCCAAAAAGTAAATCAAACTGTTCGGCATTACCACATGCTACATATGCTTGACCTACCCATTAAATCTGGCGGACTAAAATAAAAGGTGAATTAATAATGAAAAATATACTTCTAATAATCTGTTTTATACTTACAGAAATAGGCAATGCCCAAGTCCAAGACGCAGAGAAGGTATGGATAGACACAGATATTGCCATAGGCAAGTTTGGTCGAGATGTAGATGACGGCATTGCTTTAATTATGGCCCTTAAATCTGATAAACTAGAGATAATGGGTATTAGCCTGGTAAGGTGGCCAAACTATGGTTATAAGGTTACTCAAAAGATTTTGGGCTGGTATAATAAAGGGCCTGAGATTCCTGTTTATAAAGGAGTTACGTCCGCCGATGTAACCAATTATGACCAAAATGAAGCCGTAGATGCCATGGCCGAAGCCCTGCGAAAGCATGAAATGACTATAATAGCTTTAGGACCGGTGAGCAATATTACATTAATGCTACAAAAATATCCGGAACTCGCAACACGTATAAAGAAGGTAGTCTGGTGTGCTGGCAGGCAACCTGGTCAAAAAATTGCACCAGGAAGCGGGAAGGTGAATGTATGCGACTGTAATTTTGAAGAAGATCCAAAAGCAGCACAAGTTCTTATTGCAGCGGACATAAATGTAACTCTTGCCGGTTATGAGCCTGCATCCAACATATATTTATCGAAAACTGATATTGCCCCTTTGAGGAACAGTGAACATAAAGGAGACCGTTGGTTATATAAACAGCTGAGTAAATGGCTGAAGATTTGGCGGATAGGTATTGGGTCTACAGAAGGGTTTATCCCTTTTGATGCCATTACCCTAGGGAGCTTTATTAATAGTGATTATATGCAGATGTATCAGGATATACCCGTCCAAATTTCTGAGCTTAAAAATGATTCACGGTTATGGTCCTTAAAAAAAGTAAAACCTTATCTAATGGTATCCGAGTCTTTTAAAACTTCTAATAAGGTGGACTATTTTTACCATACTGATCCAGATTACAAGCAATTTATATTAGATAATCTTTTTACGACCAATCGGGCATCAAGGGAGGAAATCACCTTGTTGAACAGTAATAAATAGCAAATGAAATATATAAAGGGTTTACAATTTTTGCTGATTTACAACTATTTGTTGGCTTTTCTTAAACTAGAGGAGTTCAAATTTGAACTTAGGTATAAAAAAATAAAAAAAGGAAATCTAAAAAGAAACGTACCTCTATTTTTTAATTGTTATTCTGGAATAGTGAGGATGCGAATACAAGAATGAAGATTTTACACCGTGTAGTAGCTGTTAATAAGAACTGAATTACAAAACATGAAATCAAAAAGATTACTTAAATAACTAAGTTGACTTTGTAACGAATTAACAAACTATACAATTAATTGCGATAAGATTAATCATGTTATCCAATTTTTACAGCCAATTATCCTGAACATTCTTCAATAGTAAAAAACTTAGATGAGAAAAAAACTAAAAATTACAATTCTTACAATAATTTCATTTGTTCTATTCCTCTTGGTACTTCTTTCCATTCAATATACACCTACCTATGTTTATCGACTTATAACAATGAATGTAGCCGATGTTTATGATTATAAGAACTTTGAAAATCACGAGATTCAGGGAGCAAAAAGTACCAATACATTCATTTCTCAGCCTAAAGAGAAATATGTTGAGTCACTATTTGACGAACTAGTAACAAAAACTGGATTTAATAGTTTTGAAGATTGGGCTATTGAGTCTCAAACTACGGCACTAATTGTCATACAAAAAGATACAATCATTTATGAGAAATATTTTAATGGTTTTAATAGAGATTCCTATTTTCATTCTCAATCTATGGCAAAGTCGTTTATATCATTTTTAATTGGAGCTGCCATTGATGATGGTTTAATCAAAAGTGTAAATGACCCAATAACAAATTATATCCCTGAGTTATTAGAGCGAGATTCAAGTTTCAAAAAAATAACCATCAAGCATTTACTTGAAATGCGTTCTGGGCTTAAATACAATACAAGCCTCATACCTTTCACTAACATTCATTCTCCTTGGCATGATGAAGCAGTTGGCTATTATCACCCTAATGTTCGAAAGTTGCTACTTGAAAATGTAGAAATTTCATCTGAACCAGGAAAAGATTTTCAATATTCTAATTACAATACAAGCTATTTGGGTTTGATTCTTGAAAGAGCTACTAACGTAACTGTATCCAATTATTTGGAGCAGAAATTGTGGTCAAGAATAATGGAATATGATGCGCTTTTCTCCATAGATAGCAAAGAATCGAATTTTGAATATATGCCAAGTCGTTTGATTGCCCGAGCGATTGATTATGCACGTTTTGGTCAGCTTATGCTTAATGAAGGAGATTGGTATGGCAATCAGATTATATCAAAAGATTGGATTCAGGAGTCTACGTTAGAAAACAAATCAATTCCTCGAGATATTTACCCAAAATGGTTTGGAAGAAGCGACAAAAGAATTTATTATAATTATCAATGGTGGGGTCATGCAAATAAAGATGGTACTTTCAATTTCTATGCAAATGGAAATCTTGGTCAGAATATTTATATTATCCCTCATAAAGAAACTGTGATTGTTCACTGTGGTAATTCACTGCAGTATTATAGCGGTGATTTTGATTTATGGAATGTTGCTTTGCAGTTGAATTTGAAGTTAAACGATAACAATGAATTAAAATAAATACTTGCTATAATAAGGTGTATAAAACATAGCTAGTAAGTGATTAATCGAAAGGTTCGTGCTTATTTACAAAGACCTCCAAATTTAAAAATTTGGCTTTTAAAATAGAAAAAGTAAAACAAAATATAAAAATTCGGCTCTGTGTTAATCCGAAAAGTTAACGTCTTTTTACACGCTACGTTTCATACACAAACCGTTGTGTACAATTAAAAGAAATAAAATGAAAATAATGAAATTGACTAAATTAGTAGCTTTTTTCATCATAATCTCACAATATGTAAATGCTCAAACTGAGTATTCAAATATTGATATTAACGTTACTGATAGCTTAGAAAAGATAGTAGAGACGAAAAGGTTTAAAAATTGGAAAGAAGTATTAGCAGATTCTACGTTAAAAGATAAAAACTATCACTTTATTATTAGAGATAAAAAGGGTAATGTAGTTAAACCTAAATTAGAAAATAGGATAATCAGAAGCATCTCTAAAAATCCTCGAATCGAAAATATACTTTTTGCAGGTTTAAAAGGAAATAACCCAGGTGACGGAAAGGCAGCAATGAGTATGGATTACGGGTACTCATGGACTTATTTAAATCAAGGCAAACCCTTATCAAAAGAAACAGAAGATATTCAGACGATAGAATCATCGCCTCTTGATAAAAATTTGATTTATGCTGGAACTTGGAAAAATGGGCTCTTTAAAAGTACGGATTCAGGGAACTCATTTTTGAAGATGGAGAATTTCCCTAGTAAAGATGTACGAGCAATAATTTATCACCCTAAAAATAGAAATCATATTCTGGTAGCAACTACTTCTCATGGAATAGTTGAAACCCAGAACAATGGAGAGACATGGGAAGTTAAAGGTGCTGATTATCTTAAATCAAATTTTGTATCCTTATGGAATCTTGTTCAATCACCATATAATCCAAATGTGATGTATGCATTGTGCATAGGACAAGGACTCCAGAAATCTGAAGATTTTGGAAAAACTTGGAAGAAGATTATCGACGAGCCAAAAATGTTATTTTTTGGATTTGGATTTGTAGATGAAAATGAAATCTGGTGTTCTAGTACGAATTTCAATTCAGGTAAATTGTATCATTCCAAAGACTCAGGAAATAGTTTTGAACTTCGTGAGAATCTTGTAGACGATATAATTGGAAGTTTTGTAAGCATTAGTAATACTGAAACTCAAATCTATTTGGGAGGGCAAAAAGGGTTGTATGAACTTTCAAACAATAAAATTCAGAATTCTAAAATTGCATTACCTTTTTATGAGATTTCTAATCTATTAGAAGTAAATAATAAACTATTAATTGCAACATGGGGAAATGGATTATTAATAAAATAAAAATAACCATAAACAATCACGTTGTAAACAAGCTGAAAACAAAATGCCTCTAAAATTGAATAATATTAATAAAGATAAGATATACAAGATTTATGGTAGTGTTTTGGTTTTAATTTCCCTCATTTTAGCCTTTCTTGAATATGAAAAACTATTTCTCCTTCCAATAAATTTTGAGTTTAAAGAAAGGTATGTGGATTACTCGATATTGCTCTATATAAGTAGTTGGATAATTTATGTCTTAATATTTCTAGCTGGAATTCTCACCTTATTTAAATCGAAAAAAGCTCCTCTTTTTTTATTAATTCTTAGCTTCTCGTCATTGTTAGAAGTATACGCGAATGAGGCTATTTATTTTGTCAAAAGTATTGACGATACTACAAAGTACATTCTCTTCTTCACTTCTCTTATATCTATAATAAGCCTTGGTTTAAAATATTTACAAAGGAAAAAAACACATTTAATTGAATTTATTTTAAGTATCACTTTGGCTCTCATGATTGTGTATTTGCCTAATGCCCTAATTTCATTTTATTTCTAAAAACCTCTGATGAATAAACTATTGAACACATTTAAGGTTTTGCTTTTAATTTCTTTCATACTCCCTTTTATAGGTTGTCAGGAAAAAAGGGAATCCTTTTCAAGTATGAGTGTTGCTAAATGGGAAAATGATATTGATTACTTATTTCAAAATCTGGAAAGAAAACACATAAATCTATATCACAGCAGTTCCAAAGATACGGTAAGGAGAAATATTTCTAACTTAGTAAATAACCTATCTAATCTTTCCGACGATGCTGTTTTTATAAGCCTTTCAAAAATTATCAGGTCCTTGGATGATAGTCATACTGGAATATGGGCGCTACCAAAATTTTATGATAGTTACCCTATAGAGTTTTTTGTTTTTGATGATAGTGAAATTAGGGTGTTACATGCTCCAAAAAATCATCCAGAACTTGTGGGGGGCAAATTAATTAGTATAGACAATACGATGCTAAATGAGGTTATAAAAGAATTACTCCTCATTATACAATGTGCTGACAATTGGCATTCCGAAAGGGAACGATTGGCTAGCTATTTAAAGCACTCTAAAATTCTCAAATACACTGGAATCGCGGATAAGGAATCGACAGCTAACTTTCAGTTTTTACTGGAAAATGGGACTCAAAAAACTGTTAAATTAGAAGCACTTCCAAATACAGAATATGACAGTTATCTTGGAAATGCTCTGCATTTAGAAAGCCCTTTTCAATATGAAAAATCATTGATAGGTACATCTTATTTATGGTATCAACCAAATGATGAACTAAAAACCAGTTATATCCATTTTTCAAGCTATCCAAATGCTTTGCAAATGAAGCGGTTTGGGATAGCTATTTCCAAAGATATTATTCGAAGAGGCATCAAAAATATTATTATTGATGTTAGAGATAATAGCGGAGGTGATTTTTATGTAGGTTTAGAATTAGTCAAATTGTTGTCTTTTCTCGACCAAATTATCTGGGAGAATGGTGTTTACGTTTTAACTAGCAGAAAAACATATTCAGCAGGAATGAGCAATACTGCTCACTTTAAACAATTATTGAACGCAAAAATTATTGGAGAACCCACAGGAGCAAACCCAAATGATTATCAAGATGCACAGACATTTCAATTACCAAATTCAAAATTGCGAGTACAATTTTCAAGGAGATATTATAGGTTTCAGGATACTGTTTCCAAAGGAATCCTTCCAGATATTTATATCAAACCAAATTGGGAAGACTTTAAAAAAGGAATAGATTCAAATTTAGAATGGGTATTGGATGATATTAAATTCAATGAAAATAAAACCAATTTACAACAAGGAATATAACCAATTTACCCAAGGTCGGACTGGTCATATTCAAAACCGTTTGCACAAACTTAAAAAAAAATAAACACAATGAACAAAGAATCATTCCTTCGGGAATTTATGGACAAAATTTGGAATAAACAGGGTTTTGAAAAAGTTGAACAATATGTTCATAAAGAATATACAATTCATCTTGACACTACTGACCCATGGGAAGGAAAAACCTTAACCCATTCCGAATTTAAAGAGCGATTGAAATTTTCATTCAATTCATTTCCAGATATGAATTTTGAAATAACATCTGCAATTCCAGAAGAAAATCACGTTGCAATAACTTGGATATTAACTGGAACAAACCTCGGTATGATTGGCGGATATCCACCTACCAAAAAATCTATAAATACAAAAGGGCTCACTATCTATCATTTCAAAGACAATTTAATTAATGGACATACTCAAGTTTTTGACAGATTAACTGTTATGAAACAATTAGGATTTATGTAATATGAAAACAAAAAAAGAACTTAAAGAAGAGTATAAGCAAATGAATATTCCAATGGGAGTATTTCAAATAAAAAATATTAAAAATAATAAAGTTTTGATTGACCATAGTGTAGATATGGAATCAAAATGGAACAGACATAAAATGGAGCTGAAATTCGGTAATCACAGGAATGGCAGTTTCCAAAATGATTGGAATGAGTATGGAGAGGAAAATTTTGTGTTTGAAGTTTTATCAGAATTAAAAAAGAAAAAAGAAGATATTATAGATTACAATAAGGAATTGAAAACGCTGCAAGAAATGGTAACTGAAGAGTTGAATACTGAAAGTATCTATAAATAAAAAACAGGTGCTATTAAAGATTCATATAAAAAGCAAAACGAGTTCTTGCAAACTCCAAGGCTTGGATACTTTTGATATAACGACGTTTTAATGTACTCATATTGACAAGAATTAGACTTTCACATTGGACCCAGCGATGACAAGAAGGAGATTCCGTTTCACCAACTTGAATTGGCTAATCCTCCAAGCGTGATAATCAAACCATACTTAAAAATAGTAGCCTTTTTAACCAACAGCAATTAAAAATAACGACAGTCTACATGATAAAGAAAATAAAAAAGTCAGACATTAAAGAGTTGAACCACCTTCCTCCTCAGGAATGGCAAATTGACTATGAGACTTTTTTAAAAGAATTTATTGATGAAGACTTTTTTCATGCTTTTATCCAAATCCAAGATAATAAAATTGTAGGAACTGGTAACATTTTATTAAAAGGTAAGGTTGGGTGGCTTGGAAACATTATAGTGGACAAAAATTGCAGAGGAAAGGGATTAGGTTATGAAATGACCAAATTTCTTGTTGACTTTTTAGATAAAAAAGGATGTGAAACACAATTATTAATAGCGACTGAACTTGGAGAATCTGTCTATAAAAAACTTGGCTTTAAAAAATTAACAGAGTATCAAAGCTTTGACTCAACGGTAGATAATGATTTCAATTTATCTGATTCTATCCAGAAACTAGAATTATCAGATTTAAAAAACGTTTACAAATTAGATTTGGAAACCAATATGGAAGACAGGGCTCATTTAATTGACAAATTTTATAACAATGGATTTGGATTCTTTAATGATGACAATGAATTATTAGGGTTTTATCTTCCTGAATTTGGGCGAGGATTGGTAATATCTAAAAACAAACAAGCAGGAATTGAACTTCTAAAATTGAAACACTCCAAGAAAGGAAAAAGAACATTGTTGCCAATTGAAAATCAAAGTGGAATACAATTACTGGAGGAAATGGGATTAAATGAAGGTGAAAAAAGTGCTAGAATGGTTTTAGGTGAAGTGAATAAGTGGGTCCCAAATAATATTTACTCCTATGGAAGCGGATATTGCGGATAAAAAAGAAATTAACCTACCAATACGTTTACTCAACTGTTGGTGTAATTAAACAACTTCAGAATTTAAATTACGCTTCTAGATAAATGAGTCTTAAATAATAATTAAAATCAATAGATTTTAGATATGAATAAAAATGAATTAATAGCCTTTTTTGAAAGTGATCTGAACAACTTAATAACTGAAATAGGACTTTATAAGAATGAAGAAAATATTTGGCAAATAGAAAAAAGCATCTCTAATTCAGCAGGAAATTTAACTTTGCATTTAATTGGGAACTTACACACATTTATTGGAAAAGAAATTGGAAAAACAAACTATGTTAGAAATAGAGAACTTGAATTTACTCAAAAAAATATTCCTAGAATTGAGTTGATTAACAATGTAAATGCCACCTTAGAGATGGTTAAAAAATCACTACTCTCTATTACAAACGAAGAATTGAAAAATGATTACCCTTTTTTGAAATTTTCCAAAGTAGAAACAAATGAGTACTTACTAGTTCATTTAATAAAACATTTGGCTTATCATCTTGGACAAATAAATTATCATAGACGGCTAATAGATGAATAAAAACTAGAGCTAACACCAGATAAAATTAACTACCAACACAAGACTGCCCACGAAAATCAATACAGTTTTTCTATTTTACTTGTATTTGTTCTTTTAAAATTTATCAACAAAAAATATCGATGTAATTCTTATAATAAAGCATGCTGTTGGAATAACTCATGCTTTACACTATTAATTTCTCTTGAATTCATTAAAAAAAAGAGAACATTTACATGGAAACCAATTTGGAGAAAAGGTTTCATTTAATTAACAAATTTCATAATAATGGATTTGGGTTTATTAATGTTGATAATAAATTATAGGGTTTTATCTTCCTTAATTTGGGTGAGGATTGATTGTAGCGAAAGACTTACAAGCAGAAATGAAACTTCTAAAGCTTAAACAATATTTACTCCTAATGAAGCGGATATTACAGATAAAAAAAAACTATCAATGCGTGTAATGAACAGTTGTAAAACCTTTTGAGCCAGCCATAGAAAGAGTCTTCACCTTTTGAAGAAAAGCTATAATTTACTGCGTTAAAACCATGATAATTATATGTATTTTAAGAATAAGAAAAAAGAATATCGATAATTTGGTTCCCTATGCAATCACTTACTATGAAAATAGAACTACTCATTCTAATTTCCATTTTAGCACTTTTTAATACTTCAGGATTTGCTCAAACAGAAACTAATATTCCGATAACCAAACATATTCATGGTAGGGTAAAAAACCTTACCAATGATGTTTCGAACGTACTAATAATCAATTTAAATTCAGACGAGTCCACAATTACTGATTATTTGGGGGTGTTTACCATTGAGGCTAAATTGAATGATTCAATTCAATTTACAGCTGTCCAATATCAAACTAAAAATATTGTTATTACGGAGAGAATCTATCTCAAAAATTCAGTAGAAGTTAATCTTGTAGAAAACGTTATAAATTTAAATGAAGTTACGGTAACGCCTTATAATTTATCAGGAAAAATAGAGCAAGATATTACAAGGTTAGGTATTGAACCCGCAATTACTTCTTCAACATTGGGTCTGCCAAATGCAGAGGTAAAGATATTATCCCAGAGCGAACGGTTGCTGTTAGTGGCAGATAGGGGTGAATATACAAGATTCATGACAATTGAAGAGAAACTTAAGAGTCAATCTCTTTTAGGGCTTTTCATGATTGGCACCATTATAAACTCTGACAAAATAACAAACAGATTTTCCGGTAGAACTGAAGTATTTGAAAATATGGTTGTTAATGATGCTAACTTGGAGTTAGAAAAAGAAATAATCGCAAAATATTCAAAGAAAACAATGTCTGAAAATTTGGATATTCCTGAAGTTAATATTGACGGATTTCTAACATTTTGTATGTCTCAAAAGGGTTTTTCAGAAATATCAAAGACTGAGGATATGCTGTTAATCTGGGAATATCTGAAAAGTAAAAGTATTGAATTTAAAGAGTAATAGCTACTTGGAGCATCCGTGTAGAAAAAAAGTTTTACAACAAAACCAATAAACAATAAGGGCTTCGTGCTTAATCGAAAGGTTTGTGTACTTTTATGTAGTCCGCCAAATATTTGGGATTTCGCTTTAAACAATAAAATAAAAAAATGCTATGTTCGTAGTGGAAAGCAAACGCTATTTTACTCCTGTACTTTTCATAACCCAGCCGTTGGAAATAATTAAATATAATCTTGAAAAAATTTTTAGCATCATTTTATAATATTAGCGAAGAAATTCTAGAAGAATACATCTCTCATTGGTCAGAATATTCAGTTCCAAAAAAATCGATAATGACTGAGTGTGATAAAACCGAACACTATCTCTATTTTGTGAAGGATGGAATTCAAAAATCATACTACTTAAATGACGGAAAACAGCACGTTATGTTTTTTGCCTATGCCCCATCGTTTAGCGGTATAGTAGAATCTTTTCTTACGCAGACACCTTCCAAATACTATCTTGAAACAATTACGGAAAGCACATTCTTACGAATACCTTACTCTAAACATGCTCAATTAATAAAAGAGCATAGGGAACTTGAAACCTTATTTAGAATAATCACAGAACAGTTTTTAATAGGTATTATCGAAAGACATCACCAATTAATGGCGTTCAACACCGAAACTCGTTTTAAAAAATTTATAAAGAGAAGTCCGCATTTGATAAATATGCTTTCACAGAAAGATATTGCTTCATATTTACGGATAGACCCTACAAACTTCAGTAAATTAATCAATACAATTAAAATTTGAGAAATCTTGGTTTTTACCAAGAATAGAACCTTTGATCTGTTGCAACTTTGTCTCATCATAAAATTAAAATGTAATGATGAAATTATTAAAACAAGCATTTATTATTGGATTGACCATATTTTCAATCCAAAGCAATGCACAACAAATTAAAAGTTCTACTATGACAAATGAAGAAATTGTAACAAAGTTTTTAAATGGGTTTAATAAACCAGAAGAGATTCAAGAGTCTTTGGCTTTATTGGCAGACGACTATAGGTTTAAAAACCCGATGGTTGAACTTAATTCAAAAGAAGAATTTATTGTATTAGCTGAACAAATTGGTGCTGTAATTACAGGAATAGAGATTGTAAATATTGCTGAAAAGGGTAATTGGACAGCTGTCTTCTATAATTTTAAATCATCTGTAATAGGTCTAGAATCAAACACAGGAACTGAGTGGTTTAGGATTGAAGATGGACTTATAAAGGAATCAAATTTAATATATGACACTGCTGAATGGAGAAAATTCTATGCGCAAATGAAACAATAACTACTTCTAACAAGGATATAAAAGCAATAGCGGTTTGAGTTAAAACTCAAACCGCTATTGCTTTTTTTAAATGTCTTTCTATTCTTAAGCTAAGTATATTCAATCAGCTACTACTATTTTACTATACGTTAAAGCACCATTCTCCACCTAAAGAAACTCAGTTAGATACTAAAACAAACAATTGAATTTTTAGAGGGAATTTATATCTTCTTTACCGGAAGATAGGTTTTGAAATTTACTTCAAAGAAAGCCACCTCTGCTAAGTTGTATTCTACAAAACTAAGTAGCCTATTATCTTGGAATCAAGTCACGGTCATTAAGTCGCATATGCTAATGATAAGTGAATAAAAAAATCTGATTCACTCTTTTTTTGCCCGATTTTAACTTAAGTGAATAACAGTGTTATTTTATGAATTTAATTTTACCATTTCAAAAAAATTCGTTGAAAAACAATATCATCTTGACAAAAATTAATATAGTAGAAATATTTTTAAGTGGATTTAATAATCCTAAAAATCTGCCTGAAGCAATCGCTCTATTGGCTGATGATTACAAATTTAAAGATTCAACGAAAGAAAATCATTCTAAAGCTGAGTTTTTAGAAACAGCAAAAGAGTTAGTGAAAGTTTTAACTGGTATAGAAATTATTAAAATGGTAGAAAATAATGAATCTGTCGCCGATCTCTATAATTTTAAATCCAATATAGAAGGGTTAGAGAATAATCTTGGTTCGGAATGGTTCAGAATAGAAAACGGGTTAATTAAAGAATCACAGCTTGTGTATGACGCAACTAAATGGTGGAAAGTGTTTGCTCAAATGAAGGATTAAAACGATTAATAAATTAGTGTAAAGGTGAAAGCGGTTTTGGGTTAATCTCAAACCGTTTTGCTTTTTTTAAATATCTCCCTATTTGTAATGTAAGTGTAAAAAACCTGCTACTGCTATTATACTAACAGTTACATAACATATACCATAATCATTAATTAAAATAGTGTATGATCATTTGTTGCTATTCATATTCGAACACGATATGCATAATTATTAAACTCTTCAAAGACTAAATAAAATTATAACTAAGTATGATAAATTATCACCAATCTATAGAATTATCCGGTCTACCATTATTCTCATGGTTGACTTTTAGAACTCCTTTAGGTGAAGATGAAGCTCTTCCAATTCCATCAGAAGCTTGCTATGCTTATATTATAAAGGGAGACAACCATTTATTTCATAAAGAAGCAGAAATTTATGCACGAAAAGGACATGTTATTTTGTCGCTTTGCGGAAAAACTATGGGCCAGATAGTCAATGAACAGGAAGAAGGGCATGTTAATTCTATTATAATCCATTTCCATCCTAAGCAACTTAAAAAACTTTATGATAGTACAAAGCCACCATTTTGGGAGGAAATTGAATCCCCTGTATCGCAGTATATTGTTCAAACAGCTGCTACCAATCTAGTCTCCTCTTACTTTGAAGGCATTAAACATCTATTCCAGAACAAAGAAGCCATTACAGAGGAAATTCTTATTCTAAAATTGAAAGAAATCATTCTTATTCTTTTGCAAACCAAAAGCTCTCCGGAAATTATCAATATTATTAGAAGTTTGCTTTCGGAAAGAGTATTTAGCTTTAAAGAAGTAGTAGATGCTCATATTTGTTTGCCTGTTTCGATTCAAGATTTAGCTCAATTAACCAATATGAGCCTTTCTACATTCAAGAAAGAATTCAAGAAAATATATAATAGTACTCCCAATGCTTATATAATTGATAAAAGAACCGAAAAAGTTGCAAATCTTCTGAAACTATCTAATCAATCAATATCAGAAATAGGATATCAATGTGGATTCAATAGCCTACCACATTTATCAAGAGTTTTCAAATCTAAATATGGCGTCCCACCAACCGAGTACCGTTTAAACTTTTCAGATAAACAATTGAGCTTTTAAGATAACTATAATTTTCGTTTTTATTGGAAATTTGAAAAATAGAAATTAACTCAAATAATATTTTTAAAGACCGGATTTTAAAATCATTCAATAACCGTTACTCTTTCTGCTAAATTCCAAGCTTACCCAATAATCTATAGGTCAACTAAAAGGAACAATAGCATTTCTAGACGATAAGTAAGAGTGGGAAATTGTTAACGAAAATATAATCGAAAATAACTGGATGAAAATAGTTAACCAAAAAGTTGAGAGAGCTTGTTTATTATACAATCAAAAATAATAAAAACCTGTTTTTTATTTGCTTCTAATAATGCTGAATTGTGACTTAAAAATATTTGCAATTAAAGCAAATATTAATTTTTTCATTGAATGGAATAATATCACCGGAATTTTTATTACCAAAAAAAAATCATTGATCGATACATTTAGAAGATATTGACAAAGTACTTCGAATTGTTGCAGGGAAAGAAAATATGGAAGAAAAATTAATCAAAATTGTTAGTTCTATTTGATATAAATGTCCGAAGCTGTAGGATTGAAAAATGATAAAAATGGAAGACCTAAAGTCTTAAAGATTTAAGGCAAAGGTACTCCATGACCAAAAGAAATAATAATATATAGTATACCGCGCTAAATTATTTAAAAGGTTTGATTATAAATAAAAGCTAATCCAATCTGGCAGTGGTAATCCTGAAATTGATGAAGAATACTTAATAGAAAATTCTTAAGAAACTTTTCACTGTTAGGTACAAAAAGAGCTAGAGGTATCATATGGGGCGATAACCAAAGGCTCTTTTCTCATCAACTAATAGTTGCAATATATAAAAGTTAAACAAGTCACATCAGACAACCAAGATATTCTGAATAACCATATCTCTTACTCTATGAAAATCAATTTACAAACCTGGAAATTGCCTAAAATAAACCCTTACCTTTTTTTAATTCTTGTAATTTCTTTTTCTTCTAATGTATTTGGTCAAACCGCAACTGAAGATTTTGATCCTATAGTAGATGTATTTGGTGGTGGCTTTAGTGGTACAGGTTGGGCGAATGATAGTTGGGTAAGATTTGGAGCTAGTGGTAACGCGGGTGATGTTCAAGTAATCACCACTTCCCAGGGAAACGATAATATTGGAGGTAATTTACTTCAATTAGATGATAATGATGCCGGTGCTTACAGATTAATTGATTTTAGCTCAGCAACTTGTGCTAGACTAACTTTTGATTATGATTATGATAATGACAAGGAGGGTGATGAGCAACTTCTAATTCAAATTGATCCAGAAAATGACGGCACTTATGTAACCTTACAAACCATAACACCAACAGCAAATTTTTCTCCAAACCCTGCAGTTAATGTTAGTATTCTTATACCCTCCTCAGTCCATTTAGGCGGGGCTAATACGCGTATTCAATTTATTACAGGATTGGATAATGCTAACTTCATAAATGAGCAATGGTGGATAGATAAGTAACGATCACGATCAATGCCACGCCAGTAGTCAATGACCTGGCGGATGTCACGGCTTGTGATACGTTTACCTTACCAGCCATTACGGGAACAAACTTAACCGGTGGCGAATCCTATTATACAGGTGCAGGTGGTACAGGAACGGCCATCGCCGCAGGTACAGCCATTACCACGACCACGACCTTATTCATCTATGATGGGACGGGAACGACTCCGAACTGTTTCAGTGAAGAGAATGTAACGATCACGATCAATGACACGCCAGTAGTCAATGACCTGGCGGATGTCACGGCTTGTGATACGTTTACCTTACCAGCCATTACGGGAACAAACTTAACCGGTGGCGAGTCCTATTATACAGGTGCAGGTGGTACAGGAACGGCCATCGCAGCAGGTACAGCCATTACCACGACCACGACCTTATTCATCTATGATGGGACGGGAACGACTCCGAACTGTTTCAGTGAAGAGAATGTAACGATCACGATCAATGACACGCCAGTAGTCAATGACCTGGCCGATGTCACGGCTTGTGATACGTTTACCTTACCAGCCATTACGGGAACAAACTTAACCGGTGGCGAGTCCTATTATACAGGTGCAGGTGGTACAGGAACGGCCATCGCAGCAGGTACAGCCATTACCACGACCACGACCTTATTCATCTATGATGGGACGGGAACGACTCCGAACTGTTTCAGTGAAGAGAATGTAACGATCACGATCAATGACACGCCAGTAGTCAATGACCTGGCCGATGTCACGGCTTGTGATACGTTTACCTTACCAGCCATTACGGGAACAAACTTAACCGGTGGCGAGTCCTATTATACAGGTGCAGGTGGTACAGGAACGGCCATCGCAGCAGGTACAGCCATTACCACGACCACGACCTTATTCATCTATGATGGGACGGGAAC
This sequence comes from Maribacter sp. UH1, assembly GCF_056839145.1. Classification (NCBI taxonomy): domain Bacteria; kingdom Pseudomonadati; phylum Bacteroidota; class Flavobacteriia; order Flavobacteriales; family Flavobacteriaceae; genus Maribacter; species Maribacter sp. UH1. The sequence goes on from NZ_CM166387.1 coordinate 408,679, forward strand.
GACTCCGAACTGTTTCAGTGAAGAGAATGTAACGATCACGATCAATGACACGCCAGTAGTCAATGACCTGGCCGATGTCACGGCTTGTGATACGTTTACCTTACCAGCCATTACGGGAACAAACTTAACCGGTGGCGAATCCTATTATACAGGTGCAGGTGGTACAGGAACGGCCATCGCCGCAGGTACAGCCATTACCACGACCACGACCTTATTCATCTATGATGGGACGGGAACGACTCCGAACTGTTTCAGTGAAGAGAATGTAACGATCACGATCAATGACACGCCAGTAGTCAATGACCTGGCCGATGTCACGGCTTGTGATACGTTTACCTTACCAGCCATTACGGGAACAAACTTAACCGGTGGCGAGTCCTATTATACAGGTGCAGGTGGTACAGGAACGGCCATCGCAGCAGGTACAGCCATTACCACGACCACGACCTTATTCATCTATGATGGGACGGGAACGACTCCGAACTGTTTCAGTGAAGAGAATGTAACGATCACGATCAATGACACGCCAGTAGTCAATGACCTGGCCGATGTCACGGCTTGTGATACGTTTACCTTACCAGCCATTACGGGAACAAACTTAACCGGTGGCGAGTCCTATTATACAGGTGCAGGTGGTACAGGAACGGCCATCGCAGCAGGTACAGCCATTACCACGACCACGACCTTATTCATCTATGATGGGACGGGAACGACTCCGAACTGTTTCAGTGAAGAGAATGTAACGATCACGATCAATGACACGCCAGTAGTCAATGACCTGGCCGATGTCACGGCTTGTGATACGTTTACCTTACCAGCCATTACGGGAACAAACTTAACCGGTGGCGAGTCCTATTATACAGGTGCAGGTGGTACAGGAACGGCCATCGCAGCAGGTACAGCCATTACCACGACCACGACCTTATTCATCTATGATGGGACGGGAACGACTCCGAACTGTTTCAGTGAAGAGAATGTAACGATCACGATCAATGACACGCCAGTAGTCAATGACCTGGCCGATGTCACGGCTTGTGATACGTTTACCTTACCAGCCATTACGGGAACAAACTTAACCGGTGGCGAGTCCTATTATACAGGTGCAGGTGGTACAGGAACGGCCATCGCAGCAGGTACAGCCATTACCACGACCACGACCTTATTCATCTATGATGGGACGGGAACGACTCCGAACTGTTTCAGTGAAGAGAATGTAACGATCACGATCAATGACACGCCAGTAGTCAATGACCTGGCCGATGTCACGGCTTGTGATACGTTTACCTTACCAGCCATTACGGGAACAAACTTAACCGGTGGCGAGTCCTATTATACAGGTGCAGGTGGTACAGGAACGGCCATCGCAGCAGGTACAGCCATTACCACGACCACGACCTTATTCATCTATGATGGGACGGGAACGACTCCGAACTGTTTCAGTGAAGAGAATGTAACGATCACGATCAATGACACGCCAGTAGTCAATGACCTGGCCGATGTCACGGCTTGTGATACGTTTACCTTACCAGCCATTACGGGAACAAACTTAACCGGTGGCGAGTCCTATTATACAGGTGCAGGTGGTACAGGAACGGCCATCGCAGCAGGTACAGCCATTACCACGACCACGACCTTATTCATCTATGATGGGACGGGAACGACTCCGAACTGTTTCAGTGAAGAGAATGTAACGATCACGATCAATGACACGCCAGTAGTCAATGACCTGGCGGATGTCACGGCTTGTGATACGTTTACCTTACCAGCCATTACGGGAACAAACTTAACCGGTGGCGAGTCCTATTATACAGGTGCAGGTGGTACAGGAACGGCCATCGCAGCAGGTACAGCCATTACCACGACCACGACCTTATTCATCTATGATGGGACGGGAACGACTCCGAACTGTTTCAGTGAAGAGAATGTAACGATCACGATCAATGACACGCCAGTAGTCAATGACCTGGCCGATGTCACGGCTTGTGATACGTTTACCTTACCAGCCATTACGGGAACAAACTTAACCGGTGGCGAATCCTATTATACAGGTGCAGGTGGTACAGGAACGGCCATCGCAGCAGGTACAGCCATTACCACGACCACGACCTTATTCATCTATGATGGGACGGGAACGACTCCGAACTGTTTCAGTGAAGAGAATGTAACGATCACGATCAATGACACGCCAGTAGTCAATGACCTGGCCGATGTCACGGCTTGTGATACGTTTACCTTACCAGCCATTACGGGAACAAACTTAACCGGTGGCGAGTCCTATTATACAGGTGCAGGTGGTACAGGAACGGCCATCGCAGCAGGTACAGCCATTACCACGACCACGACCTTATTCATCTATGATGGGACGGGAACGACTCCGAACTGTTTCAGTGAAGAGAATGTAACGATCACGATCAATGACACGCCAGTAGTCAATGACCTGGCCGATGTCACGGCTTGTGATACGTTTACCTTACCAGCCATTACGGGAACAAACTTAACCGGTGGCGAGTCCTATTATACAGGTGCAGGTGGTACAGGAACGGCCATCGCAGCAGGTACAGCCATTACCACGACCACGACCTTATTCATCTATGATGGGACGGGAACGACTCCGAACTGTTTCAGTGAAGAGAATGTAACGATCACGATCAATGACACGCCAGTAGTCAATGACCTGGCCGATGTCACGGCTTGTGATACGTTTACCTTACCAGCCATTACGGGAACAAACTTAACCGGTGGCGAGTCCTATTATACAGGTGCAGGTGGTACAGGAACGGCCATCGCAGCAGGTACAGCCATTACCACGACCACGACCTTATTCATCTATGATGGGACGGGAACGACTCCGAACTGTTTCAGTGAAGAGAATGTAACGATCACGATCAATGACACGCCAGTAGTCAATGACCTGGCCGATGTCACGGCTTGTGATACGTTTACCTTACCAGCCATTACGGGAACAAACTTAACCGGTGGCGAGTCCTATTATACAGGTGCAGGTGGTACAGGAACGGCCATCGCAGCAGGTACAGCCATTACCACGACCACGACCTTATTCATCTATGATGGGACGGGAACGACTCCGAACTGTTTCAGTGAAGAGAATGTAACGATCACGATCAATGACACGCCAGTAGTCAATGACCTGGCCGATGTCACGGCTTGTGATACGTTTACCTTACCAGCCATTACGGGAACAAACTTAACCGGTGGCGAGTCCTATTATACAGGTGCAGGTGGTACAGGAACGGCCATCGCAGCAGGTACAGCCATTACCACGACCACGACCTTATTCATCTATGATGGGACGGGAACGACTCCGAACTGTTTCAGTGAAGAGAATGTAACGATCACGATCAATGACACGCCAGTAGTCAATGACCTGGCGGATGTCACGGCTTGTGATACGTTTACCTTACCAGCCATTACGGGAACAAACTTAACCGGTGGCGAGTCCTATTATACAGGTGCAGGTGGTACAGGAACGGCCATCGCAGCAGGTACAGCCATTACCACGACCACGACCTTATTCATCTATGATGGGACGGGAACGACTCCGAACTGTTTCAGTGAAGAGAATGTAACGATCACGATCAATGACACGCCAGTAGTCAATGACCTGGCCGATGTCACGGCTTGTGATACGTTTACCTTACCAGCCATTACGGGAACAAACTTAACCGGTGGCGAATCCTATTATACAGGTGCAGGTGGTACAGGAACGGCCATCGCAGCAGGTACAGCCATTACCACGACCACGACCTTATTCATCTATGATGGGACGGGAACGACTCCGAACTGTTTCAGTGAAGAGAATGTAACGATCACGATCAATGACACGCCAGTAGTCAATGACCTGGCCGATGTCACGGCTTGTGATACGTTTACCTTACCAGCCATTACGGGAACAAACTTAACCGGTGGCGAATCCTATTATACAGGTGCAGGTGGTACAGGAACGGCCATCGCAGCAGGTACAGCCATTACCACGACCACGACCTTATTCATCTATGATGGGACGGGAACGACTCCGAACTGTTTCAGTGAAGAGAATGTAACGATCACGATCAATGACACGCCAGTAGTCAATGACCTGGCCGATGTCACGGCTTGTGATACGTTTACCTTACCAGCCATTACGGGAACAAACTTAACCGGTGGCGAGTCCTATTATACAGGTGCAGGTGGTACAGGAACGGCCATCGCAGCAGGTACAGCCATTACCACGACCACGACCTTATTCATCTATGATGGGACGGGAACGACTCCGAACTGTTTCAGTGAAGAGAATGTAACGATCACGATCAATGACACGCCAGTAGTCAATGACCTGGCCGATGTCACGGCTTGTGATACGTTTACCTTACCAGCCATTACGGGAACAAACTTAACCGGTGGCGAGTCCTATTATACAGGTGCAGGTGGTACAGGAACGGCCATCGCAGCAGGTACAGCCATTACCACGACCACGACCTTATTCATCTATGATGGGACGGGAACGACTCCGAACTGTTTCAGTGAAGAGAATGTAACGATCACGATCAATGACACGCCAGTAGTCAATGACCTGGCGGATGTCACGGCTTGTGATACGTTTACCTTACCAGCCATTACGGGAACAAACTTAACCGGTGGCGAATCCTATTATACAGGTGCAGGTGGTACAGGAACGGCCATCGCAGCAGGTACAGCCATTACCACGACCACGACCTTATTCATCTATGATGGGACGGGAACGACTCCGAACTGTTTCAGTGAAGAGAATGTAACGATCACGATCAATGACACGCCAGTAGTCAATGACCTGGCGGATGTCACGGCTTGTGATACGTTTACCTTACCAGCCATTACGGGAACAAACTTAACCGGTGGCGAGTCCTATTATACAGGTGCAGGTGGTACAGGAACGGCCATCGCAGCAGGTACAGCCATTACCACGACCACGACCTTATTCATCTATGATGGGACGGGAACGACTCCGAACTGTTTCAGTGAAGAGAATGTAACGATCACGATCAATGACACGCCAGTAGTCAATGACCTGGCGGATGTCACGGCTTGTGATACGTTTACCTTACCAGCCATTACGGGAACAAACTTAACCGGTGGCGAGTCCTATTATACAGGTGCAGGTGGTACAGGAACGGCCATCGCAGCAGGTACAGCCATTACCACGACCACGACCTTATTCATCTATGATGGGACGGGAACGACTCCGAACTGTTTCAGTGAAGAGAATGTAACGATCACGATCAATGACACGCCAGTAGTCAATGACCTGGCCGATGTCACGGCTTGTGATACGTTTACCTTACCAGCCATTACGGGAACAAACTTAACCGGTGGCGAGTCCTATTATACAGGTGCAGGTGGTACAGGAACGGCCATCGCAGCAGGTACAGCCATTACCACGACCACGACCTTATTCATCTATGATGGGACGGGAACGACTCCGAACTGTTTCAGTGAAGAGAATGTAACGATCACGATCAATGACACGCCAGTAGTCAATGACCTGGCCGATGTCACGGCTTGTGATACGTTTACCTTACCAGCCATTACGGGAACAAACTTAACCGGTGGCGAGTCCTATTATACAGGTGCAGGTGGTACAGGAACGGCCATCGCAGCAGGTACAGCCATTACCACGACCACGACCTTATTCATCTATGATGGGACGGGAACGACTCCGAACTGTTTCAGTGAAGAGAATGTAACGATCACGATCAATGACACGCCAGTAGTCAATGACCTGGCCGATGTCACGGCTTGTGATACGTTTACCTTACCAGCCATTACGGGAACAAACTTAACCGGTGGCGAGTCCTATTATACAGGTGCAGGTGGTACAGGAACGGCCATCGCAGCAGGTACAGCCATTACCACGACCACGACCTTATTCATCTATGATGGGACGGGAACGACTCCGAACTGTTTCAGTGAAGAGAATGTAACGATCACGATCAATGACACGCCAGTAGTCAATGACCTGGCCGATGTCACGGCTTGTGATACGTTTACCTTACCAGCCATTACGGGAACAAACTTAACCGGTGGCGAGTCCTATTATACAGGTGCAGGTGGTACAGGAACGGCCATCGCAGCAGGTACAGCCATTACCACGACCACGACCTTATTCATCTATGATGGGACGGGAACGACTCCGAACTGTTTCAGTGAAGAGAATGTAACGATCACGATCAATGACACGCCAGTAGTCAATGACCTGGCGGATGTCACGGCTTGTGATACGTTTACCTTACCAGCCATTACGGGAACAAACTTAACCGGTGGCGAATCCTATTATACAGGTGCAGGTGGTACAGGAACGGCCATCGCAGCAGGTACAGCCATTACCACGACCACGACCTTATTCATCTATGATGGGACGGGAACGACTCCGAACTGTTTCAGTGAAGAGAATGTAACGATCACGATCAATGACACGCCAGTAGTCAATGACCTGGCGGATGTCACGGCTTGTGATACGTTTACCTTACCAGCCATTACGGGAACAAACTTAACCGGTGGCGAGTCCTATTATACAGGTGCAGGTGGTACAGGAACGGCCATCGCAGCAGGTACAGCCATTACCACGACCACGACCTTATTCATCTATGATGGGACGGGAACGACTCCGAACTGTTTCAGTGAAGAGAATGTAACGATCACGATCAATGACACGCCAGTAGTCAATGACCTGGCCGATGTCACGGCTTGTGATACGTTTACCTTACCAGCCATTACGGGAACAAACTTAACCGGTGGCGAATCCTATTATACAGGTGCAGGTGGTACAGGAACGGCCATCGCAGCAGGTACAGCCATTACCACGACCACGACCTTATTCATCTATGATGGGACGGGAACGACTCCGAACTGTTTCAGTGAAGAGAATGTAACGATCACGATCAATGACACGCCAGTAGTCAATGACCTGGCCGATGTCACGGCTTGTGATACGTTTACCTTACCAGCCATTACGGGAACAAACTTAACCGGTGGCGAGTCCTATTATACAGGTGCAGGTGGTACAGGAACGGCCATCGCAGCAGGTACAGCCATTACCACGACCACGACCTTATTCATCTATGATGGGACGGGAACGACTCCGAACTGTTTCAGTGAAGAGAATGTAACGATCACGATCAATGACACGCCAGTAGTCAATGACCTGGCGGATGTCACGGCTTGTGATACGTTTACCTTACCAGCCATTACGGGAACAAACTTAACCGGTGGCGAGTCCTATTATACAGGTGCAGGTGGTACAGGAACGGCCATCGCAGCAGGTACAGCCATTACCACGACCACGACCTTATTCATCTATGATGGGACGGGAACGACTCCGAACTGTTTCAGTGAAGAGAATGTAACGATCACGATCAATGACACGCCAGTAGTCAATGACCTGGCCGATGTCACGGCTTGTGATACGTTTACCTTACCAGCCATTACGGGAACAAACTTAACCGGTGGCGAGTCCTATTATACAGGTGCAGGTGGTACAGGAACGGCCATCGCCGCAGGTACAGCCATTACCACGACCACGACCTTATTCATCTATGATGGGACGGGAACGACTCCGAACTGTTTCAGTGAAGAGAATGTAACGATCACGATCAATGACACGCCAGTAGTCAATGACCTGGCCGATGTCACGGCTTGTGATACGTTTACCTTACCAGCCATTACGGGAACAAACTTAACCGGTGGCGAATCCTATTATACAGGTGCAGGTGGTACAGGAACGGCCATCGCAGCAGGTACAGCCATTACCACGACCACGACCTTATTCATCTATGATGGGACGGGAACGACTCCGAACTGTTTCAGTGAAGAGAATGTAACGATCACGATCAATGACACGCCAGTAGTCAATGACCTGGCCGATGTCACGGCTTGTGATACGTTTACCTTACCAGCCATTACGGGAACAAACTTAACCGGTGGCGAATCCTATTATACAGGTGCAGGTGGTACAGGAACGGCCATCGCAGCAGGTACAGCCATTACCACGACCACGACCTTATTCATCTATGATGGGACGGGAACGACTCCGAACTGTTTCAGTGAAGAGAATGTAACGATCACGATCAATGACACGCCAGTAGTCAATGACCTGGCCGATGTCACGGCTTGTGATACGTTTACCTTACCAGCCATTACGGGAACAAACTTAACCGGTGGCGAGTCCTATTATACAGGTGCAGGTGGTACAGGAACGGCCATCGCAGCAGGTACAGCCATTACCACGACCACGACCTTATTCATCTATGATGGGACGGGAACGACTCCGAACTGTTTCAGTGAAGAGAATGTAACGATCACGATCAATGACACGCCAGTAGTCAATGACCTGGCCGATGTCACGGCTTGTGATACGTTTACCTTACCAGCCATTACGGGAACAAACTTAACCGGTGGCGAGTCCTATTATACAGGTGCAGGTGGTACAGGAACGGCCATCGCAGCAGGTACAGCCATTACCACGACCACGACCTTATTCATCTATGATGGGACGGGAACGACTCCGAACTGTTTCAGTGAAGAGAATGTAACGATCACGATCAATGACACGCCAGTAGTCAATGACCTGGCGGATGTCACGGCTTGTGATACGTTTACCTTACCAGCCATTACGGGAACAAACTTAACCGGTGGCGAATCCTATTATACAGGTGCAGGTGGTACAGGAACGGCCATCGCAGCAGGTACAGCCATTACCACGACCACGACCTTATTCATCTATGATGGGACGGGAACGACTCCGAACTGTTTCAGTGAAGAGAATGTAACGATCACGATCAATGACACGCCAGTAGTCAATGACCTGGCGGATGTCACGGCTTGTGATACGTTTACCTTACCAGCCATTACGGGAACAAACTTAACCGGTGGCGAGTCCTATTATACAGGTGCAGGTGGTACAGGAACGGCCATCGCAGCAGGTACAGCCATTACCACGACCACGACCTTATTCATCTATGATGGGACGGGAACGACTCCGAACTGTTTCAGTGAAGAGAATGTAACGATCACGATCAATGACACGCCAGTAGTCAATGACCTGGCCGATGTCACGGCTTGTGATACGTTTACCTTACCAGCCATTACGGGAACAAACTTAACCGGTGGCGAGTCCTATTATACAGGTGCAGGTGGTACAGGAACGGCCATCGCAGCAGGTACAGCCATTACCACGACCACGACCTTATTCATCTATGATGGGACGGGAACGACTCCGAACTGTTTCAGTGAAGAGAATGTAACGATCACGATCAATGACACGCCAGTAGTCAATGACCTGGCGGATGTCACGGCTTGTGATACGTTTACCTTACCAGCCATTACGGGAACAAACTTAACCGGTGGCGAATCCTATTATACAGGTGCAGGTGGTACAGGAACGGCCATCGCAGCAGGTACAGCCATTACCACGACCACGACCTTATTCATCTATGATGGGACGGGAACGACTCCGAACTGTTTCAGTGAAGAGAATGTAACGATCACGATCAATGACACGCCAGTAGTCAATGACCTGGCGGATGTCACGGCTTGTGATACGTTTACCTTACCAGCCATTACGGGAACAAACTTAACCGGTGGCGAGTCCTATTATACAGGTGCAGGTGGTACAGGAACGGCCATCGCAGCAGGTACAGCCATTACCACGACCACGACCTTATTCATCTATGATGGGACGGGAACGACTCCGAACTGTTTCAGTGAAGAGAATGTAACGATCACGATCAATGACACGCCAGTAGTCAATGACCTGGCGGATGTCACGGCTTGTGATACGTTTACCTTACCAGCCATTACGGGAACAAACTTAACCGGTGGCGAGTCCTATTATACAGGTGCAGGTGGTACAGGAACGGCCATCGCAGCAGGTACAGCCATTACCACGACCACGACCTTATTCATCTATGATGGGACGGGAACGACTCCGAACTGTTTCAGTGAAGAGAATGTAACGATCACGATCAATGACACGCCAGTAGTCAATGACCTGGCCGATGTCACGGCTTGTGATACGTTTACCTTACCAGCCATTACGGGAACAAACTTAACCGGTGGCGAGTCCTATTATACAGGTGCAGGTGGTACAGGAACGGCCATCGCAGCAGGTACAGCCATTACCACGACCACGACCTTATTCATCTATGATGGGACGGGAACGACTCCGAACTGTTTCAGTGAAGAGAATGTAACGATCACGATCAATGACACGCCAGTAGTCAATGACCTGGCCGATGTCACGGCTTGTGATACGTTTACCTTACCAGCCATTACGGGAACAAACTTAACCGGTGGCGAGTCCTATTATACAGGTGCAGGTGGTACAGGAACGGCCATCGCAGCAGGTACAGCCATTACCACGACCACGACCTTATTCATCTATGATGGGACGGGAACGACTCCGAACTGTTTCAGTGAAGAGAATGTAACGATCACGATCAATGACACGCCAGTAGTCAATGACCTGGCCGATGTCACGGCTTGTGATACGTTTACCTTACCAGCCATTACGGGAACAAACTTAACCGGTGGCGAGTCCTATTATACAGGTGCAGGTGGTACAGGAACGGCCATCGCAGCAGGTACAGCCATTACCACGACCACGACCTTATTCATCTATGATGGGACGGGAACGACTCCGAACTGTTTCAGTGAAGAGAATGTAACGATCACGATCAATGACACGCCAGTAGTCAATGACCTGGCGGATGTCACGGCTTGTGATACGTTTACCTTACCAGCCATTACGGGAACAAACTTAACCGGTGGCGAATCCTATTATACAGGTGCAGGTGGTACAGGAACGGCCATCGCAGCAGGTACAGCCATTACCACGACCACGACCTTATTCATCTATGATGGGACGGGAACGACTCCGAACTGTTTCAGTGAAGAGAATGTAACGATCACGATCAATGACACGCCAGTAGTCAATGACCTGGCGGATGTCACGGCTTGTGATACGTTTACCTTACCAGCCATTACGGGAACAAACTTAACCGGTGGCGAGTCCTATTATACAGGTGCAGGTGGTACAGGAACGGCCATCGCAGCAGGTACAGCCATTACCACGACCACGACCTTATTCATCTATGATGGGACGGGAACGACTCCGAACTGTTTCAGTGAAGAGAATGTAACGATCACGATCAATGACACGCCAGTAGTCAATGACCTGGCCGATGTCACGGCTTGTGATACGTTTACCTTACCAGCCATTACGGGAACAAACTTAACCGGTGGCGAATCCTATTATACAGGTGCAGGTGGTACAGGAACGGCCATCGCAGCAGGTACAGCCATTACCACGACCACGACCTTATTCATCTATGATGGGACGGGAACGACTCCGAACTGTTTCAGTGAAGAGAATGTAACGATCACGATCAATGACACGCCAGTAGTCAATGACCTGGCCGATGTCACGGCTTGTGATACGTTTACCTTACCAGCCATTACGGGAACAAACTTAACCGGTGGCGAGTCCTATTATACAGGTGCAGGTGGTACAGGAACGGCCATCGCAGCAGGTACAGCCATTACCACGACCACGACCTTATTCATCTATGATGGGACGGGAACGACTCCGAACTGTTTCAGTGAAGAGAATGTAACGATCACGATCAATGACACGCCAGTAGTCAATGACCTGGCCGATGTCACGGCTTGTGATACGTTTACCTTACCAGCCATTACGGGAACAAACTTAACCGGTGGCGAGTCCTATTATACAGGTGCAGGTGGTACAGGAACGGCCATCGCCGCAGGTACAGCCATTACCACGACCACGACCTTATTCATCTATGATGGGACGGGAACGACTCCGAACTGTTTCAGTGAAGAGAATGTAACGATCACGATCAATGACACGCCAGTAGTCAATGACCTGGCCGATGTCACGGCTTGTGATACGTTTACCTTACCAGCCATTACGGGAACAAACTTAACCGGTGGCGAATCCTATTATACAGGTGCAGGTGGTACAGGAACGGCCATCGCAGCAGGTACAGCCATTACCACGACCACGACCTTATTCATCTATGATGGGACGGGAACGACTCCGAACTGTTTCAGTGAAGAGAATGTAACGATCACGATCAATGACACGCCAGTAGTCAATGACCTGGCCGATGTCACGGCTTGTGATACGTTTACCTTACCAGCCATTACGGGAACAAACTTAACCGGTGGCGAATCCTATTATACAGGTGCAGGTGGTACAGGAACGGCCATCGCAGCAGGTACAGCCATTACCACGACCACGACCTTATTCATCTATGATGGGACGGGAACGACTCCGAACTGTTTCAGTGAAGAGAATGTAACGATCACGATCAATGACACGCCAGTAGTCAATGACCTGGCCGATGTCACGGCTTGTGATACGTTTACCTTACCAGCCATTACGGGAACAAACTTAACCGGTGGCGAGTCCTATTATACAGGTGCAGGTGGTACAGGAACGGCCATCGCAGCAGGTACAGCCATTACCACGACCACGACCTTATTCATCTATGATGGGACGGGAACGACTCCGAACTGTTTCAGTGAAGAGAATGTAACGATCACGATCAATGACACGCCAGTAGTCAATGACCTGGCCGATGTCACGGCTTGTGATACGTTTACCTTACCAGCCATTACGGGAACAAACTTAACCGGTGGCGAGTCCTATTATACAGGTGCAGGTGGTACAGGAACGGCCATCGCAGCAGGTACAGCCATTACCACGACCACGACCTTATTCATCTATGATGGGACGGGAACGACTCCGAACTGTTTCAGTGAAGAGAATGTAACGATCACGATCAATGACACGCCAGTAGTCAATGACCTGGCCGATGTCACGGCTTGTGATACGTTTACCTTACCAGCCATTACGGGAACAAACTTAACCGGTGGCGAATCCTATTATACAGGTGCAGGTGGTACAGGAACGGCCATCGCAGCAGGTACAGCCATTACCACGACCACGACCTTATTCATCTATGATGGGACGGGAACGACTCCGAACTGTTTCAGTGAAGAGAATGTAACGATCACGATCAATGACACGCCAGTAGTCAATGACCTGGCGGATGTCACGGCTTGTGATACGTTTACCTTACCAGCCATTACGGGAACAAACTTAACCGGTGGCGAGTCCTATTATACAGGTGCAGGTGGTACAGGAACGGCCATAGCAGCAGGTACAGCCATTACCACGACCACGACCTTATTCATCTATGATGGGACGGGAACGACTCCGAACTGTTTCAGTGAAGAGAATGTAACGATCACGATCAATGACACGCCAGTAGTCAATGACCTGGCCGATGTCACGGCTTGTGATACGTTTACCTTACCAGCCATTACGGGAACAAACTTAACCGGTGGCGAGTCCTATTATACAGGTGCAGGTGGTACAGGAACGGCCATCGCAGCAGGTACAGCCATTACCACGACCACGACCTTATTCATCTATGATGGGACGGGAACGACTCCGAACTGTTTCAGTGAAGAGAATGTAACGATCACGATCAATGACACGCCAGTAGTCAATGACCTGGCGGATGTCACGGCTTGTGATACGTTTACCTTACCAGCCATTACGGGAACAAACTTAACCGGTGGCGAGTCCTATTATACAGGTGCAGGTGGTACAGGAACGGCCATCGCAGCAGGTACAGCCATTACCACGACCACGACCTTATTCATCTATGATGGGACGGGAACGACTCCGAACTGTTTCAGTGAAGAGAATGTAACGATCACGATCAATGACACGCCAGTAGTCAATGACCTGGCCGATGTCACGGCTTGTGATACGTTTACCTTACCAGCCATTACGGGAACAAACTTAACCGGTGGCGAGTCCTATTATACAGGTGCAGGTGGTACAGGAACGGCCATCGCAGCAGGTACAGCCATTACCACGACCACGACCTTATTCATCTATGATGGGACGGGAACGACTCCGAACTGTTTCAGTGAAGAGAATGTAACGATCACGATCAATGCATTAGATGACGCGACATTCAGTTACAGTGCAGCAGCCTACTGTGTAGATGCGGCAGACCCAACTCCAACGGCAACCTTGGCAGGCGGAAGCTACTCATCAACAGCCGGCTTATCCATAACCACAGACACAGGCGTGATTGATGTGAGTGCTTCCACCCCAGGCACTTACACAGTAACCTATACCACAGCAGGGACCTGTCCAAACAGCAGTACGGAATCGGTAACAATTAATGCTTTAGACGACGCGACATTCAGTTACGCAGCCGCAGCCTATTGTGTAGATGCGGCAGACCCAACTCCAACGGCAACCTTGGCAGGCGGGAGCTATGCATCCACTGCAGGTTTAAGTATCAATGCAAGTACAGGCGCCATAGATGTGAGCGCTTCCACCCCAGGCACTTACATAGTAACCTATACCACAGCAGGGACCTGTCCAAACAGCAGTACCCAATCGGTAACGATCAATGCATTGGACGACGCGACATTTAATTATGATGCCGCAGCGTATTGCGTCGATGCAGCAGACCCAAGCCCAACAGCGACGTTGACAGGAGGAAGCTACTCATCAACCGCAGGCTTATCCATAACCGCAGGCACAGGCGCTATCGATGTGAGCGCTTCCACCCCAGGTACTTACACGGTAACCTATACCACAGCAGGGACCTGTCCAAACAGCAGTACCCAATCGGTAACGATCAATGCATTGGACGACGCGACATTTAATTATGATGCCGCAGCCTATTGTGTAGATGCTGCAGACCCAACACCAACAGCGACGTTGACAGGAGGAAGCTATTCTTCAACAGCCGGCTTATCAATAACCGCAGGCACAGGCGCTATCGATGTGAGCGCTTCCACCCCAGGTACTTACACGGTAACCTATACCACAGCAGGGACCTGTCCAAACAGCAGTACCCAATCGGTAACGATCAATGCATTACCAACAATAACAGTATCTACAGCCGCGACATGCTCAGTAGATTTATTAACTTATAGTATAATTATAGATGTAAGTTCAGGAGGCGTAGTAACAAGCACTTCAGGAACAGTGACAGATAATGGTTCAGATAACTGGACAATAGATGCTATTACTTCAGGAACAGATATTACTATCACAGTCACAGATGGAAACAGTTGTGATACAACATTAGATGTTACCGCACCAGACTTTGCTTTACAAGTATCTTATACAGTTACCGATGTAGTTTGTAGTGGAGGTAATGATGGTGTTTTAGAAATTATAGCTACAGGTGGAACAGGTATAATTAAATATGCTATTTCACCACAATTGAATCAATTTTTTGAGACAGCTATTTTTGAAGATTTACCTGCCGGAACTTATCAAGCTATCGCACAAGATGAATTAGGCTGTTTTGTTCTTATAGATTTTGTTATTGATCAGCCAGATCCAGTAATACTGAGTTTAGTGCCAAATTCAATTATTCCAGAGGTTTGTATAGATGAGTTAGATGGTGATTTTAGTGTTGATCTTACTGGCGGAAACTTGCCTTACAGCCTAAGCTTAGATGATATTAATGGCACTTACACAACAGGAACTTTAACACAAACACAATTTGATTTTACTGGTTTAGCTGGTGGCGATCATATTATATATGTACGTGATAATTTAGGTTGTGAATCTGAATGGAATATTACATTCCCAGAATCTGTACGCATAGTTACAGAACTAGATATTACTTATTGTACAGATAATTTGAACGATGCATCCATTAACATGGTAACAGCCATGGTAG
Organism: Maribacter sp. UH1; assembly: GCF_056839145.1. Taxonomy (NCBI): domain Bacteria; kingdom Pseudomonadati; phylum Bacteroidota; class Flavobacteriia; order Flavobacteriales; family Flavobacteriaceae; genus Maribacter; species Maribacter sp. UH1. Next base: position 424,464 of record NZ_CM166387.1, read on the forward strand.
ATGATACATTAGTTGATCTTACTGATTTAGATTACTCGTTAGACGGAGGAACCTTCCAAAGTGACAATACTTTTATAGATATTCTTCCAGGGAATCATTTTATAACCGTTAGGCACACGAATACTTGTGAGTCAATTATAGATTTTGAAATTGAACAATTTGATCCTTTACAACTTGTAATTGCAGAAGGTAGTATAAATGAAATTATAGCATCTTCAACTGGAGGGTCTGGTGTTTATGAATATGAAGTTCAATTTGAAAACTCATCAAGTAGTGAATTTTTAGGAAGTACAAGCACATTTCCTATTTATGAATCTGGTAATTATACGATAACCGTAACTGATAGTAATGGTTGTGTTGCTGTAGCTACAGCATTCTTTGAATATATAGATGTATGTATAACCAACTATTTCACACCTAATAATGATGGTAGACAAGATGAATGGGGTCCGGGTTGTACCGATCAATATCCAAATTTAACAGTTAATATTTTTGATAGATATGGACGCGAGGTCTCTAAATTAAGAGTCAGCCAAAAATGGGATGGAAAGTATAACGGCGTTGAACTTCCTTCTGGAGATTATTGGTATGTAGTAAAACTAAATGACCAAAGAGATAATAGAGAATTTGTAGGACACTTTACACTTTATAGATAATGATGAACTACGAAAAAATTAAAAACATGCGAAATATAATCATATATCTATTTTTTCTGGTCGTAGCTAACAGCTATAGTCAAGAATTAAATCTACCTGTATTTACACAATATTTGGCGGATAATAACTTTGTATTGTCACCAACTTACGCGGGAATAGGCGATAATTTAAAAATAAGAGCCAACGGTTTAACGCAATGGGTGGGCATAAAGGGTGCACCTCAAAACCAATCGCTTTATGGTGATTTTAGAATTGCTGATCGTTCAGGTATAGGATTGTCATTATACAATGACAAAAATGGAAACACAAAACAAACGGGCGTTAAGTTTTCGTATGCGCATCACCTTATACTAGATTATTATACCAAACAATATTTATCATTTGGTATTTCATATAACATAAATACCTTTAGAATAGACATTAATAATTTTAATACAACAACAGAAAACCCAACACTTGATCCTTTTGTTACAAATGATAGACGTACTGCAAACAATAATTTTGATGTTGGTGTGTTGTACAGAAATGATGGATTCTTTTTTAGTTTTAACGCTAATAATATTCTTGAGAAAAAACTTGATGAAGCTATTCGGGTTTCAGAACCAAATTTACTTTTAAACTATCAAATTTATTCTGGTTTGACTATACAAGGCCCAAAAAATAGTAGAATAGAGTATGAGCCATCTATATACTACCAAATGTTTAGTAGAGATAAAAGATCGAGTACAGATTTAAACTTCAAATTCAGAAAATATAACAGAAATGATGATTATTTCTGGGCAGGAATATCTTATCGTATCTTAAACGACCAGTTTCTTAAACCTCTAAATGTAGGGCCAATGGTAGGCTTTCAAAAATCTATGTTTTATTTTGGTTATGCTTACCAAATTACAACTAACGAATTGTCGGCATTTAATTCTGGCACACATGCTGTAACTATTGGTGTAAACTTTTTACAAGGTATTAGTAACTGTACTTGTACGCAATATCCTGGTCATTAAACCTTTTATTACAAATAATACTTCCCATGTAGTAAGGTTTTAATCTTTAATTATTTGTTACTAATGCGAATCATGGGTTGAGAACAATAAAAAAACAAGCTTAATTTGTTGAAAAACAACACCTAAAAATTGTTTAAGCTATTGATTTTAAGTGTTTTAATAATCAATTTCAACAAGATTATTTTGAATACAAAGACCAATAACAAGGATTACAATTTAGTGAAAATATATTATTATGTCTGTGAAAAATTCGAGGACAACCTACAATTTAGATGTCAGCGTTTTAGCAACAATAACGCACCTAAATTAACTGACCAAGAAATTATAACTATATATCTGTTCGTGATGCAGCATCACGGAATTTTTAAAATGAACAAAATACATCAGTTTGCAAGAGAATATTTATTGGATTGGTTTCCTGATTTGGGAAGCTATCAGGCCTTTAACAATAGGCTCAATAGGATATCTTGTGCAATGGATTTGTTTTTAGAAACACTATTAAGTGAGTTTGCCCCAAAAGAGTGCGCCAAAAATTTTAGTGTGCTAGATTCAATGCCAATTATTACCTGCTCAGGAAAACGTCAAGGAAAAGTAGCCCAAGAGATTACGGCCAAAGGGTATTGCTCAACAAAAAGGATGTATTACTATGGAATGAAATTGCATGATCTTGGTTTTTGCAATGCCGGTAGGCTACCACATTCAGAACAGATAATATTTACACCTGCTTGTGTCAATGACCTTAGCCTTTATAAAGAGGCTTGGTCTGAAATTGAAAACCGTACATTTTTTGGAGATAAAATATACAATGACACTGGGCTTTTTCAAAATATGAAGCATAACTTTAACTCTGAAATGTTAACTACAGTAAAGGCTGTAAAAGGAATGGCCGATGTTTTAAGAAAATTTGATAGAGCCTGCAATGACTTGTACTCAAGAGCTGTATCCAAAATTAGACAGCCAATAGAAGCCTTATTTAGTTGGCTGATTGAAAAATCTGATATACAGAGAGCAAGCAAGGTAAGGTCTACAAAAGGTTTGATTCTTCATGCCTATGGAAGGATCGCTGCAGCTTTTATAACTTTAATTTTTTAACTCTTGATTCGCATTGTTAATATGAAATCAAAACACCTTTAAAGTATTCAACAATATCTATGGCAAAAAACGTATTGAAAATTCAAACTAATACTAACCCAAGAAAAATAGCCCTTATTCTTGGACCTTTATATTTAATAGTGATTATTATTAGCTGGTATGGCTTTCCAAATGAATTCCCACAAATTATTGCAGAATAGGATATAATTTCAACCCTTAGTAATATATCAAATTCGGAATTTCTATTTTGTCACGTCCTAAAATACGGCTACAGATTAATATTATTTTTAAGCGGCATATTGATGCACGTAATTAGGTGTTTTATAATCTAAAGATAAATGCAATCTTTTAGAGTTGTATAACTTGATTGCGTTTTTGGCTGCTTTTTTAGCATGGACCACACTGGTAAAGGTTTGGTCAAGATAGAATTCATCTTTTAGAATACCGTTTACTCTTTCGGCTAGGGCGTTTTCGTAGCAATGGTTCTCTTCTGTCATATTGATTTCTATTTTCTTTCTTTTCAATATTTGAGTATACACATTACTGCAATATTGAATACCCCTGTCGGAGTGATGAATAAGCCGGTCAATGTTCTTGACATTATAAATGGCTTTATTAAGGGTCCTTACACAGCCTTTTAGTTCTAAACTATCACTTAGGTCATACCCAACTATTTTGCGTGAGTACATGTCGGTAATGACCTGCGTTGTAATTCTGACAAACTCATCTCAAAGCTCAGATGATATTGGTTTTCATATACTCGACCCTGAATCTGAATTAGCAAACTTAAAATTTAAAAGTGATGCAGTTGAAATACCAGAATCCACTCTATTGAAATATGTGGGGGTTTATGAAGTGCTACCAGATTTCAAAATAACTATAATAAAAGAGAACGCACAGTTATTTGCGAGAGCCACCGGTCAAGCGAGATTTAATATATACCCTGAAAATGACACCCTATTATTTTTATACCGTGGTTAAAGCTAAAATTTCTTTCCAACTAAAAGGAGGTAATGTTAAAAGCTTAACACTACTTCAAGGCGGACAAGAGTTAGTAGGTCAAAAGATCGAGTAAAAAACGCATAAAACTTAAACAAATAAAAAACACACAATACATTTTACTGATTAGTGAATAAACAATCCGATTCACTCTTTTTCATTAACCCGGTTTTAACTTAAGTTAATGATATTGTGATTGCAGAAGTTTAATTTTATCTCTTTAAAAAAATTCATAAAAAACAAATGTATCAAGGCAAACAGTAAAATAGTAAAGACATATTTAAGTGGGTAAAACAATCCTGAAAAACTACCTGTAACAATCGCTCTATTGGCTTATGATGAGAAGTTTGAAAATCAAACAAAAGAAGATTATTCGAAAGCTGAGTTTTTAGAAACAACAAAAGAGTTAGGGAAAGTTTTAACTGGGTAGAAGTTTATAAAATTGCAGAAAATGATGGGTCAATCGTTCTTTATAATTGCAAATTTAATGTAGAAGATTTAGAAAATAATCTTGGTTCAGAAAGGTCCACTATAGAAGATGGATTAATTAAAGAATCACAACTTGTATATTATGTAACCGAATGAAGGAGTTTGTTTGCTCAAATAAAAGACTAAAACGATAGGCAAATAATCAGATGCGAACCCGTTGGCAAACATTTTAAAAATTTAAATAATGAGAAATTACTATTATATGTTTCTAATACTTGTATTCACACTATTATTAAATGCGTGCATTACTAAAAATAAAAAAGCGAACGACAATAATCCGACAAATATTGAAACCGCCTATTTTGGACAAAAACCGCCGGGCTTGGTTCCAGAAGTTTTTGCTCCTGGAATTGTTAGGAATGCATCGAATATTTCTTTTTCACCAAATTTAGATGAAGTATATTTTTCAGTTCATCAAAAAGAAGAAGATATATCCTCTATCTATTTCTCAAAACTTAGAGGTAATAAATGGACTCCTGTTAAAAAGGCAAATTTTACCAATGGAGGGAAGAATGAGGAATTATATCCATTCGTTAGCCTTATTGACAAAAGGATTTACTTCACGGCTTTGGATTCTATTTTTTCGGATGAGAAAATTTGGTACGTAAACCGCTTAGAGGATTCCTGGAGTGATGCAGTGCAACTTGATTCACCTATTAATAAGGACCTTGTTTTTTATATTAATCAAGCTAAAAACGGAAATCTTTTTTATACAAGTATTTCAAACGGGAAAATGTATTATGCACCCAACAAAAACGGTGAATTTCCCGATGTACAGGAAGTTAAACTTGAATTTGGTCATCACGGGTTTATTTCCCCATCTCAAGAGTATTTGCTGGTTTATACTCGAAACAAAGAAAATGAAAAAAGAAAAGACCACGATATATATGTCTGCTTTAAGGAAAAAGACGGGACATGGACAAGGCCAATTAGCTTTGGAAATGAAGTGAATTCTAATTTTAACGAAGGATGCCCGAGTATCACGCCAGATGGGAAATATATGTTTTTTGGAAGAGACCAAGAAGACGGGACAGGTAATTTGTATTGGGTGAGTACAGAAATTATTGATGAGTTAAGACCAAAATAAGACCATACATCAAGAGCATTAAAACAGAAAAAGCGAATGTTACGATCACTTTAGATAAAGATGAAAGTAACTAACAACAATCGACAGTAGTTACCATGAAAAAATTTCAGGTTTTGATACTTACGACATCTTTACTATTCTCTAGCATAGCTGTAACACAAACAAAAAACTCCAAAACTATGAACAATAAAATCATTCAAAAATTTAATGTTATCGGCATTTCTGTAAGAACAACCAATGAAAATGGTCAGTCTGCCAAAGACATCGAGGCATTGTGGGTAAAATTTTGGGGCGAAGAAATTCAAAAGCAAATACCCAACAAAGTAAATGATGACATTTACGCAGTTTACACAGATTATGAAACAGACTTCAATGGACCTTATACGCTAATTATTGGGTTACCAGTAAGCTCATTAGGAAATATTCCAGAAGATTTTGTCGGCATTACAATTGAAAGAGATATGTACGAAAAATTTGTTTCTAAAGGCAAAATGCCAGAGGCTGTCCTCGCAACCTGGATGGAAATTTGGCAAAATATAGACTTAAAACGAACCTATAATAATGATTTCACGATTCACGGAAAAAAATACTTTGATGGAGACAATGCCGAAGTTGAAACTTTTATATCCGTTAAAGAATAAAACAGAATAGCCTTCGAGAAGTAGCTTTAAACGGAACTTGGATAGCGGATAATAATCAAGTCATGTAGAATATATTCATATGCAAATTAACGCTTCAACAGTTAAAAGACTAACTCCAATAGTTATGTTGAAGTACTGTATACAAGTCTACTAAATCTTCTTGTTATTTCTAAAGATTTTGAACCTCCAATTTGTGTCGGGAGTGATGTGCGAAGTTTGGAAAATCTATTTCTATAAAAAAAGGGTTTGCCATAAGCAAAGACCATGTTGAAAATAAGATAAGAATGTACCTTTTTAAAAAAGGTGAAATGACTCGACAGCAGATGGCAGATGAAGCGGTGGTTACCAAATAAACAATAACAGCCGTAGAGCGTGGGAAGCACTCCCCTACTCTGCAATTAGCCTTTAGAATTGCTAATGCTTAATGTAAATCTTGACGAAATAACCACATACTATCCGTTAAATAACAAATTCAAAAAGCGAAAGAAAAAGTAAACAAATATGAATGTATTAGTGTTTAAAACAAACCTTAGCTCCCCTCCTAAAATTGAATGGATGGCCCCCTTATTTAACTTACATCCATGTATTTCAGAGTGGTCGGTAGATATGGAAGATGTGGACAATGTACTTCGTGTTGTTTCTTTAAATTTAATAGAGAAAGATGTCATTCAATTAATGCAAAGTAAGGGTTTTGTATGTGAAGCTTTGCCAGACTAATAATTGAAATGAAAACAAAAAAGTCTTCACTTTTAAAAGTGATTAGACTTGTATTGGCATTTTAAATCTTTTGTAAATAAAAGTTGTAAAAATGATAAAGAAAGTGGAAGAGGCTTATATCCATAGAGGAAATAATGCATTTATGGTTGAGAAAAAGACATGTGCATTAGATACTAATAATTCTAGGGCTCATTCCCCTTTTCAATGGGTATTCAATATTGAAAATAGTGAGGAAATGAGAGACTTCCTGAGTTGTCTCAAGGATTCTCTACAGTTTTTAGTGGATAACTCTAAATTCCAATTCGTTTCATCAAGATGGGAGGACGATACTGAATCCACATCAATTCCTGGGTACTCAATTTCCCAATCCAATAATGATGGCATTATGTATCAATTCTTTGAAGATAAAAAAACATACGAAAAGCCGCCAAGTGATCTATTTAATGATAAGAGAAGATTTTCAAAAATTCTACGGAAGCAATTTCCTGGCTTTATTGCACATAACCCTTTTTCTAAAATAAAAAAGTTGAATATCCCAATTGTTTTGGTGACTATTCATCATTATGTCAAGTATGGAGAATTCTCTATCGTTTTCTACATGGACCACACTGTTTTTGATACATACTCAGCTAATATCTTTCTCAAATTATTGTCAGAAACGAGTACATGTATACATGATACAGAAAAATTGAAAAAAAAGTACACTGACGTTAATAATAGACTTTCCTTTTCGCACACTTTGAATAATAAGCAAATATTTGATAAAATAGACTCAGATAAGGAATTGTCTAAAAAGGTGAACACGTACAATTCGAACCTTGGATTTTATTCAGCAAAAATGATTGTTAATGGTCTACTCTGGGGTGCTGGGATTAGGTTTAGGGAAGTTAAGTTTCGATTAAACTGCAAAGAAATCGATAAAATCAAAAAGTCCTATAATAACGATTTTAGATGGTGTTCTAGTTTTGAAGTGATGTTGGCTATGGTGTATATGTCAATGTATCAAGAAGATAAAGTGATTGGGTTTAATTTGATTGTTGATATACGTTCAAGAATGAGATCAGATGAAGGGAATATAGTATTTGAAGATTACTATATTGGCAATGGAGCTTCTGGCGTTGAAATTCATGAGGTTCCAATCTATCCTCACAATCTATTTAAAACGATTGAATCAATTCATTCCGCTATCCGTGGAACATTGAAAAATCAAAAAGTCTACGACAATTTTTATGTATATGAAGGTGTCAGACAATTTAAAAAGGAAATTATAAGTCCGATGTTAGCTATGTTGTTGGGTAAATGCAATGATGATTTCTTAACAATCAACACCTGGTTCGGCTTCGATACGGAAAATATTACGTATGGTTTGCCACAAAGCAAGGCTCTTTTATTGGGTCATCCATTTATGCCCATCATGAATTATTCACATTTTCAGCACACGTTTTTGACAACTAATGAAGTTACTTTTTCGACAAATGTTTCGAAAAACATCAAAGTCAGTATTCCAGAACAAATTTCCAAGGCGATCGCTGAGTTTTGAAAAAATCAAAAAGCTTAAGATAAAGTAACCGAATATGAATGTATTGGTGTTTAAAACAAACCTTAGTTCCCCTCCTTTAATTGAATGGATAACCCCCTATTTCAACTCGCATCCATTCATTATAGAGTGGTCGGTAGATACCGAAGATATTGACAATGTACTTCGCGTTCTTTCCTCTAAACTGTTAGAGAAAGATGTCATTCAATTAATGCAAAATAATGGTTTTTATGTGAAGTTTTGCCGGACTAATTATTGCAACGAAAGCGAGAAAAGTCTTCACTTCTACAAGTGGTTTGACTCGTGTTGACAATTTAATTTATTGCTTCTTTAATAAAGAGGAACTTGAACAATAGAATTATGAAGAAAATAATAAATCGGTAGAGTTCAAGGAAAATGCTAAAAAGAATCTTGAAAAATAAAATTAATATAATGCGTGCTATTGAATTTCGCCGATATGGCTCACCCAAAGAAGTGATGAAGTTTGTAAAAAATCGGGTAATTCCTCTACCAAAAAAAAATGAAGTACTTGTAAGAGTAATGTGTTCTTCTATAAATGCTGCTGATAACCACATGGTTAGAGCAAATTTTCTAATTGTCCGATTAGTTCTTGGGTTGTTTAGACCAGCCAAAAAGAATAGCGTTCTGGGAATGGATGTTGCTGGCACTATTCAGGAAGTGGGTGGTGAAGTTGAAGGATTTCAATTGGGAGACGAAGTAGCTGCCGATATCAGAAAAATACTTGGTGGAGGGTTTGCAGAGTACGCTATTGTAAGAGCTGTAGATTTGGTTAAAAAGCCAGCCAATGTATCTTTTAAACAAGCAGCAGCCACACCAATTTCAGGGCAAGCAGCAATGATGGGATTAATTCTCTGCGCCATTAAACCAGGTGATAGAGTCCTGATTAATGGTTCTACAGGAGGAGTTGGTTCTTTTGCCGTGCAGATTGCGAAGACACGAGGTGCTCATGTAACGGCAATGTGTTCCGAAAAAAAAGCCAATGCCGTCAGAAGCTGGGGAGCAGATGAACTAGTCGATTATAGTAAAACATCAGTAAGTGAATTGAAAAAATTTGTTCGCTCGTTTGATAAATGGACGGAAAAGCGATTTAGTAACAATGCACTGAGGCAAAAAACATAGAGTGAGTCTTTGCCAACAAAAACGTTCGAGCATCTTTGGAGAGACGTCCATTTTTTAAATTGTAGCTACATTTCAGGACAAGAAATTTGATGATAATGAATACAGAGATACAAGCTGATTATAAAAATCGAATTAACCGAGTTTTTGAATTTATAGACGAAAACTTGGAATCAAGCCAAAGTCATTGAGTCGAATCCGTTAATGATTAGTGAATAAAAAAATCTGATTCACTCTTTTCTTTTACCCGGTTTTAACTTTGGTGATTGTTATAATATAACTTTATCCCAAGAAAAATATTGATTTAAATGAATAAACAAATGGGAAGGCTTACTAAATTCATTTATCAATGACGTAAGAAATTATGCTATTAAGCTCAAAAGAATTTTTAGGTAAAACAACGGAGCAATTTTCTCTACAAGATTATGATATTTCTATGGTGAAATATAAAAAACCTGTTTCAGAAGATTGGCACTCACATGAAAAGTACCATCTGTCTTTAATATTACAAGGAGGGAATTTAGAATCTCGAAAAAGAAAAGATATTGAAGTACTTCCTGGTAGCATTATGTTGTATAATAAAAACGAAGTGCATCGCAATAGACACACCGTATTTCCATCTGAGAATTTGAATATAGAAATTAATGATAGTTTTTTTACAAAAAATGAACTATCCACCTCAGATTTTAAAGATTCAATACATAAAAATACAGCGGTTCAGTTTCAATTATTAAAAATATATAAAGAATTAAAAGTTAATGACCTGTTTTCTTCAGATTCCATCCATTCTTCGTTACTAACATTTTTTTCCGGTAATGCAAACATAGTTGATCAGAAACCAATATGGGTTGATACGATTAGAGAATTATTGTGTGATCGATGGGATGAGTTTATTACATTAAAACAACTATCAGAAGAACTTCAAATTCATCCGGTTACCATTTCTAAATACTTTTCAAAATATTTTAATTGTACTCTTGGTGAATATATGCGTAGGATTAAAATAGAAAAAGCAATTTTATTACTAAAAAATAGTAATATCTCTTTAACAGAAATTGCGTTTCTCTGTGGTTTTTCGGACCAAAGTCATTTTATTAAAACGTTCAAATTTAATACAGGATTTAAACCAAAAGAGTTTAGACTTTTGTAATAATAGTATCTACGGGCTAATTTCATCCTATTTTCTATTACTTTTCCTTCATTACTTTGAATCATTATTAACATTTAATTTATATAGGCAATTTGTAATTGCTTGGAATTATAATTTAATTTTCATGACACAAACAGTATTAAGAAAAAATATAGTACTCATCTTATTTCTTTTCGCCACTACACATCATTTTGCCCAGTCAAATAATGATATCGTAAAACAAGCACAGGAGTTACTGGAAGAAAATTATATTTTCTTAGATAAAGCAAAGGAAACCAATGCTCATTTAGATGTATTAATAAAAAAAGGTGTTTTTAATAATTTGTCATCAACTGATTTTGCATATCGAATGACTAAAGAGCTTCAAAAAATCACAAAAGACAAACATCTTTCCTTTTCATCATCAGGTTCTAAACAATTATCAGAAAATACAAATACTTCATTAACACAAAATCTAAGCAGGTATAATCCTATGTTAAGAGGTTTTCAACTTTTGGAATCAAATATAGGGTACATTGATTTTGCAAATTTTGCTGGTTCTACAGAGCGTATAGATATGGTTATGAATGCAATGCAAATTGCTGATGCCATAATTATTGATATGAGAAGAAATGGTGGCGGGTATCCAAGAATTGTTAATTATTTAAGCAGTTATTTTTTTAATGAAAAATTATTGCTAAATACTATTTATACTCGAGTAAATAATCATACTCAAGAATTATGGGTTGAGGAAGTAAAAGGACTAAAAAGACCTAAAGTGCCTGTGTATATATTAATTAGTGATTATACTTTTTCTGGAGCTGAGGATTTTTCATATACCATGCAAAGTCAAGGCAGAGCAATAATAATAGGAGAGGTTACAGGAGGTGGCGCACATCCAACACAGCTTTTTCCACTTAATAAAGGTTATAGCATAGGAATACCTTTTGCCAGAACCATAAACCCAATTACAAAAACCAATTGGGAAGGTATAGGAGTACAACCAGATATAAAAATAAAAGCAGATAATGCTTTAGAAAAAGCAAAAGAATTGGCAAAGGCAAAAGCCATAGAATATAAAGATTCATTTTTAAAACCATTAGAAAAAGTCTTGGCTGATTTAGAAAGTAAAAAAGAAATAAATCAAAAAGATAATAGATTGTATGAAAAACTGGGTATCCTAGTTAAAGCAAACATAATAGATGAAGCAGAAATAAATAATCTCGGTTATTCTTACATTCAAAAAAGTAAACCACAAATTGCTTTATCTATTTTTAAAAGTAATACGTTGTTATTTCCTAATTCGGCTAATACTTGGGATAGCCTCGCAGAGACCTATTTAGGCTTAAATAATAAAGAAAAAGCAATTCTGTATTACAATAAAGTAATTAAAATGGATCCAGAAGGTGTTGGAGAAAATGCCAGAGCGATGTTGAATCGTATTGAAAAACTTTAAAATCGCAACTGTAAATTAGGAAAATAGAATAATAAACTGTTGGTAACGTTGGTAAATTTGGTCTCCGAAAACTTTATTAAAACTAACAAAACCTTTCTAAAATATGGCGATTGAACTGTATACTGCTTCAAAAGTTTTGTACAGCCTTGATTTTTTATTTTTTTATCGCTAAAAAAGTCTCTTTAGCCCTTAGAACAATTATTACCTTACTGATTTTAACTAACTGCTCCAACGAAGATTACACTATTGAACCTAATGATCTAACAATTATTACGGAAGAATCGTTATTTAATTTACATGATAACGTTAATAATGAATTCATTAATCAAATTAAATAGAAAATGAAAAAAATAACAGTACTAGTTTTACTTGTAATTTCAACAAACTTTTTTGCTCAATCCAATACAGAAATTTTTTTATTGGACATAGTAAAGAATAATGATAAAATTAAATTGATTAATCTTAAAAATATTTCAAATAATGACGGCTTTGATAATCAACCTTCATTTTATGATAATAATACTGTTCTATTCTCTTCTAAAAGAAACAATCAAACTGATATTAAAAGTTATACGCTTAGCAGTGGCGAGACTACTTGGAAAACAAATACTCCTTTCGGGAGCGAATATTCCCCTTTAAAAATCCCCAATAAAGAAACAATTTCCGCTATTCGTTTAGATGAAAACGGATTACAACGATTATATCAATATGATTTTTCAACAGGAATGTCTAAAGTCATTTTAAATGATTTAAAAGTAGGGTATCACGCCTGGCACAATCAAGACATCTTGGTTTCATCAGTTTTAGTCGATGACAGAATGGACTTAGTTACCTCTAATTTAAAAGATAATACTAATCTAACAGTGCATAAAAACATAGGTCGTTCATTACAAAAAATTCCAAATTCTAATTTAATTAGTTTCATAAGTATCGAAAACAATTCCACGACAATAAAATCCTTAAATCCTATAACTGGAAATATCAAAACCATAAAATCGCTACCTATTCCAATTGAGGATATTTATTGGCTTACGAAAAGCATAATTTTAATACCTAACGGTAAAACCATTGCTCAATTAAACACAAGTGACGAAAGTATAAGCAACTTATATAGTTTTAAAGAGGAGGAGATAAACGAAATTTCAAGAATTTCAGTAAGTCCTGACAATAAGTACTTGGTTCTTGTTTCAGAAGAATCCCCGAAGATTATAGTTCAAAAACAAATTGAGGCATTTAATAAAGGTGACTTAAAAACTTTCACTTCATGTTATTCCGAACAAGTAGTAGTTATAAATTACCCCAATGATACACTCTATAAGGGTAACTCTGCTCTAAAGTCAAACTATAAAAACATCTTTTCTAAGAGCACTAAATGCAAAGTTAAAGTCGTGAAAAGAATTAGTAACAGAAATATTGTAATTGATGAGCAACTTGTTACTATTGATGGTAAGGAGCACCGTCAAGCTACACTCTATGAAATAAAAAATGGCAAAATTATTAAAATGTATCTTATTCCTGAAAAACGGGGGTCTGGAGAAGTTGAAGCAATTGTGCAAAAACAATTTGACACATGGAATGAAAAGGATATTGATGCTTTTGTAAAAACTTTTAGTGATGAAATAAAAGTTTATGAATTTCGGAAAAAGCTTTATGTCGATGGTCAAAAGCAGTTATATGATTTATTCTCTGAATTATTCACACGAAGCCCAAATTTGCTCTGTGAAATCTCCAATCGAATTGTCATCGGAAATACTGTTATAGATAAAGAAATAATATCTGATAAAACCAGTAGTCACGAAGCAATAGTTATCTATGAAGTTGCTAAGAATAAGATATTTAGAATGACAACACTTAATAATTAAAATTTTAAATAATCTAAAATTGGCTATAGCCGGAGTAACTCATGTTGGAATAAACGGAATTGAAAACGCTTTTGAAAAACTTACAATGTGGGCAATACCAAAAGGCTTACTTAAGGATTCAGAAGCTAAGATGGGTAGAATTTTTTACGACAGTCTCAAAGTTACTGCGCCGGACAAGGTTCGTATGAGTATTTTTTTGACAACTAATGAACCTTTTGAAGCAGAAGGCGAGATTAATAAGTTGACGATTAATAAAGGAAAATGTATTGTTGGTCGTTTTGAAATCACGCCTAATGAATTTGAAAAATCTTGGACAGGTCTTTTTATTTGGATGAATGAAAATGGATAAAAAAAAAGCGTGGAAAACCCTTTTGAAATTTATCAAAATGATTACAGAGAACATCCAGAGAATAAATTCATTGTAGATTTGTTTATCCCGATTGAATAAAAAAACTATGCAACAAAGGTGTGTAAAACATTTCTAATAAGTACAAATCGGAAGCTTTGTGCTTATTTTCATTTACCTCCAAATTTTAAATATGGCTTTTTAAGCATGAATAAATTAAAAACAAAATATAACGCTTTGACTCTGTGCAATATTGAAAGCCAACCGCTTACTTCTGCCCTACTCGACATATACTAATCGGCAGTAAAAACAATCAAACATATGAAAAAGGCCTATCCAAACGAAATAAGGATTTTATTTGATTTTTTTAATCAGGTTTACCCTATAACTGAAGAGGAATTTGAACCCATTTCTAAAGTTTTAAAGAATAAAAGCTATAAAAAAGGGGAAGCTATTCTGAATATTGGACAAATAGAAACTAAAACAAGTTTCATCCTAAAGGGAACGGTTCATCAATACGTAATTATTGAACACGAGATATTTACAATCGATTTTTCACTTACAGGTATGAGTTTTAACAACTTTACTAGTTATATGGAGAATTCACCTTCAAACCAAATACAAGTGGCATTAACAGATGTTGACATTCTATATTTCGAAAAAAAAGCTATTCAAAAATTATTATTAGAAAGTCAACCGTTTTGTTATATCTATACTAAGTTATTTGAACAAGTTCATTTAGAACGTGAAAAAAGGTCTTTACTATTGCAACACAAAAATGCTTATAACAGGTATGAGCTTTTTTTTAAAACGATTGTCAAATCCAAAGATTTTCTTGAAGAAATACCTCAAAAATTAATTGCAAATTATTTAGGTATGACACCTGAAACGTATAGTAGAGTGAAAAAAGAGTACCTAAAAAAGAAAAGTTAATAATGGGTGATTTCTTGATTTAGAATAAGTTTTAAGTTTTAAAGTTTCTAGACCTTTGCCGAAAATTTAAAACAAAAACATGAAATTAATACGCTTTTTATTATTTCCAATCGTCTTTTGCAATTGTTCAAATGACGATAGTCCCGGTATCATAGGCACCACAGAAGAGTTTAGTATAGAATCCACTATAACAAACGATAGTTATCCCATATATGTGTATCTACCCGAGAATTATGCAAATGATTCATCCAATCAATTGATAATTGGTTTAGATGGTGACACTAGATTTAATACCATTGCCAATATCATTTCTGAAAAAGCTCTAAATGGTAGTATTCCTTCTTGTATTTTTATTGCCATAGGTAATAATAAAGAAAGAAATAGAGATTATACACCAACAGTTTATGCCCATGGTACTGGCGGTGCTAGCAATTTTTATCAATTTATAAAAGATGAATTAATACCAGAACTAGAGTCACGATACAATATAGATACAACTAATAATAAAACACTCATTGGCCATTCTTTTGGTGGATTATTCACACAGTACGTGATGGCTCAGGATAGGATATCAAATCCATTTAATAAGTTTATAGCAAGCGGAACATCGTATTGGTTTGACTCAGGAATTATCTTCGAGTATGAACAAACCTATGCGGATTCAAATACAAATTTAGCAGTGAAATTTTACAATGGAATGGGGACTTTAGAAGGAGCGGTTATGCTGGCTTCTTTTGAAGAAATGAATGTGCGTATGGATAGTAGAAATTTTCCAAATTTTATGCATAAAAACGAATTAATAGAAGAAAGCGGACATAGTGGTTCTGCAGAAAAAAATTTTAAAAAAGGATTGAACTATGTTTTTAGCAATTAGAAAAATTATAATCATTTGTTTATTGTTTATTGGAACGACTCTATACTCTCAAAATGATAGAACAAATAATAATTCATTGGAAATAGGCGTACTTGCGGCAGGAGATGAAGCCCTATATTATGGTGGTTACGGAAAGTACACCATACCACTATCGCAAAACCAACATCATTTTACACTTTCTTTTGCTCTGACGGCTTACTTTGACTTTAAAGGAGAGTCTGAACCAGATGCTTATTTAAAGAATGATATAGATATGCGAATACTACCAACAGTAAATATCGGTTACTCGTTAAATTTCAATAAAATACAACTAAATTTTGAAGTTCCTGTAGGATTAAGTTTTGCCTATACAAAAGGCACTTTAGTTAATGAAAGAATAGGTTTTGAAAGAGATTATTCCAACAAAGAAACCTTTTTTAATTACGGTCTTTCTTTTTCTCCAAAATATAAAATTAACAATTCTAACAGTATTGGGCTTTACAGCTTTTTACCGCTCATTAATGACAAAGCGCAATCTGGATATCAGATTGGAATAGGATGGACAAGAGCTTTTGGTAACTAAGAGGAACTGAGCTAAAAAAAGAAATAAAAGTCTATAACAACGACGCATATTTAAACAAAGAACTAGGAAGTTAGTGTATACTAACTTCCTAGTTCTTATAAACGTGATTTTGTCCGAAATTAAAAAAACATCAAAACCATGTCACACTAGCAACTCCAATTTTGTCTAAAGAGTATAAATCAAATTTATAAACTCATAAAAAGACAAATTTATGGAAACAGTATTAAGGAGTTTTGTTAGGCTATCAGTAACAATAAACTAATCATATGACATGGCATTTAAGTATTTATCAAAGACTTTATATCGGATGTTTTTAAATTACCTATTAAAACCAAGTTTTACATTACGGAAAACGTTTATCTCATTTCCGTACTACAAATAAAATCAGAAAGCGACAAAATGCTTCTAAATCTCCCTCCTCCACAATTTAAAATTAAAAATGGATTGGGTTATGATGTGAAACGAAACTTCTTTTTAAAAATTGAACATGACCTGCACTTCAACAAGTCGGTAATTGGAACTTACGGTACCTCTAGCCTTTTTTCTTTGAACGGAAAATATAAATTTTAACTAGAATTGTTTATCCTCTTTGAATCGAAGAAGCTATCAAACAATAAAATAAATCTAAAACTCAAATTGCTAACTTGTATACTACCTCCCCAAAATGATTCGTTATAGAATGTGTCAATCATGCAGCAATTGCAGTAATCTACCACCCCTATACTCTTTAAGTTCCAACAGTAGTTTTTCCTCATCCCCAAAGGTAAATTTGGGTACAGTTAATACGAAGTTACGGCTCTCCCCTTCTTTAATGATTTTTGGAAGATTATGTTTGTAAATAGGCTTTAGTTCTATCTTTTGATAGGATGATTTCTTTCGCTTGTTTCCATGTACCTTAAAAAGTTTCAGGTAATCCATTTCAAAATCAATCCCAGATTTGTTTTTGATTTCAATAATGGCATATACTTCCGTTCGGTCGTAAATCATTTCTTTAAGGAGAAGTATTATACCATTCTTCCACTTTCGCTGCAATCTGTTTAGGTTATGCCTTAAATGAAATTCGCTGAATTTTTTAAAATACTCTGATCGATTCTGCGAATCAGTTTGTGGGGATTTAGTTGGCGGAGAATCGATTTTTATCGAGACCGTATTATTAATGGGTGAAATGATAATAGGTTTTTCCAAGCCTATTCGTTCTTTTCTGGGAATGAAATACGTTAAAGTATCCAATGCTTTACGATACTTAAGCACATACGAAAAAACCTCATCAGAGGTGGTAATGACCAAGAGATTACTTTCATTGCCCTTAACCCCCTGTAACAAACCTATATGCTGCGATTTTTCTTTATTATAACTAAAAGTAAAGTTTGGTGACCCTACTACCGCCTGCTGAATTTCATCAGGAAAAAATAAGGCTACAGCCTTGTTTTCATTGGTATAAATAGTTTTTAAACCTTGGGAGTTTAATTGACCTAATGAGAATATTGAGATAATGATTACTATGGTTTTCATAGACTAGGTTTTAAGATGAGCTGATATTGATTGTAAATGATAACTTTCACATTACGGTTATTTCGGCGGAATACTTGTTTGATTCCACCTACTTGCGGAACACCTGGAATATTAATATCTTGGACAATATCATCCAAGACTTCACCCCTAGCCTCTGCTGTAAAGCTGTTTTTAACGTGGATACCCTCATTGCCATCCAACAGGTCGAAAGCTTTCAAATCAGCAGGGTTATGATTGATGTTGCTGATATTTATAAATACCCGATTGGCCTTGAAACTCACAAAACCATAGACCAATGAATTCCTTGGAATAGAGTCTCCGTCAACTAACGCATCTACCGCCAATCGTAATTCCAATCTACTATCGGTTTTTACCGTTTGTTCCCCGTTGACTTCAACAACTATAAAATCATCTGTGGTTCGGTTTGATTCTTCAGATATAGTTGCAGAAATAGATTTAGGTTCAAAGTCAAAAAACTCTTGATGCGCCTTGCTAAAATCAATAGGAGTTTTTTTATTTTCATCTTTAACAGCGTTTTTTATTGTGACAGTACGGTTGTTATTAGAAGCATTTCTATAATCACCAGATTCGTAGTTTATTCTTCCTTCTGAATAAATACTATCTACAATTCGTTGTCGTTCCTTTTCCTGAAATAAAGGGTCGTATAATCCTGTAGAATCCAAAAGGGATTCATCATAGATACTTGGGGCGTTTGATTCACGCACCTCCTTTAGGTCATCGATGGCTTCTATTTTAGAGGAATACTTTTTTTGTTCTTCTTTCAATTCCGGCACCGAAGGTTGGGTCAGTTCAGTTTGCGTTTCTTCTCCCTCGTCCATAACAAAAACGGCATAGCAGACAATGAATAGGACCATTGAAGCGATTACCGTGATAAATATTAGTTTATTTCTATCTAGTTTCATTTAAATTTATTGTTGATTATTAATCTTTTTAAGAGAATTTTCATAGAAGTTGGTTATTAATAGTCCATGGGTATTATTTGGAAAGTTCCTGTCTACAGGAATTAAAGTACCAGAAGTAATTAGTTGGTATCTGTCAACGATAGACCCTCTGTTGATCTCAAAAATAACTTCTGACCGAAATGAAGTACTTTCTGAAGTTAAAGTCAATTCTGTATTGACGGAAATAACTTTTTGAACCAGAGAGTATTGGAGTAATCTATTGTATACTCCATCAGCTTTTTTCTGCCGGTACACATTATCCACAGAACTGTCGCCCAACCACAACGCTTTCTCTAGATTTTTCTCGTAGTTACTTTCATCGATTCCGTAGAAGTATTGGTGAAATAGGTCT
The DNA here is from genome assembly GCF_056839145.1 of Maribacter sp. UH1. Taxonomy (NCBI): domain Bacteria; kingdom Pseudomonadati; phylum Bacteroidota; class Flavobacteriia; order Flavobacteriales; family Flavobacteriaceae; genus Maribacter; species Maribacter sp. UH1. The sequence continues at coordinate 443,808 of NZ_CM166387.1, forward strand.
AGGTGTGAAAGTGCCTCAACTTCCATATTCTCTTTTTGCGAAACCAGTTTAAGCGGAATAATAGAACCGTCGGTATTTACTGCAAAAGAGCTGTTTAACATGTTTCGGTTAAACCGATACACGGTTATGATGGAGAAAACGCAGGTCAGTAAACAGGCCGCTACTGCCGCTAAAACTATAAAGCGGTTAATTTTCAATACGCTGTAAATATTCTTATAAGGTGTTATTCTATTTTTCATTGCTTTTAGTTTAGTGTACAAACAATCGTAAAGTAAAAGTGCTCGCTCGTTTATACAGTTTAAATTTTATAAGAATGATAAAGCCTACTCCTGCGAGTTCAATGACAGGTGCAAAAAGTTCACTGCCAAAATCGGTTCCAAACAGATTGGGCCAAAAATTTTCCGTGATTTCCTTATACAGTTCATTTACAAAAACATTGACCAGAAAGAAAGCTGGTACTATCATATATACGGCAGCATATAGCTTAAAAAACCGATACCCCATTTCCCTAAACTTTTCAAAAACTGCCATGCTAATAACCAAAGGAAAAAAGGTCTGCATGATCCCTAGGAGAAAATACCGCTCTGCCAAAAACAAGGGATAAATGAAAAGGTCAAGAATCCACAAGAACATTCCCACGGCATAAGCTAAACTCCGAATTCCTAAAAATGGGGTAGCCAAGTATTCATATAGTAATCCCATTGCCTTGGCGGTAGCATCCAACAAACCCAAATCTTCCTCAACGGCGATATCCTGCATTTCCAAGGGTAACAAAATGGGCGCAGTATCCCTGTATTGATTTTCTACAGCTACCAATATCGAATCGAAAGCTCCAAGTACTTCGGTCGAGAAAATGACCACCAGAACAACGGCAAAGTTTTTAATCAAATCGGAAGGGGTCAATCCCCACGTCAGTCCTTCCCGGTTAGCGCCTCCCTCATAGTATTTCTTTAAAATATTTAATAAAAAAAATAATACGGCAAGCCCCTTCATTCCACCGATGGTATAGCTGGCAAAGTCGCTATCCTTTATGGTCTGAAAGACGGCATCTACATAATCCAAGCCTATTGACAAAAACATAAGGAATGGAATTAGTAGTTGGTTTCTCTATTGTTAATCTTATCCTGCATTTCCCTAAAAGAGATAATCATCTTATATCGTTTACTTTTTAAGGTGATATCGGCGACCATCTTTTTTGAATCTGCTCGATGGCCTTCTAAAATGGCAAGTCGCTCCGCATCGTTTAGCTTTAAAAAATCATTGGAAATTACCTGATTCATAAACTCCAAGTTTCGAAGTGAACCGTCTATGATGGTATTAAAAGCATTGGAGACTGCATCTATTTCATCTGTATGGATATATGGGGAGTTTAAAATCCCTCTCAGATCATTTCGCACCATACCGACTAAAGCTTGGTTATTTTCATTAATTTCTCGGACAGCTTCAAATTGTCTAACTGCATTATTGACTTTTTCAATAGTTTCCTTTGCATCTTTTAGAAATTGAACGGTTTTAATCATTTCTGAAGTCTGTTTGGCAGACTCTACCAGCTGCTTCACCAACGAAATAAAGCTTGTATTATCGTATACGGGCATCCCTTGGCCAAGAGCGCTTTTAGGTATCAAAAAGGCTAAAGCCAAAATAAATAGAACAATTAGGTTTGTATTTTTCATGATTTTATATGTTAAGTGAGTGAATTAGATGAATTAAATTTCTGTTTGACGAATTGGATTATGGCGGCTTCCATGTTTTGAGTTGTTTTATAATTGTCCATTATGGCCTCGTTCTCTGCACCATCCGTGAGATAAGCGGCGTATACTTCTAGTGGTACTTCCAATCGGAAAATGTTGCTCTCCTTCCCTATCTTGATAAAGATTTCGGTATACTTTCGTGCACCCTTTAAATCGTTTTTAATGGACTTTAATTGATTTAAGTCATGACTTGAAAGGCTCAACCGTTTGACTAGTTCATCATAGCCCTTTTCGTTTTTAAGGCTATAGATGACCTGAGTATTTTCAATAATACTGGCCGTTGTGGAATTGTCGGGAAGCTGATTGATGGATTGCAGTATGATACCAATAGCCCCGTTCTGCTTCCTGATGGCCTGATAATAGAATTCGACACTTTCCAGTACGTTGTCGAATTTGAGTTGCTTGGCAAACTCATCGAACAAAATGATTCCTTTTTCGTCCCGATTGCGCCAAATGGTGCGTTGTATAGCAGACATGATAAGCTTGAGCATTACGGATAAAACTTCCTTATTGTCCTTTACTTCGTCCAGCTCAAAAACAATTAAGCGCTTGTCCTCGATTTTATACGATTGATCTTCGCTGACCTCAAAGAGAAAACTGTATAAGCCCTCCCCAACATACTCCGACATGATGTGTAGAAAATTGGACGTGTTGAAGTAGGTGGTATCAATACCTAAATCCTGTAATAAACTATCTTTTTCGTCCCTTACAAAATTGTAAAACGCATCGAGCGAGTGGGTCTTATCGGCATTGCTTTTATAATAATACTGCAAGATTTTCTTTAAAGCGACCTCTTGTGCTTTGGCGACCTTAAGACCCGAAGCGAAGAGCTCTAAAAGAAAGACCGTGAGGTCTTCCAACCGCTCCGGGCTTAGGTCATGTATACTGCTAATGTAAAAGGGATTGATACCTAAGTTCTTTCCCTGCTCATATCTCAAAGTGATGTAATCATCAGGATATAGTTTTGCAAACTTGGTATAACTTCCTCCTAGGTCTATAATTACCAGCCGAACGCCACTTTCAAAATATTGACGAAGGATGTTATTGGCTAGGAATGACTTACCCTCTCCTGTGGGAGCGAATATGGCAAAATTACGTGCCTTAATGCGTTTTTTTTTCTCGTCCCAAACATCCTTTAGAACAGGGATGTTATGTTGTCTATCATTGAAGATAATACCCGTAGTATCCGATTTATAATTGGTGTTGTTGACCAATAGACAAAGTGCATGTTTCAAATCGGTTACATACAAATCTTCATCTGAAAAATTGGAAGAGAAACAACAGTAACTATTGAGTAGGTAATTTTTGCGCTCCTCCCCTTTTGGATAGTAGGGAACAATATCTAGCTCCTTGAATTCGGTCTTGATTTTAGAGGCAATTCTAGGGAGTGCTTCTTTTTTTGAACTCCAAAACACGACATTCAAATGACCTCGTACAATTCTGGCATTATCGTCCTGATTGATTTGATCCAGGATGACATTTATCTTTTCGTGAACGACCTTGTTCTGTGAACCGAAACTGGAGCTTTTACTCAGTTCCTCGATACGCTTTTCCAATAGTTTTCGCCATTTGTTTTTGTCGTCCAAATAGATAATCTGGTTGACGATATGGTTTTCGTTAAAATTAAGCCCTAGTCCATCTATAAAACCTTGATGGAAAATGAAATCGTCCGAGGTAAATGCCTCATTAGTCTTACTGCTAGCGATACCCTCACCAAAACATAGCTCATTATTGACCGCTAAAACATCAAAGAAGTGATTTCCAATTTGCGCATGGTCTTTGTTCAGAACAATATCAGTATCAAAGCCTTCATTAAACCCGTTAAAAAAGTCATCGGTCAGGGCTAGGATTTCCTTTTCTACAAGAGGTGTGAAATCGAACTTATAGCTGTTGTTCAGAAAACCTACCGAATCTCGTACAGCGGCCGTGAAACTCATTACGGCATCACTCATTTTTTGAGGTAGGTTTTTTGGAACACCTTTAAACGGATTGACGTATTTCGATTTGTTAAGCCCTTTGTTCTTTGGCCAGATAAAAAACAAGTAGGATTCATGTGATATATGTCCCCTACCCTTAAAATGTGCGTGTGTGGCTTTCTCTAAAAAAGTGGAGTTGGGCAACTGGTCTGCGGCGTATTGTAATTTTTGAAATAGATCCTGTTTGTGGATGATCGTTACTGATGGGAGTGATTTCAATGCTTGAAACCAGCTACCATGCAGATCCTCGAAATCTTTCTCGGAAAGGGAATACACTTCTGGAAGGTTGGCCTTGTAGCACAGTACAATGTTGCCATTGTTCGCAAAGACCAAATTACCCTGGATATCCGCAATCGGATACTGTTGTGTCAAATTAATCCTCATAGTTCAAAACGGATGTTTTCTTATTGGAGATTGCCTTAGGAAATACATTGCCGATATGCAATACATGAGGCCGGTTCGTAAGCTTTAACAGCACCACGTAGAGCATGCCGTTTATAAGAGCAGCTCCTAGCACCAAAACAAGATTAAAAGAGAAAATAACAACCAAAAGAGAGCCGATAACGCCTAACATTTGCAAAGCGAACAATGATACCGGAAGCCCGAATATCAATGCCCGCTTACGAATATTTCGATAAATTCGATAGCTCTTCATTATACAACAATAGTTATCAAGTAGGTGAAGATGCCAACTACGGCACCAGCTATCAGTACAAAGACCAATACTCGGGTAATTCCCTTTTTTAAATCTGCATTCTCGCCAAAAAAGTGTCCGGCGTTAAAAAGGAAACCGACAAGGAAAATAACCCCTAAAATAATAGGAAAAATGGTTCTAATAGTATCCGAAATGTCGGCTACGGAATCTTCGATACCTCCAATTTGGGCATAGGTTGGGGCGGTTGCCAATAGTAGCAGAAAAAGTGATTTTTTAAGTCTTTTCATAACTGTTCGTTTTAGATGCCTGATTAGGGCGGTTGATGAATTATTGTTGCCGAATTTGAGGAGAATAGGAGCAAACGCAGAGAATTGACTAAAAATTAACAGTCATCAACGTTAAAATTTCGTGGATTCTGACAGAATTGTCGAAAAGGATAAAAATTGCGCAACACGCACTTAAAAATTCTATGAGATGAAGCGATTCTGTATTTACTTTTTTATTTGGATGCTATCCAGCTCTTTTCATTCAGTCTATGGACAAAAGGAAATTCCTAAACCTATTATTGTATTAGACCCAGGTCATGGTGGTTCTGATTCTGGTGCGATTGGCGTTAATGGGCTACAAGAAAAGGATGTGGTGTTGAAAATAGCGCTAGAAGTGCTACGGCTGAACAAAAAACTGTTCTCAGATACTTTGGACATCTATAGTACACGCTATAACGATACGCTAATTTCATTGCGGCACCGGACAAAACTTGTAACAGCATTGAAACCTAAAGTCTTTATTTCAATTCATTGTAACCAAGCGGGTCGTGAAGCAGCGCAAGGCATTGAAGTTTATATTCACAAAACCAATAAGCAATCTGAAGAATTGGCCCGACTTTTTGCTGCTGGACTAAATCAAAAATTGAGTTTTAAAAATAGAGGACTTAAATATGGGAATTTTCAGGTGCTTCGAGAGACTACAGCATATCCTAGTGTACTCTTGGAATTAGGATTTTTGTCGAATTACGAAGAGGCGGAACACAACGAAAAAGGTAGTACTATTTCTGGATATGCGCTTTTGATTCTAGAAACACTACTAAAATTAATTGGCAATGGTTGAAATCTTTAAAAACCTGGCTCTGCTTTTGAAGAATATGCTAATAGCGTTGGTTGAAATAGTTTGGGAGCTTTTGAAACGGAAATGATTTTCAATAATGAAAATTTTTACAGAAGGTACATTCTATAAAAAGTAGTAATGGCAGTTCATATTCTGGTTATCAGTTTATGATAGTCTATTTAATGGTGGGTATTATTGAACTTAGTTTATTTAATGCAAAACACCTTTATTTAAACTTTATCAGCTATTGTTTAGACTTCAAATGGTTATTTTTTATCTCTTTGTTATGCCCAGTTATTTTCTTTTCATACTTCTTCAATGCCATATTATAGGCTTCTTCAATTAGCGGAAACAGTTTGTCAAAAGTTTCCTTTGTTGGGTTTAAGACAAAAATCCAACTCATCCAGCCATAAACAGGATGAGGCATTATTTTATTCAGTTCGGTAAAATCAAATGGCATATCGATTATTTGACCTGCTGTTGGTCTTTTCGGTTTATTGCCAAATAATTGACAGAAACTTTCTTTTGATATTCCTAAATTTAATCTATAAACATCTTCTCTGTTTACGCTCGATGCTTTGTCGTTCGCTCCATCTTTTTCTTTAAATGTCAATAGGTAAATTCCTTTGCTCAATTTATTTTCAGGATTGTAAAAAAGTCCGACTTCTCCCCAATTTTTATTTTTCACAAGACCATTGAAACTATTCTGAACCTCTTGAATAATTTCGTCTGTTGTCATTGCTTTCATTCTTGAATTTCATTAAAGATTGAAAAATGCTTAAAAGTCATAGTTTTTTCATCAATTACTTGAAATGCCTTTAAGGTTTTCGGATTTTCCATTGCCTTTTCAGATGCAGTTGTTGCACATTCCAAGTCAGACCAGAATACAAGGTCTAAAAACTGTCCATCTTCAGATACAGCAGTTTTTCGGGAAATAAATCCATCTTGTTTACTAATGAATTCATTCAGTTCAGACATTTGGTTTTCTACTTCTTTTCGATTTATTCCTTCGGTTGGTTTGAATAATACCGTTTCTACAATTGTTGCTTTTTTAGTCATTTTGCTTTGTTTATTTTCTGAATTACTGCAACTGCAAATAATAAAGAACGTTATTGCTATTATAAATTTTGTTTTCATAATGCAAAAATAAAACGGATGACTGACAACCCTATGTCAACTATACTTCACTATATTTTTCTAAATATTGTTTAAGTGTAAAATTCTGTTGATATGTAAAGATTTCGTAAGTGATATTTAGTTTTAAGATTCTATCTAATCTAAATTCACGCTCTTCATTTCTTAAACGACAAAATGCAACTAAAACCCAAGCGTTTTCTGTAAAATAAATGGCTAAAGGTTCAATGTTTCGTTTAGTACTTTCTTCTTTGTGAATTGAGAAGTAATCGATTTGTATCACATTTGCGTTTGTGATGGATTTCTGAATTTTTGATAACCAATTACTTTTATTTTTATCAATCTTTGTTGAAGGTTCAATTCTGTTTTCAAGTTTTGAAATATTTTCTTTTTCAAAATTTTTAAGAGTAGATTTTATTTTGAGCAAGAATGAATTAAAATCTTTAATTAAGGAAGAATCTCCTTGATTTTGAATGAGTTTTTCAGAGATTATCAAAGCATTGGCTTCTTCTTCTGTTATCATTATTGGTGGTAATGAATAACCGTTCACAATGAAATATCCAACTCCATTTTCAGAACCTATTGGAATTCCAGCATCTTGAAGTGTTTTTATATCTCTGTAAACAGTTCTCAAGCTAATTTCAAATCGTTCCGCGATTTCTTTCGCAGTTACAATCTTTTTTGACTGTAATTGGATTAGAATTGCTGTTATTCGAGTTAGTCTGTTCATTTTTTGGTTAATTGGGCATCACGGTTTGCATAAACGACGTGTGTCCGTTTCGGGCACATGACCGTTTTATGCTTTGTTGTGCTTTCGTCATTTATTGATTTTTGTCTACTCAAAATTCATTTCAATACTATGAATTTTCACTTCTTCGAGTTTTCCTTTGAGGGAGACTTTTCCCAATGACTTAGCCGTAAAGGAGTCCAAAATATTTAAATCACTCAATAAACTTTCTGAAAGCAATAGGCTAACATTATGGGCGTTGCATTCTGATTGTATTCTTGCCGATGTATTTATAACATCACCATGGTACGCCAATTCTTTTTTCACAAAACCAACTTCGGCTACCATAAGTATTCCACCATGAAGACCTGCTTTAAACTCAGGGTAAATATCATATTTTTGAATATAGTATTTTTTTCTATTTAGGCGTTGCTCTTGAAATGCAAAGAATAATCCTATGCAATTATTGTTTGCCAAGCCTATTTTGTATGGCCAACTTAGAACAGCTTCATCCCCCACATATTGATATATTTCAGCAGCATGTCTTAGGACAACTTCATTTAAGTCTAAGAAACAATCCTGAACTAATTGACTATACTTATGATGTCCTAATTTCTCTGCAATGGCAGTAGAACCCTTCAAATCTAAAAACATAAAAATACGTTTTTCCTCTTTTGGATTTTTATAGGAGCCCATTAGTGTTTTTAAAAACTGCCCTTTACCAAATCGCTGGACGGCAATTTTAATTAATGAAAAGATAATGGAGAAAATAATGATATAAAACATAATACTCCAAAATCGCTTATCATAGACCCACCATCCAAATTTAAAATCATAGTTCAATTTAAGCACCTGAGATGCAGCCATTCCAATAATAGTTGCTAATAGGATGGTCGCAATAAAATGAAATGTAGTCTTTAACAATAGATTAATACCCAAGGGTGTTTTTTTTACCATATATTTTTCAAGCAGAAAGTCAATAAGAGAATATATCAAGCCAAGCCCAAACCCCAGAGCGCTTATTCCTATAAGAGGTTCAATAAGTAGTCTTTTAGCATCAACATCAGGGTTTAAAGTCAAGGCATTTTCATCTTCCACACCCAAATAACGGAATATAGCATAACAGAACATTGCTGTTGTCCAGAATAGGACAGACTGCATAAGTGTTTTGAGAAAATTTTTTAGACTATGATTCATGTCTCTTCTTTGCTACCATAAAATAACTTGATGCCCCTTTATATATCTTTTCAGTATCAATAGAATGAAAATTCCCATTTGCCAATAAATCATCTAACTCAACGCTTTTAAATCTTCTTATGGGAATGGGAATTATTCTAATTTTCCACAATATCCGAACAAGCAGAATCTGGATAGTAAGTAAAAATGATAGCTTACCCCCCAGGCAAGGTGTCACAGAAATAAACAGGCTCTCTGGTTTTAATAATTCAGATATTCTCTGCAGAATATTCTGTGGATTAGATATTGTGTGCAACATGTTGAAAGCCAGAATCACATCAAACGACTCTTTTTTGTATCGTGTATCATAAATATCTATTTGTACGAAGTCTACATTTTTGACTTTGCTTACAGATGCTTTTTCTTTTCCAATTTCAATCATATTAGGAGATATATCTATTGCATGTGTAGGCTTCCCCTTTTTAGGACACCTCTAAAATCGATAAATAATTATTATTTAGGTCAGATTTGATGAAGTATTTAAATTCTTCATCAAATCTGGGCTTGAATTTTTTAGGTGATATATTGCCTAATGATTTATGCGGATGGTTAAAATTATAATCCTCTCGCCAGTTATCGCTTTTCTTTTGAAACTGATAAATGTCATTGAAATAATAGGCATCCATATATCTTCCCTAAAAAAACGATTAAATCGTTCTATATATCCGTTTTGCATTGGCTTTCCCGGTTGTGTATATTTAATTTCTATAAAGTTCTTTTTACACCAGTTCATAAAAGTCTTAGAGGTAAACTCCGGACCATTATCGCACCTCACGTATTTAGGTGTTTCTATTTCATCTTTTAAATAATCCAATGTTTCGATTACGGCTCTCGCTAAATTTACTGTTTTTCATCGTGACAGTTTGAATTTAACTTTAGTAAATTCGAATTATGAACTGTCCTATTTTTAGGTAAGCCTACAAGTAATTTACACATCCTAGAACTTGAGTTTTAGAATTATCCCTGATATTAAAATTGTATTGTCAAAAAATAGTAAAAACTTTAATGGCAAAATATGGATTAAATCTGAAACAGATAAAAGTAATACGTTTCTATTTACGCTAATCTCAAAATAAATAAATTCTAAGTTTAGAAATCAACCACAATACCAATGTTAGTAATACTCATATCTTTCCCTATTTCATTTAAAAAATTCCTTGAATTGTAGTTTTTAATTTAGTGATTAAATGAATCGTATTCATAAAAACGGGAGCTAAAAATAGGATAAGTTTTATTCTAGAAGTTGCTATAAATTTCATTACAAAAACACTACAATTCAAAAAACAAATTATGAATTAAAAAAGGAACTGTAACTTTTCACATCGACAAGCGTCATACTAATAAATCATTCAAACATTGAAAAAAGAAATTAAATCCTTTTTAATAGTATACCTTTTTACTTGGATATTTACATTTCTATTGTTTTTACTAAATCTATTAGACCCACAAGTAACATTTAAAGCTTTTTGGGAGAATTATGTGCAAATTATATCAAGTACTTCAGGTTTCACTTTTCTACATATCATCATTTTTCTCTTTTATATAATTTTTTTAATTACTCAATATTTTATTAGAGTTTATAGAAAAAAAGGATTAAAGACTTTTACCGAACGATTTACTTTTCGTTTGGCTACTCCCATTCTATTGATTATAGTTTTAATAAAATCACTTCTATACATCAACAATAATGAAGATTTTGATTACCAATGGAATTATGCTGTAGAGAATAAAACAGATACTGTACAAGATTTATATGCTATTGATGGAAAGCATCGAGGAATGGGCGTGTATGACTTTGGTAGAAGCAATAGAACAACCTATAATGAATTGATTAAAACGAATATTGAATGGGTTCAAATCTTGCCTTATTTCTATCAAGAAAGTGAAACGACAAATGAGATTCAGAATATCAAAGAATTGGGTGTCTGGTCTCGAAGAGATTCAGCATTTATTAAAAGTATTCAGCAATTACATACTCAAAATATACGTGTACAATTAAAACCGCATCTATGGATGTCTTCTGGTTGGCGTTCAAACATCAATTTTGACAATGAAGAAGATTGGAATTTTTGGTTTGAATCTTACAGAAAAACCATATTACATTATGCTATATTGGCCGAAAAAACAAAGACAGAGCTTTATTGTATCGGAACCGAATTGAGAAGTTCAGTAAGACATCAGCCTGAGAAGTGGAAAACACTTATTAAAGAGATCAAGCAAATTTATTCTGGAGAATTGACATATGCAGCTAATTGGGATGATAATTTCGATAATATTGATTTTTGGGATGAACTAGATTACATAGGAATTCAAGGATATTTTCCATTGACTGAAGAATCGAATCCAAGTTTAGTATCAATTCAAAAAGGGTGGCAATCTCATAAAGAGATGCTACAAAAATTATCTGAAAAGTATAAAAAGAAAATTCTTTTTACAGAAGTTGGTTATAGACCTGATTTAAACGGAACAAAGAAACCTTGGGAATGGGAATCTGTCTTTTGGAGGCGTCTTTTTAAGAAAAAATCAAATAAGACGCAGTATCTGGCTTTTGAAGCTTTGTACAGTGAACTGTGGAAAGAAAAATGGTTCGCTGGAACCTACATTTGGCAATGGAATAACAGCGATTTTGAAATCAAAGGTAGACCTGCTGAGAATTCCGTTGCCAAATGGTATTCTAATATAAATAGTAATTGATTTTCAGATTACTTAACATTTAGTATAGTTTCCATAATATTCAAGTTATTTTTATAATTATCTATAACAAGTTTACATATAACATATGTTCTTTCCACCACTATGTTTATTACAGATAGCACCTTTAGGATCTTACTGAAAACCTGCCTTGAATTCTTATATAAAATTCTTACAAATAAGAATTTTTCAGAAAATTAATGACTTATCTAAAGTCGAAAATAATTACTAGGAAAAAAAAATCTTATACTATTGCACAAGTAATATTTAATAATAATCCTTTCGAAATTTTAAATAAAATTAGAATCCTTAAAAATTAAATATTAGGAATTATTGTATTTTTTTTGGATTAAATCCAAAATAATATTTCAAAATAACGATAATGCCATTCGGCAATTACTGATAGAAATTGGTAAGGTGAGATACGAATGTACATTAGAAAATGCAGGACTGTCAGAAATGAAGCCTATTGGGTTAGATGGTTTTTATGTTGAATGAGACAACAAAAAAGTTACACTTTATTATCGCTATCCTAGTGGTACGATATTTAAATAATGGATGTTTTAGGCTTTTGGGGCGTTCCAAATGATGGTTGGAAAATGACAAGAAAAGAATAACCGAAATGAACATTCAAGCTTAGAATATTTTAGCCCAAAGTAAGGGATGCTCACTAGCCGCATGGTTCTTAGCTATTATTGAAGAATAAAGCTGCCAGTTTGGTTTTTTATCATCCCAAGTACCTTTGCGATTCATGCCTGTATTTTTTATCTTTTTAAACAAGTCTGGACATAACATCAAGTAATCTTTCTGTTTTAAATTCACACCCATACTATATGCACCTAATCTAAAATAGCCAGCATCTTTTCCTGAGTCCACATCAACATTGAATTTTTCATGTTTGGATACGTCCATTAAATCAGTTTCTCGTACTAATAAAGAAAGGCAATCACTATACGATACAGCGTTTAGAGTTCCACATACAACAATGTTTTCTTTCCCTTCTCCTCGCATTTTCGCATAAATTTCAGCAACTCTTTTGGCTTGTACTTTTCGTTCTGCTTCGTTACAAGAAAATTGGTTTGAAATTATATGAACGGTATCTCCGTCGGGAGTAATAATCGAGTATTCTTGGCAATCTATATCGAAAATAGTAAATCCCTCACCATCCAAATCGTGTAGGTGGTTTTTAAAGCCGTCTAGTTTGTATCCATTCTTTAAGAGTATGCCCATACCCAAGCCGTTCGTATTATTGGTCTCAAAAACCATAACTTCCTCATATGGAAGTATTTTCATCGTTGGAAGAAATGAGGTATTGAACTCCATTAAAGAAGCTCTATCCTCTACTTCTTGAAGAATAAGTATATCGGGATTCGTATCACCAATAACGTAGGCCTTGGCAAAAAGTGCTTTATCATTTAAAGGGATGTTCCCAAGCTTTACCCAACCTTCCCAGTCGGATAAAAAAGAAGCTTTTACAGAATTCTCGAAACTCTTATTCTTGTAATATAATTCACCTGATTGCCGTTTTAATATAGCATACGGGACATCATAGGTTTTTTCAAAACCAAGCAAAAAAGACAAGTCGCGTATGCGTGCATCATCATTTGGGTCTTTGTGCAGTTTATTCAATAGTTTGTCGAGTTCAGAAATTAAATCCTTCCCATTTTTCTTATTTAAATTCTCGAATAATTGCCTATTTCTATGAAAGAGGTTTTGAATATTGAACGTTGCGATTTTCATAAGTATATTAAATTTTAGTTTCTTTTATCTTTTGCGTCCTTTTTGAAAGCTATCAAGTTGGCCATTTCCCGCATTCTACTTCGCACCCTTTTACCATAGCGTTCTTCAATTTCATCTGCATTTAAATTGGTTGTTCCATGGGTTTTCGTTCCATGTTTTAGAAACAGCTCATGCCTTGAAAGCAGAATTTCTCCAATGACATTGCAATCCTTCCCAAAATGCCTTCCAATAGGTTCAACTCCTATATCATCAAAACAGTAAAAACCATTATTCCCATAGTCCTCGATAATCTTGTATCCGATATTGTTGAAACCAAAAGTGATATTTCGTGCAGGAATTATTTCATAAGACCGCTTATGGGGAACTAAATGCCGTATAAGCTTCATCAAACTCGTTTTACCGCATCCGACAGGACCACTAAGGAGAATACTTTTGTCAACATCAATTTCAAATTTTTCGCATGCTTCAGCATCTCCTATCATATACAAACACAATCTGTATACTATATCCATATTTTCTTCCCAGATATGAAATTTCTTACCATACAAAAGTTTCCCTTTTGCATTTAGATAAATGATCATTTTTGAGAAATCATAGTTCATCTTCTTCCCGTCAAATTCCCCTAGGGAATAGACAACGCCGCCTTCGGTAATTTTAGAGGGGTTCGCCATAGTTCTTTTGATTATTCGTCTGAAGATGATCGTTAGTTTGAGCGACTATCTTCAGAACTGGATTTTTTCTTATTTCATTTGCTTTTAACATCCAGTTTTCTGCAATGGCAGTCCAATTTTCGATTTGGACTTTTCCACCAATCTTCCACCCTACCCCTTGGTAATGGTTGTAAAATTTAGAAGCATCCATAGATGCCCAGTTTTTGCTTTTAAAAAAATTTAATACTTCAAGTTCATTTTTTGGCTTTCTCTTTTCAGAGAGTTTAGATTGTTTGTGGTGTTTATTATATAAGGAGAGTGGTACATGTATAGGACAGTAACGTTGCATAAGTGTACCAGTAAGTCCTGTTTCTGTACTACCACTAGTACAGAATTGAGACATTTTGACCATTGTTTTTTGATTAGGGCTTTGCGTTGGTAAATATTGAATGTATTCCCATTCTGCCAGGTCTTTAACCAAACGATGATATGTAGATCGTGAACCAATTTTGGCCATCTTCATAAGTTCAATACGATTTGCATAAAATGCATCAGGAAAATGATGAAGGTTCCAATAAAAAAAGAGTGCTAAATACAAGCTGATATGACCGGTATGCAAACGAGAATCCTTGTAAAATTCGTGAAGAGCGGCATTTAAATGTTTTATGTAGTTCATGTATCCTTTTCCTCGTTTAAAACCACATTTTCTAATAAAATCCTATCGATTTCCGAAGCATCGTAGAAAATGATACCCTCTAACTTGTGGCCCCTGATTATCTTTTTCTTTCTCAGATTGTGAAGGGTTCCAGTGCTTATTTTCAGTTTCTCTTTTACTTCAACCGATCTAAGCCAATTAATTGGCATCGGCTTGTTATTGAGTTTGAAAAGAATCTCTGCTATTTCCTCTAGCAATTCAATTTTAAAATCTCGTAAATCGTCAGTTGTGATGATACTTGTTGGCATGTTTTTCGTTTTTTAAAATCCCACCGCTGGATTATAGTTTTTAAGAGCGATGGGATTACAGCAATTTGACTTTTCGAAAACAAATTTGAGCAGGTTTAATTGATTTTGTTCACCAGTACGACCAGAGTACGGTGAAAATTTAACATTTGAAGTTTTGTGCTGTTTTGTTCTATTTTGACATCACAATTGCTATTGTTATTGCTTGAGCAGAAAATCGATTAATCTTGACCAATTAGAGCTGATTTATGATATAACCAGAGGTCAACCAGAGTACGGTGAAAAAAATCAATAGATAAAGGGGTTGTAGTAATTTATTCTTCGGCATTATCCATATGAGATTGTAGGCCAGAGGCCAAATCATTTAAAAACTTGGTTCGGCTGATTTTTCTCGACTTAATTTCAGAAAATATTTTATAGAAATCACCCAAATCAGAATGAAAAACCTGTTGCATAGCCAAGGCTATTTCTTTTATGTCGGTGTTTCCATTATTAATCACTTTATTGTAATGAAGAGCATAAATCAATTCTGTAAGTGCCGACTTAGTAGCTGTCCATTTAAGACTGATTTGCGTATTTAAGTCGAAAGGTTTTCCTATTGCGATTTTAGACTGGTCAATCATTCTGTTTTGCAAATACGATAAAAATGAGTTAAACCCCATAAATTCTGCCAATAGCATATCTTTTGGCGTGTTAAATTCTGGGTCGTGAAAATAGAAATGTGGGGAAACTATTGGGAAAGAATTTAAATATTTTCTAGTAAAATACTGTTCGTCAAAATGTGTCCTTCCTGACTCTATATATTCACCAAAGTCCATATGCTGGTGATAGAAACGATTTAATCTGTTTAACCGTTTTTTAATGAATTTGCGCTGAGTGTTAGTATTACCTTTAGGGAACTCCAACTCGAAAGATCGTATTTGAGAATGGTAGATAAGTTTAGCCGATGGCACAGTTTTGATGGTCTTAAAAAACGCTATCTCCTTATCGATGGACTCAAATCCATCTTTTACAACACTTTTCCTTAAAAGACTAAGTAAGGTATGACTGAGACGAATGGCATTGTTAGCGCGCTTAATAGGGTTAGAAATCATAAGGTTCGCCTCCTTTAAATCGTTCTGTAGGCCATCGATAAAGGGTTTAAAGTCCATAGCGTATCTTGTTACAATTTTTTTCAAAATGTATAGAGAGGTCGACTAGGTAAGCTTATGTTACAGTTTGATAGGGGTCACTTTCTACACTTAGTTTTTATGGCAAAATCAAATAATCATTTCAATTTATAAAACACCACTATAACTCCCAATAATTCGATACGTATTTCACTACGGGATACCCCGTATTTTTCCTACGGATTTTAAAATAGAGACATAATCTGTTATTTTTTAGAAATAAAACGGGTTTCAAACTCAGCTCTACTTTTCACATTCATCTTTTTGAAGATATTTGATGCGTGTTTAGAAACTGTACTTTCTGCAATGCAAAAATCATCTCCTATTACTTTATATGTTCTCCTATCTAAGATTGACATCGTAATTTCAATTTCCCTTCTAGTTAAACCTTTATTGAGAAATTTTGGTTTTAGAAATTTTTCTTGATTATCCTGATAAAACAAAAGCACTTGATCAAGTTTACTTTTATGCTCCAAGAGATATAGGTAACGATCTATTTCTATTGCTGTGATTGTATAAAAAGCTAGGTTTATTACAGAAAAGGTCAACCATTGATAATCCCCAATAACAGTTAGGATTGGCAAAATAGCTATGCAAGTAATGGTTAGTAAAGAAAGTTTGTTACGCCTTACAATATGAGTATTCGCGTTAGGGAGATTAGAGATACGTCTAGAAAATGCCCAACAAATATAAAGGCAAATTGCAGATACAGGAATCGAGAAATAAACACGACCCAAGTCAATAGAATTTGTAAAGAAATAAGGTGTTAAAAACAAAATAACAAAACATCCGACGACATAATAAGCAATATTGGTTACCGTTAAATGAAATTTCAAAAAGACAATATCATATTCATTATACAGATATTGCACTACATAAACACACATAGCTATAGCAACACCATAAGTAATAATATACTGCAAAATGAATGGGCCAGGGAAATTATTAATGGGAAGCAGTCCACCGGTTAAATTATAAAAGATAAATAATAAACCCAAAACTATAAACCTATTCAGGTTGTTATGCCGAATTCTTTTAGATTGGAATATAGCAAAGAGCACAATAAAGACATCTACCAAAAGGTAGAAGAACGTTGTCCAATGTAACGATGTTCCAAACATATTTTTCCTGCATTAGTGATCTCTTTCAAATTGACTAGCGATACTATTTTTCTTTACATTCTTCCATGAGAAGACTTGACCGTTCATAGCAATGTAAACACCAACATCTAAAGTTTGAAGGGCATGTATTGCATATCCAAGATTAAAAGATGCGTCTGAATTCTCCGCTGACCCCAAAATAAACGATCCTACCAATACAACTACCTTATCTAAATTATGACCGCCAAGAAACTGAGAAGTTTCAATCATAGTTAGCGTTCCGTGGGTAATTAATATTTTGTCTTCTTGTGAGTTTACTATTTTGCTAACTATTAGTGCTCTGTCCTCATTACTTATAAACCGACTGTCTTTCTGGAAGGCAAAATCAAATACATATTCAAAAGAGACATTGGAAGCTTCCAAAAACCCTCTTAAATCCACATTCACTTCTTGGAGTCTATCGTCCTCATTTTCAAATTCTAAACCCTCGATAGTTCCGCCTGTTGTGATTATTCTTATTTTCATAAAATGCCCTTAATAATAGCGAAGGTAAAAACCATGAGCTATTAAAACGTATTAAACAAAGCACTTTAAAACCAATAAAACTTACTACTGTGAAACCTTACAACAGAGAGATATGCCAATGTAAATTAGCATAATGGTAGGAAGATTAGGTTAGTGTGCTTATTCTAAAATACAAAAAAATCCTACAAAAACTATCGATTACGCATTTTTGTAGGACTTAAATATTTAAAATGAGATATTCCTATTTACGTAGCTTCCCTCAATTTTTCGCTACTTAATTTTAGTATACTTTTTAGAACAGCCACATCATTACTGATTTTCTGTTCTAATACTCTTGCATAAATCTGAGTAGTAGAAAGCTTTGTATGACCTAACAATTTCGATACAGTTTCTATAGGAACACCATTTGCTAAAGTTATCGTTGTAGCGAATGTGTGTCGTGCAACATGAAAAGAAACGTTCTTCTCAATTCTGCATTTAGCTACTAATATTTTTAAATATTCATTGGATTTTTGATTAGAGTATACTGGTAAAACAGAACCATTTTTTTTAGCAAGTATACATTCCGAATATCTAGTAATAATTGCTTTCGCCTCATCTAAGAGTGGGACTTTAACCGTTGTATTACCTTTCTTTCGTCTAATAAATATCCATTCCGCCCCATCTATTCCAAGCACAATTTGCTTTGGTTTCAAAAGCTTTACATCAATATAACTTAAACCGGTATAACAGGCAAAAACGAAAACATCCCTGACCCTTTTCATTCCAATGTCGAACAATGGCAGTTCTTGAATTTTCTTCAATTCTTCAATTGTCAAAAAAGGTCTGTCAAACGGCACAAAACTTAATCTATAACGACTAAATGGATCTTTTATAAGCCATTCAAAATCCAATGCTATATTAATCATCTTGTGAAAACGCTCCATATGCTTCATAACGCCGTTATTGGTTAATGGTTTGGATTTTAGAAGAGGCGCAGCCGTTCTTAGGAAATACTCGAAATTAACTACAAAATGATAATCCACTTGAACTAAGAATATATTTGACGTTTTAAATTCCTTTTCAATAAAGCGTTGTAGATACTTTTCTGTGGCTTTATAATTCTTAGAAGTTCCAGATTCAAGCTTAATAGTCTCTTTTTCCCTGTGGTATTTAAGCAAATCCATCAGAGTCTTAGAATTTTCATCCTCGCCTAGATAGCGAAATTTAATTGCTTGGGCAGTAATCAGCTTATGCTCTAAAGAAAGCTGTTTGTGGCATTCCAAAAAATCTGAATACGCACCATCGAGGTAATCGTTGATTGATGTTGCTCCAGAGATACGTGGATTTACTCTTCCGAATTCCGAACGCCAATGTTCCAGAAATGTACTTCTCTTCATGCTAACATCGGCTCGAACACCGTCAACGGTAATCCGAGCATATATAGGCATAGCCCCATTCTTTTTTATTGACTTCTTTTTAAGCCAAAAGTGTAAACTAAAAGTTTTTGAAGTTTTCATAACTCTCGTTTTTAAAGATTATTAAATCAGTTAAACGAAAGTCAAATCGCTGTGAAAAATCTATTGCGATATAATATTAGTCAAAAATATCAATAAAAAATAGGACACCGATTAGGACACCTACATATATGGTTTCAAAACTATTCAAATGAAACCAAGGGATTTTTAAATCCTTGGTATTCATATGATTAATATAATTTTGGTATCATTTGACACCCTTTTTGTCGGGATGACAGGATTTGAACCTGCGACCACTCGACCCCCAGCCGAGTGCGCTACCGGACTGCGCTACATCCCGAAAATTTAATGGAAGAAAATCTCCCTGATTTTATATAGTTTTTCAACTGCCTAAGATCCGCTGTAGTGCAGTTTATCCTGAGCATAATCGAAGTGCTAAATCCCGAAAATTCCGATTGCAAAAATAGAGAAGTTCTATAAATTAAAATCTATCTTTTCCTAAAACTTAAATTAGTTATCTCAACGAAACTATCCAATCTATCATTCTATCTCCCCAATCTTTCAAATGCTCATCATGCAAACCTAATCCGAATCCGTGACCGCCTTTTGGGTAAATATGCATCGTTGCAGAAATACCTTTGTCTTTTACCGCTTTATAGAATAATAAGCTATTTTCTACAGGTACTACGGTATCATCTGTGGCATGGAGTAAAAAAGTTGGTGGTGTTTGTGCTGTAACTTGTTTTTCATTCGAAAAATACTCTACCATATCAATCATAGGGTTCTCGCCTATTAAATTATTCTTTGAACCTTGGTGTGTCACTTCACCAAATGATATTACTGGATACCCTAACGCCATAAAATCTGGTCGTGCACTTCCTTCATCTATACCATCAACTGGCTCATAAACCTTTTCATTAAAATGGGTACCTAAAGTAGATGCTAAATGCCCGCCAGCTGAAAACCCAATTATTCCAATCTTATCAGAGTTTACATTAAATTGTTCTGCGTTAGCACGAACAAGCCTTACCGCTCTTTGAGCATCTATAAGTGGCACGTACTTTTTGTCGGTCTGTGATACATCTGACGGCAAACGATATTTTACCACTATCCCGGCAATACCATTGCTATTCAAAAATTTTGCAATATCCGTACCTTCCCAATCATAGGCTAAAATTCCATATCCGCCACCAGGAAAAATTAAAACTGCTTCTCCTGTTGCATCTCGTTTTGATGGTAAATACACCTCAATAGTAGGGACTTGAACTTTACTAATTCGTAAAATTTCATTTTGTTCATGTACTTCCTTTTCTAAGCTCTTTATCTGGTTAGGAATTTTATCTTTTGGCCATAATTGCATAATGGTATCTTGCGCAGCGGCATCACCCATAACAATCAGCATTAACATCAATAGTGTGTTTTTCATATGTAGTCTACTAGGTTATTCGCAATCCCATTTAAAGTTGGCTATAGGGTCATGCGATGCTCCTTGTAAATTATAGTGCCACCACTCTGTTCTGGTGGACCAAAACCCATGTTTTTCCATGGTTTCCTTAAGTAACTTTCTGTTATCTAAAATTTCCTGAGGTAAGTCAAAATTATCGTGATATGCGCGTTTACCAAAAAAATCAAAATCCGACGGCATTTTCACTTCATCACCATCTAGTGTAACCAAAGTAATATCTACTGCTCCACCCTTATTATGAATAGAGCCTTTTACAGGGTTTGCTACGTATTGCGGATTAGGAACAATTTTCCACATTTTATACTGTACGGAATTAGGTCTGTAACAGTCGTAAAATTTAATTTTTACGCCGTGCTTTTTAAATTCTTCATTTGCTTTTAATAATGCCTTTACCGTTTTTGCTCTTGTATAGCATTCACCACAATCGTATACCTGCTCTTTCAAGAAATTATTATCTGTAGCATATCTTAAGTCATACGCAAAGCCATCGCTATAGTCTGCTAAACGAACGAATGTAGTATCTGCAACTCCTTCTAAGCTTTTAAATACAGGTTTCTCTACTTTAGGTTCTATTATGGAATCTATTACAGTTTCTAAAATTTGCTTTGTATTGGCAGTTGTACTTGTATCTTTTGTTTCTTCTTTACACCCAACACTAAACATAAAAATTGACAATATCAATACTCCTAAAAATCTAATCTTAAACATGTTCTAATTTTATTTAGGTTTCAAGATACAGATTTTTAACTATTAATTATCTGGAGGAAAAAGGACTATTGTTTCTAAAATATCTGGTTGATTATTAGAAGAATCTAAAATATTATCTAATAAACTTTGGTAAGTTCTTCCTTGAATTTCAAGGGAAATGGAATATAAATTTATTTTATCTAAAAAAAGATTTGAATATTTTTCAATAATTTCTTCTGGTAGTTTACCTACTGTATGTATCTTTTTATTTGTAGTGTTTACCGTCCAATCGGTGTAAACATAACTTCCATCTTGAAAATTTTCTTCGTATTTCCAATTACTTCCTGACCTAATAAAACTTATATCTGTATCAAAACTAAAGTCATAAACAGTTTGGTTTTTCACCGAGAAAGTAGGTTTTTCCAAAATTCTAATTTTCTCTAAAGGCAATTGACTTTTTTCATAATATCGATAAGCATATCCGCTATTCATGGTAAGATGAAAAGAAGTTGTATAATAGTCAAAACCTGGAATATAACCAATTCGGGACATTTCAGGTGAACTAAAATCAAGCTCAACTACCATTTCAAATTTATTGCCAAATTCACTCTTAGTTTCGAAACCTCTAGATACACTAAACAAGTATGAATTCTCAGGTAATTGTGTTTCCAAAGTACTTGTGAAATTCTGATAATCATTATAGTCTAAAACTAATTCATCAGTTGTTTCATCAACTTCGAAAAAAATATATTTCTGACTTCCTTCATTATCTCCAATATAAAATAAATAATTATTGTTGGGGGTAAGTTCAATATTTTCGAGGATTATTTCATCTGAGTCAATTGGATTGTAATTTGCGGTCACCACACGTTGTTCGCCATAAATATTATATTTCTTTACACCAGGAATATTCGTTACGGTAATTGAATAGGATTTACTTTTAGAACTATTAATTTCTAGCTTTTTGTTATTATAATCACTTTTCAAGTTATCCATTGCACCATTAAATTCAAAATCAGAATGGGTTGCAAAACTCCAGTCCATACCGATAGGAATATCGGTATAAGTTTGTAATCTGTTAATAGTCGAATTATTATTCTGAGATAATGTAAGTGAAGTTATTACTAAACTCTCAGTTGCAATAAGAGTAGTATCAAGAGCGGTAAACACTAAAACATCGTCTTTTTCATAAGCTTGATAATCTAATAACTTTCCATTTTGATTGTGAATAACCAACCAATTGTCTGATTCCGAAGTTTCAATATAAGAATTAGGCTTATAGGTAAAATATGTTATTTCATTTGACAACTCTAATTCAGGACTTATTTGATTTGTCTCTTCAATTTTGTCACAATTTGTAAAAATCAATACTAATAGAACCGATATATATTTAATTATTTTCATCTTTGAAATATTGATTTTTTATTTAATATTAATCCATTATGATTTTCCTAAGGATTAAAAATACCCAAATGGATTCATTGATAAAGAATAACGTAGTATGCATGATAACTATTGTAACCACAAGATTCTTACTTCAATAATTATATTATAATCTTTTGCAGAAATAACAAAACAGAGCTAACCTAAATAACTATATTAGAATTATTAAAAATGAGAATTCTACTTATTCTTTCTACTACTTGCTATTGTTTTTTTAGTATGTTTTTC
This sequence comes from Maribacter sp. UH1, assembly GCF_056839145.1. Lineage (NCBI taxonomy): Bacteria > Pseudomonadati > Bacteroidota > Flavobacteriia > Flavobacteriales > Flavobacteriaceae > Maribacter > Maribacter sp. UH1. Next base: position 466,506 of record NZ_CM166387.1, read on the forward strand.
TAAAAACTAGATAAATAAAAAAACCTCCTATTCAATTAAAAATAGAAGGTTTTGCATTCAAGTTGGTAGTTGGTTTACTTCAAGGTTTTTAAATACGTCAAGCTCTTTGGAACTTGGGTCACCACATTTTTAGATTCATCTTCTATAAACATGTATTCAATACCTAATTTTTTAGCTTCGGCAACTATGCCGGCAATATCTATTTGTCCTGTTCCCAAGACAACATTGGTATCATCTTCTTCATGACCGGTATTATTACCTTCAATACCTTTTTCCATATCCTTTAAATGTAACAGCGTAATTTTCTTAGGATATTTCTTCATTAACGCCAACGGATCTGCACCACCATGTTGTGCCCAGAATACATCTAGTTCAAAAGTAAAGTCCTTAGCATTCTGTGCCATATAGTCAAACAATGTTCCATTTTTATATGGTCTAAATTCATACCCATGCGGATGATAAGCCAATACGAGTCCGTTCTGTTTTAGAATTTTGCCGGCTTTATTGAAGACTTCCGTGGCATGTTTGGTTTCTTCTAAATCCCATTTGTTATCATCATGAGGTACCCATGCACACATTACATATTTAGCCCCAAAATCTTTGGCATTTTTTATGACCTTGTCTACATCATTCTCCAAGTCCTCGAACCCAGCACCTACACTCACCACCTCTAAATCATTTTCATCTAGTAAAGCTTTAAAATCTTCTAATGGCATATCATAGGTTTCGCCACCTTCAATTTTGGTTATTCCCCACTCATTAATCAATCCTAGGGTATTAGAAACATCCATTTTAAATTGATTTCTAAGGCTATATAACTGTAAACCTACCTCTTGGGCTTGCGCTAAAAAACCACTACCCAAAAGGATAGTGGCAATCATTATTTTTTTTATCATCATTTATCAATTACGTAAGTAAATTTCCTTCGTCATCCCACTCTGCCTTAACATTACGCTGACTTTGGTCTACGCACTTGGCTATCCATTCTGGGTCATAAGCAACACCGTGTTGGTCTAATACATCTTGCGGCACACCATCCCAAACGTTTGGTGAATTTCCCTTATAACCTAAATCCGCAATACCAACTTTAGAAGTATAGTACCCTGTAACGGTCAAACCGCGCATGGTATAGAAAAACTGAATTTCCAGTGGTTGCTCGCTTAAAGGCTTCTCTGTATCATGCCAGCAAATTTCATCGCAAATCTGTTTTTTCTGCTCTAAGGTGGCGGACTTAAATTCAGTACCAAATTCAGTATTACTCTTATGATCCAACCACATTAGTCCTCCTAATAGTATAGGAGCCATTTCTGGAATATCTTTACCCATAAATTCTACAAGCGAGGGCACTTCTGCCTCTATAGGACCACCATGTGGCTCTTTTGGAGGTAATATCACTACACTTAAAGCTGCAATAGTTTCAATCTCATGCTCGTTGAACAATTGTTCTGCATTTAACTTTTCTATACGTTCTAATTCTGCCGGTGTTCTACCAAAATACTTTTCGCTACTCGATACTATATCTTGATCTACAGATTCTCCATTTTCAGTCTTACATGAATTGAAGACTAGCCCAGATGTTGCCGCAGCACCACCGAGAATTAAAGTTTGTAAACTCTTTCTTCTATCCATCATCCTAAATATTTTGTGCCTTTAATTGTTCAATGATATAATCTGATGCTCTCCAAGAAAGCGCCATGATCGTCCAGGTACAGTTCTTATCTGCTTGAGAAACAAAAACTCCTGCATCTACTATAAATACATTGTCCGCATCATGTAACTGCTGAAACTTATTGGTAACCGATGTCTTAGGATCATCTCCCATTCTAGTGGTACCTACCTCGTGAATAATCTCACCTGGTTTGTTTAATCCGTAATCTTTATCTTTACCTGGCTTTTCACCTAAATAATGACCACCCATATTATGAATAATCTCTTCAAAGGTATCTTGCATGTGCTTCGCCTGATTTACCTCGTATTCTGAATGCTTATAGTTAAATTTCAAAACAGGAATACCAAATTGATCTACGGTCGTAGGGTCGATTTCACAGTAATTGTCCTTATAAGCAATCGCTTCGCCACGACCACCAAATCCTATTACAGAACCGTAATATTTCTTTACATCATCACGTAAGCTATCTCCATACCCTCCTGATTTTAATCCGAAGTATTGGTTCATGGCATTCGGGTCCCAACCAAAACCGTAGTTTGGCTGACCCATACCACCCCAAACTTCTATGTGATATCCTCTGGGGAAATTTAATTTAGAATTATCTCCCCACCATGGTGAGTAAACGTGCATACCACCTACACCATCTTCATTATATGAAGTCTTTCTATTCATTAAACCAGGTATTACACCCGACGCACTTGATCCTGTTGAATCATGTAAATACCTACCAACAAGGTTACTACTATTTCCTAATCCGTTAGGGTGTTGCTTACTTTTAGAGTTTAAGAGTATACGTGCAGAACTACATGCAGATGCAGCCAGCACGACCACTTTACCTCTTAGTGTATATTCTTTTCTATCTTCTTTGTTAATGTACGATACACCTGTAGCCTTACCTTCTTCGTTGGTAAGAACCTCACGTACCATTGAATTGACAAATAGTTTTACTTGACCGCCACTCTTTTGAGCGGGAAAGATCAAACAACTACCTGCTGAGAAATCAGCATATATTTGACATGATCTGCTACATTGCCCGCAATAAAAGCAAACTCCACGATCTTCGTTGATTCTTTTGGTCAACATTGAAAGTCTCCCGGGAATTACAGGTATGTTCGACTTCTTAGCGCCATTGATATAAAACAGTTCGTGCAATCTTGGTTTCGGGGGAGGAAGAAAAAATCCGTCAGGATCGTTTTCTCTACCTTCATTGGTGCCAAATACACCAATTAACTTGTCTAATTTATCATAATATGGTTTAACATCTTCGTATCCTATTGGCCAATCATCTCCATGACCGTCACGGGATTTCCCTTTAAAGTCTTTTGGTCCGAATCTTAAAGAAATACGTCCCCAGTGATTAGTTCTTCCACCAAGCATTCTTGCTCGCCACCACTTAAATTCAGTGCCTTCTGCATGCGTATATGGCTCTCCTTCTACTTCCCAATCTCCCCAAGACATATCCCATTCACCAAAAGCACGAGTTGTTCCCGCTCCTCTTCTTGGCGAATCATATGGTTGTTTTAGTTGGGTCATGGTTTTTGGATCGGCAGGATCAAAAAATGGACCGGCTTCTACAACAGCTACATTTAAACCTGCATCTGCCAATTGTTTGGTAGCCATACCACCACCAGCTCCTGAACCTACGATGATAACATCAAAGATTTCTGAAGATTCTTTTATTTGCATAATTTGAGATTAGTTGATGATTACAATTTAATTCTTTATTAAAATAAGAGCCTTGTTTTTAGCTGAATAACATGTGTTACTGGACGGACGGATATTTTTTAAGCACCATAGTCCGTTTAAAGCAATTTGGTTATTCACTTACAAAGGTTGAAGCTGGCAATACAGCAGCATTGAACAAAGTTCCTATATCTGTACTTTTAAAAGCATATCGTACACCTGTCGGATTTTTCACTTCTTTTGAGCTTAATATTAATTCTTCATTTTTCAATTTTGCCTTTGCAGGAAACCATTCTCCGGCTGCATTTGAAACTTCAAAAAGTGTTATTTTCTTTCCTTTATTATATAATCCGTCCGCGTTGCTGAAGCTCACTTTTAACTGATTACCGTCTACTTCAAATGATTTGTAAAGCGGACCATAAACTTCTTGATCTTGTAATAATCCGTATTCATTTTTAAGTGCAATATTTGCTAGTCGAAGACCTACATCTTGTTTGTTTAAAGGATGAATGTTTTCGGTCGTACAAATATCACTCGTCATAGCCATACCTGTATTTTTCAACGCCAAAGTTCTTCGCTGCTGGTCGCGTACCATACCACCCGCAAACTCTTGGTTATACTTAAATGGCGCTATTTGCACGTAATAAAACGGAAAATCGTCATTCCATTCTGCTCGCCAAGATGTAATCATTTTACTAAAAAGTTCATGGTAGCTTTCTGCGTTTGCTGTATTGGCTTCGCCTTGATACCAAAGAACACCTGCTATTTTAAACTTGGTTAAAGGTGCCGTCATTCCATTATATAAAGTAGATTTCTCTACCGTCACCCATTTATTAGTCTCAACCTTTTTATGCGCTTCAACCAGTTCTGGGTGTGCTTTGAAAACATTGTCTGGTGTCCAAACCTCAGCGCTTGATGCACCCCATGCGTTATCTATTAATCCTATGGGAATATTTAATTCTTTTTGGACTTTTCTCGCAAAGAAATAGGCAACAGCACTAAAGTCTTGCATGGTTTCAGGTGAACAAGCTACCCAAGTTCCCGCTACATCTTCTTGAGGATATTTAGCTGTTCTTTTCGCAACCGTGAACAATCGGATATTTGGGTAATTGGCATTATCAACTTCAAAATCTCTATTTGCAATTTTACTATTTGCACTCCATTCCATATTACTTTGTCCTGAACAAAGCCACACCTCACCTATTAAGACATCTTTCAAAGTAATTTCATTGCTTTTCCCTTTAAAGATTATTTGAAATGGTCCGCCTGCTTTGGGTGTTTTTACTGAAATCTCCCATTTTGCATCATTGCCTGTTTTGACGTCAACAATCTCATCGTTCCAACTTGTATAAATCGTAATTTCTTCATTAGGATCTGCCCAACCATACAACAACACATCGGTTTCGCGTTGCAATACCATTTCATTAGAGAATATTTTAGGAAGTGTAATTTCAGCCTTGGCAAAAGTTGTCATCACCAAGCACAGCAACATCAAGGTATAGCGCAAATTCATGTAGTCAATACTATTTTGATTTAAATATAATTAAATATGTACCATATTAACAAATTCATAATCAATCAATGCTATTTTTAAAGTATTCGCTATCTTAACTACATTATTTGTCTTGTTTGTAATCTACTTAAACTCAACTTGTCATGCCTAACCAGCCAACATTACTAAAACGTCGAAATTTTATTAAAGCTGCTTCGGCTTCTTTACTATTTACTTCATTACCCGCCTTCGGATTCAAATTTTTCGCGAACGAAAAGCCAAAAAAAGTAGCACTTATTGGCACTGGTTGGTATGGTACCGGTGATGTATTACGTCTTATTCAAGTAGCTAATGTAGAGGTGATTGCGCTGTGTGATGTTGACGCCAATCAATTAAATACTGCGGCACATTTAGTTTCTGAGCGGCAAAAAAATGGTAAAAAACCAAAGCTATATACTGATTACAGAAAAATGCTGAAAAGCAATCAATTAGATATTGTTCTTATTGGCACACCTGATCATTGGCATGCCTTAACCTGTATTGAAGCACTTAAATCTGGAGCTCATGTGTATGTTCAAAAACCCATAAGTGTTGATGTTATGGAAGGTGAGGCTATGGTCGCTGCCGCTAGAAAATACAACAGAGTTGTACAAGTGGGTACTCAACGAAAAAGTACACCGCATTTAATAGAAGCTAAGAAGAAAATTATTGATACGGGTTTACTTGGAAAAATAGGGCATGTAGATATGTGCTGCTATTATCACATGCGTGCAAATGGGAATCCGCCAGAGCAAGAAGTACCCGATTTCTTTGATTATGATATGTGGACAGGTCCCGCACCTATGAGACCTTATGATGGTCTACCACACAAAAGATGGTGGCGTACATTTCGAGAATATGGAAACGGAATTACAGGTGATATGTGTGTACACATGCTAGATACCGTTCGTTGGATGCTAAATTTAGGATGGCCCAAACGTATTAGCTCTGAAGGTGGAATATTTGTTCAGAAGGATGGTAAATCTAACATCTCTGACACACAATCTGCAGTGTTTGAATATGACGGACTTAACTGTAATTGGCAACATAGAACATGGGGAAACCCTAATGATCCGGAATATCCTTGGGCTTTTAAAATCTATGGAGAAAAAGGTGTTCTAAAAGGTGATGTGATGAAGGCTGAATTTGTACCCGTAGATGGCAGTGAATCTATTCTTTTTGATGTTCTTTATGAAAAAAAGAAATACCCTGAAGACTTATCTGAAAAAGACATTGAATTACATGCCGCACCCGCAACTCGTAGGCATATGATAGATTTCTTAAATGCAATTAAAAACAATACAAAACCCGTTGCCGATATTGAAAACGGACACATTTCTACCGCTAGCTGTATTTTGGCAAATTTATCGATGGATTTGAAAAGACCTTTAGTGTATGACCCTCAAAGTAGAACGGTAATAAACGACCCAGAAGCTACTGCATTATTGCAACGAGACTATCGTGGACAATGGGAACACCCACACCCAGATACGATCTAAATTATTGTAGTTTTTTGGTAGAATCCCTTACCAATAAGCTGGTTTTCACAACCTTAGTTTCATATGGCAAACCAGGATTTTTAATTCTGTTTATCAGCAGTTTAGCTGTTTGCTCACCTATATATTTACCATGCTGACTTACCATTGTCAATGACGGAGTTACGTATTTAGATAACTGTCCGTTGGTAAAACCAATGATTGAAATATCATTTGGCACGTTATATCCTCTTGCCTTTACCACTTCTAAAACTTGAACAGCAATGAGTTCATCTATACCTATAATCCCATCTATGGTTTTATAATTCAGTAAAAAGGACATCAATAAATCTAAATCATCTTTAACCGTCAAATTAATAACCAACTTAGGATCAAACGGAATATCTAATTCTTCTAACGCTTTCTTATACCCTAGCAATCTTAATTTACCAACGCTTGAACTAGAAATAGGATTTACTACCGCTATATTTTTACAGCCAATATTAATTAAATGCTTAGTAATTTTATAGCCTGCTTCAAGATCATCTACAACTACTTTATCGCACTGCACATTGTCCGAAACCCTATCAAAAAGCACTACAGGAATATCATTATTGATTACATCAATCAATGCTTCATGCGTGTCTTCATTCTGGCTTTCTTCCGCTAGGGACATAATAACACCATCTACAGTACCGGCATCAAAAAATTCTAGCGTCTTTGTTTCTTTTGCTTTAGACTCGTTACTAATGCAACTAATAATATTATAGCCACTTTCATTTGCCACTTTTTCAATTCCGTATAGCACCTGAACAAAAAAGTAATTTAAAATATTGGGCACAACAACGCCAATGGTCTTTGTGCTTTTGTTCAATAGATTAAGTGCTAACCTATTAGGCTTATAATGCTTTTCTTTTGCGTATGCCTGAATCTTAACCTTTAGGTCATTGCTAATCTCATGACTATCATTTATCGCTTTTGAAACGGTAGAGATAGAAACGCCAAAATGCCCGGCAATATCCTTTAAGGTTACTTTTTTCATAATTTGTACTGCAAAATAACAGATTTAAATTGACATTTAAATTATACATAAAAATGAAAATGTCCCTGAGGTAAAAACCTAGGGACATTTTAATTCCTTATGAATAAATTCTAATACCCAAAAAGCTACGATACTTAAAGGGATAAAATATTTATATGTATTGATTAATGATGTTCTCAAACAACTCTTGCTTACCACTCTGTAATTCTAACTCGCCATTTTCTTTGGCGATATTGTAAAGATCTTTCATATCTAATTTACCGTTTTCAAAATCTTTTCCTTTACCAGAATCAAAAGAACTGTATCTGTTTTCACGTAACTTGTTATATGAAGAGGATTCGATAATTTTATCTGCAGTGATCAAAGCTCTTGCAAAAGTATCAGCACCACCAATATGTGCAAGGAACACGTCTTCTAAGTCTGTACTGTTTCTTCTTATTTTGGCATCGAAGTTTACTCCACCACCTTGTAATCCGCCAGCTGCTAAGAATACCAACATGGCTTCTGTTGTTTCTTGAATGTTATTTGGGAACTGATCGGTATCCCAACCATTTTGATAATCACCACGGTTCGCATCCATACTACCTAGCATACCAGCTTTTGCAGCTACTGCAATTTCATGCTGAAAAGTATGCTGTGCCAATGTTGCATGATTTACTTCAATATTCATTTTAAAATCGTTCTCCAAACCATATTCTTTCAAGAACCCAATTGCAGTAGCACAATCAAAATCATACTGATGCTTCATTGGCTCCATTGGTTTAGGCTCAATAAAGAAATTTCCTTTGAACCCTTGAGCACGTGCATAATCTCTTGCCATTGTCAAGAACTGACCCATATGATCTACTTCGCGACCTAAATCGGTATTCAACAAAGACATATACCCTTCTCTACCGCCCCAGAAAACATAATTCTCACCACCTAAAGCAATTGTAGCATCTAAAGCCAATTTAATTTGTCCGCCTGCTCTTGCCAAGACGTTAAAATCAGGATTGGTAGCAGCACCGTTCATATATCTTGGGTTTGAGAAACAGTTTGCCGTACCCCAAAGTAATTTCTTACCAGATTCTTTTTGCTTTTCTTTTAAGTAGTCAGTAATCGTTGCTAATCTTTTTTCAGATTCTGCAAATGTTGACCCTTCTTGAATTAAATCGAAATCATGAAAACAGTAGTAATCAAAACCGATTTTATCAAAAAATTCAAAAGCGGCATCTGCCTTATCTTTTGCTGCTTGTATAGCATCAGAGGATTTGTCCCATTCAAAACTCTGCGTACCTGGACCAAATGGATCTGAACCTTGTCCACAGAACGTATGCCAGTATGCCGTTGAAAACTTAAAGTGATCACGCATGGTTTTACCAGCCACTACTTGATCCGGATTATAGTATTTAAAAGCTAACGGATTGTCAGATTCTTTGCCCTCAAATTTAATTTTGTCTATTCCTTTAAAATATTCCTTGTTTGCCATTATGTTGATTTTATAAGTTGTTCAATATTAATTCCAATTCCTTTTTCCAAGTTGCATATGCTTCTTGGTATGCTTTTTTATCTTTCTTCGGACTAAATGTCATTACGTAATCATTATCTAAAATTGCCTTACCGAATACCTCAAAATCACCTTTATAGAGATTCGCAGCTCTTGCCGCACCAATTGCCCCAGTAGTATCATAAATTTCAATATCATACCCTATTAAGGTTGCCACAGTATTCGAAAAAATTTCTGAACGAAAAAGATTGTCGTTACCGGCACGCATAACATTCACTTTTATACCGTCTGACTCCATGATCTCCATTCCGTAGACAAATGAAAAAGCAATGCCTTCTAATGCAGAACGACACAAATGACCTTTACCGTGATTATTTAGATTTAGGTTAAGAATTCTTGTACCTACATCTTTGCTTTTCAACATTCTTTCAGCACCATTACCAAAGGGAATCAACGTAACACCATCTGAGCCAATTGGCACTTCATCTGCTAACGTATTCATTTCTTCATACGAAACAACATTAAGATTATTCAATAACCATCTATATTGAATACCCGCTCCATTAATACAAAGTAGTTTGCCAATTCTGGCTGGTTTTCCCGGAGAATAATTTACGTGTGCAAAGTTGTTTACACGAGAGCTTTCTTTTACTGAAAGATTATCTGTTACGGCATATACGACACCAGAGGTACCACCAGTAGCCGCCACTTCACCAGGGTTAAAAACATTTAATGTCAATGCATTATTTGGCTGATCGCCTGCTCGGTATAATATGGGTGTACCCGTTGATAATCCACTTTCTGTTGCCCCTTTTTCATTTACTTTAGATTGTACTGAAAAAGTATCTACGATATCAGGAATCATTTCTTTATCCAAACCATACTCATCTAATACCAAATCAGCAATTGTATCCTTTTTAAAATCCCAAAAAATACCTTCTGATAAACCAGATACGGTTGTATTTACCACACCAGATAATTTATAGGCGATGTAATCTCCAGGAAGCATCATCTTATAAATCTGCGCGTAAATCTCGGGCTCATTTTCTTTGACCCACTTTAATTTAGAAGCCGTAAAGTTTGAAGGTGAATTTAGAAGATGCGTATCACAAGTTTCTGCACCTATTTCCTCATAGGCTGTTTGACCAATGCCTACCGCCCTACTATCACACCAAATTATAGATTTTCTTAGGGCATTTCCTTCTTTATCAATAAGCACTAGACCGTGCATTTGATATGATATTCCGATACCTGAAATATCAGATTTGTTAATATTTTCTTGTTCACATAATTTCTCAATACCGCTACAAACGTAGCGCCACCAATCTCCTGGACTTTGCTCTGCCCAGCCATTTTTCACAGCTTCCATAGACATTTCTGTCTCTGGCTCTGTTACTACTCCAACACTTTTTCCTGTTGAAGCATTTACCAAAGCAATCTTAATAGATGAACTTCCGATATCTAATCCTAAATGGTACATAAATAGTATAAATTGGTTTGCTGTAATAAGTTAAACCAAAAATAGTTACTATACCGACCATTCGATATTTGCATCACGAAATATTATCGTAATTAGATTTTTCAAAAAATCTAATCGTATAATTTAAAATTTTAATAAACTGATTATCAATTAATTACATTCTTTATTATTAATTAATTATTTTCGAAAGGGTTTTCGTACTACCCTTAATATCAGTACATAAGAATTCGTTTTTTAATACTGTTCTAACTGATTTTGAAGCTGCTCTAATTTTGAAAGTGCTTCAGATTTTGAATTTACATCTAGCTTTAAATAAATATTCTGAATGTGAAAATTCACTGCACTTGGCGTTACAAATAACTTTTGCGCAATCATTTTATAAGTTGCTCCTTGACATAAAAAGTCTACAATCTGATTCTCTCTTTCCGAGAAAAACGCAAATGTCTTTCTATGAAAATTGCTAATGATTTTCTTAACGATATCATTGCTCATAGCGGCACCTTCTGTTTCTATACTACGTAAAGCATGTTCCAATTTATCCAAGGTCAATGGTTTTGTCAAATAACCGTTTGCTCCTTTCTTGAACGCATTTTTAATAATGTCAAAATCATTGATCTCACTAAACATAATGATTTTTACTTCCCAGTCTTTTTTCTTGAAAAGCTTAATAGCATCTACCCCATTCATATCATCTAATTCAATTTCTGAAAGTACAATATGTGGTTTGGTAAACTTGTAATCTTTAATAGCATTTTTGGCAGATGTATAGCTGCCTACCACTTCATAACCATCAATTTCTTCGAAGTGATTTTTATAAACGGAATGTAATGAGGTATCTTTTTCTAATACAATTATTTTAATATTTGAATTTTTCATAATCTCCATAGTTTTTGAAGCGATCATTCTAAAAAAGAACAATAGCTAAAGTTAGTTTTGAGTAATTTCAATCCTCTTTTACCTGGATTAAATAACTAAACAATAGGCATGTATTATGAACCAATAGTGTATGCTATACGTTCACCTTTTACATATGTAATGACAAAGAATGCCCTGAAGAACAATCAAAATAGGGAGATTGTACTTCGCAATTGTTTAGTAAAAATTAAATCAAAAAACGGATTACCGCTAATGAGTCAATTCTGAAAACCTAGGCGTTTGCCAAACTTTGGATTAATGAGATTTCGGAGTTCTAAAATGATAGAAATCTTGTGAAGAAAAAAATGTGTTTTGAAACCGGAATTTAGTAGGGAAAATTCATTCATGGTTGTGGGGGGATTTGGGGTTATACAATTGGGTTTGAATCTTTTTGGTGATCGAAATATATATATTAATATAATATACCCGATGAAAACATAAGAATTTTCGTTCAAATACCAACTTTTTATAAAAAATAAGGTAATTCGTCGATAGTTAACATAAAGTTAAAACCGAGAATTACCACAATTGTAAACCAAAAAATAAAGGAGGGAACCCAGTTATCCCCCCGGACAACAACCCCTCCTTTTTGACAATTCAAATCAACCATATAACCGTAAAGGCTTATAGATTTTAAATATTATTCTATACTTATATCATCATCTTCAAAAGTATTAGACGCGGTAGCTGTTGTTTCACTAACCTGCATGATCCATTTCTCTTGATTGTATTTTCCGTTTAAATCTGTACTTGCTGCCATTTGAGCATCGTTCTTATAATCGTAGTCTGCTAAGTATACATAATACAGACCATTTTCCTTGTTGTAGAATTGTTTAGGATCTAATCCTTTCTCAAGTAATTCTTTCATAAACGCATTCATATACTTTGTTTGGCTATACACATTTGCAATTACATAGTAACCAGAGTTCATATCTATAACATCAGAATCTACCATCATCTTTACTGGCATCTGCTTAAAGTTATCCCTTGTAGAAGGTAATTCTTTAAAATTCGCTCTTCTTGAAGCTTTTTCAGCCGCCGCGGTTGTAGTTGTTACTGAAGTTTCTTTTGATGCCGTTGCCGTTGCAAATGCATCTGCAGGTTCTGTTACAAAATCCATGGCGTCATCATTTAGATCATTTGAAGCATAGGATGTGTTTTCCTCTACGCTAAAGTCTTGTAAAGAGCTTTTAATCGTTGTATCAATATCATTACGTAACATTCTAACAATTAACTCGAATCGTTCTTCAAATGCTGCTATTCTTTCTACCTCTATAGAATCTTGACGTAGAATCAATTCATCTAATATAATCTTGTTCTCATAGGCTAAGCTGCTTTCTGAAACTGGAGCAGATGAGTTAGCAGTTGCCTCTTGTCTCTTACGACCAGATTTTCTTGCATTATCACGTTCTTCAATTAAATGAGCTATCTGCTCTTCATAATTGCGTACTATATTATCTATTTGATTGTCTGATGAATTATCTGCTACCGATATCGCCAAATCATCATCTTTAAATTTATAGGCTAAAGTTATTTCATGATTCCAACCTAAATTGGCATCTTCATTTGATAAGTCTTTCTCCATTAAATAACCTAGAGACATTTTCTCACTAAGGTTAAAACCAACGCCTGCCGCTACACCATACTCTTCATCTATCGTAGTTTGTAACCAGCCGTAGTTTGGCATGTCTAATAACAAGGAACCAAAGTAATACAGGCTACCATCATAATTCTGACCTACTTGCGCCATTGGCATTAGTCGGGCATTTTCAAATAGTCCTCTTGAATGTTCAAATGAATGAGTATACTGTAACGATGCCTTTACACTCTTGGTAGACAATTCGGTTAAAAATTCGTTCGTTGTTTGATTGTATTTTAAAAGGTCTTCTGCGTACAAACCGAAATCGAACTTACCTAAAGACAAGTTCATACCTGGCTGTATGGCAATTTTACTCTCTTTACGTGCATCTGCCAATTGTGGATCGTCTTCACTCACTACAATTCTATTTTTATCCAAACCCTGATTAAAATAAGTAACGTTGGTACCAAAGGTTAAAACAGATTTCTCTCCTAATTGTACTGATGATGCGTAGTTGGCATTGAATCCAAATTCTTGCACAACGCCAGACCACTGACTGTAAACACCAATACCTACTGCGGTATTTTCGTTTAATTTGTTGCTGAACCCTAGAAAATAGTTTTGGCTATTATCATCAAAGGTTGCATATTGATTTCTATGTAGAATGTTTAAATATGATTTGTTCTCACGTACCAAAGAGAACGTTGGGTTTATAAAAAACCTGTTGAAGAATAATTGGTTGTGGTACGTACTGCTTGATCCTAAATTTGCATTGGTTTCTTGACCTTTTACTGTTTGGACAAGAGCCAATAAGAATAAAGCAATAAGAAAACTATTGATTTTATAAGGACTTTCCATAACGATTGATTTTTACGATTAAATTTGAATTTGTCTTTGAATTGGGGGAAATGAATAATGGGTGGTTATTCATCTTCAAATACAGAACTAGAATACTGTGTCTGTCTATCTGAGTTAAAGGCTTCTAAGAAGCGATCGTCTCTATCTTTATCATTTATAGGCTTATCACTTAAATTGAAAGCTACATTTTGCGTATGCTTACCTTGTGCCATTCTGTTAGACACTACATAACCAGAACCATCGCTCTGTAAAAGATTTACCGAGTACTCATCATAAGAACTATTGATTGTATTGCCCATATTTACTGCTAGACCAACGCTACGTTGCCCAACTTCCACCATATAGACATCTAAGCCACCATAACCATCTCTACCATCTGACGCAAAAACCAAACTACCATTTGAAATAGGATTTGGAAGAACATCATTCTTCGCTGTATTTACTTTTGAACCCAAGTTTTTAGCTTGACCCAACATACCGTTTTTTTGAATTGTTGCTACATAAATATCATACTCGCCAAAAGTACCCGGCATGTTTGACGCGAAGAATAATCGACTACCGTCTGGTGATATCGCCGGATGTTTTGCCGAATAATCACCTGGGCAAACAGCCACTTCGGTAATTTTTTTCCACTCACCACCCACTTTATCGGCTTTATAAATTTTGTGTATTTCTTTCTTTTTTGAGAACATACCTGTTGTGGGCTTTTGGTATGTTTTTTTACTATAATATGCAGTTCTTCCTCCATTTGTCAATGCTACCGGTGGTGCATACTCACCAGTAGTTTTTGTTGGGGTAGCATTGTTAGATGCAAACTCTTTAACAGAACCTTGGTCATCCCACGGTAAAAAGTTTCTTCTATTATTAGAGGTAAGTCTAGATGGCACAACTGAACGTGTCATTTTGTAATCATCTTTTACCAACTCCGTCCAATTTTCATCGGCTATTTCATTTTGTACTTCTTTACCTAACTGAGATACGGCATGATCAAATCTTTTCTGGTAGCTCTTCTTCAATGTACCATCTTCAGAAATTTCCATAAGCCTACCGTACCAGTATAATGCATTTGCATATTTTTTGGTCAGGAAATTGGCATTACCTAAATCTTCAAAAATTTCTGCATCAGTAAAACCAAGCGTCTTTAGTTTATTGTAGTTCTCTGTACGGTTAGTTACTTCTTCAACCTTTCTTTGTTGAAAACTTGTACTGTTGTCATTGTAGGCCAAATCTTGGCCATAACCCATGGTTGCCATACAAGCAAACAAAAGGCTAATTTTAATTGAATTGTTCATGTTACTAGATTTTGGGGATTAATACTCCAAAGGTCTTGTAACTCATTCAATTGATTATTAATAAAAATTCATAGGTTTTTAAAAATTTTATGAACTAATAAATCCAAAAAACAAATCAAACTATTGAAATTCAGTTAATTACATAAAATATTAATTTATTTTTTTACCTGTTTATTTTTTCTTTTGTCTGAAATGTATGTGTATCCTAAATAAGCCAATTGTAAACCTACAGCTGCCATTTTTAATTTTCTACTTCTTACTAACATTTTTGCTACTCCAAATAGTGGTGATAATCCCATAATATTTTTTTATTGTTCTCGTCCAAAATAACATTCAACCGTTTTTTAGCTTAACTCTATCCATTGAAATGGTATGTCAATAGCTCTTTAATACTATAGTATTTACTTGTTTATTCAATACAGCAAAAGTTCTATTTTTTATAACTAAGCAATGCCGTCTAATGCCTGTATCTTGCTTATAGAAAATTTGTTTAATCATAGGCGTAACCGTCTACTAAAATTTAATATATGAATACTGATATAAAGAAAATTGAAGACCATTTAAAAGACTTGGTAAGTAAAAATGAAGATGCCATTAAAGGATTTGAGAAAGCATCTGAAAATTCTAAACAAGTAGGAATTAAAAGCTACTTTGAAAAAAAAGTAGTGGACCGCATGAAGTTTTTAAGAGAACTTAGAGCAGCGGTTCCAGAACTAGATTTAGGAAGAGTCGAAATTGAAGGTAGTGCAGCAGGTACTTTGCATAGAACATGGATGGATGTAAAAGCATTCTTTGCAGAAGATAATGATGAAGCCATGTTGGAAGAAGCTGTAAGAGGCGATAAAGCAGCCATAGATGATTACGACAAGGCTTTAGCTGAAACTATGATGCCACACCGTTTAAAGGAAATCATTAGAGCACAGAAAGAATTATTGCAAAATGATTTAGAAACTACTGAAATTTTAGAAACTCATATCTAAAATCATTTCCCAGTAAACTTAATAGCCCTTGCACTTTGCAAGGGCTTTTTTATGTTCATTAATAAGCTTTCATTTTATCTTTTCGCTTTTTCAGCTGTCGTTCCAATTCACTGACGGACTCATTAACCGACTCCTCAAAATTTTGATTGCTGGCTTCTGCGAAAATTCTTGGACCAGGTAAGCTTAATCTAATATTGCAAATCATCCCTGTTTCATCTGATGATGTGTTCTCTTGTTTTAGAAAAACATCTGCTCTAATAATATCGTCGAATTTTGTGTGTAGTTTATTTACCTTTTCTTCTATATACCCTTCTAATCTATCACTGGCAGTTACACCATCGTACTCATATATTATATCCATAATTATATTTAATTTAAAATCGAGACTGTACCCTTTAAGAGCCTAGCCTCGATACTTTAGTTTTTTTTTATTTCTAATGTTCTTAAAGAATAATCTATTTATCTACGTTGACCATCCACCCAATACCGTAGCGATCGGTACATCTACCAAAATGTCCCCATTCTCGTTCTCTAAACTCGTGATGAATTTGTCCTCCACTAGACAAATCTTCAAATAACTGTTTCCCTTCATCCAAGCTATTGGTATCAACACTCATATTAATCTGATTTCCATTATTCAATGGTGTATCCGGTGCAGCATCGTATGCCATAAAATGCACACCTTTTCCTTTTAATTCTGCGTGTTGTAATTTTTGACGAAAAGATGACGGTACATCTATTTTCTTATCCTCGTATGTTTGTTTGTTTTTAATATCTGCATCGAATAGGTTTCCGTAGAAGTTCAATGCTTCTTGACAATTGCCGTTGAAGGCTAAATATGCTTGTGTTTTCATGATAATTTGTTTTTATACAATTTACTTAATACCCAATATTCGCTTTGTCTTTAAACGCTTAGTTATTGATGCATTTAATAATACTATTCTAGCACAATCTTATTATCATCTATAAACTGAAAGAACGATAATTTTTCATTGGACCCGGTAAAAATTAAATTGGTAGTCAATTCAAAAAGATGTGCTTCCGTTTCAAAAAAGTGCATCATATAACCTGCCGTATTTACAAAGGCTACATACTCCCCTATTGCCGGCAATCTTGGTAGGGTTATTTTTCGTTTCAACAATACATCTCTTTCCAAACAATAAGCTCCTGTAAAATATACATCTACATGTTCATTTTCTTCAATTTCAGAATTATAGAGCATAAATGGATCTAATAGAAAATCTGCGCTAGAGCTCATCATCTGACTCATATTCATTTCTAGACCTACCAACCATTGTCCTCTTGCATCTTTTTTTCTGTGGATGACTTTAGCTATCGTCATACCTACTTGATCCAATAAAGAACGACCAGGTTCAATGCGTATTTCTATATCTTTTTTGAGCAATAAAGATGCTACCGATAATCTGGATACATCATCCGTAAAATCCAGTACTTCTTTTATAAAGGAACCTTTATTTATTTTATTATAATACGGGTAGGTATTGAGCTTTCCGTTTAACTTACCATCTTCCAATCTAAAGCCTAATCCGTTATTATTGAACGTAATATCATTGTTCTGATTTAATACTACTTCCTTTAATTTTTCGATGAAATTGGTCCATTCTTCCTCATCCTCTAAATAATTCATTAAAATACCGCCACCTATATCAATAAAAGAGACAGGATATCCTTTTTCCTTTAAAGCTGATATTATATGAGTGCTAGCAATTAAACTGATACTACGTTGATGTGTAGAATAACTATCTAAATGAAAATGAAGCCCAATTACTTCTAGTAAATCAAAAGTTTTACCGTCACCTACGTAAGAAGCAATAAAATCTACCACCTCATCTACATCAAATCCAAAACGACTATAAAGTTTCTCGCCATCAACTTCAAATCCGCTAATTCGAAAGCCAACATTTGCCTTTTTATTCAATTTAGCGGCTACAGTTTGGGTCAATCTACATTCATCTTCATTATCTAAGATAATAGGTACTCCATTATTGATTGCCAGTACTATCTGTGCTTCGGTTTTTATGGCTGCAGTCAATACTAAATTTTCAGCATTTCCGCCCAATGCCAGAGATTGTTCCAATTCTTTAAAACTAGCGGTATCTACACCAATACCAGATGCAAATGCCTGTTTTACCAAACCTTTGGATTTGTTCGCTTTTCTGGCATAAAAAATTCTATAGTTTAATCCGTACGATTGAAAAACCTGCTGATAGTTTTCGCAATTTTTATTGAAAGATGGTAAGTGATGTATATTTATAGGAGAACCATATCTTTCCACCAAACCTCTAACAACCGCTTGGTCATTAAATAGTTCATGCATCCAGTCAGAAGTTTTTGGGGTTAATTGATATTCAGGTTTTCCCTTAAAATACATTTTCTGGTCTTTCATATTTTTCAATCCTTTCATCTTTCTTTTTAATTGCTTCACAAACATATTTTGCCCAAATAGATGCAAAATCGTTTCGGGTTCTTGACAGGGTATCGTTATCACAGGTTATGCCTTCTGTAGGGGTTCCATAAAATGAAATGTCGTTGTTGACATAACCATTAACTTCAATAGCATTTCCTGCTTTATTAATTTCTACACAACCTGGTTTATAACTAGTCTTTGATTTATTTTCGAATTCACGAATTAGTCCGTGTTCTAATAAATTCTGATAAAGTTCATTTTCAAATCTGCCTTCCTTTGACCTTGAAATTGTAGCATTTACTACATAATCTATCTCCGTTCTCTGACGGTTTTCCATCTGTAGACTAAAATTATTATCGGAATCGTCTGTAGAAATAGTTGCAGATTTAGCATAAGAAAAATCTAAAACCCCTGCTCTACTTAAGGCTAACATTTTTTGCATGTTCTTAACTGGCGGACCGTAAGATATGCGATTGAACAAGCCGAAATAATGCGAATCAAACTCCCTGTGCGAAACCGCATCTAAACCTCCGAAACTATACAATTCATTAAAAACAGGACTAATTTTACGCCATGTGGCAACAGCTGACATGAGCGGACTTTTTTCTTCTCCATTTTTAACCTCATCAATCAAATACTGCATGTAATTTTGTATTTCATCAGTTGATAAGACAGACTTCTCTTTAAACGGATTTACTATAGTTTCCCAATTGAAAACAGGAGCGTCTGGATAGTCCTCATGAAAATATTTCACCTGTTTTTCCATTACAGAAAAATCGGTATCAAAATAAAACTGATGACCATAATTTTTAAACAGTACAGTGTAATATGAAAAATAAAATTCTTTCTTAATTAGGGGTAACAGCCTACTATGAAAATTAATAGGTCTATTTTGTTTTAGTCTCACTATAACCTCTTCGTTTAAAAAATACAAATCCGTATCAGCCGTAGCTGAACCATTCCTTGGTATCATAGGTAAACCTGTTCTTGAGAACGGGTATATTTTTTGAGGCTCTCTCCCTGAAGAAACATATTTTAAATTGCCGATATCATTTTTTTCAAAATTCCCCCCTCTGCCTTCTGTCAAAGCCAAAATTGCATCTATTGCCGTTAACCCGAAACCTTTTATTGCTACCAAAGATGGTGAAGATATATGCTTTAATTTTTCATTTGTAGGATAAATAAAATCAATCTTATTATCTGAATTATCACTTTGGTTTTTTTGAGTCTTAAAAGAATGGTGACCCGTTGTAAATAGGATTTTGTCACAAGTAATAGCTTCTTGTTCACCGCTTGTCTTATCCGTATAAAACACCTGATAATCATCATTATTTTTTATCATATTAGTTACCGTACCAATGTGGGTAACTACCTCAATGTTCATTGGCAATTGCTCTAATACGAATTGATAACAATCTACCAAATAATCACCTACTAGAGCTCTTGGAGCATATGTTCCAGAAGCAACAGCGTTATGTCCATTATCCGTTAGCCATGTGACAAAATCCGGGGTTTCTGTAGCCGATGAAAAAGGTTCCTTTAAAACCCAACTATTGATATTACGGTTGGCGTAATTCATTATGAGATATTCTGGCTGATCTGACCTATATACATCGCCTGACGCTAAAAATGATGTATTATTGAAAATATGAATTTGTACGGTTCTCGAAATTTTGGCTTCATTTAAATAAGCTATCAATCTTTCAAAACCATAAAAACCCTTAGGTCCAAAACCTATAATACCAACTTTATATTTGCTATTGTTATTCATAGACTAGGCTACCTTCCACCCTCCTAACGGAGTAAAAGCATTTCTACTTTCCGGCAATTCTTTTAATAACCATTCTTGATTATAAATGGTATCTAAATAGCGTTCTCCACGATCACACAAGAACAACGCACAGTTACTACCATCCTCTATTTTTTTACTGTACTTTTTAACGGCACTTATCATACCTCCAGAAGAACCACCACATAAAATAGATTCATTTTCCAGCAATGACCAGCATCCTCTTGCGCAGTCAACATCATCTACATATACATAATCGTGAATCTTGTTCGTATCTAAAAACTGGGATGGTACGCCAGCCCCATGCCCCGGAATTAAGCGTTTTAAAGGTGGACCACCAAATAATACACTACCAACGGCATCTACTGCAATAATCTTAGTGTTTAGGTTATTTTCTTTAATATAGTCTGCACAGCCCATTAATGTACCACAGGTACTTGTAGCCACAAATAAGTAATCTAATTCCCCTTCCAAGGAATCCATGATCTCTGTCATGGTTTTATGATGTGTTAACGGGTTGTCTTTATTGCCATACTGGTTAGACCAAAAGCTATTAGGAATACTAATTAACAGGTATTGTACGCGTGCCAATCTTGCCGCTAAAAAACCGCCATCCTCTTTTGGTTCTGTAACTTTTTCTATGCGAGCACCATATGTTCTAAGAATTTTCTCTGTGTGTATATTTAATTTCGGATCCACAACTACAATCAATTTAAGACCATAGTATAAACATGCCTGAGCCAAACCTACCGCCATATTTCCTGAACTTGATTCTATAACTGTATCTCCCTTTTTTATTCTACCATCTGCAAGTGCTTGTTGTAATATAAAAAGGGAAGTTCTGTCTTTAATGCTCCCCGCAGGGTTTGCTGCTTCTAGTTTACCAAAAAGGTTAAACTTATTATGTTTAAATATTTTATTTAATTGAACCAAAGGTGTATTTCCAATGGTGCTTATTATAGATTCAGATACAGTGTCCGCTATATGTTGTGTTATCATATTCAATAGATTAGTATTTATGTAAAAAACAAGGATTGTCAACTTGACTAAAAATACTTGGATAGACACTTTTTAAATATCACTATTCAATAATTAAATAACTCTTTCGGTTTTAAGTTAAAAAAGACAACGGAAAAAGACATTTTCATTTAAATTCCCAATAAATACCACACACATCTCATTACCAATTGATTACACAAATCTTTAGATTATGGTGATTTATATTTTATAAAATAAATTTTAAGAATTTTTCTCGGTCATTTTTCTGAAAAAATACCTAATTTCAGACAACTTAAACAAATCGGAAAAACGAATGGCAAATTTCAGTTTAAAAGTTAATGGAGAAACCAAAGAAGTAGATGTAGACCCCACTACACCAATGCTTTGGGTATTAAGAGATCATTTAAAATTGGTAGGCACAAAATTTGGTTGCGGTATTGCCCAATGTGGTGCATGTACCGTTCATTTAGGTGATAATGCCGTTCGCTCTTGTCAGCTTCCGGTTTCTGCAGTGGGTGAACAATCAATCACTACTATTGAGGGACTTTCTGAAAACGGAGATCATCCTGTTCAAAAGGCTTGGTTAGAAGAAGATGTGTACCAATGCGGTTATTGCCAGGCAGGTCAAATTATGAATGCCAGTGCGTTTTTAAAGCGAAATCCTAATCCTACAGATACTGAAATTGAAGATGCTATGAACGGTAATATCTGTCGTTGTGGTACTTATACGCGAATCAAAAAAGCAATTAAAAATGCTTCAAGTATTTCTAACGTGTAATTACAACCCCACAATGTTGGGATTTTAACCTTCAAAAAACAAACAGATGACACTCATTAAAACAACATATAATAGACGTTCTTTCTTAAAAAGCGGTACGCTTGCCGGTGGTGGTATGATTTTAGGATTCAGTTGGCTAGCATCTTGCAAACCAACCCCTGAGCAAGTAAGTAACATACCAAAAGAATGGTTTGATATTAATAGCTTTCTTAAAATTGGCGATAACGGTATGGTAACTATTATGTCGCCTAACCCAGAAATAGGACAAAATGTAAAGACCTCAATGCCCATGATCGTGGCAGATGAACTTGGTGTGGATTGGAAAAATGTAATTGTAGAGCAAGCTCCTTTGAATACCGATATTTTTCAAAGACAATTGGCAGGTGGTAGTCAGTCTATCCGTGTTGGATGGTCTGGACTAAGAATGGCCGGTGCTACTGCTAGACATATGTTAATTGCCGCAGCTGCAGACGCATGGCAGGTTGATGCTTCTGAAATTACAGTTGATGCAGGTTTTATCAGTCATACCGCATCAAACAACTCAGCCGGATTTGGTGATATGGCTTCTAAAGCTGCTACGATGACTGTTCCTGAAGAGGTGAAACTTAAAGAAACAAATGATTTTGATATCATAGGTACCGATAGACGAAATGTTGATGGTCCAAATATTGTTACCGGGAAACCTTTATTCGGTATTGATATTCAAGAAGAAGGAATGATGATTGCCATGATCGTTCACCCGCCTGCGTTTGGCATGACCTATAAATCAATGAATGCCGATGCTGTAAAATCTATGTCAGGTATTAAAGATGTTTTCCCAATTGATGCGTATAAAGATGATACGGAAAAACAATGGTCTGATGCTGGAGGCATAAATAAACTTGTAGCTATTGTTGGTGAATCTACTTGGCAATGTATGCAGGCTAAAAAAGCATTGAATGTGGAATGGGAAGAATCTTCGGCTTTGGAAAGTACAGAAGGACATGATCAAGCATTGACTAAATTATTGAATACTTCTTCTAAACAGCCAGCTCGTAAAGATGGTAATGTAGCTAGTGCATTTAAAAAAGCGGATAAGGTTATAGAACGCACATATAGTGCTCCTTTTTTAGCACACAATACCATGGAACCAATGAACTTTTATGCAGATGTTACTGCTGAAAGAGCTTTGCTTAACGGACCTATACAAACTCCTGAGTTTTTAGAAAAAACACTGGCTTCTAGATTAGGTATGCCAGTTGAAAAAATTGATATTAAAATGAGTCGTATGGGTGGCGGATTTGGTCGTCGTCTCTATGGAACTTTCGGTGTAGAAGCTGCGGTAATTTCACAACATATGAAAGCACCTATTAAATTGGTGTATACGCGTGAAGATGATATGACCCAGGGTACCTACCGCCCAACATATAAAGTAAAATATAAAGCAGGTTTAGATAAAGAAGGTAATTTAATTGCATGGCACGTTAAGGGTGCGGGATCTAATGATGATCTACTTTTTGAAAATAGATTTCCGGCTGGTGCCGTCGATAACTACCTAGCTGAAAAATTCAGCTTAGAAACAAATGTCACAACAGGTGCATGGCGTGCGCCACGTTCTAACTTTGTTGCAGGTGCTGAACAAGCATTTTTAGACGAAGTTGCCGAAGCTGCAGGTAAAGACCCTATTGAGTTTAGATTAAACTTATTTGACAGAGCGATAAAAGATCCTGTTGGCGAACCTGAAAAGAACGACTACGATCCAGAACGTTATGCGGGTGTACTTAAGTTAGTGAGAGATAAAGCTGGTTGGGATGGAAGTCAAAAGAACGGTACCGCAAGAGGAGTTTCAGCTTACTACTGCCACAACTCTTATGTTGCGCAAGTTTTAGACATGTCTACCGATACAAAGTCACCAACTGTCAATAAAGTATGGTGTGCCGTAGATTGTGGAATTGTCATTAACCCAATGGCTGCAAAAAATCAAATTGAAGGTGGAATCATTGATGGCATAGGTCACGCTACCTATAGTGAAATGACATTTGAAGACGGTAAACCTCAACATAAGAATTTTGATACTTATCGCTTAATACGACATAAAGAAGCACCGAAAGAAATTGAAAGCTTTTTTGTAGATAATGGAATAGACCCAACCGGCTTAGGGGAACCTTCTTTGCCACCTATAATTGGAGCTTTAGCAAACGCCCTATACAAAGCAACAGGTCAAAGACATTATAATCAACCGTTTATTACTGAGAAATCTGTAATAGGTTAAAACCCTTATGCTATTGTAAACGAAAACGCCGAAATCTTAGATTTCGGCGTTTTTATTTTCCTTTAGTAAATTTATATCTTGAATCTTAAAACTGCTCTAAAATAACTTCTAGAGTCATTATCTATAGTCAGTAAGGTATTGTTGCTACCGTCTTTTAATTTATTATTTAGACTAAAATTATAGGCAGCACGTAAGTCTAATTGTAAATGATCCGTAAAATGATACTCATACTGTAGACCACCATTAATTAAGGACATATTTATTATTTCTGCATATTCGTTGCCATTTACCAATGCCCCATTTTGAATGTTAGAGGTAAAACCATCTAATTGCGTATAAAGTTTGAAGCGATGTTTTTCCGCAAGATGATACTGTAAATTTGATTTTGGAATACCAATATTAAACGACCAATCAGGTCTAAACTTTTTGTAATAGCTAATAAACGGTAAAGGGAAAACATACCCCCTATTTTGAGAATAAGATAAACCTACTATTAAACGAGAGGGCTTTTCTAAATCTCTTTCAAACTTTTTTATAAAAACCAGATCTCCTGAAAAAACAACATCTTCTGTTGATAAATGTTTTGCTGCATTATTTGTACTAATACCCGGCTGTAGACGTACTCCTAAACGCCATCCATTTTCTAATGGTTTGGTAAAGCCAATAGTAAAGTCTAAAAGTTTAAAATCATTTAATAACTCCCTATCAAAAGGAAGCTCATCATCTTTAAAGCGAAGATGAACATTACTATAATCTACTCCTAAAAATAAATACTGCCCTTCTTTCTTAAGTTTTACTGGGTAATTGACAAGAAATCTTGATCGAGTATATTCTACATCTGACCCTTTATTAGGAATAAATGTAAAATCTAAACGAGCCAAATCACTTAATTGCGCTTGCGCCGTAAAGCTAGTTATGAAAAGAAAAAATAATAAGAAATTAAACCGCATTTTCTATTTGAAGTATCTGCTCTGAATAATGATAATGCAAGTACTATCTTTTTATTGTGTTGACTTAGTGCTATTAAGCATAAAACTATCTTAAATAAAATAAGGTGTCTACAATTCTAAAACTTGGGTTACGCGTTCAAGCTGAGCATCAAACAATTCTTTGGTAACTTCTTTTTTATAAAAAGGCACCATTTTATTCAATTGTTCTTTTCCTTTTTCAGATGTTGTTAATTCTGGAAATGCCTTTTCAAGTACATCTAACATAATCTTCACCGATGTAGATGCTCCCGGCGATGCACCCAACAAACAAGTAATTCTACCATCTTTACTACTTACTAGCTGTGTACCAAATTCTAATGAGCCACCTTCAAACTCATCTTTCTTTATGGTCTGCACACGCTGCCCGGCAACCATAATTTCCCAATCTTCATTTTTGGCATCTTTAAGAAATACTCTTAACGAATCCATTCTATCTTCAAAGCTCATAGCTACTTGTTCTACCAAATATTTTGTTAGCGGTAAATTGTGCCAAAACACACCCCACATTGATGGTATATTATCAAAATTGATAGATTTCAATAAATCTAAATACGAGCCTTCCTTTAAAAACTTGGGACTAAAACCTGCAAACGGACCAAATAACAATTCTCTTTTACCGTTGATAAACCGTGTATCTAAATGAGGAACCGACATTGGTGGATCTCCAATACCTGCTTTGCTATACACTTTGGCATTATGCTGATTAATTATATCTGGATTTTTACATACCAACCACTCCCCGCTTACCGGGAAACCACCATAACCATCCTTTTCATCAATCTCTACTTTTTGCAATAATAACAAACTACCGCCACCAGCACCTATAAAAACATGTTCGGCATCTACCGTATTCTTAGCACCTGTGTTCAGATTTTCCATTTTTACCAACCAGTCTACATCATAATCGGGATCAATATCTTCTACTTCGGTATTGAACAAGACTTTAGTATCATATTGTTTTTCTAGTATATCGAATAATTGCTCTGTTAACGAACCGTAATTCATTTCTGTTCCTCTATCAATTCTAGAAGCCGCCATAACCTCATCATCGGTTCTATTGTGCATCATCAACGGAAACCACTGCTGCATCTTTTCAACTTCTCTTGTAAACTCTATGGTATTGAACATGAAGTGCTCTTTAAAAGCTTTAAATCGATTCTCAAGGTAGTCGGCATTATCTTTCCCTTTTACCCAGCTGTGATGTGGTACCGGAGTAATAAATGATTTTGGATCCTTAATAAGTCCTTCTGCTACTAAAAAAGACCAATATTGTTTAGAGGTTTCAAATTGCGTACAAATGTCTATTGCCTTTTTAATATTGACATGACCATCATCATCTTCTGGCGTATAATTAAGTTCACATAAGGCGGAATGACCTGTGCCGGCATTGTTCCAAGCTGCAGAACTTTCTTGCGCCACTTTATCTAATCGTTCAACGATCAGCACATTAAGATCTGGCTTTAACTGTTTTACCAATAATGCTAGCGTAGCACTCATGATACCCGCACCTACACAAATAAGATCATATTCTTTTCTCAATTCCATCAAAATCAAATTTTATTACAGCTTTATACGCTTGAAAAGTTAACTATTTCTTTTGGTTAATTCTGAACGAACCAGAAATTAAAACCATATTATAAAAACAAAAAGCCGGTCTCTAGACCAGCTTTTTATATATCAATCATTATAATTTTTAATCCATAACAAACTTAAACCCTGCGGTGATGATACTAGAACTAAAGGTTGTATCCCTATCATATTTATAGAACTTTAAATCAATACTTTTAAGTCCGAGTTTCCAGATATGCATTTTCGTGAAAATATCTGTGTAAGAAACGCCCATACCAAATTGGTTTGCCGAATATTTTGACAAATCATAATCTGATGTATAAAACGTATCTGTAGAAAGTGCTTCTTCATAACCAAAGAAATAATCTGCGGCAGTTTGTTGGTAAAATCGATACGAGGGATAAACCGTAAACTTATCTGTAAGCTTAATAGGCACCTCTACACTTGCAGTGTGGGAGTTTATACCCCAATCATCATAGTAATACCTATAGAAGCTCCTTACAACCACCGTTTCATTAATATACCAGTTTAAACGACCGCCTGCAGCAACCTTAAATCTGGTATCCGGTAATTGCTCTATGGCATCTGCCAATTGAAAATTATCTATAAACGAATCTGCGACATCGCTGAAATAAACCCTTTGAAAAGGTGTGGACAACAAACCTTCTTGCTGAATAAAATCTAATGCTAATGAACCTTGTAGATTCTTGCTTAAAATTTGAGAAAAACCGAATCCCACAGAATAAGAATTTCTCGTTTCATCAGAAAATTCATTGAATATGGGGCTGTAATTGGTATTACCCGTAATTGTATTATTACTAAATAGTCCATTCGCCAAACCATTCGCTCCACTTGCAAAAGGTCTTAATTCAGTAGGATAAATTACCGTCCAGCTATCTAAATAGACATTGGCATTTACACTAACCTCCGTATTCTTTTCATTAAACAACTTTGTTAATCCACCACCGAAACCTAATGAGAAATAATCGTATTCTCTTGATACCGATAGTTTACCTGACACAATTGTATTTCTATCATCTGAACTATGACTGTAAGAACCAGATAAACTTGCCCAAGTATCTGAACTAGAAGCGCCAGAACTTGCTACAAACGGATCTGCCGGCTCGCCACCATCAAAAGGACCAACATTACTTGAAGAAGCCGAGGTATATGCTGAAACACCGGCGTCTATGGTTAGAACATCGTCATCGTTTAGGGGAATAGAAACTATGAAAGTACCTGTGAAATCTGTCAACTCTTCCGTACCCAAACCACCACTTACCGCAGCATTGTCCCCATCTTGGGAATAGTAACTTGTTAAAAAATCTACCTCAGTAGTTTCTAAAACACGCTTTTTGTATGTTTTTACAGAATCTTGAGTTTGTTGAGCATAACTCATCGTGCACACGAATAAAGCAGCTAAAGAAACTGTTATTTTGAATATCTTCATTTTACAAAAATTATATGCTATACTAATTACAGCCGCAGCCACCACCAGTTTTACCTCCGTTTGCACCTGCTGCAGCTTCTCTGTAAGAATGAGCAGTAGTTAAATTCCGGTCTGCCTTTTTATCTTGCAAAACCATATCTGGATCATTAATATTAATTTTCTCATACTCCTTCAGCACGGTACAGCTAGTAAAAGAAGCTGCTATCAATGTAAAAATTAAAATCTTCTTCATCATGACTTTTCTATTTCTATATTCTTTGATGTGATAATATTTCCTTTATTATCTATAATAATACATTCAACTTGTGGTAATTGTTCTATTCTATTTAAGCCGACTTCTTTACCCATAACAAATACCGATGTTGCCAAGGCATCAGCTAATTCTGCTTTGGGAGCAAATACGGTAACACTAATAATCCCAGTTGCCGGATAACCACTTCTAGGATCAATTATGTGGGTATATCGAATATTATTGAAATTCACATACTTCTCGTAATTACCCGATGTTACTACTGCCCCATTTTGTATTGGTAATAATGCAAAAACCTTATTTTTATTCATAGGGTTGGTTATGGCAACCTTCCACTCTTTACCATCAGGCTGTTTTCCCCAAGTATTCATATCGCCAGATGCATTAATGATACCTGCAACAACGCCTTTAGATTTCAACAGCTCTTTTGCCTTATCTGCGGCATACCCTTTACCAATAGCTCCGAAACCGATTTTCATTCCGGCTAACTTCAGAAAAACGGTATGGTTCTCTTTATCCAATATAATATTCTGATACCCTACTTTAACTACAGACGCTTTAATGGACTCTTCTGAAGGCATAACGGTCATGCTACCATCAAACTTCCAAATTTTATCCATAGAGGCATAACTAATATCAAAAGCCCCATCGGTCAGCTTAGAAATACCTATTCCCCGTTGTATTAAATTGAATAATTCTATATCAACTTGCACTGGCTTAATGCCAGCATTTCTATTAATTTTTGATGTCTGCGAGTTTGGATCCCAAGAAGAAATCAGCTTTTCTATTCTTGTTATTTCACTGATAGCCATGTCAATATATACATTGCCTTCAACAGGATCTTTAGCCACTACGGTAATATCAAAACGGCTACCCATTAATTTAAGGGTACGCTTATAGGGCTCCTGAGCATACAGCATACCAACAGAAAAAAATAATACTATGAGAGTTAGTTTCTTCAATCTATTTTATGAATGAATTTAATTCTTCTATGTACTCTTTGGGTGTCAGTTTCTTGTAACTGGTTTCTCCATATACTTCACCATTGGCATTCATAACCACAACAAAAGGAAAAATTCCCTGATTATTATAACTTTCAGCCAATGCTTTATTCTTGTTCAATTGCTCTTCTGCCAACGCATTCTTTTTTCTACGAGGAAAATCTGCCTGTAACATTACATAATGCTCTTTTGCATATTCTTTAAATTCATCTGTTGACCAAATTGCTCTATCTAATTTTATACAAGGTGCACACCAATCTGAACCTTGAAAAACTAGTATTATTGGCAGATCATTAGTTTCGGCAAGCTTTTTAGCTGTTGTAAAATCTGTATTCCAGTCTTGCGCTGTTATTGTACCAACACTAATCACTGCAAATAACAGTAACACTATATATTTTTTCATATCTATTTATTAAATTAACTTGAACTAAGTCATTTATTCCATCAATAACTTTCTTTTTACTACTATATTAAAGTTACGCTCCTATCAGGCTAAACGCACCTTTTGCCAAAAATTGTGCATCTTGTTTAAAAGTCGATGAATTACTGAACGAGGTTCTTTTTCCATAACTACCTAATAACTCGACAGGTACTTGCTTAAAATAATAATTACCTTCTTTTTTTTCATCTAATACCAATACATAAGCCTCGTTATCTACTACTGCAATAGCCTCTGAAGGCAATGACATTTGTTTTGATGTTTCTGTAATAATATTCGCCTCTACGAACATGCCAGTTAAAAAGTTAGCTTCATCTTCATTTTCTATATGTGCATGCACTTTTATGGTTCTATTTTCACCAATTGAGGTACCTACCAAATGGACTTCTGCTATATACACCTCTTTTGAAGCTTCTGGTATTTTAAATTCTACCACCTGATCTTTTTTCACTTTCATAATATCTTTTTCAAAAACCGAAAGTTCTAGGTGAATATGGTCATTATTAATGATTTCCATGATAGAAGTTGCGGGAGAAACATAGGTGCCTTTTGAAACATTTACACTCGTTATACTGCCAGCAATAGGCGCAAAAATGGTAGCTACGGAACTTATATTTCCTTTTTCTACTTGCTCAGGTGATATATTCAACATGATTAATTGCTTTCGAAGTCCGTTATATTTTGCTACTCCTGTTTTATAATCGCTCTCTGCTTTTAAAAAGCTTTTTTGTGATGTTATATTTTCCGCTACCATTGTTTGCTGACGTTCATATTCTGCCTTTAAATAACTTAACTGCCCGTTCACCTCCATATACTGCTGTTGTAAGGATACGAACTCCGGATTTTCAATGGTAACCAACAACTGCCCTTTACGTACTTTGTCTCCTATTAACAAAGGTGTGGTTTTAATATAGCCACCCATAGTTGCATTAACCACCGCTCTATTTTCTGGTGGTACGTCTATCATACCCGAAGTCTTTACCATTACTGGAAAATCACTTTCAGTCATACTAGCAATCTCCATTTTATTCTGGTCGAATTGTGCTTGCGTAATACGAATTCGATCATCTGTTTGTACTTCAGATACGCCATTCTCACTTGATTTATTTGCCTTACCCCCACAACTTGAAATTATGATGAACATGAAAAGCATTATTATTTTGAATATATATTTTTGCATGATGCCCTTATTTATAATGTTAAGAAATTAATGTCTGTAGCGATTTCGTTATACGCTTTTAACTCATCTAGATAGCCCAATTTTATATCATATGCACTTTCTAAACTTTGTATATATTGAAAGAAATCAATTTCACCATTTCTAAAGCTGATGTTCGCGGTCTTCAATATTTCATCTGATAGCTCTGCACCTTCGTTCTCATAGTAATTCAGTGAATTTTGAATTTGAAGGATTTGTTGCCTCAAAATTTCTTGTTTTGATTTTATCTGGATTTTATATGCAACGGACTCAGCTACCGCTCTTTCTTTGGCAATTTTAGATGCCTTGATTCTAAAGGCATTACCACTGAATATTAGCGGAATTTTTAGCCCTAGTTGATAACCCAAAAGATTATCGTTCAATTCTGAATTTGTTCCTTGAAAATAGGCTAAACTGATATCTGGCAATAGTTGCTGTTTTTCTAGTTTATGGGCTGCAGCCATAAGTTGCATATTATTCTCATAGTACACAGACTCTGGAGAAGCATCTACATTTACTTCATTAATGTCAATTTTCAAGTTCATTTCTTCAGAAATAACCAAACTATCCTTTACCTGAATTAATTGCAGTAAATTGGAATACGCAGCAAACTTTTCCTGAATAGCTTGCTGATAGTCCAGATTGATTTTTCTCTGCTTAGAAGCTGCGGTTATTTTCTCTAAATAATTGGTTTCACCAAGTTCAAATCTACGAGCTGCTACCTTAGAAAAATTAGCATATAAACTATCCAACTGTTTATACACTCTAACTTTTTCTCGTGTAATTTGATACTCGTAATAACCTCTGGTAACATCTCTAGTAATTGCCTTACTCTGAATATCATATTCACTTTGCACCAAAGTAGTTTTCACCTTATTGACTTTCTTTTCAGAAAAATAAGCAGTTGGAAAACGAAAATCTTGCTGAACACCAAATACTTTTAACGGTACATCATTGATGGCAAGGTTATTTTCATCATATTCATAATACACATGGGTTTTATTGAACATAAATGCACTATTGATCAATGCTTCAGATTCATCAACTTTCAGTCGACCAGCTTTTAACCTCATGTTATTCTCGATAGCCAAGGGAATTAATTCATCGAGATTTTGCCCTTTCGGTTCTTGTGCCGATGCGCCAATTGAAATAAGCAATGCAATAAAAGCAATACCATTTTGCAATGTGGTTTTTGGTATTGGCTTTCTTGAATTCTCATGCTTAGCAAAAATGGAATACAACACCGGTAATACTACTAAAGTTAATATGGTTGCCGTAAACAAACCACCGATAACTACGGTTGCCAATGGTCGTTGTACTTCCGCACCTGCGTTGGTAGATATTGCCATAGGTAAAAAACCCAGAGCAGCTGCGGATGCTGTCAATAATACTGCTCGCAACCGATCTTTTGCACCTTGTTTTATTAAATCGTCTAAACTCTCAAAAGAATATTTTTTCAGCTCTTTAAAATGCTCTATCAAAACAATACCATTTAATACTGCGATACCGAATAACGCGATAAACCCTACTCCCGCAGAAATACTGAACGGCAATCCTCTCAGCCATAATAACAATATGCCACCAACTGCTGCCAGCGGAATTGCCGAATAAATCATTAGGGCTTCTTTTACCGACTTAAATGCGAAGTATAACAATACAAAAATGAGTACAAGTGCTATAGGTACTGCCACTAAAAGTCGGTCTCGGGCACTTTGTAAGTTTTCAAATTGACCGCCATAGGTTATGGTATACCCTGCTGGTAATTTTACATTGTCGTTAATTAATTTTTGAACATCATCTACAACCGATTGTAAATCTCGATTACGGACATTTACACCTACCACTGTTCTTCTCTTGGTATCATCTCTTGATATTTTTGCAGCACCTTTTTTATACGTGATATCTGCCAGCTCGCTTAAGGGAATCTTTCCTCCATCGGGCAAATCAACATACAGGTTTTTAAGGTCGTCAATATCTTGTCGTTTTGCTTTATCTAATCGCACGACTAAATCGAGCCGCTTTTCACCTTCAAAAACATTACCCGCAGTTTTACCGGCAAATCCCATAGAAACCATATCGTTCAGTTCTTGAATATTTAATCCGAAACGTGCAATTTTTGCGCGGTCATAATCAACACTCATTTCAGGCAAACCTGCTATTTTCTCTACACTAATATCTGCAGCTCCTTCAACGTCTTTAATCAATGCTCCGATTTCATTTCCTTTTTTAGCCAAAACATCTAAATCAGGACCGAATATCTTTATGGCAATATCTGCACGAACACCTGTAATCAGTTCATTAAAACGCATCTCTATAGGTTGCGTAAACTCTACTTCCATACCTGGTATAATGGCTAATGCCTCTTTGAATTTATCGGCTAGCTCATCTTTAGATTTTGCACTTGTCCACTCCCCTTTCGGTGCCAACTTTATGATGACATCACTTTCTTCCATAGACATAGGATCGGTTGGTACTTCGGCAGCTCCAATTCTAGTGACTACCTGCTGAACCTCTGGAAAATTATCTAGTAAAATTTTCTCTATCTCAGTCGTAATTTCAACCGTTTTACTTAATGAAGTTCCTGTTTTTAATACGGGCTGAATAACAAAATCGCCTTCATCTAAAGTTGGTACAAACTCGCTGCCCATATTCGTATATAAAATTGTAGCCCCAATAAGCAGTATGGCCGCAATGCCCAGAACAACTCTCTTGCTTTGCAAAGCCCAGTTTATAATAGGCTCATATTTCTTATTCAACCATTTCATTAAACGAACAGATATATTTTTGTCCGACTCTTTTGATGGTTTTAAAAAGATTGATGCCGCAACAGGTACATAGGTAAAACATAAAATCATTGCCCCAATTAATGCGAAACTAAAAGTCAATGCCATAGGCTTGAACATTTTACCTTCTACTCCGCTCAACGATAGAATGGGAATAAAAACAATGAGTATAATCAACTGCCCAAAAATGGCAGAATTCATCATTTTAGAAGCTCCATTAAATGTAATTTTATCTTTTAGCTGCTGCTGCTCAGTTTTATGCAAATCATTTATTTCCTGCTGTTTTCTTGTGATTTCAAAGGCTATAAATTCTACAATAATTACGGCGCCATCTATAATAATACCGAAATCTATAGCCCCTAAGCTCATTAAATTGGCATCTACACCAAATATGTACATGAGTGATAATGCGAATAATAAACACAGGGGAATTACAGAGGCGACCACCAAACCTGATCTAAAATTACCAAGCAGTAATACCACTACAAAAATGACAATTAAACACCCTAAAATTAAATTCTCGCTTACCGTAAATGTAGTTTTTGCAATAAGCTCGCTTCGTTCTAAAAACGGATTAATATACACTCCCTTAGGTAACGAAGTTGAAATTTCAGTAACACGTTTTTTAACCGCTTCAATTACTTTTTTAGAGTTCGCATCTTTCAACATCATTACTTGACCCAGTACCTTCTCACCTTCGCCATTACCGGTAATAGCACCAAAACGAACTGCGCTACCAAAGTCAACTGTAGCTACATCTTTAATATAAATGGGTAGTCCATTTTTAGTTGTTATTACGATATTTCCAATATCCTCAAGTGATGAAAGCAACCCTTCACCCCGAATAAAAAAAGCCTGATTCACCTTTTCAATATAACCGCCACCCGAAACACTATTGTTAGTTTCCAATGCTTTGAAAACATCACTTGCTGTGATATTCATGGCATTTAGTTTTTGGGTATTTATAGCTACTTCATATTGTTTTAGAAATCCGCCCCATGTGTTCACTTCTACTACACCGGGTATACCTGATAATTGTCGTTTTACGATCCAATCTTGTATGGTCCTTAATTCAGTAGACGTATATTCATTTTTGTACTCTGGTTCCACTTCTAAAACGTATTGATAAATTTCACCCAGCCCAGTTGTAATAGGTCCCATTTGTGGCGTACCAAAACCTGCAGGTATTTTCTCTGAAGCTGAAGCAATTTTCTCGGCAATAAGCTGCCTGGGCAAATACGTTCCCAAATCATCTTCAAAAACAATAGTAACAACAGACAAACCAAACTTAGATACTGAACGAATTTCTTTGACTCCCGGTAAGTTTGCCATTTCAAGCTCTACCGGATATGTTATGAATTGCTCCATATCTTGTGTAGATAAATTACGTGATGTCGTAATTACCTGAACCTGATTATTGGTAACATCCGGTACAGCCCCAATAGGTATTTGTGAATGTGCAAATAAACCGTACCCAATAATAAATACGGTAAATAGAAGAACAATAAGCTTATTCTTTAAACTGAAATTAATGATATGTGATAGCATCTTTTCATATAAATCAATGTGAAGCGCTCAAATTCATAAAGATGAATCTGAACTAATAAATTAAAAAATCGATTGTATTATGAAATGCGGGGCGGCTGTAAAATGCCTTGTGAGTGTAATGAAGAAGATGGTGCTTGGTAATAGAAATTTGCGTCTGTGTAATCTGAAAAATCTACTTCGTTTAATTCTGATTTATACGTGTTGAAAATTATGTCTGCAACACAAATATGCGATGTTCCATTATGATTAAAAGGTAACTTTTCGTGATCTTTCTTTTCTTCTTGATGTTCGCGTTGATGATCCGCTTTTAATTCACCATAATGTTTAGAAAGAAAAACAATGATATTATCGCCATATTGTTCATTATGAAATTGAGCGTGCTCTATTAATTCATCTAACTGAACAATATCATCATAATGCACACCAAAGCTTTGCAGCATGATGAGCGATGATAACAGTATGGAAAACAGTTTGTTCACGTTAGTAAAATTAATAAAATTATAAGTACTATTATTTAAACTCAGTTTAAACTAAATGGCGAATTAAAACATAATTTGATTTCAATCCTTATTAGATAAATGGTACACATCTCGTAGCACAGAAATGACCATGCCCTCATCATATGTTTTTAAATCATACCTAATTTTAATTTTTGTGCCTAATGGTGCATAATAATATACCCGCCAAGCATCCCCTTCACCAATACCTATACACCCATTAGAATATGCTTTGCCTAAGGTTCTAGGATTTGTAGTGGGATGAATCATTTGTCCATTTCTAATATTATTTATCTCAGTTTCAATCCAAGGTATTTGTGGCATTAAGGTCGTTTTGCCATCATCTCTTCTGGTTACATAAAAACGTTTACCATTTACGGGATTATAAAAATCTGGATGCTTTGCATGCCTTACTATGGTACCTTTTCCTGTTTTTGTTCTTAAATCTGTTACCCGATCTCCAAACTTTAAATACCGCTCTCTATATTGCCCCACCCTAACCGGAAAAGTTTCCAATAAAACAGAATCTTGATAAATACGTAATTTGTATTCTGGTATGTTAACATCAATTTCAGTAGTTGCAAAATCTTCTAATATTTTACAAGCGGTTATTGAATCTGGCAATATCAACTCGCTACCTTTTGGCAAAACAATCATTTGCTTCTGGTCATAAACAAAAGAATCACGCGCCATCATTCTATAATAATCCGTATTCGCCAAAGTATCAATAATCCAAGGATTATTACGTACCAATAGATGTTCAGATAGCGCATATGGCACCAATGTATCGTACTTGCTCACTACAGAATCCATGAATTCAAAATAGTTTCCAACCTTAATATTCTTTAAAATTTTTACGCTCTCAATCTTTTTTGCCACTTCTTTAGGTGGTAATAGTACTGCTGTACTATCTATCTGTAAAGCTCCAATATCTGTCTGTTTCTTAGACTGACAAGAAATAAACACTACTGTGGTGAAAATGATTAAAACTATTTTTATACTATTGATTTTAAGCATGTGGTATTCTTATTTGATAATTCTTAAACATTAAGATTTGAACAATGTTTTTAAGTAGTTCTAACTGACTTTTTCTCGCCAAACCACCACTTGGTTCGCATTGGTTTTTTAATGAGTTTAAATCTTTTGACGGCATGTTCTTTTAAATGTTCTTTCATCTCCTCAACAGAATCGGTCAAGAACATTAAGTCCATATCTTTTTTAGATATACTTTCATTTTCTGCCATCGTTTGTATGTGATGGTATAATTCTTTATGATATTCTTTTCCGAAAATAACCACTGGAAAATCTTGAATCATTTTGGTCTGTATTAAGGTAACCGCTTCAAAAAGCTCATCTAAGGTACCAATGCCACCAGGCAACACCACAAATGCGAAGGAGTACTTGAGCAGTAAAAATTTACGAATAAAGAAATAGGGAATATTTATCCATTTATGTAAATACGGATTTGGTTTTTGCTCATGCGGCAGTATTATGTTACACCCAATAGAATAGCCATTATTTAAGTAAGCACCTTTATTAGCAGCTTCCATAATACCTGGTCCGCCACCTGTCATTACCGTAAAGCCCATTTCTGATAAAGCTTTGCCTACTTCCTCTGCTTGTTTATAATATGGATTATCTTCTTTAAAACGGGCTGATCCAAATACGGTAACACACGGACCAATAAAATGTAGTTTTCTAAACGCCCTAATAAACTGATATTGTACCTTAAACGTAAACCATAATTCTTTAAACCTACTTCGTGGTCCGTCAAGAAAAGCGCGTTCTTCGCTTAAAAAGAAGGAATTAGAATTTGTTTTTATTTCGCTCTGCATTTGGTTCAAAGAATTATTATTAAACCAAATGTAGTTGATACGACCAACGGTGAAAATGACTTATCTCATGTTTATAATATGAGATATGTCATTTTTAAGCAGGCGTATCCTAGCTATTTTTGACACCTTAAATGTGATGCTTAAGCTTCTTGTATTATTAAAATTGTAAAAA
The DNA here is from genome assembly GCF_056839145.1 of Maribacter sp. UH1. NCBI lineage: Bacteria > Pseudomonadati > Bacteroidota > Flavobacteriia > Flavobacteriales > Flavobacteriaceae > Maribacter > Maribacter sp. UH1. The sequence goes on from NZ_CM166387.1 coordinate 504,472, forward strand.
CCATGACTTCAAATACAACTTTAGAATTATCAACTTTAAACTAAAGTGTCAGATTTTTACAATGTAAGCCCCAATCCGCAAAGAATCCTATAAATTTGTTAAACACTAATCCTTTTTACACGTGAGTAAAGCTATATATATTGTTACTACAGAACCCAATAGTGGAAAATCTATTGTCTCATTAGGTCTAATGCAACTTCTTTTAGGTAGAACTGCCAAAGTAGGCTATTTCAGACCTATTATTGACGATGTACCCAATGGTAAAACTGATAACCACATTGATACTGTTCTAAGCTACTTTAATGTAGATATGAAACCAGAAGAAGCTTATGCATACACGCGTAGCCAAGTGGTCCAATTAAAAAACCAGGACAAAGACGACGAAATCGTAGGGCATATTATACACAAGTATAAAACCATTGAAAATAAATTCGATTTCGTTTTAGTGGAAGGAACCGATTTTTCTGGAGAAGGTGCAATTATTGAGTGGGATATAAACGTGCTTATCGCTAAAAACTTAGGTATACCGGCAGTTATCCTGGCAAGTGGAAAAAATAAAACTCTAGATGAGTTAGTTGGCAACCTTTACATGGCTTACGATTCATTTAAAGAGAAAGGTGTTGAAGTACTGCTAATTGTAGCCAATAAAGTACAACCAGAAAATGTAACTATTGTTTCTAATGGATTAAAAGAAAAACTACCTGATGATATTTTGGTAGGTACCATACCTGTAAACAATGTTTTAGGCAGCCCAACATTGAAAGAGATTGCACAAGAGCTAGATGCTAAAGTTCTTTTTGGTGAAGGTTACATTAATAATCAAGTAGGAAGCTTTAGCGTTGGTGCCATGCAACTACGTAATTACATTACACATTTAAAAGATGATAGCCTGGTAATTACACCTGGTGACCGTGCAGATATTATTCTAGGTGCGCTACAGGCGAACATCTCAACAAATTACCCTAGCCTTTCCGGGATTGTCCTAACCGGCGGTCTACTTCCAGAAGATTCTATTATTAAACTGATAGAAGGACTTTCAGATATTATCCCAATTCTATCGGTTGCAAGAGGTACATTCTATGTTACCAACAAAATCGGTACTATTAGACCGCGTATATATGCTGAAAACACTGAGAAAATACAAACATCTATACAAGAATTTGAGAAACATGTGCCTACCAAAGAATTGGCTGAACGGTTAATTACATTCAAGGCTAAGGGCATTACCCCTAGAATGTTCCAATATAATCTTCTGCAGAAAGCTAAATCTTCTAAAAAACATATTGTTCTACCAGAAGGTTCAGATGAAAGAATTTTAATGGCGACCAAAATGCTAATTGATGCCGATGCCGTTAATATTACCCTTCTAGGAAATAGAGAGCAAATTATTTCAAAAATCACTGAACTAGATATTGATTTAGATATCAATACTATCAATATTATTGACCCAACAACCTCTGAACAATTTTTAGATTACGCCACTACCCTATTTGAATTGCGTAAGCATAAAAATGTAAACTTGGCAATGGCTCAAGATTTAATGGAAGACGTTTCTTATTACGGTACTATGATGGTTCATAAAGGGCACGCAGACGGCATGGTTTCCGGTGCAGTTCATACCACCCAACATACGATTAGACCAGCTCTTCAGTTCATTAAAACAAAACCAGGGGTTTCTATAGTATCCTCTATATTTTTTATGTGCTTACCTAACAGGGTTACCGTTTTTGGCGATTGTGCCATTAATCCTAATCCTAATTCTGAACAATTATCTGAAATTGCCATATCATCCGCTGCTACAAGTGCAGCCTTTGGAATTGAACCTAAAGTAGCTATGCTTTCCTATTCATCAGGTGCTTCAGGTGTTGGTGAAGATGTTGATCGTGTACGTAAGGCTACTGAAATTATTAAAGAGAAAAGACCTGATCTTAAAGTAGAAGGTCCCATTCAATATGATGCTGCGGTAGATGCTAAAGTAGGACTCAGTAAATTGCCAGATTCTGAAGTTGCAGGGCAAGCTAGCGTCTTTATATTCCCTGATTTAAATACAGGTAACAACACGTATAAAGCCGTACAACGTGAAACTGGTGCTTTGGCCATCGGACCAATGTTACAAGGTTTAAACAAACCTGTTAATGATTTAAGTCGTGGCTGTACCGTAGATGATATTTTTAATACCGTAATAATAACTGCTATTCAAGCAGAAGGATTTTAAACCAATTTTCATGAATATTTTAATTATAAATTCCGGAAGTTCTTCTATAAAATATCAACTTTTAGAAATGCCTTCTACCAAGGTTATTTGCGTTGGCTCCATAGAGCGTATTGGTAGTACAGATGCCATATCCAACTATAGAACCGATAACAATAAAGTTGAAAAAATTTATGAAATAGCAAATCACAAAGCCGGTCTAGAACGTATTACCTCACTTTTATTAGATGCTGAAATAGGTGTACTTAAGAGTACCGAAGAAATTGATGCTATTGGGCATCGCGTTGTTCATGGTGGTAGCGATTATACAGAAACCACTTTAATAAACGAAGAGGTTAAGAGTAAGATTAAAATGCTCTCCAGTTTAGCTCCATTACACAACCCTGCTAATTTGCAAGGTATCGTTATGGCAGAAGAAATTTTTACTACGGCAAAACAAGTAGTTGTTTTTGATACCGCCTTTCACGGTACTGTTCCTGTTAAAGCAAAAAAATATGCTATTCCTAATGAACTATATGAGAAAGACGGAATTCAAGCTTATGGATTTCATGGTACTAGCCATAAATATGTTTCAGAAAAAGCAAATGACTATCTACATAAAAAAAACACAAAGTTAATTTCAATCCACCTAGGAAACGGGTGTAGCATTACAGCAATTAAGGACGGAAAAAGTATTGATCACAGTATGGGGTTCGCTCCTTCAAACGGACTTATAATGGGTACCCGTAGTGGAGATATCGATCACTCTATCATTTATTATATGGTGAATACCTTAGGATATAGCTTAAGTGATGTCAACGAATTATTAAACAAAAAAAGTGGAATGCTTGGTCTTACCAATTCTAATGACCTGCGTGATATTGAAGAGGAAGCTAGTAACGGTAATAAAAATTGTATTCTAGCTTTAGAAATGAATGCGTACCGTATAAAGAAATATATCGGAGCATATACTGCTACAATGAACGGACTTGATGCCATCATATTTACTGCAGGTATTGGAGAAAATTCCAGCCTTATGCGTCAATTAGTTTGCAAGGATATGGATTACTTTAATTTTCATCTAGATGATTCTAAAAATGAGCTGAGATCAAAAAATACTAGAGAAGTAAATACAGAAGATTCCAAAGTCAAAATTTTAGTCATCCCTACAAATGAAGAATTAGAAATTGCAAAGCAGGTCTATGAGCTACTTCACTAATTTTCAGTGAAATGTAATCGCAATTTTATTTTTCTGTTTATGCTAGTATAATTTTTGTATATGATTTAAATCATATGTCAAGCATTTTTAAGTGTTTAAATTTATCTTGAAATATTAAATTTAATACTATGCAAAACGATAATGGAAATACTTTATTAGCGATATTAACTGGAGCTGCTATTGGTGCTGGAATAGGAATTTTATATGCACCTGATAAAGGAATTGAAACACGTCATAGAATCAAAAGAAAGGTTGAAGACACCAGTCATGATATAGCTGAAAGAGTTTCTCACGCAAAAGATGAGTTAACAAAAACCGCTAATGAACAGAAAGATGCTTTTGATAAAAAATTAGACGAGGCTATTTCAACGATGAGTTATAAAGCTGATGATATCATTGATAAGTTAGAACAAAAATTAGAAGAATTAAAAGCACAAAACGCTCAACTACATAAATAGCAGTTATGGCTTTTGAAGAATTCAAAAATGACCTCATGGGGCTAAAAACCGAAATGGGGTCATATTTAGAACATAGTGACGAATACTATAGACTTAAAATTTTCAAAGTCTTATCTAAAAATGCTACCGGCATATTAAAGTTTCTCTTAATAGGTTTAAGTAGTCTTTTTGCAATTTTATTTTTGTCATTTGCAGCCTGTTTATGGCTGTCTGAACTAATGAATAGTTATTTCATTGGCTTTATCATAGTAGCCGGGTTTTATATAGTCTTAGCAATAATGCTCTATATATTTAGAGAGCAGCTGAACAAACCTGTACTTAAAAAATTATCCAAATATTATTTTGACTGATTATGAGCAAGCAATACCATTCTTTTGAAGAAATAGATGAACGCTTGAAAGTTCTTAATCTTCAGCGTCTAATTGCACAGGAAAGCATTAAACTACAATTTAATAGCGCTAAAACAGATTTAGTACCACATCAACTAAGACAGGGACTAGGAGCTGCCTTTAGTCAAAAAGGGACTATTAAAAGTTTAGTTATTACTTTCCTTTCCGGTAAGCTACTTGATTTTATTAAAAGTAAAAGAAGGCGCAGTACAAAAGAATTTTAAACTTTCTGTAATTAAGTACTCTTCATTAGACTTGATTTAAGTATTAAATAGAATTTGTTTCAAAATTCTAAAGCATTAGATATTTGCCGAGAATTATTTCTGATGTTTTTTTAACGAATTACGAATGTTAATTCAGCCAATTTAAATTCATAAAAAATCCGATACTTTAGAATTACGATTATGTTTTTCTAAAATATCGGATTCACTATTATATACTACTTATGACTACTTATTAAGTAAGTCCTCTTAACTATCTTCATATTATAAAATAGCTTATTATTTGCTATAAGAGTTACTCTACCACAATAAACTCCGATCTTCTGTTCAGTTGATGGTTCTCTTTGCTACATGGTACATTGTTGCTACAGTCGTTCGTAAGCTCCGTTTCGCCATAGCCTTCATATGAGATCCTATCGCTAGGGATGCCCGCTGCTATTAGGTAATCGGCTGTTGCCTTTGCCCTGTTTGCGGATAAACGCATGTTGTACGCATCGTTAGCACGTGAATCCGTATGCGAGCGTACCTGTACGTTTACACTTGGGTATTCGTTAAGGTATGCCAATACCTTTTCTATGCTGATCTTGGCATCTTCCCTGATGAAGTACTTGTCAAAATCAAAGTAGATCGGCTCTATGTTCAGGTATTTCGCAAGGTCGGTGCCTACAGGTGCCGATGGGTCTACCTGTGCCAATACGATCTCTATGCCCATGGCGTCTTCAGCCTTTACCGTCATAAAGGTCTTGTTGCCTTCTTCATAGTCCGCTTTGGTAGCTACTACCTTGTAACTACCTTCTGCGCAGTTGCCTTCCATTTCGAATGCTCCGTTCTCATCCGTACTCGAGCTAGATACCACTTTGTTGTCCTTGTCGTATACCGTTACCGATGCATCGGTTAACAGTGCATTGGTCTTCTCGTCCTTTACGATTCCCGTAATATTTGTATGACAGGTGAAGTCGAGCGGGGTCATTTCCACAAAACCGTAGATATCGTCATTGCCCTGTCCTCCTTTTCGGTTCGACGCGAAAAAGCCTTTCTTGGTCTCTTCGTTGATAATATATGAAAAGTCGTCTTCCTCCCCGTTCAAAGGACGTCCTACATTGTAGATCTCTCCCCTTTCATTGTTCAGGTCCGTTGCGAAGACGTCAAGTCCCCCTAGTCCCGGATGCCCGTCCGAAGAGAAATATAGTTTATTAGATTCCGTTACGAACGGAAAGGTCTCCCTTGCCTCCGTGTTGATTCTTGGTCCTAGGTTCTTCGGTGTACCAAAAGTACCGTCCGTGTTGATGTCCACAACATAGATATCCGATTCCCCTTTCGTTCCCGGCATGTCCGAGGCGAAATACAATTTGGTTTCATCGTTGTTCAGCGTAGGATGTGCTACCGAATAGCTGTCACCGTTGAAAGGCAGTTCCTCTATATTTTTCCATTCATTGTTTTCTTTGGTAGCCCTGTATATCTTTAACCTACTTACCCCTTCTTCGTCCCTTTCGAACTTGCCCTCGTCGGAGTTGTTCCTTGTAAAGTACATTGTCTGTCCGTCCTTGGTGAATGCCGTCGACGATTCATGGGTCTTCTTGTTCAGTTGCTTGCTCAGCTTGTCCACATTGGTAAAGTTACCTTGATCGTCCTGTGCCGCTTTGTACAGGTTCAAGAAAGAACCATTGTTCCATTTATGGATGTTCTTCGTTAGCAGTCCGCTGTCCCTTGCCGTAGAGAACACCAGTCCGTCTTCATAGAAAGAGGGCGCAAAGTCCGATACCTTCGAGTTCAGCCCGATGTTCTTTAGTTCGTACCTGCCCGAGCGTTCCTCGATCTGTTCCAGATAATCCTGGTTTTCTCCAAAAGTGATGGCACGTTGATCGTTCGCTTTTGCGTTCTTGAACTTGTTCATCCATGTGTCGGATTCCGTATAGTTCTCCAATGACTTCAAGGTCTGTGCGTAGCGGTACATATACTCCGGGTCGATATCCGCGCCTTCCAATGCGAACAGTTTGCCGTACCAGCTAGATGCCTCTTCGTAGTTCGCGTTCAGATAGTTCGCGTTGCCGAGGTTCTTATAGATATCCTCCTCCGTATTCCCGTCCTTTACCAATTGCTCGTACGATCGTATCGCGGAGGCATAGGCATAGTTCGTGAATTTCGTGTCCGCTTTCTGTATCTTCTTGTCCTGTGCGTTTGCCATCATAGCCATTACCGCCAAGCCACAAAAAATATATCCTGTTTTTTTCATGTCGTTTTTTATTAAAAGAATCTTGGGGTGATCACTCGTTTGTATTTGTTCAAGAACTCGTACCTCAGCATGATCTCGAAGGATCCGTCGTTGAACGTGGTAGCTCCAAGGTCCGTCGTTTCCTTGTCATATGCCAGACCCAGCATCAACTGGTCGTTCAGCTGGAAACCGAACAGTGCGCTGATCGCCGCGTCCCATCTATACGCCGCTCCCAAGGAGAACTTGTCGTTGAACAGGAAGTTCGCGCTCAGGTCTACCTGTAACGGTGCGCCTTTTACAGCTTTTACAAGTGCCGCAGGTTTGAACTTTACATCGTTCTTTAGTTCGAACACATAGCCCGTGATCAGATAGAGGTTCATACGCTCCTGCGCGATCAAACTGGAACTGTTCGTATCGGAACTGTCGAAATGTTCGGTTTGCAGGAAGTTCGGTACCGATAGTCCCGTATAGAAACGGTCCGTATGGTAATAGATACCAGCACCGAAGTTCGGCGAGAACTTGTTGTCGATATTCGGCAGGTTGCTCTCCGCCCCGTAGTTCCTCAGTTTCGTAAAGTCCACGTTGAACAGGTGTCCGCCCGCTTTTAGACCGAACGACAGCTTCCCCTCCTCTGAGGTCTTTACCGTATAGCTGAACGCCGCATCGATATAGGTATCCTGGTTGGTACCGTTTCCGATTTCGTCGTTCACTACGGACAATCCCAATCCTACATGTTCGGATACCGGGGTATGGAAGTTAAGTGTCTGCGTCGTAGGTGCGCCGTCAAGCCCCACCCACTGTGAACGATGGAGTGCCGCTATGCTCAATACTCCCCGTGAACCTGCATACGCAGGGTTCACCGATATCGTATTGTACATGTACTGCGTGTACTGCGCATCTTGCTGCGCATGACCCATAAAGAGTCCCGCAACGGTAATTATAATGGTTAGAAAATATTTGTTCATCGTATCTTTTTTAAAGGGGATTTTTTTATCTGTTGATGTATAGGTAGCCGGACTTGTCCAAGTTATCTCCGTTGTTATTATACTTGATTACATAGAAATAGACACCCACTGGCAATTCTTCATCTTGACCAATGGTAGCTCTACCATCAGATGCTCCCCTGAATACATTGGTGTTGTTATCGTAGCCGCTCATCTCGTATACCACGATTCCCCAACGGTTATAAATCTGTACCGTATTGTTAGGGAAAGACTCGATATTTTCTATTCTGAAAAAGTCGTTCGTACCGTCACCGTCAGGTGTAATAACCTCATTGGCAACCGCTATACCAGAGTCAACTACTTCTGCATTACAACCAGCATCTAAGGTAGGAACACCACCAATTGAATCACATGGGTCCAATGGATCAGTGCCATCCTCAACTTCTTGTCCATCCGGTATAGTATCACCATCGGTATCCGCATTGTAAGAATCTGTTCCTATCGCATCCTCTTGGGATGTAGTCAATCCATCTCCATCACAATCACTATCTGGCAATGCTGTACCACCTACATGGTCACAATCATCTAAAGGATTTGTTGCATCCAATAATTCCTGTCCATCTAAAATACCATCATCATCTGAATCAGGATCATTAGGATCGGTACCTAAAGATGCTTCTTCATCAGTTGTCAATCCATCTTCATCACAATCCGAAGTCCCTAATGGAGCTCCTCCATTTGAATCACAATCGTTCAATGGATCTGTGCCGTCAGAAATTTCTTGACTATCTGAAATACCATCTCCATCTGTATCCTCATTATAAGGATCTGTACCGTTAGTAACTTCAGTTCCATTTACAATACCATCTCCATCACAATCTGCAGAAGCCCAAATGGTGTTACTTTCGAAATACCCTGTGTAACCAATTGCTTGTTCTGGATCACATGGATCTAATAAATCTGTACCATTTGTTGTTTCTAAATCATCTGAAACACCATCTCCATCAGTATCATTGTTGTAAGGATCGGTACCATTGGTAACTTCAGTACCATTATCGATTCCATCACCATCACAATCAGCAGCTGCCCAAATAGCATTACTTACATCGTAACCATCATAACCTGCTACTTGAATAGGGTCACAAGGATTTAAAGGATCCGTTCCATTCGAATCTTCCAAACCATCAGTTATACCATCTCCATCTGTATCTGTGTTATATGCATCGGTTCCGTTTGTAAATTCAGTTCCATTATCAATTCCATCACCATCACAATCAGCCGCTGCCCAAATGGCATTATCTGCATCATAACCTGTGTAACCTGCAACCTGGACTGGAGCACATGGATTTAACGCATCAGTATCAATATCATCAGGAACACCATCTCCATCGGTATCCGTATTATATGGATCTGTGCCGTTAGTAACCTCTGTACTATTAATAATTCCGTCTCCATCACAATCTGCAGCTGCCCAAATAGCATTGCTTGCATCATAGCCAGTATAACCAGCTACTTGAATAGGATCGCAAGGATTCAATGCATCAGAGCCATTAACTGTTTCCAAATTATCTGAAACACCATCACCATCTGTATCATTATTGTAAGAATCTGTACCATTTGTATCTTCCACGCCGTTAGTTATTCCATCACCATCACAATCAGCAGCTGCCCAAATAGCATTACTTGCATCATAACCTGTATAACCTGTTGTCTGAACCGGATTACAAGGGTCTAAAGCATCTGAATCAATATCATCAGGAATTCCGTCGCCATCGGTATCCGTGTTATAAGGATCTGTACCATTCGTATCTTCCACTCCGTTAGTTATTCCATCACCATCACAATCAGCAGCTGCCCAAATAGCATTGCTTGCATCGTAATCTGTATAACCAGCCGCTTGAACCGGATCACATGGATTTAATGCATCTGAATCCAAATCATCTGGAACTCCGTCTCCATCCGTATCCGTATTATAAGGGTCCGTACCATTGGCCACTTCAGTACCATTAGTAACTCCGTCACCATCACAATCTGCAGCTGCCCAAATAGCATTACTTGCATCATAACCAATATAACCTGCTGCCTGAACTGGATCACAAGGATCTAAAGCATCTGAATCAATATCATCAGGGATTCCGTCGCCGTCAGTATCATTATTATAAGGGTCTGTACCATTGGCCACTTCAGTATCATTAGTGACTCCATCTCCGTCACAATCCGCAGCTGCCCAAATAGCATTGCTTGCATCGTAACCTGTATAACCTTCAGCTTGAACTGGATCACAAGGATTCAAAGCATCTGCATCTGTGTTGTCAGGAACACCATCACCATCAGTATCGGTATCATAAGGATCCGTTCCATTGGAATCTTCTGTTCCATTTGTTATCCCGTCTCCGTCACAATCAGCACCTGCCCAAATGGCATTGTTTGCATTGTAACCTGTATAACCTGCAATCTGAATTGGATCACAAGGATTGGTTCCTTCAGCATCAGCATTGTCAGGAACACCGTCTCCGTCAGTATCCGTATTATATGGATCTGTACCATTAGAATCTTCTACTCCGTTACTTACACCATCTCCGTCACAATCTGCAGCTGCCCAGATAGCATTACTAACATCATAGCCTATGTAACCAGCTACTTGAACTGGATTACAAGGGTCTAAAGCGTCACTATCCGTGTTATCGGGAACGCCGTCGCCATCGGTATCCGTATTATAAGGATCGGTACCATTAGTTACCTCTATACTATTGATTATTCCGTCTCCATCACAATCCGCTGCTGCCCAAATAGCATTGCTTGCATCATAACCTGTATAACCTGCAGCCTGAACTGGGTCACATGGATCTAAAGTATCGCTATCCGTGTTATCAGGAACTCCGTCACCATCGGTATCGGTATTATAAGGGTCGGTACCATTGGTATCTTCCGTTCCATTTGTTACTCCATCGTTATCACAATCTGCAGCTGCCCAAATAGCATTGCTTGCATCGTAACCTGTATAACCTGCTGCTTGAATAGGATCACAAGGATCTAAAGCATCTGAATCAATATCATCAAGAATGCCGTCACCATCGGTATCATTGTTATAAGGATCGGTGCCATTGGTATCTTCCGTCCCATTCGTTATTCCATCAGAATCACAATCAGCTGCTGCCCAAATAGCATTGCTTGCATCATAACCTGTATAACCTGCTGCCTGAACTGAATCACAAGGATTTAATGCGTCACTATCCGTATTATCGGGAATGCCATCACCATCGGTATCTGTATTATAAGGATCGGTACCATTTGTATCTTCTGTTCCATTTGTTACTCCATCACTATCACAATCCGCAGCTGCCCAAATGGCATTGCTTGCATCATAACCTGTATAACCAGCCGCTTGAACTGGATCACATGGATTTAATGCATCTGAATCAATATCATCAGGAACGCCGTCGCCATCGGTATCCGTATTATAAGGGTCCGTTCCATTGGTATCCTCTGTTCCATTTGTTACTCCATCCGAGTCACAATCCGCAGCTGCCCAAATAGCATTGCTTGCATCGTAACCTATATAACCTGCTGCCTGTACCGGATCGCAAGGGTCTAAAGCATCACTATCCGTATTATCGGGAACACCATCACCATCGGTATCGGTATTATATGGATCGGTACCATTAGTATCCTCCGTTCCATTTGCAATTCCGTCACCATCACAATCCGCTACTGCCCAAATAGCATTGTTCGCATCGTAACCTGTGTAACCTGCTGCTTGAACTGGATTACAAGGATCTAAAGCATCGCTATCCGTGTTATCGGGGACACCATCACCATCCGTATCGGTATTATATGGATCTGTTCCGTTGGTATCTTCCGTTTCGTTTGTTACTCCATCACTATCACAATCCGCTGCTGCCCAAATAGCATTGCTTGCATCGTAACCTGTATAACCTGCTGCCTGTACCGGAGCACAAGGATCTAAAGGGGCACTATCCGTATTATCGGGAACACCGTCACCATCGGAATCTGTATTATATGGATCGGTACCATTAGTTACTTCAGTACCATTTGCAATTCCGTCACTATCACAATCAGCAGCTGCCCAAATAGCATTGCTTGCATCGTAACCTGTATAACCAGCCGCTTGAACCGGATCGCAAGGATCTAAAGCATCACTGTCAGTATTATCAGGGACACCATCACCATCGGTATCGGTATTATAAGGATCGGTACCATTGGTATCTTCTAATCCATTGGACACGCCATCATTATCACAATCCGCAGCTGCCCAAATAGCATTGCTTGCATCATAACCTGTATAACCTGCTGCCTGTACCGGATCGCAAGGATCTAAAGCATCACTGTCAGTATTATCAGGGACACCATCACCATCGGTATCCGTATTGTAAGGATCCGTACCATTGGTATCTTCCGTTCCATTGGTCACGCCATCATTATCACAATCTGCAGCTGCCCAAATAGCATTGCTTGCATCATAACCTGTATAACCTGCTGTCTGTATTGGATCGCAAGGGTCTAGAGCGTCACTATCTGTATTATCGGGAACACCATCACCATCGGTATCCGTATTATAAGGATCAGTACCATTAGTATCCTCCGTTCCATTTGCAATTCCGTCACTATCACAATCCGCAGCTGCCCAAATAACATTGCTCGCATCGTAACCTGTGTAACCTGCTGCTTGAACTGGATCACAAGGATCTAATGCATCGCTATCCGTGTTATCAGGAACTCCGTCTCCATCGGTATCTGTATTATAAGGATCGGTACCATTGGTATCTTCTGTTCCATTTGTTACTCCATCACTATCACAATCAGCAGCTGCCCAAATGGTATTGCTTGCATCGTAACCTTTATAACCTGCTGCTTGAACAGGAGCACAAGGATCTAAAGCGGTACTATCCGTATTATCGGGAACACCATCACCATCGGTATCGGTATTATATGGATCGGTACCATTGGTATTTTCCGTTCCATTGGTCACGCCATCTCCGTCACAATCCGCTGCTGCCCAAATAGCATTGCTTGCATCGTAACCTGTATAACCTGCTGCCTGTAACGGATCACATGGATCAAGGGAATCCGTATTATTGGTTACCTCTGTTTGATTATTCACTCCATCACCATCACAATCACCAGTATTCCAAGCTGCTGAAGGTGCAACTGTTGCACTACCGATAATATAGCTACATAAGTCTAAAGGATCTGTTCCATTTATATTAATTTCAGTTCCATCCAAGACACCATCGCCATCAGAATCTGCATTTGTAGGATCCGTACCTGCAGTAGTTTCTTCATCTGTTGTTAAACCATCATTATCACAGTCGCTTGTTCCTAATGGACTTCCTCCATTAGAATTACAATCATCCAACGGATCCGTTAAATCAGTTTTCACTTCTGTTCCATCTAAAATTCCGTCGCCATCAGTATCTGGATTTGCCGGATCTGTTCCTGCTGTAGTTTCTTCATCGTTGGTAAGACCATCTCCATCACAATCATTGGTCCCTTGAGGACGCCAATCTGGATGCCCATTATCTACACATGGGTCAGTGTCATCAATATCTGCTAAATCACAAATATTATCATTGTCCAAATCTTGACATTCAGGCGTCTCAATAGAGAAAATAGCATCTGCACAAATTGTACCATTACAAACTCGGTAATCTATAGTTACCGTGGTATTATTTTCTGCATTGGTAGGCGTATAAGAAATTTCACCTGTTGTTTGATTTATTACAATCATACCTGCTGCACTACCTGTACCTAGGTCTGTAATTATACTACCTGGTAAAAAGTCGTCATTGAATAAAATATTTACTGTTTTCTCAACCAATACTGTGGCTGTTGTATAATCATCTGTTGCTGTTGGAGCAAAAGGATTAGGATCTGTACCATTATTATTTCCATCATCATCACAATCGGCCGCTGCCCAAATAGCATTGCTAGAATCAAAACCTGTATAACCAGGAGCTTGTGCTGGCAAACATGGATCTAATGCATCACTGTCCGTATTATCGGGAACGCCGTCACCATCGGTGTCGTCACTGTATGGATCTGTTCCATTGGTATCTTCCGTTCCGTTTGTTACACCGTCAGCGTCACAATCCGCTGCTGCCCAAATGGCATTGCTAGCATCATAACCTGTATAACCTGCGGCCTGAACCGGATCACAAGGATTTAAAGCATCAGCATCTGTGTTGTCAGGAACACCATCACCATCGGTATCGGTATTATAGGGATCAGTTCCATTGGTATCCTCTGTTCCGTTTGTTACTCCATCACTATCACAATCCGCAGCTGCCCAAATGGCATTGCTTGCATCATAACCTGTATAACCTGCGGCCTGAACCGGATCACATGGATTTAAAGCATCTGAATCTGTATTATCGGGAACACCATCACCATCAGTGTCGTCACTGTATGGATCTGTTCCGTTGGTATCTTCCGTTCCATTGGTCACTCCATCACCATCACAATCAGCTGCTGCCCAAATAGCATTGTTTGCATTGTAACCTGTATAACCTGCTACCTGAACCGGATCACAAGGATCTAGAGGAGCTGAATCCGTATTATCGGGAACACCATCGCCATCAGTGTCGCCACTGTATGGATCTGTTCCGTTGGTATCTTCCGTTCCATTTGTTACTCCGTCAGCGTCACAATCCGCTGCTGCCCAAATAGCGTTGCTCGCGTCGTAACCTGTATAACCTGCGGCCTGAACCGGGTCACAAGGGTCTAAAGCATCACTGTCCGTATTATCGGGAACACCGTCTCCATCGGTGTCCGTATTGTAAGGATCGGTACCATTGGTAACTTCAGAACCATTGGTAACTCCGTCACCGTCACAATCCGCAGCTGCCCAAATGGCATTGCTCGCGTCGTAACCTGTATAACCTGCAGCCTGCACAGGATCACAAGGATCTAGAGGAGCTGTATCCGTACTATCGGGAACACCATCACCATCGGTGTCGCCACTGTATGGATCTGTTCCGTTGGTATCTTCTGTTCCGTTTGTTACTCCGTCATTATCACAATCCGCTGCTGCCCAAATGGCATTGCTAGCGTCATAACCTGTATAACCTGCGGCCTGAACTGGATCACAAGGATTTAAAGCATCTGAATCCGTATTATCGGGAACACCATCACCATCGGTGTCGCCACTGTATGGATCCGTTCCGTTGGTATCTTCCGTTCCGTTTGTTACTCCATCATTATCACAATCCGCTGCTGCCCAAATGGCATTGCTCGCGTCGTAACCTGTGTAACCTGCGGCCTGAACCGGATCACATGGATTTAAAGCATCTGTATCTGTATTATCGGGAACACCATCACCATCGGTATCCGTATTGTAAGGATCCGTACCATTGGTATCTTCCGTTCCATTGGTCACGCCATCATTATCACAATCAGCAGCTGCCCAAATAGCGTTGCTTGCATCGTAACCTGTATAACCTGCGGCCTGAACTGGATCACAAGGATCTAAAGGAGCTGAATCCGTATTATCGGGAACACCATCACCATCGGTATCTGTATTATAAGGATCGGTACCATTGGTAACTTCAGAACCATTGGTAACTCCGTCACCATCACAATCCGCTGCTGACCAAATGGCATTGCTAGCGTCGTAACCTGTATAACCTGCGGTCTGAACCGGATCACATGGATCTAGAGCATCACTGTCCGTATTATCGGGAACTCCGTCACCATCGGTATCCGTATTATAAGGATCGGTACCATTGGTAACTTCAGAACCATTGGTAACTCCGTCACCATCACAATCCGCTGCTGCCCAAATGGCATTGGTAGCGTCATAACCTGTATAACCTGCGGCCTGAACCGGATCACATGGATCTAAAGGAGCTGTATCCGTACTATCGGGAACACCATCACCATCGGTGTCGCCACTGTATGGATCCGTTCCGTTGGTATCTTCCGTTCCGTTTGTTACTCCATCATTATCACAATCCGCTGCTGCCCAAATGGCATTGCTAGCGTCATAACCTGTGTAACCTGCGGCCTGAACCGGATCACATGGATCTAAAGGAGCTGAATCCGTATTATCGGGAACGCCGTCACCATCGGTGTCCGTATTGTAAGGGTCCGTTCCATTGGTATTCTCTGTTCCATTTGTTACTCCGTCACCATCACAATCCGCTGCTGCCCAAATAGCATTGCTCGCGTCGTAACCTGTGTAACCTGCGACCTGAACCGGATCACAAGGGTCCAATGCATCACTGTCCGTATTATCGGGAACACCATCACCATCGGTATCCGTATTGTAAGGATCCGTACCATTGGTATCTTCCGTTCCATTGGTCACGCCATCATTATCACAATCAGCAGCTGCCCAAATAGCGTTGCTTGCATCGTAACCAGTATAACCTGCGGCCTGAACTGGATCACAAGGATCTAAAGGAGCTGAATCCGTATTATCGGGAACACCATCGCCATCAGTGTCGCCACTGTATGGATCCGTTCCGTTGGTATCTTCCGTTCCATTTGTTACTCCGTCAGCGTCACAATCCGCTGCCGCCCAAATGGCATTGCTAGCGTCGTAACCTGTATAACCTGCGGCCTGAACCGGATCACATGGATCTAGAGCATCACTGTCCGTATTATCGGGAACTCCGTCACCATCGGTATCCGTATTATAAGGATCGGTACCATTGGTAACTTCAGAACCATTGGTAACTCCGTCACCATCACAATCCGCTGCTGCCCAAATGGCATTGCTCGCGTCGTAACCTGTGTAACCTGCGACCTGAACCGGATCACATGGATTTAAAGCATCTGTATCTGTATTATCGGGAACACCATCACCATCGGTATCCGTATTGTAAGGATCTGTTCCGTTGGTATCTTCTGTTCCATTGGTCACGCCATCATTATCACAATCAGCAGCTGCCCAAATAGCGTTGCTTGCATCGTAACCTGTATAACCTGCGGCCTGAACTGGATCACAAGGATCTAAAGGAGCTGAATCCGTATTATCGGGAACACCATCGCCATCAGTGTCGCCACTGTATGGATCTGTTCCGTTGGTATCTTCCGTTCCATTGGTAACTCCGTCAGCGTCACAATCCGCTGCTGCCCAAATGGCATTGCTAGCGTCGTAACCTGTATAACCTGCGGCCTGAACCGGATCACAAGGGTCAAGAGAATCTGTATTATTGGTAGCTTCAGTTTGGTTATCGATTCCATCACCATCACAATCTGCTGTATTCCAAGCTACAGAAGGAGTTTCCGTTGCGCTAGCAATATCATAACTACATAGGTTTAAAGGATCGGTTCCATCTACGGTTATTTCCGTACCATCCAATACACCATCTCCATCAGAATCCGGATTTGTTGGGTCTGTACCAGCCGTTGCCTCTTCGGCTTCCGTTAATCCGTCATTATCACAATCACTTGTACTTAAAGGAGTACCACCAATAGACTCACAATCGTTTGTTGGATCTGTATTATCTGTATTTACTTCTGTACCGTCATCAATACCATCTCCATCACTATCTGCATTATAGGGGTCAGTACCTGCCGTTGCTTCTTCATCATTTGTTAAGCCGTCACCATCACAATCATTGGTACCTTGAGGTTGCCAATATGAATCACTTTGAGGAGCACACGGATCGTTGATAGTAGATGCATCTTCAGCAACATCACAAACATTGTCACCATCTGCATCTGCACAAGCAGGAATAGTAATGAAGTATGTAGCTGTATCACATACGCTACCGTTACATACGCGGTAATCTATGGTAACCGTACTAGGATTTTCGCTTACTAAAGCTGTATATGTTATTTCACCTGTTGCTTGATTGATAGCTATAATACCTGCTGCAGTACCTGTACCTAAATCTGTAATAGTGCTACCAACTAAAAAATCATCGTTATTTAAAATATTGAATACTTTTGCTACCCCTACATCTGCATTAGTATAATCATCTGTAGCAGTTGGCGCAAAAGGATTTGGATCCGTATCATTTATATTTCCATCATTATCACAATCCGCAGCTGCCCAAACTGCATAATTTTCAGCTGTAGTCAAAGGAACTGTTTCGTTGGTAACCGAACAAGGGTCTGATGGATCTGTACCATTTGAAACCTCTGTTCCATTTGTTTCTCCATCACCATCACAATCAGTAGCATTCCAAATTGGATCTACATTTGCTGTATTTTGATTTGAACTATATACACAAGGATCGTTAGGGTCAGGATCACTTGTATCTGGATCTCCGTCCCCGTCATCATCACTATTTTCTATTATTATAGTTTCTTCTAAATCGTCTAATGTCTCGTTGGAGTCTACCTGATCTTGACTATTAGAAACCGTATTAGTTACTGTTATCTCTTTTGTAGTCGCCTCAATTACATCTGGTGTGGCTACAATGGTCAACGTTTGTTGTTCTCCTTTTGTCATGGTACCAATACTCCAATTTGGAGAAGTCCATGATCCTGAAGATGGCGTTGCACTAGTTAATGACAAACCTGAAGGTAAAACATCATTTATAACAACATTTGTAACATCATTAATACCTAAACTTTCAACTGTAATTGTAAATGTTACGGATTCATCTTCCGAATAAACATTTTTATCAGCTGTTTTTACAACCGCTATATCTGGGTTGCAGTAATACATATTAATTACATTAGAGTCATAAAAACACCCACCTGCTGAAACCTTAACGAAGTAATCACCAATTTCGGTTGGGGTGATTGTCGATGAATTAGCACCTGGAATCAGTACATTATCCTTATACCATTGATAGGTATCAAAACTACTAAGTAATTCTATTTCGCCACCTAAACATCCGCCTCCTGAAATAGTATAATCTACTACCGGAACCGTATCGAAACCAGAAAAATATCCACCTAAACCCAATGCACCACTTAGACCTACAACACCTACTGCTATAGGTCCAGTAGATTCTACGGAAACATTTCCTGAAAGGTTAGGTAAGTAAAAACTTTTCCACGGTAACCCTGAAGCCATTTGAGCAGCAGGCATAGTTACTGTACCTGTACCATCTGTTACGATTATATTTTCATCTAAAGTCGTTGTCGATGCCAAAATTGTAAGTCCTCCCGAAATATTAACCCCAACTAAATCTTCTATATTTACTATATTGCTTAATGTATTAGGCAACAAACAGTTGACAGGCGCAATAAAGTTTAATCCTGTAGTTGCAACACTAGTACTACCCGCTAAACTCTGATAGGCATACACATTATTAGAAGTTGTGACCGTAATATTGCTACCTGCTGTTGAACCTGAATAATTAGAACCTGGAATTAAATAGTATTCTCCTTCGTTAATTGTGGCAATTGGTGTTGAAGATCCATTAACGAATATATCAGTACCATTAACTGTACCTATTATTATTGGAAATTCTAATCTATCTGAACCACCACCTCTTACAAAAACATATTCTCTACCTACACTCTCTATGGGCACAGGTTGATCAATACCCGCATCTTGAGCATTAGACGTTTCAACTACACCTACTAAAATATTACCATTACTGATAACAATATCTTTATCAGAAAGAATATCTGCACCAAGCCAACCGTCTTTATTGGCATCTACACCAGCACCTCTACTTTCAACAACATAACTCTGACCTTTGTTAAGGGTTACTGTAATAGTGTCATCTGTGAGCCCAAAAACATCCGCTTGTAATCTAAATTCACAATTTGGATCATAGTCAGAAATAGTAATCGTTGTATTGTCTTCAGTTGCCATAATACCCAAAGTGGCATTATGAATATTTCTATTTCGTATTAATGGAACCCCTCCCCATTTAAAATGCGTACCAAATGCGGCTCTACCTTTTGCAGTCAATGACGCACCTTGCGCACTATTTCTTCCTCTATAGTTGACATAAAATTTTCCTCCTCCCGGAGCTTCAAATCGAAGTCCACTATCACTTAAAACAATTCCTACATTGGTTGCATTTACCATTGTGATATCATTATTACCATTTGGCAAAGCATAAACATATGGATTGGAATTGGATACACTGACAATAACCGGTACTGTAGATGTGCCTTGATAGATATATACATCGAAAGGTGTCGTTTCTGGTGTAGATAAATAAACAGCTTGATTATTCATATCCGCAGCTCTTTGTCTCAAAGGCGGTAAGTAATGCAAATCACTAAGCTGTGCATAAGATGCGGCAGTTATAAAAAATAAAAAAAGAAATGTTATACAGTTCTTAATTATGGAAGTCTTTATATTCATGGCAATTTATTGAAGACCTAAACTAGATTCTAAAATCTTGTTGGTAATGTGTAAAATATTATAGTATTCTAACTTTTAATTACGTCAGATTCATTCAATAGCATAACAGCTAGAAGAATTTGACCTTTTAAAAAAAATCAAATTTTATTTAAGTAATTTATATTTGAAGACCAATATGTCGTTTTGTATCGACCAGTAAACTGAAAGTTTCTTTTGACCGTAATGGACAAAAATGATAATAATTGAAAATCGAAAAAATTCATAGCAGGGGATTTTTTAGATGTATAGTTTTTTAATAAAATATAAATTAGACTACAAAAAATATGTTATTATTTTAAAGATACTTACCGACACATGTATAAGAAGATAAAATGTTGTGAGATAAGAGAGAAGTGTATGTAAAACTGCAATTATTGTATACCAATAATAAGATAAAAAGAGCATTTTATCGATAAGCCCTTTAAATTCAATACTTAACGACTAATTTTTATTTTCAAATAAAAATTAGAAAATATACCGCCTTTATCATGTTATTAAACGGATAAAGAATGTTTTTTCTCTAATATTAATTGGGATTTCAATATGTAGAAAAGGGTTAAATTTTAAAATTCTTACAAAAAATCAAAGTTTTGTAGTGCAGTAAATTTGATTAATTAAAAGAAAAAATAATCAATTTTATAATGATTTTTAAATAAAATAAATTCATAGTTAAAAATAAAAAAATGGTGTATAAACAAAGCTTTAACACCTTGCCAATACACCACTTTCTAAAAGTCTATTTTTGAACCTGTAAGACTCTACGCCTCACAACTTGCACAATCTTTCTTTTGCTTAAACTTTTGTGCTGCGTTCATACTATGTTGGTAGTACAATGATTTTAAACCTAATTTCCATGCAGTTACGTGAATCTTATTGATTTCTTTAACCGGCATATCTGGGTGAACAATAATATTCACTGACTGCCCTTGATCAATATGATTTTGTCTGTTCGCTGCCTGATAGATAATATCCATCTGGTCTATTTCAGAATACGTTTTAAATACGTCTTTCTCTAAATCTGAAAGAAAGTCTAAATGCTGTACCGAACCGTCAAAATCACGAATACTATGCCATACTGCTGTGGTATTCATTCCTTTTTCCTCTAAAAGCTCTACCAAGAATGGATTTCTAATAGTAGTTTTTACCTTCGCTATATCCTTTACATATGTATTAGACCATATTGGCTCAATACCTTGAGATACTTGACCTAAGATAAACGCAGAAGATGTTGTTGGTGCAATTGCATTCAACGTTGCGTTTCTTCTACCATATCCTTTTAATACTTCTGGCTCACCAAATTTAACAGCTAATTCTGCAGAGGCACTATATGATTTATCTTTAATTGTTTTGAATATTTCACTATTCAAGTTGTATGCTTCTTGACTGTTAAAAGGCAACATCTTAGATTGTAACAATGAATGCCATCCCAATACTCCTAAACCTAAAGCACGGTTATCTTTTGCAAAGTTATAAGCACGCTCCATAAACATGAACGTTTGGCGATCTTCACGACTTTCAGAATCACGGTATACCTCTAATTTTTCACAGAACTCAGTAATAACAGCATCTAAAAAGAATACCATTGTTTCTACTGCATCGGTATCTTTCCATTTGTCATAATGTAGAACGTTTACAGATGACAATACACATACAAAAGACCATTCGTCACTTGATGGTAACATGATTTCTGTACAAAGGTTACTTGCATGAATTTTATGTCCTTTTTCTTTGTAAACGTCTGAAGCACCATTGTTAGCGTTATCCTTGAAGAAAATGTACGGATACCCCATTTCACCTCTTCTCTGTAATACTTTAGCCCAGATAGAACGCTTTTCATTATCGCCATCTACCATCTCTTGCATCCACTCATTAGTTACGGTAACACCATGAGTAAGCTCTTGAATTGGGTTCCCTTCAGTACCAATTTCCAAAAACTCTTTAATATCTGCATGCTCTACTGGTAAATATGGAGAAAAACGACCACGACGAACAGAACCCTGACTAACAACATCTACCATAGATTCAAAAAGCTGCATAATGTGTACCGCTCCAGAAGCTTTACCATTATTCTTCACCTCTGCCCCTCTATGCCTAATATTACCAAAGTAACCTGATGTACCACCACCTAATTTAGACATCATACCTACTTCTGACTGTGTATACAGAATGTTACCCATGTCATCAGCAATATTAGAACCAAAACAGCTAATTGGCAATCCTCTTTCTTTTCCGAAATTAGACCAAACCGGTGAAGCCAAAGAGTAAAAACCTTCACTCATATAACCATAGAACTTGTCTGAAAAACCAGGCATGCCCAATATCTTTTCTGCTCTATCAGCAATTTCACGAATACGAGTTTCCGCAGAAATACCCGGTGATAAGTAACCAGAACCTAAAAAGTTACGGCTATCTTCATTTAACCACTTAAAACCTTCTTTTTTATCTTCTTTTAGGCTTTTAAGCGCTTCTTTCCTAGCCTGTACCAGTTCATTTGAACCATTCAGTTTTACTTCTTCTTGTATGCTAGTCTCTAATTTAATTTTTGAATCGTTCATTTAAAATAAGTCGTCACTGGTTATACTTTGTGTTCTTTTGCTATAGTTGATAGAGCGTTTTACGAAGAAATCGCCATGTTTAGTTCCGATTATTTCATCATCGAACCATTCTGTTTGCGACAGTAATTCTTCGTCTACGTCAAATATTTTTTCGATTCCTATACTTTCAATAGAATCGTTAAATCTCTTTTTAATGAATTCCTTCACCAAATTCTTAGGTAAGAAATCTATTTCACCAGCTTCAAAAATCCAATCTATAATATCACTTTCTGATACAAATGCTTCTTTACACATTTCTTGTACAGACCCATGGAATTCTTTACTGAACCATGTAGGATTTTCGTCCTTAATAATATTTATTATATCAATTCCAAAATCACCGTGAATCTGCTCTTCTTTAGAAGTAGCCTCTACCACGTTTGAAATACCTTTAAACATGTTCTTATGCTTATTAAAAGCCATAATGATCAAGAACTGAGAAAATAAAGACACATGTTCTATAAATAAAGAGAACAATAAAACAGATTCTGCATATTCTTGATTATCCTCACTCTTAGAGTTTTTAAGAGCCGTTTCTAAATAATGAACCCTTTTCATTATAACAGGCTTCTTCTTCAAATTCTTAAACTCTTCGTTCAACCCTAATATCTCTAACAAGTGTGAATAAGCATCATGATGTCTTACTTCACTTTCCGCAAAAGTTGCACCTACAGATCCAATTTCTGGCTTAGGCATTTTGTGATAGATATCTCCCCAAAAACTTTTTACCGCAACTTCTATCTGAGAAATTGCCAACATGGTGTTCTTGATTGCATTTCGCTCAATATCCGTCAACCCTGTTTTAAAATCTTGAATATCACTTGTAAAATTGAACTCTGTATGAATCCAATATGAATGCCTTATTGCAGACACATATTCATATAATGCAGGGTATTCATATGGCTTAAGATTTACACGCTTTTCAAAGACATTAGACTTTCTTCTTTGTGCTTGTTCGTTTCTATAAAGAATGTATCCTTTAGCAACATCGAAGAAACCAGCTTCCATTAATTTATTCTCGACGAAATCCTGAACCTCCTCTACTGTAGGAATATAGTTGATATCAGCTTCCTTTCTTTCTAAAAGTGCTGAATGAACATTATTAGAGATAGTTTCAGCTTCACTGGGACCTCCATGTTCAACAGCTGTCATAGCCTTTAAAATGGCATTTGTTATCTTGTGTAAATGAAAGGGTTTTGTTGAAAAATCCCTTTTTATGACTTCTGTGATTTTCATGTTAATATAAAGTTAATGTTGTGGGTAATAAGCGAGGTGTAAAGTTCGAAAATTAATCACCTTAATTTTACATTTACCCGGTTAAGCTTTTAACAGGGTTATCAACAATTTGAAATTCAGCCCAAAATCAGTTGCCAAAATCTCTTTAAAAAATAAAACATAAAATACTGTAATTCAATGTTTTAAAATAAATTATTTGAATATAGATATGAAATAACCTTAAAGAAATACTTCAGCTAAAACTTTTTTAAAATATTTTTTTTGGAGATTTTACATAAGTTATTTTTTATAATAACCCACTATGAACCTCAACGTTATTTTTCTAATTAAATTAACAATGTCTTAAGTAGTTTTACCTCAATTAACTAGCTAAAACCACATTAACCGAAGCATTATATTTTTCACTTAAACCACAACTTTGATCACTTCCTCAAATTCACCCTTTTTCTGATTATTTTACCATTTGCACCTTCAAAACTTTCAAATTGAACTTCTAAGTAAATAATGCCATTTTTTGTAAGAATTTCTGAAATATAGAAATCTTGAGCTGGAGTTTTACCCAACCACACTTTTTCATTTTTAGCATTTACATAGTACAAATTATGATGTATTTTTTCATAATTAGAAGTAAAATGAACATATACTTCAGTACCATTTTAGTGAGGAAAAGTTTGAACTTTAAATGTAGATGTTGATGGCTTAGTTTCTTTTGTAGATATCAGCGATAGATCACTATTAGATAACTGGTAATATACTTCTACCAAATGTGTCCTTTTGTTTTTACGACAACTTTAAATTTTACATTTTATTCTAAAGGAATATCAGCATCGTCATTTCCTTCAAATAATAAACTACTACCAGTATAACTATCATCAAAATAAATTGAAGCTTTTACTTTGATTGTGTATTCTTAAAATTGCCATGTTGATAGTATATGTTGTATACTAAGTTTATGCCATTCATTTAGTAAACAGAATCAGAAAATAAATCCATTTAATATTTAATACTTTTGAAAAAGGAAACAGCATATATGACCATTGAAGATTTAGTTGGAGAATACAATATCTTAGGAGGCAACCAAGATGCCGAACAGCATTCTTACAAAGGAAAACTGATTTTGTCTTTAGATGATAATGCCAGAATAAATGCCAACTGGACTATAGGCACTAATCAACAACAAACAGGCACTGGATTTTTTAAAAACAATATTCTAGTTATCAACTTTAGATACACTGGTGAAGACCGTAATATTTATAAAGGTGTTGCTGTTTATCAATGTATCAGCAAAGATATTTTAGACGGATTTTGGTCTGAAAAACATGGAAATCCGCTTTTCTTAGGTGAAGAGCGTTGCTTTAGAATTAAAACGAACGCTGGTCCATTAAATTAAGATTACATAGCAAACATAATATGGCAAGCTATAAAGCCTACCACTGCCAAAATAATACCTACTAAGAAAACATGAAAAGAAGTTCTAAGTAGTTTAAACTTTCTATCAATTGTCTTCCCTAAGTGAAACGTATCTCTTGCAATGGTCTTATAAAGTTCGTCCCCTTTGTACATTAGACCTGTAAGTTCTTCTGTGTACTCTTCTTCATTCATAGTATTAAAATTACCATAGAACAAAAGGTTATTGGTGCTTCTATCTCCATGTGTAAGTTCTGGTCTAGTAGCAAATACTGCATAAGCTATAGATATGAGATTGGTTCCCAACATTATGATTGCCGGATATATAAGATGTGGATCTTTATCTAACTGACTTAATACGGTTCCCAGGATAATTGATAAAATAAGTGCGTTGATGGAAATAAGAATATTCGATTTTCTATCAATCATCGCGTTCAAAGTATACTGATTTTTAGATACCAAACGAAACAAAGTTTCTGCACCTCGTTCAGAACGAGGTTCAACTTTTGCTAGTTTCTTCTTCAGTTCTTTTAGTTTCTCTTTATCAATACCCAATTCGGCAATCAATTGCTTATCAATCGCTTTTTCTTGCTTTTTTATTACTTTTTCTGATTCTTCCATCATTAAATAATTTTACTAGCTATATATTTTCTTTGCTACTTTACCGACGCTCAACCCTTGTACAAGTACCGACACCAGTACCACAACATAGGTGATATACAATATAATTTCTGCAGAAAGGTCTTCTGACAAACTAAGTGCCAATGCTATGGATATACCACCGCGTAAGCCTCCCCAGGTTAAAATAGCCACTGTTTTTATAGGTTTACTTTCTTCATGTTTTAGTAAACTATATGGTAATAATACCGATATAAAACGAGCCAAAAGCACCACGAATATAGACAAGAAGCCTAATGTTAGATATAACGAGTCAAATTTAAGAAGGTGTATTGACAACCCTATTAGAACGAACAGAATAGCATTAAATACATCATCTAGAACTTCCCAAATATTATTCAGCATTTTGCGAGTCATTCCTTTATTTGATGCTATATTAATTTTATTTCCAATGACCATACCCGAAACTACCATAGCCAACGGTCCGGATACATGAAGTAACGAAGCTATTGCATAACCACCTATGACAATGGCTAAACTTATTAAAACCGCTAATTGCGGATTTTCATTAATAGATTTGATAACTCTATATCCTATATAACCTAAAATTAAACCGTAGACAATTCCACCAACGGCTTCCATTAAAAATAGCTCGCCAATTGCACTACTTACGGATTCATTGCTATTTTCATCTAAACGTGCTACAATTAACAAACCAGAAAACACTACAACACCAATACCATCATTAAACAAAGATTCACCTTCAATTTTTACTCCCAAACTTTTCTGAATATTTGCCTTTTTCAAAATTGACATTACCGCTATGGGGTCTGTTGGCGAAATTAATGCTCCAAAAAGCAAAGCATGTATTAACGGTAATTCTATACTTAAAGATTGAGCAAGATAATAGGTTAAAAAACCGACTATTGTAGTAGAAATAAGCACGCCGAATGTTGCAAACAATAATATGGATTTCCGCTCTTTTTTTAGGTCATCTATGTTAACATGTAAAGATCCTGCAAAAAGCAAGAAACTCAACATACCGTCCATTAACAGACTTCTAAAATCTGTATTGATTACCACATCGCAGAAGTAAAGGTAAAATGCAGGAAATATATTTTGAGTCAATGTAATTAAAACGACCGTTGACAAAGCTAAAATCATTAACCCAATGGTTGATGGTAATTTTAACCACTTATAGTTAACGTAACTAAAAAAGGCGGCAATTAAGAATATGATACTAAATGATTGAAACATGTTTTCTTATTTAAATCAAACTAGCGTCAGTGATTATTTCCAGTAATGCCGGACCATCATGTGCTTTTAGTTTTTCTAAAGCAGGTATTAATTCTTCTATTTTGGTAACTCTAATACCAAGTGCTCCACAATTCTCTGCATACTTTGAAAAATTAGCATTGTGTAAAGAAGTTTTCCAAACATCCAATTCAGCCGCTTTTTGCTCCTTTGAAATTTTACCGATTTCCGAATTGTTTAAAAGCACATGCTTAATGTTCATATTGTATTTCACCAAAGTCATCATCTCACCTAAATACTGACCAAAGCCACCATCACCTGAGACCGACCAAATAGGTCTTTCGTTGCCTTGAGCAGCCCAAGCACCCATTGCTGCAGGTAATGCAAAACCTATAGAACCCAAGTAACCCGACATCAATACAGATTGATTTTTAGGCTCAAAATAACGACCAAAAGAATAGGTATTGTTACCAACATCTACGGCAATAACCGCATTGTCTGGTACTACTTTGTTCATTGCATCAAATACTGCAATGGAGCTTAGACCCACGGCACTTTCATCTTTTAATCGACTAGCTTTTTCTTCTTGCCATATCTCCCATCGTTTTGCAATCTCTGGGCGTCTATCTACCGTATTTATTTTCCCTTCCGTTTGTTCTTCTATAATGGTCAAGGTTTCTGAAATCTCTCCCCATAAGGCAGCATCAACTTTGTGAAATTTACTTAAAGCTGCTGGGTCATAATCTACCTGTATAATAGGTTTTTTAGGGGTAATACCTGTATGATTAGAAAACGATGCTCCAAAAACAATCAATAAATCACTTTCGTTCATAAACCATGAAGCTATGGGCGTTCCGCTTCTACCAAGTACTCCACAACCTAATTCATGATGGTCAGAAATTTGTCCTTTTCCTTTAAAGGTGGTGATTACCGGACAGTTTAATTTTTCTGCAAATGCGATTATAGCATCCATTTGAAAACGAGCACCATGCCCTACGATTATTGCAGGTCGTTCAGATTCTGTAATCATACCCACCGCTTTTGCTACCATTTGTCTTGGCGGTGAAATATTAAAAGGTGTAATTCTATCTTCTGGAGTCTGTGCCTTTTCGTTATCTGGCTTTGGCATAAAGGCTACCTCATCTGGGAAAGTAATATGAGATACATCTCTATTTATCAATGCGCTTTTAATAGCCAAACTCATTAACTCACTATGCTTAGAGTTTTGTTGCACACTATGGTTAAAATTGGCTACGGTTTGAAAAGCACCTACCAAATCTACTTCTTGAAAAGCACCTGTTCCCAGTACTTGTGTATTCACCTGTCCAGAAAGTGCCAACATTGGTGAACGGTCTACTTTAGCATCCCACATACCGGTAAACATATTGGTAGAACCCGGACCTGCAATACCAAAGCAGACTGCAGGTTTCCCCATTAGTTTACCATAAGCAGATGCCGCAAATGCTGCAGCGCCTTCATGGCGTATTCCAAAAAACCTGAAATTTCCTTTTTCTTCTTGACGCATCATGGCATCGGCAACCCCTAAGTTTGAATGACCAACCATGCCAAAACCGGTATCAACGCCCCAATTTATCATGGTTTCTATCATCACATCAGAAATAGTTTCTGCGTGCTTCTCTTCCTCTTCAATACCCACAAAAATTTCATCGCCTTCTTCCTTTGTTGGAAAAGTTTCTATTCCATCATCAAAACCACCTGGCGGGACACCGGTACATGGGTCAAAATCCCAACCGTGCCACGGGCAACGTAACAATCCGTTTTCAATAGAACCTTCGCCTAGAGGACCACCTTGGTGCGGACACTTATTATCTAGAGCAGAAAATTTGCCTTTAAAATGTGTTAAGCAAATACCTTTATGAGCAGCAGTAACGGTCATTACACGACCTTCTGCCAATCTCTTTTTATTATCTAACACTTTATGCCACACTACTTTCTTTTCCATGGGTCGGTTTTTTTCCGGTTATTTAATTTTTATCAATTGGTATTCTTTAAAATCTGGCATTTGAATATTGAAATGCTCATAAACCAATTTTGGAATTCCCAAATCAGCCATAAATACTTCTACTCCGCTTGGTAATTTTTCCAAAAGAATTTTAGGAGCTGCCAATGTCATTACCTGGTGTGCTTTAAACCCTGATAATTCACCATCTTTAGAAATACCAACGGGAATGTCCAATGATATTCTAAATGCCGTTGATGCGTTTGCTAATGCAATACTTTTTACAAATGCATCTGACAACGGTAATCTTTGAGAGAATCCTAAATAGGCATCTACCCAAATATCCGTTGTTTCTGGAATACCTTCTTTAGCTCCAAATAACAACGCTCTTTCTAATTGTGCTTTTGGTAGGTGTTTGGTAATAGGAACTACCAAGTCTAAATTCACATTAAACCCCCAAGCAGCAAGTCTGCGAGCAGCTACTAAACCGCCGCCGCCATTGTTTCCATTACCAACGCCAATAGTGATAACAGAGGTCTCAGTTGCCTTTTTGGCGATTAATCTTGCTAGTTGAAGCCCCGCATTTTCCATCATCAATTCAATGGACAGGTTGAATTTTTCAACCGCCCAATAATCCATCTCTTTAAAGGCTTCTAATGAAAGACTGGTTACTTGCATATTTACTTTTTGTAGGTATTGATAGCTTCCGTGAAAAACTGTACCACTTGTTCTTCATTAATTTTTGTAGCAGGTAAAACTGCTCCTTTAAATCCGTCGTTTTTCCATTCACCTAATGAAAGAGAATCAAACTTAGAAGTATCTAAACCGTTATGACCTTTGTATCCGCTGATATAAAAATAGTGTTCATTGATCATCGTATCAGGTACAGCTAAGCCAAAACCAATGGATAGATCATCTGAAACAATAACGTAAGCACCTGAATCGAAGTGATGAGGCCAAATACGAATGTCCGATTCCAAACCATTTACCTCAAGCGTCTTTTCTAGACCAGATTGCGTCAAACTTCTTAAATCTGCAAGTTCCTTTAATTTAGATGCATCTAATACAAAGGTGAAAGAATCATCAATTGAATACGGTAGGTCGTAATGAAAATCATAGGTATATGTCTTACCCAAAAATGTATCCGCAGAATTCGTCAACCACTCCAATACCTGCTGATGGGTTTTACCATCTAAAGCAAAAGAAGCATTGTTCTTAGGGGAATTCCATTCTAAAGAAAAGTTATTATAGTTTAAAGAAAGAACGTCCCCATCTGTTGATAACGGGTGTGTTTCTAAACGTTGCTTATCTGTTGACCAGCCAAGATTAGTATGACTATCATCTGCTTTCTTCTCTACAAAACTTATTCCTGCAGCAGCTAAATACTGTGCCGCTAAATGCATCATTTTATCCATCTTTATATTTTTTTAAGCGTTAACACCGCCGTAATTAATTCCTGTTAAACGATGCATGTCATGATTAAAAGTAGATAGGTCATCAAAATTGAATTTTGAAATATCATCATGACCACAAGCTCTCGCAATAACCTTAATAAGGTTATTTGTGGCATCAAAATAGTTATGTAATTGTTTTGCAGAAGATTCTATTATCAGCCTACTACGCAATGATTCTTTTTGGGTTGCAATACCCACAGGGCAGTTGTTACTTCCGCAAGCACGCATACCTAAACAGCCAATTGCCTGTAAAGCCGAATTAGATACGGCAATAGCATCCGCACCTAACATAAGGGCTTTTCCAAAATCTTCTGCAATACGTAAACCTCCTGTAATTACCAAAGTGACATCTGTAGCACCAACTTTATCTAAATATTTTCTTGCTCTTGCCAAAGCAGGAATTGTAGGTACATTTATATTATCTCTTAAAATAGTTGGTGCGGAACCTGTTCCCCCACCTCTACCATCTAAAATGATATAATCGACACCCACATCTAATGCAAACTGAATATCTTTTTCTATATGACTTGCTGCAATTTTGAATCCAATCGGTATACCACCTGTACGTTCTCTTACCTGAGCTGCAAAGGACTTAAAATCATCTACACCATGAAAATCTGGAAAAGTGGCTGGTGAAATTGCAGTCTCTCCTTCTTTTAAACCTCTTACCTCAGCAATTTCCTTACTTACTTTAGCACCTGGCAAATGACCTCCCGTACCTGTTTTTGCTCCTTGCCCGCCTTTAAAATGAAATGCCTGTACATTATCTAACTTATCCCAAGTAAAGCCGAATTTTGCCGAAGCCAATTCGTAAAAATACTTGCTATTATTTTCTTGCTCTTGAGGTAACATACCGCCTTCTCCTGAACAAATACCTGTACCAGCCAGTTCTGCTCCTTTAGACAAGGCTATTTTAGCTTCGCGTGACAAAGCACCAAAACTCATATCACTTACAAAAAGTGGAATGTCTAAATGTAAAGGCTTTTTGGCTTTAGGTCCAATTACAACCTTTGTTGCTACAGCATCTTCATCTAGCAACGGTCTACTAGCTAATTGCGCTGGCAGAAATTGAATATCGCTCCATTTAGGTAAGGTATTTCTATCTACACCCATGGATGCCGAAAATCCGTGATGCCCTAAATTTTTAAGTCCGTTAGTAGCTAATTCTTTTATATACCCTGTATATGGTTCTGTTTCTTCAGGATGTGTATCTGCGTAAGCGCCCAAATAAGCATCTCTATTAAAAGGTTGCGGACTGTCTACTAAATAAGCATCTATCTCTTCTTCATCTACAAAAAGACTACCACCCTCTATTTTAGTAGTAAACTTATGTAATACCTCAGCGTTATTGTATTCTGACACTCCGGTATCTACTCTATAATCCCAACCGTGAACACCACAAATAAGGTTATGACCATCTACATGACCGTCTGACATTAATGCCCCTCTATGCAGACATCTACCATATAATACAGAAATATCATCATCAAATTTTACGATAACTAAATCTAAACCATTGACTAATGCATGTTCTGGTTTTTTGTTTTCTAAAGTATCTACTTGGGCAATTGCAATTGGTTTTTTCATGAGTTTTTCTAATTGTTGATTATTAAAGTTGAAGAGACAAAATAAGCACTTGTACTGCATATGCTTGTTTAAGCATAAGGCTATGCCTGAAAATAACGCCCATTAATGCTTAAGCCATTTTTTCAATTAATTTGCTTCTCTCTTTACTCTCTTTTTAATTTTTTAATCTGATCTTTTTAACGCTTTTACAAAATTACATCTTGTATCTTTTTTCTTACATTTTAACAAACGTAGAAACTAGTATAATATTTCTTGGTAAGTCGTTATCTTAAAAACTGAAGCCTAATGCAAAAACTATTCTACCACCGTCTGCACTATTAAAATATCCTACGTTAGCCGTAAATGCTTCAGCCCCAATAAGCCAAGCCGATGCACCTATTGAATTATGCCATTTATTTGAAGTATCATCTTCAACCCATACCCTACCATAATCAAAACTACCGGTAAGTCCGAATCTAAAAGGGACAAGGCTTGTTCGTAACCCTCCTAAAGGAAATCTTAAATCTGTATTCTGATAAAAAGACTGTTTTCCTGTAAACCTTTCATTTCTAAATCCTCTTAAACTATTGATACCGCCAATAGTTGCTGCATGATAAAATTCAAAATTATCACCGATCAATGCTTCACCTGCAATCTTACTTGCAAAAACGATACTTCCACTTTTAGTTAACTTGTGGTCTATGACCAGTTGTGGTTGTATGTACGCAAAACTATTATCTGCTTCGGTATTATCTATATTCGTTTTATAACCAATAGTCAGCCCTGCATCTAGCCCCAAGGTTGGAAAAGCGGCACTATTTTTATTTTTGAAGTTATAAGCAGTTTCTACACCTGCATAGGTTTGCCTATCAAAAATTGTATTCGTCTGTGGTAGTTGTGCTACAAAACGATCAGCTGTATTATCAACCTCAAAAGATTCTATTAAAGGTTTAAAATAGAAAGAACCTCCGTTAATACCTTCCCATTGTAGTGATACTGCTGCTTTAAATTTACTAATTCTAATTCTATTAAAATCTAAATCAACCTCATCAGCGTCATAAAGCGTTTCATTACCAAAGCCGAAGAAATTTTCTGAAAAACTAGGACTTGTGTATAAACCTTCTAAACCAAAATTCCAGTTATGAAAAATATTAGAAAACTCCCCTTTATATGACAAATCAAAACCTGATGTACTGCCGTAATATGCAGCATTAATGCTATGCTTATACGTAAATGGATTACGTTGTAAACTATATGATGTATGATTGCTTATTACTCCTAATTTTACTCCATCATCTGGGTTGAATGCTATTATAGGCAACAACTGATTAAAATTATATTTTACTTTTTTATGATCGTAATTATTTAATTCATAATCATTTACCAACCATTTTTTAGATCTTTTATTTACAATGGTATTCTCCTTATCCTTGTAATCATAAAGTTTTACCTTTCGCGTGTTTTTAAAGTCGTATGTATCATTTTTCTTTCCACCTACTATTTTAATTTTTATAGGATGGTCTCCCTCACCTTCTACCGTGAACGTATCTTTTCCATCCAAGCCAAATAGCCAAATTTCTTTGGTAATGTCATTCGAAAATGTATGATTTAAAAGACCTAAATCTTTACGGTCTATTTTTACCGTAGTCTTACCATCCGCTAATCTAGTTATGGTAAAATCATCTGCTTTTTGTGTTCCCGTAACAACTTGAAACTTGTTCAAATAAAGATAATATGCTTTTGTTATTTTTTTAAGATTATCTCTTCTACCTTTTAATTTCTGTTTAATATCATCTATGATCGGTCCTTTTATCTCATCAGGAATTGCTTCAAAAGCATTTTCAATATCAGCATCTGATAACTGGCTTTGAATATGATTGGTTTGCTTCTCCCACTCTTCCCAACCAGAAGCATGAATAAAAGTTAAATCTAAATGATAAGGAGATGATGCAAACCATTTTACACTTCTAAGGTCTTCATCATAAGTTTGCATTTTACGTAGCCCTGGTATTACTCTTGTCAGAAAACTGATTAAAGTACCGTCGTACTTTGAAAATGCTTGGTCACGATCTCTTGGTATTGGACTACAATACTCCGTTCCGTCTTCATTCTTATAAAGCGCCCAACGCCATTGGTCTTCATGTCTGTCCCAATCTCCCAAAAGCATATCGAATATTCTTGCACGGATATAAGAAGACTCATCTACTACCGATTTACCCGATCTGTTTATTTCTTGTAAAACATCTGCAGTACTTAATATTTTTAACGGTTTTCCAAAACTTTCAGCTTCTACTTGAGTATCGCCTACATGCTCTTCAATCATATACAATTCATCACCAAACTCATCATTATAAACACCTAATGTTTCTTGTTTAGGAATATAGTATAAAATAGGATTGGTATGATTGACACCAACGGCATTAGATAACCCACCTACAACAAAAGGAGTATATGGATTTGAAGTCGTATAAAAATCGGCTAAAAATTTATCTACGGTTGTACCATCTAAAACATCTCCAATATAAGTTTCTTGAAAAGCATTCGCTTGTAGAAACTTTATGGTACTCTTTTTTAAGGCACGCATAACATACTGCTTACCTTCTTTATCTTCTAATCTAAGTGATTTTGATTGTTGTCCGCCTCCTCGCTTCAACGGGGTTAAACCTCCCATTAAAGTATCTAAGAAAACTACTGGTGCGTTAACTTCTTTACCATAGAATTCTCTGTAATGATTACCCCAAAGCGCTTTATAGAATCCGCTTTTTGTTGCAGCTTCTTTCGTATAAATAGCCGCTGATTTTTTAGCTCCTAGATTTTTATCGAAGTTGTATACCTGTAAATCTTCAGTTTCGCTTTTTAGTACAGTAGTCTTAAAAACTTCATTAAACGAACCATTTTCTAAAGCGTAATAATTTGCCTTTACACTACCAGCGGTAGTAACATCTAGGCGAACATAACCTTTTTTGGCAATAGAAAAATCATCTGGTTCACCATGTTTAACGGATTCGATTTTACCCGCAGCACCGCTTGTAATTTGAGGAACACTACCATTAATATATTGCAAATTTTTACCTTGACCCGACAAGAAAATAACGTTGTCTGCACCTCTAGCTATTGTTTTCAACCTGTTTCTAAGCGTTCTGTACTGCTTGTTTTGAAATTCTTGAGTAGAGAAGCCACCGATATTACTAAAAAATCCCTGCCTACTATTTGTTTTTATTGGATGATATAATGCAACAAATACGATTTTACCTTGTGCTTTTTTAATTCGATTTTCAAATTCTAAAAAGAACAAGTTCCTATTTTGAATTTCAGAATCTTCATTGATATAAATATGATTGTCCCAGTTTTCTAAGAACCATTGAGAATCTACCGTAATCAATTCTACGTTTTCTCCTAAATCTTGATGCTTAATAGGTTCAGCATCATCTGGAGAAAATTTGGCTTTACTATTTTTCTGAATATAATTCTCAATATCAGAAACACCTTTATGGCCATTTGCCCATTCTTTATTACCAGATATAAAAATGACATCATTACCCAGGTTAGACATGATTGACAACTGCTTATCTAATGACTTTTCTATTTCAGTCTTAGGTGCAGTGTTTCCTATTATTAATACTGTAGGTTTCTTAGCTAACTGCGATTCTTTTGAAATTTCAGTGAGAACCTCAGTATTTGTAGCATCCCAAGTGTTACCAGTAATAAAAATAGACTGCTCTATTTCTTGAGAAAAAACGATACTTGTAAATAATCCTAATGAAGATATTAGGAGAAAACGGGAGAACTTTTTCATTATAGTTGGTTTATTTAAACGTGTCATTATTTAGTTATATGAATTTCTTAGAATATGATATACATTTAGAATCGTAGTCAATGACCTTATCTTTTCGCATTATGCTTAATACATTATTAACTGTCTGCCTAGAGGTGTTGGTCAAGTTGGCAATGTCTTTATGAGAGAGTAGGTTTTTTGCCACTACCCTATTATTTTCTATTTCACCAAACTCCTCTATAAAAGCTTTTATAAATTCAGAGATTCTCGTTTTACTGTCCTTATATAAAAGGTCTTGTAGTCTTGTTTCTAATTTTCTGATACGAAGACCATATATTTTTAACAGACCATTTTTTAAAGACTTATACTCTTCCATTAAGCCTTCCATCATGTCAGATTCTATATAACAGATTACCACATCTTCTAAAGCAAGGGCTACTTCTTTAGACGAGTTATCCTTATCATAAATAGATAGCTCACCAAAAATATTACCCTTTTTAACGACGTATTTTACAATGTCATTTTCAGAGTCCATGATTTTAACAGAACCATTTTTTAAAAAGAAAATGCATTTTTTATCTCTTGCTCCTATCTCAATGATGCTGCCTTTATCTACATGATCCATCTCTAGAAGATCACAAAGTTTCATCATAGAAGGCATTCCTAATTTTTGAAAAAGGCTAAATCCTTCTAAGAACCAATATTTCGTAATTGCTTTCAATATCTATTTTTAATAAAAACCAATATTACTGATTATCAACAGTATGCAAAAACTATAAAACTCACAGAGTTACTTTAGACGACAGTTGAGTAGATTTTAGTAGTTATAAATGCAAAAAATGCTTTGATAAATAGTTTTTCTATTTTTTTACAATTGGTTGGTTCTAGATTAAGTCGGATAAAAATCAAAATCTTTCATAATTTTTTTAACAATTATCTAAAAAGGGCATTTTCTTTCAAAATAGATGTGATTAGAATTCTATATAAAAGACGTAATTTGCACCCCCAAATAATGGAATACATACCATTGGAATTTTATAAATATGATGAAAGATCACGCGTTTTTTATGAGAAGAGCCATTGAAATGGCAGCAAAGGGAATGAACTCGAACGCCGGTGGACCATTTGGTGCCGTTGTTGTAAAAGATGGAGAAATTATAGCTGAAGGACATAATAAAGTAACCTCTACCAATGACCCCACAGCACATGCAGAAATGGTGGTGATTAGAGATGCCTGCAAAAAACTGAATTCTTTTCAGCTAACCGATTGTATTATTTATACTTCTTGCGAGCCATGCCCTATGTGCTTTGGTGCTATATATTGGGCTAGACCTAAAGCTGTGTATTATGGTTGTGATAAAGCTGATGCAAAAGCCATTGATTTTGATGATCAATTTATTTATGATGAACTAGAAGTTGAAATGCAAGACAGACAAATTCACTTTAAACAAATGTTACAAGGCGAAGCTGTCGAAGTTTTCAATAACTGGGCTTCTAAACATGATAAAACGAAGTATTAGTATAGGTTCAATAATTATTTAGATTACCGATATTATTTAAAAAAAAGAGGAAAAACAAAATTGTTTTTCCTCTTTTTTTTCAGCATTTCCACCCTAGAACTATCTTCTATCAAAGTAGTATTTTTAACGTATTAAAAGTATAAGAGTAAATTAATCAATTGAAATCATGAGTATCTTCACAATCCTAATTTAGTATCTTATTAAAAACCTAATTCAATTATACCTATAAACTAAAATAGTATTTTAGTTATACACTCTGCCTCATCAATCCCTCTTGGGCTACAGAAGCAACCAAAACGCCTTTTCTATCATAAACACTACCTCTTGCAAAACCACGAGAGTTAGATGCACTTGGGCTATCCATACTATATAACAACCATTTTGTAATATCAAAGTCTCTATGAAACCAGATGGCATGATCTAAACTGGCGTAAAACGTTTCTCCTTTATTCAACTCTTCTCGGTGTGGCAAAGTTGCCGTCGTCAGCAAATTATAATCAGAGGCATAGGCTAATAACTGTTGCTGCATAGGCAAACTAATTTCAGTAACATCAGAAGTTTTAAGCCAAGTATTAAAGAATGGAGAACCATTCTCTACCAACTGTGTGGTAAATTTTTCTACTGGCTTAAATTCGAACACCTTAGGCTGTATCGCTTTAAGTCTTTTATATGCTGTAGGATGTAGCTCTTTTATCTCTTCAACCTGTTCTAAACTTGTCGTCAACTTCTCTGGCGGAATTAAATTGGGCATTGGAAATTGATGGTTTACTCCGTCAGTTTTTACCTGAAAAGATGCCGCCATATTAAAAATAGCTACTCCATTTTGTTTCGCCACTACTCTTCTGGTAGTAAAACTCCCCCCATTTCTTATGGTATCTACCTCATAACGGATAGGATATCTTAAGTCTCCACCCAAAATAAAATAACCATGTAACGAATGGGCTATGCGATCTTCCGGAACAGTTTGATAAGCAGCATGTAAAGATTGTGCTAATACTTGCCCTCCAAAAACCCTTCCCCAAGGTGCTTGGTAGTTCTGCCCTTCAAATATGGTTTCTTCTATTTTTTTTAGAGTTATCAACTCTACTAATTCCTTAATTGTCTGCATGTATAGTAACTGATTGTAAGTGGAACAATTTAAGTATAAAAAAAACAAATGTTCGTGGTTAAACCTATTCCCTTTTGAAAATAATCTAGAAGAACCGGACTTTACATTTCTAAACTCATAGCAAACATTACCAAATTTTAATTTTGGAAACGAGATAATCTATGCATTCAAAAACACTTTGATAAAAAAAATAACGCATAAGCTAAGAACAAAATTCTTATGAATAAACAAGATTTCATTAAACTATTATATTAAATCAATGATATAATGTTAAAATATTGATTAATTATCAATGTTTATATACCATTGTTATTAATAAGTCTAGACTACCTAAACAAAAATCTACAAGTGCATATCTTTTAATGACTAATTAAAAGTGAATTCATTTAATCTCTAAAATATCGCATAAAGATTTGGTCTCAGCGCTATTAATAAATATGTAAAAAACTAAAATCCTAAAAATGAAAGAAGCAGTAATTGTATCGACCGCTAGAACTCCAATGGGTAGAGCGTATAAAGGCGCTATGAATGCCACACAAACTCCAACAATGGCAGGCTGGACCATTCACGAAGCAGTAAAACGTGCTGGTGTAGACCCCGCAGAAATAGATGATGTTATTATGGGCTGTGCTTTACCTCAAGGAACATCTGGCATGAATATTGGCAGAATGGCAGCACTTGCCGGCGGTTTACCTGTAACCGTTTCTGGCATGACCATTGACCGTCAATGTTCTTCTGGTATGATGGCCATTGCAACAGCTGCAAAACAAATTTTACATGACGGCATGAGTATTACTATAGGTGGCGGAGTAGAATCCATATCTATGGTACAAAACGACCATATGAATACGTTTCATATGGTAGACAAAAAATTAAAGGCAGTCCATAAAGATGTTTATATGCCAATGCTGCAAACAGCAGAAGTGGTTGCCAAACGTTATAAAATTAGCCGCGAAGCGCAAGATGCTTACGGACTTCAATCTCAAATGCGAACCGCAGCTGCGCAAGAAGCCGGCAAATTTGACGATGAGATCATTCCTATAGAAACGGTAAAGGCTATCGTAGATAAGGAAACCAAAGAAATGAGGTTTCATCCTGCTTATTTAAATAAAGATGAAGGCAATAGACCTGAAACAACTGCCGAAGGTCTTGCAGGTTTGCGTTTAGTGAATGAAGGTGGTACTATAACTGCAGGTAATGCCAGCCAAATGTCTGACGGTGCATCTGCCTGTGTTTTAATGGATTCAAAATTAGCAGAACAACGTGGTGTTTCCCCATTGGGCATTTATCGTGGTATTGCGGTTGCCGGTTGCGAGCCAGACGAAATGGGAATTGGTCCTGTATATGCCATTCCAAAACTATTAAAGGCACATGGACTAAAAATGAGTGATATCGGACTTTGGGAGCTTAATGAAGCTTTTGCTGTTCAAGTACTGTACTGTCAAGAAAAATTAGGAATTCCCAATGAATTAATGAATGTTAACGGCGGTGCTATTTCCATTGGTCACCCTTATGGTATGTCGGGCTCAAGAATGGTCGCACATGCATTAATAGAAGGAAAAAGACGTGGTGCAAAATATGTTGTTTCTACTATGTGTGTTGGTGGCGGTATGGGTGCCGCCGGTCTTTTTGAGGTGGTATAATACAATTCTACAATGTAACTAATACTACCAATATTTATTTATGATATTAAAAAAACCTCGCGGCTACTTCAGCGAGGTTTTTTTATGAAGACAAATGATACTTTAATTACAGAGACAAGCTTTTTTGTTCTGCACTTTAAAAGTATACTAATAACACGATTTTCTACATCTAACCACATTTTAAACAATTCCACATCCTCTAGTTAATAGAATTATTTTCCTCAATGAAATAGATTCCAAAAGCAATTG
The DNA here is from genome assembly GCF_056839145.1 of Maribacter sp. UH1. Classification (NCBI taxonomy): domain Bacteria; kingdom Pseudomonadati; phylum Bacteroidota; class Flavobacteriia; order Flavobacteriales; family Flavobacteriaceae; genus Maribacter; species Maribacter sp. UH1. The sequence continues at coordinate 544,776 of NZ_CM166387.1, forward strand.
CTTAGCTGTGAATCCTTATACAAATTACAATATCATCAGTTTTAATTTATGTCACTAAAAAGACCTTATAATTATCATTTACATAAAATTTTAATATAAAAATTATTAAATTAATTTATTAAACTAGTTTAATTTAATTATTCAATAATTGACATATATTAGGGCGAACATTAAACCAATCAACCAAAATGAAAAAATTCCTCTTAACAACATTGGCAATTTTTGCACTTTCAACACTCGCTCTTACAGCGCAAACCACAATTTCTGGGGTCATTACAGATTCAGAAATAGGCGAACCCTTAATTGGTGCCAACGTTATAATTCAAGGAACTAATATAGGTGCAAGTACAGATTATGATGGTAAGTTTTCAATAACCAGCAATGAACCGTTACCTTGGAACTTATCGATTAGTTATGCCGGCTATGCTTCTAAAATTATGCCGGTAACAAGTGCTAACACCAATTTAAAATATGATTTAAAACAAACAGCTTTTATTGTAGATGAAGTTGTAATATCTGCTTCACGTAGAAGAGAAAAAGTACAGGAGGCACCCGCTTCGGTCACCGTCCTTTCAGCTAAAAAATTAGTAGGCTCACCACAAATTGATGCCGCAAGAAATTTGGTGAATGTACCTGGTGTTACCGTTCAACAGCAATCTGGCTCTAGAATGAATTTTGAAATGAGGGCAGCTGCTAGTACCTTTAGTACAAGAGTTTTTCCTATTAAAGATTACAGGAGTTTAGTGGCTCCAGGAAATAATACCTTTCAATCAGACAAATCTGGACTCAGTAATATTGATATTGAACGAATTGAAGTGGTTAGAGGTGCAGGTTCTGCACTTTATGGACCAGGAGTAACTTCTGGTGTAATACATTTTATAACCAAAGGCGCAATAGACAACCCTGGTACCACTCTTCAAGTTTATGGTGGTGAGTTAAATACATATGGAGCCGCCTTAAGACATGCTACCAAAGTTTCTGATAAATTCGGTTTCAAAATAAATCTCCAATACAATAGAGGTGATGAATTTACACTTGATGGTTCTGAAGGCACAACCGCAGCTGATGGAACATTTACTAGGCAAATAGATAAGTTTCAATCTACCATTGTACAACCTTCATTAACATCTACAGGTGTAGTAGATGATAGTAGTCCTGGTAAAACAATACTAGAATTAACCCCTAGAGCAGATGGAAATGTGATGCAAGATTATTATTGGAATATGGGTTCAGATATCACATTGGAATTCCGTCCGCAAGATGATTTAAGTATAATTGTAGCAGGTGGATTAAATCAATCTTCTTCTGTGTTTTATAATGATTTAGGTGAAGGTCTATCACAACCGCAAGAAATTTGGGGACAGGCAAGAATGCAAAAAGGTGGATTGTTTGCTCAATTTTATACTACTCACACTAATTTTGGTCCTGAAGACAGACCTATATTCTTATATCAAACAGGAAATAGAACCCCATTAGCTCTAAAACAATACGAAGGGCAATTGCAATACAACTTCGATATTCCTGATTTTTTAAATTCAAATTTTACGGTTGGGTCAGATTACCGACTTACTAAAACAGATACTGAAGGATTAGTGCATGGTAGAAATGAAGATGATGATGATTATAATGTATTCGGTATTTATGCTCAGGGTAAATTTGAATTGGCGAAAAAGTTAGATTTAGTTTTAGCAGGACGTTTTGATAAATTTAATATTCCTGACGAGACTGCCATTGCTCCTAGAATTGCATTAGTGTATAAGGCAAGTCCAAAACATACCTTTAGAGCTTCTTTTAATAATGCTAGCTTCTCTCCTTCTGCTTCTGAATGGAATTACGATTTCCCAGTAAATTCTCCTGTTCCGGGCTTTTTTGATTTTTGGTTAGCTGGGTCAAATGACATTCATTCATTTGATAATGCAACAAGTATCGAATTTTTAAATCATAATGTAACGGCTGCTGGTATAAGTGCGGCGACCGGTATACCCATTGAGTCCCTAACACCTCTTGCCGGTGCACTTCCACAAGAATTACCAAAGGAGTTATTAGGTACTGGAGGTCTTACAAATGAATTTGTACATCAATTTGCGTCAGGCTCATTACTTGCAGCTATGCAAGCCAATGGTTTAGAAGATTTTATTGATGATATTCAAGGCGTGTTGGCAAATAGCCCTACTGGAAATAACGGAACATTTCTTGGAATCAACGCATTGGAAGGCGGTGCACCTAATAATAATTTAACCAATACAGTACGTGGGGTAATAGCAACTTCTAAGACTTATGAAGTTGGTTACAAAGGAATTATAGGTGATAAATTTTCTGCTTCTCTTGATTTGTATGCTATTACAGAAAGAGGCGGTTTTGACTTTACAGCAATTGCTCCGTTAATTGGTTTGACCGAATTTAGCCAAGACCCTTTCTTAGCTAAGACCGGGGAATTAATTGGCGCTTTGGTCGAAGCAGGATTATCTCAAGAAGTAGCAACTGGATTAGTTTCGCAAGCATATGCAGGTACTGCCGCTTTAATCCCAAACTTTTATTCTACTGGTAGTGTTGAAACCAATAGAGTGCCACAAGATGATGGAATCTTACATGTTGCTGCAGGTTACAGAGTTTTTGATGCTCCTTATACGAGATATGGCGCAGATTTAGGTCTGCAATATTTTGCATCGGATAAGTTAACATTCTTCGGCAACTATTCTTGGGTTAACGCTTCTGAGTTTGAAAGGGAACAAGGTGACGGTACCGCCCCATTTACTACCTTTTTAAACGCACCTGCAAATAAATATCGATTAGGAGCAAATTATGGAGCAGAAAAAGGAATTAGAGCTAACGTATCTTTTCAACATGATGATGCGTTTACCGCAAGTGCCGGACAATTTTCTGGGGAAGTACAAGAAAAAAACTTAGTAGATGCTGGTATAGGTTATGCATTTGACAACGGTTTAGCTATAGACGTATCGGCTCAAAACTTATTTGATAATGAATATAGAGCTTTGGTCAATATGCCTGCAATCGGTAGAAGAGTTATTGCGAAATTAACGTATAACTTCGGCGGCAATAAAAATTAAAAAAAAGACCGGTAGAATTACTAGCTGATAATCTTTTTATTTTCAATGTAATAGGTTGACGGATCGGTCAATTATTTTGTAGGACACATGTTATTTCTTTAACCGCTCTCATTAAGAAATTTCTAAATTCAACAAAATTCTTATATTTATAAAGTCCCAAAAGGTATTTATAAATAATGACTGCATCCGCTTCCATAGATTATCTTAAAAATCTTAAAAATAAAATTCTCTCATATACAGAGGTGGACGAAGAACTTTTGAATCACTGGCTACGCTATTATAAGAGAATAGATGTTAAAAAGGGTGATACCTTAATTTCTCCCGGGCAAATGGTAGAGCACTTTTACTATGTTGCAAAAGGCTGTATTTACTATTATAAATTGGAAGAAGGTGAGCAAAAAGTGCTTGAATTCTATACAGAGGATATCTTCTTTACAGACTTACCCGCTTACGTAAAAGAAAAACCTTCAGACTATTATTTAAGAGCTTCTGAAAATACAGTCGTTTATGCCATACTAAAGACCGATGGTGAAAACTCCTTTAAAAAATCCCATCAACTGGAACGTTTCGGTCGCCTGTCAATGCAGGAAGCCTTTATGAAAATATTTACTCGGGTAGAGCGATTAAGCAACAGAACCAATGAGGAACGTTATTTGCGCTTACTAGAGAAAAGACCTGATTTACTCCAAAGGGTGCCACAGTACCTAATTGCTTCATATTTAGGGCTAACACCTGTAGGACTTTCAAAGATTAGAAAGCGAATTAGCATTTCTCAATAAAGCCAATTATATTAAGAACTACTCATTTTAAGCCTGTTTTACACCCTTTATATTATCATAATCGCAAAATTTTAACTTAATATTTTTATTTTATTAAACTGGTTTAATAAGTTTCATATGAATTAATTCTAAATTGTCGTACGATAATTTCAAAGACAAAATTAGATATGGCAAACCAATATGTAGATTTAGAAACCCTTAAATTTTTATTATATAAAGTACATAACGTGCAAGAAGTTCTTGATCAAGAACGCTATGCAGAGTATGACAAAGAGTCTATAGAAATGCTCTTGAATTCTGTTAAGGACTTTTCTGATAAAGAACTCTTTCCATATTTCAGAGAAATGGATGAACAACCTGCCCATTTCAAAGATGGTGAAATTGTTGTACATCCACAGGTAAACAAATACATGAAGGCTGCTGGTGAAATGGGCTTTATTTCCGGCTCTTTTTCTTATAAAGATGGTGGTATGCAATTACCGCAAATGGTCTTAAATGCTTCTGCTTTTATTCAAGAAGCAGCTAACAATCACCTACCTGGTTATGTAGGACTTACGGTTGGTTCTGCCGAATTAATAACCCATTTTGCAAATAAAGAATTAAACGAAACCTATGTGCCTAAAATGATGGAAGGTACTTGGGGCGGCACCATGTGTTTAACAGAACCACAAGCTGGTAGTTCATTATCGGATATTGTAACTTCTGCTACCCCAGATGGTGATTCATATAAAATTCACGGACAAAAAATATTTATCTCTGGAGGAGATTACACTGGTGCGCAAAATATTGTTCACTTGGTTCTAGCTAGAATAAAAGGTGCTCCGGCCGGTACTAAAGGAATTTCACTGTTTGTAGTACCTAAAAAGAGACCAACAGAAGACGGAGGCTTAACTCCAAACGATGTGACCACAGTGGCTGATTTTCAGAAAATGGGACAGCGAGGTTATTGTACTACACACCTGTTCTTTGGTGATAAAGAGGATTGTAAAGGCTGGTTAGTGGGTGAACCTCACCAAGGTCTTAAATATATGTTCTTGATGATGAACGGTGCCAGAATTGGTGTTGGTAGAGGTGGTGCAGCAATTGCAACCGCAGCTTACCACGCTTCTTTAAATTATGCAAATGAAAGACCTCAAGGACGTAAGTTGACAAGTACGGGTAAAAAAGATGCCAATGAAGAGCAAACACTGATAATCAACCACCCGGATGTAAGAAGAATGTTATTGCTACAAAAAGCAGTATCAGAAGGTTCTTTGAGCCTTATCTTTTTAGCTGCTAAATATCAAGATCTTTCATTATCAAGTACAACAGCTGATGACAGAGAGAAATATAGATTGCTATTGGAAATTTTGACTCCCGTTGTTAAAACCTATCCATCAGAAATGGGCAAAGCATCTGTAGATAATGGCGTACAAGTTTTAGGCGGATATGGTTTCTGTTCAGATTATGTATTACAACAATACCTAAGGGATATTAGAATTTTTGCACTTTACGAAGGTACTACAGGGATTCAATCTCAAGATTTATTGGGCAGAAAGATTACCATGAACAATGGTAAAGCTTTACAATTATTATCCGAAGAAATCAAAAACTCCATTACAGCTAGCATGGCTCATGATTCTTTAGCACCTTACGCTAAGAAATTAGCTTCTAAATTAGAATTAACACAAGAGGTATTACAATCATTAATGGGCTTTGCCATGAAAGGTGATTATCAACGTTTCTTAGCTGATGCTACTCCATTTATGGAATTTTTCAGCAACATTTTAATAGGTTGGTTATGGCTAGATTTAGCCAGGGAAGCGCAAAACGCCCTAGTAACGGGCAATACCGATAATAGCACAGAATTCTACGAAAGTAAAATCCATACCATGCAGTTTTATTTTAAATATGAGCTACCAAAAACTTCAGGGCTAGCAGAAATTTTAAAAGATAATAGGGAAGCCTTAACCATAGGTACAGATAAAGAAGTATTTGCATAATTTACTACACTAACCATTAGCATGAACGCAGACAGAGAGGCATCTTACCAAGGTGCCCTTCTGCAATCATTATTTAATTAAACAAGTAGCAACCAATAATATAAAATGAGTATAAAACAAAGATTTGATGTTACTGGCAAAGTAGCAATAATAACAGGCTCTAGTAAAGGAATTGGACTTTCTATAGCAAAAGGATTAGCTGAAAACGGTGCAAAAGTAGTCATCAGCAGCAGAAAACAAGATGCTGTTGATGCCATAGCAAAAGAAATGAACGAAGCTGGCTTTGATGCAGTGGGTATTGCATGCCATATTGGTGACCCAGACCAATGTGAAGCTTTAATCAATAAAACCATAGAGAAATTTGGCAGAATAGATATTTTGGTAAACAACGCTGCTATCAACCCATACTATGGTCCTTTAGAAGCTTCCGATAACGAAGTTTTTGACAAAATCATGAATGTAAATGTAAAGGCGCCTTGGCTGCTTTCAAACTTAGCACAACCGCATATGAAAACACAAGGTGGTGGCAGCATTATCAATATCTCTTCCGTAGAAGGAATTCACCCCGGTTTTAATCTTGGATTATACAGTATTTCCAAATCAGCATTAATAATGCTATCAAAGAATCAAGCAAAAGAATGGGGAAGACATGGTATACGTTCTAATGCAGTTTGCCCTGGATTGGTGAAAACGAAGCTTAGTGAAGCACTTTGGTCAAATGATAAATTGGCTGCAGGTTATAAAGCGGTAGTACCTTTAAAAAGAATTGCGGTACCAGATGAATTAGCGGGAGTGGTCATGCTTTTAGCTTCAGATGCGGGCTCTTATATGACAGGCGGAGAGTATACCGTTGATGGTGGTTATTTAATCTCAGGATAAAAAAACTCAATATTAAGTTGATAAAAGAATAAGCTAATGAATTTCGAACATAGCGAAAAAGCAATTGCATTACAGAAAAAAGTACAAGCTTTTGTTGATGAACACATTCTTCCAGTAGAAGCTGAGGTTGATGCTTTTCATCACCATCCGGATAATGCCTGGAAAAAATGGCCAGGATTAGAAGGCTTAAAGCAAAAAGCAAAAGATGCTGGTTTATGGAATTTATTTCTACCTAAAGCTTACGGCGATTTAAGTCCAGGATTAACAAATTTAGAATATGCACCGTTAGCTGAAATAATGGGTCGTACCATATGGGTTCCAGAAATATTTAATTGTAATGCCCCTGACACGGGAAACATGGAAGTACTTGCTAAGTATGGCACTCCCGCTCAGCAAAAACAATGGTTAAAGCCTTTAATGAATGGTGAAATACGTTCTGCTTTTTTAATGACTGAACCAGAAGTTGCATCTTCTGATGCTACAAATATTGAGACCTCTATTGTTGCCGATGGCGATGAATATGTTATAAATGGTAAAAAGTGGTGGTCGTCAGGTGCTATGGACCCCAATTGCAAAATTAGTATTGTAATGGGAAAAACAGATTTTGATGCCCCAAGACACCAGCAACAGAGTATGATTTTAGTTCCTATGGATACTCCAGGTCTCAAAATAATTAGACACTTACCTGTTTTTGGGTATTCTGATTCTCCAGAAGGGCATGCTGAAATTTTATTGGAAAATGTTCGTGTACCAAAAGAAAATCTATTGGTAGGTGAAGGACAAGGTTTTGCTATTGCTCAAGGTAGATTGGGACCAGGTAGAATTCATCATTGCATGCGCCTGATCGGTATGGCACAAAGGTCTCTAGAAATTATGGCAGAGCGCACTACAAAACGAAAGCCTTTTGGTAGAACATTAGACACCTATAGTAGCATACGACAAGATATTGCCAGTTCTGCGTGCGAAATAGAACAAACACGATTACTAGTACTATCTGCTGCGGACAAAATGGACAGACTAGGTAATAAAGAAGCAAAAGATCTAATTGCGATGATAAAAATTGTTACACCAAAAATGACCTTAAAAGTGATTGACAGAGCTATTCAAATTTTAGGTGGTATGGGTGTTAGCAACGACACTCCTTTAGCACACTTTTATGCTGCTGCAAGAACTCTTAGGTTGGCAGACGGACCCGATGAGGTGCATATGAGCCAACTTGGTAAAAATGTCATAAAAAGATATGCCAAATAAATAAAACGATAATCAAAATTTAAAAGCTTCCCTCCTACTTGGGAAAGAAAATAACAATATGAATATAAAACCGGTTAGAAAAGGTGAAGAATTACAAGAAATTAATCTTAAGAAATTTCTTCTTGAGCACAACTTAATTGCACATACTGATAGTCCACTTCAAGTAGAACAATTTGCCAATGGTTTTTCTAATCTTACTTACTTATTAAAAATTGAAAATAAGGAATACGTCTTACGCCGACCTCCATTTGCTGCACCAAAACGAGGACACGATATGAGTCGCGAATACAAGGTTATTTCAAACTTAAATACTGTATTCGATAAAACCCCTAAAGCATATACATATACTGAAGACACTACAATTATTGGAGCTCCATTTTACATCATGAGTAAAGTAAAAGGGATTATCCTGACTGCTAGAGAAGCACATAAACTACAAATTACTCCACTAGAGTTTAAGACCATTTCCAATACATGGCTAGATACTTTTGTAGCTTTTCACGCAATAGATTACAAAGCAGCAGGATTAGAAAACTTGGGACGTCCTGAAGGTTATGTGGAGCGACAAGTAACCAATTGGAGCAAACAATATGTAGCTGCCGCAACAGATGATGTCCCTACTGCCGGGAAAGTCATGAAATGGATGGCAGAAAATCAACCCAAATCCTATGACCACACTTTAATACACAATGATTTTAAATATGACAATGTGGTTTTTAAGGACAATAGCTGGAAAGAAATTACAGCTATTCTAGATTGGGAAATGTGTACACTTGGTGACCCTTTAATGGACCTAGGTACTTCTTTGGGGTATTGGACCACGTATGCAGACCCAGATTTTATGAAGCAAGGTCTACAGTCTCCAACGGTTATGGAAGGTAATCCTCTTCGTGCAGAAATTGTACAGCAGTATGCCGTAAAAAGTGGACGAAATGTAGATAACCTAATTTTTTATTATGCCTACGGATTGTTCAAAATTGCCGTAATCGCTCAGCAAATCTACTATCGCTATAAAAATGGACATACGAGCGACCCAAAATTTGCGCACCTAAACAAAGCATCTGAATTATGCTGTAAAACAGCTTGGGAAGCAATTCAAAAAAAACAAATCGATAATTTATTTTAAAATATTTGAAAACAACATCATATCATAAAATTAATCTAGAACAGTTAAAAGCCTTTTCGCTATTACCTGCCGGTAAACCTGTGGTGATGATGAACTTGCTAAAATTTAAAGATACGGTTGCAGAAACCGGATTATCTGGAGCAGAATCATATAAAGAGTATATGAAAGCGGCCATGCCCTTCTTTCAAAAAGCGAACGCTGAAATTCTTTATATGGGAAAACCTCAACGAACATTGATTGGACCTGAATACGAAGTTTTATGGGACAAAATATTACTTATAAGATATAAAACTCCAGTTGATTTTTTAACAATGATTACAGCAAAAGGCTATCCCGCACATTTAAGAGATCAGTCTTTAGAGGATTCCAGATTAATTCAATGCCATTGAAAATTTGAGATTTAAAATATAAGCACTTAGAATACTAAGGTTAAAATAGAAGAAATGAATTTAGAAGATAAAGTAGTAATTATAACTGGTGCCGGAAGCGGTATTGGTGCAGCAGCGGCTAGACTGTTAGGTGAACGCAAAGCAAACGTAGTGGTTTCAGACATCAACCTGGATAACGCCGAAAAAATTACTGAAGAAATCAAAAAAAACGGCGGTAAAGCATTTGCCATTAAAACCGATGTTACAAAATATGAAGAGGTAGAAGAACTGATATCTCAAACAGTATCAAAATACGACCGTGTTGATGTTATTGTAAACAATGCCGGCATTGGTGGCAAGCATCAATTAAAAACTGCAGAGCACACACATGAAGATTGGCATAATGTTATTGCCGTGAACCAAACAGGGGTCTTTTACTGCATGCAAGCAGCTCTTAAACAAATGACGAAGCAAGGTCATGGCAACATAGTCAATGTAGCTTCTTTAGCGGGGCTTAAAGCTTCCGGAAATAATCTTTCTTACAGTGCAAGTAAATTCGCCGTGGTGGGTATGACCAAATCCGCAGCTTTGGAATATGGTAGTAAAAATATTCGCATTAACGCGGTTTGCCCAGGTTACACACATTCTGCATTATTAGACCAACTGCTAAGCGTTAGACCTGACATGGGAGATCTGCTAAAAAGAATGATCCCTATGAAGAGATTTGGTGAAGCCAATGAAATTGCAGAAGGCATTTGCTATCTGGCTTCTGATAATTCTAAATTTATGACAGGACAAACATTAACACTAGACGGAGGAACATCCTTATAACAATTATGGAAACATTAGAAATTACATATAAAGACGAGTACGCTATAGTGCAAATGAACCGTGGAAAGGTAAACGCTATTAATGCGGAAATGGTTTCAGAAATGAGAGAAACCTTCAAATCTATAGCTGTAAATGACCAGGTAAAAGGTGTAATACTTTCCGGTCAACCTCACTATTTTTCCGCAGGGCTAGACTTAATTGAACTATTTCAATATGACAAAAATCAAATTAGTGATTTCTTTTCCGCCTTTGGTAGTTTGTATTTAGAACTGGTAGAATTTAAAAAACCTTTTATATCTGCTATAACCGGTTATTCTCCTGCTGGAGGATGTGTTTTAGCAGTTGCCAGCGATAATCGGTACATGGCAGATGGGGAAAAATATGTTATAGGACTCAACGAGGTTGCCGTAAATATTCAGATCAGTCAAAACCTGACAGAGGTCTATGCATTTTGGATGGGTGACGGATTAGCAAGCAGATATATTTTAGAGGGAAAATTGTTAACTGGTAAAGAAGCGCTTTCTGCCGGTTTGGTAGATGAATTGGTTCCGTTAGAAAATGTTTTGGAACGTGCTGAAAAGCAAATGCGACTTTACATGAAAGCAGACCAGCAAATTTGGAGAAATACCAAAGCGAAAATACGAAAACATCTTCTTGAAAAATTAGATGTAAATGGAGAAAACTCCCTAAAGGAAGCAGCAGAACTTTGGTGGAAACCCGAAATACGAGCAAAGATGAAAGCCTATGTAGAAAGCTTTTCCTCCAAAAAAAAATAAACAAGCAACTAACTTAAATTAAAGTAAATCAGATTCTGACTAACATTAGAATGATTATAAAATTACTAATTCATGAACAAACAATTATTATTTGTAAAAAGACCAACAGGTGACGCAGACGCTTCTACATGGTCGTTAGTGTCTAATCCTATCCCTAAAATAAAAGAAGGAGAAGTATTAATACAACAGCATTTTGTGTCTCTTGACCCTGCCATGCGCGGTTGGATGAATGAAGCAAAATCATACATACCACCTATGGAAATAAATTCGGTAATGCGAGCGGGTTCTGTTGGTCAGGTTATAGAAGCTAACAATCACCCAGAATTCAAAGTAGGTGATTATGTTGCCGGTTATGCCGGTGTGCAACAATATATTGCTACAAATGCAGACAGCTATTACAAAGTAGACCCAAAACTGGCACCATTACCCACTTACATTGGCACTTTAGGAATGCCTGGTATGACCGCATACTTTGGCATTACAGAGGTTGGCAAATTAAAAGAAAGTGACATTGTTTTAGTTTCCGGTGCAGCCGGTGCCGTTGGTAGTATTGTTGGGCAGGTTGCTAAAATAAAAGGATGTAAAGTAGTAGGGATTGCAGGCGGTACTGATAAGTGCAAATACGTTGTTGATGAACTAGGTTTTGATGCCTGTATTGATTATAAAAATGAAGATGTTAAACAACGATTAAAGGAAGAATGTCCTAAAGGGTTAGATATCTATTTTGATAATGTTGGTGGCGAAATACTTGACATAGCCTTAGGTAGATTGCGCATGAATGCAAGAATAGTTATTTGTGGCGCCATATCACAATACAACAACAAAACCGAAATAAAAGGACCTAGCAACTACCTATCCTTATTAGTAAACAGAGCAAGCATGACAGGTATGGTTGTTTTTGATTATGCGGATAGATATGCTGAAGGTGCTAAAATTTTAGGTGGCTGGATGGCTCAAGGCAAACTAAAAAGTAAAGAGGACATCTACGAGGGAATTGAAAATTTTCCCGAAACCTATAGCCGTCTTTTTTCTGGTGACAAGATGGGTAAATTGGTGTTGAAAATAATAGAGGAATAAATAATAAAATACAAGCACAAATACAAAAATCAAATTCAGAAAGACAAAAGCTGAAATTTGAATTGGTAGTTGAGTTTGACTTTTAAATTTTGAATTTTAATAGGTATGAAAGCAATACGGTGTAAAAAATTTGGTCCCCCCTCTTCTTTATCACTAGAAGAGGTCGATAATTTAAGTCCGAAAGCAAAAGAAGTTTTAGTAGAAGTAAAAGCATGTGGATTAAATTTTCCCGATACATTGATTATTCAAGGTCTGTATCAGTTTAAACCAGAATTACCTTTTACCCCGGGTAGTGATGTAGCCGGTATCGTTAAAGAAGTTGGCGACGGAGTCTCGCATTTAAAAGTGGGTCAAGAAGTATTTGGTTTTGTAGCACATGGTGGCTTGGCAGAAGAGGTATTAATACCTGCTAACGCATGCTTTCCAAAACCTTCCCAAATGGATTTCCCTATTGCAGCTTCATTTTTGATGGCTTACGGAACGTCATATCATGCATTAAAAGACAGAGGTAATTTGAAAGAAGGAGAAACACTTTTGGTTTTAGGTGCCTCTGGTGGTGTAGGCTTGGCAGCTGTTGAATTAGGGAAGCTTATGGGAGCCAAGGTTATTGCAGCAGCTTCTACTAATGAAAAGTTGGCCTTATGTAAAGAATATGGTGCCGATGAAATAATAAATTACACCACACAAGACCTTAAAGCTTCTATAAAGGAATTAACAGATGGTAAAGGTGTAGATGTTATATATGACCCTGTTGGCGGAACATATTCAGAAGCCGCTTTTAGAGGTATAGCACGAAATGGCAGGTATTTGGTAGTAGGGTTTGCCGCAGGCGATATCCCTAAAATTCCGCTTAATCTTCCGCTTTTAAAAGAAGCTTCAATTGTCGGTGTTTTTTGGGGTGCATTTGCCATGAAAGATGCTAAAGCGAATATGCAAAATACAATGGCTTTAATGAAATGGCATGCTGAAGGTAAACTAAAACCACATATCCACGCCATTTATAATTTGGAAGATACTGCCACGGCACTTGAAGAAATGACCGACAGAAAAGTGAAGGGTAAATTGATTGTTAAAACCTGAAAGAGAAAGTAACAAACAGCGAAGCATTCTTAACATAACAATTCTATTAAAAATATAAGAATAAAGAAACAGAACATCATGAGATTAGAAAACAAAATAGCAGTAGTAACAGGCGGTTCTAGAGGTATAGGACAAGCAATATCAGAACTTTTTGCAAAAGAAGGTGCAACCGTAATAATAGTTGATTTATTGCAAGAAGGACAAACCGTAGCAGATGGTATTAACGCTAGTGGCGGTAAAGCAGAATTTCACGCCGTGTCAGTTACAGACAAAACGGCTATTGAAAGTCTTTTTGCATCTATAAACGAAAAGCACGGAAAACTGGATATATTAATAAATAACGCAGGGATTACAAGAGATAAAACTCTTGAAAAAATGAGTGAAGAAGAATTTGATTCTGTAGTAAACGTAAATCTAAAAGGAGTCTTTTTGTGCACCCAGGCTGCAGCACCTTATATGAAAGCCAATAAATATGGTAGAATAGTAAGTGCAGCTTCTAATGTTGGTTTAAGGGGAAATTTTGGTCAAACTAATTATGCCGCAACAAAGGCAGGAGTTATTGCAATGTCAAAAACATGGACTATGGAACTTGGTAAACACGGGATAACGGCCAATGCAATTGCGCCTGGTTTCACCATGACAGACATGGTTGCCAAAATACCAAAAGAACATTTTGCTGCAATTGAAGCAAGTATACCGTTAAAGACCGTTGCACAGCCAATTGATATTGCCTATGGATATCTATACCTAGCATCAGACGAGGCTCGGTTTGTTTCAGGAATTTGTTTAACAATAGATGGTGGAACTTCAAGATAATAACATGGCAAAATTAGAGATAGAGGATTTTAAGGTATTTAGAACTTTAGAGGGCAAACCACTTCCTGAAGGTGATTGGATGGTGGTAACCCAAGAAATGATCAACGATTTCGCCAAAGCGACCGGTGACCATCAATGGATTCATGTAGATGTTGAAAAAGCTACAAAGTACTCCCCTTTTAAAAAACCTGTTGCACATGGTTTTATGTCGATTTCTATGCTTTCAAAAATGTTAGAAGATCTTATTTCGGTAAAGTCAGTTAAAATGGGCGTTAATTACGGATTGAATAAAGTTCGGTTTCCTAGTCCCGTATTGGTTGATAGCCGCCTTCGATTAGTAGGCAATATTGCCAACATTGAAGAATACGGCGATACCGGATTAAAAGTTACATGGAACTGTACCGTTGAAATTGAAGGTTCAGAAAAACCAGCCTGTGTAGCAGAATTTATCAGTCTTATGTTCTCATAAGACCTTAATAATCATAGTTATGTAAATAAAATCTCTTGTAAATTTTTCGTATTTTAAACTAGCAAAAACAAACAGAAGCAATGACCAGACTCTTTGACCTTTTATACCATCAACTTGAAAATCATCCTTTAGAAAATTCCATAAATGGTCGAGATGCCTCTGGAAAATGGAAATCGTATAGTTCGCAAGAAGTTAAAGAAACTGCCGAAAATATGGCATCAGGATTATTAAATCTTGGTCTAAAACCAGGTGATAAAGTTGCTTTAGTTGTTTATAAAAATAGACCGGAATGGATGATTTTAGATTTTGCTATGCAAATGGCAGGTATCATAAGTATTCCCTTATACCCTACTATTAGTGTTGGCGAGTATGAATATATTTTAAACGAAGCGGAGGTAAAAGTAGCTTTTTGCGGTGGCGGAGATTTATATAGCAAATTAAATGCAACACGAAAAAGTGTAGTCACCCTTGAGCACATTTATACATTAGATAAGCAATCTAATATTCCGTATTGGGAAGACGTATTTGACAATTCTCATATTACCGAAATAGAAAAAATTAAAAGCGGGATTACAAATGAAGATTTAGCAACCATTATTTATACCTCCGGTACCACAGGAAACCCAAAAGGGGTTATGCTATCGCACAAAAACATAATGCACATCGTTCTAAATACTTCTCCTCATTTACAAGCGAAACCAGGAGACAATGTATTAAGTTTTTTACCCTTGTGCCATATCTACGAACGCTCTGTTTCATTTGTGTACTATTACAAAAGTGCTAAAATATTTTTTGCTGGCACCGACAATCTAAGTGGTCCTGAAGGTGACTTAGCTGCAGTTAAACCTGCAACATTCACTACTGTCCCTAGATTGCTAGAAAAAATTTACGAAGCTATTTACAACAAAGGATTGGCATTAGATGGTACAAAAAAGAAGCTATTCTTTTGGGCTTTGTCATTGACCGATGATTATGAACTAAATCAAAAATTATCTTTTGTCACCAAACTAAAATGGAAAATTGCCGATAAATTGATTTTCTCTAAATGGCGAGATGCCCTTGGAGGAAATGTAAAAGCAGTAGTTACAGGTGCTGCTCCTTGCCCGGTTAAGGTTATGCGTGTTTTTTGTGCTGCCGGTATACCTATTCGTGAAGGATATGGACTAACAGAAACTTCACCTACTTTAAGTGTAAATACTATGGAACCAGACGGAGCCCTTTTAGGTTCTGCAGGTCCGCTCATTGATGGTGTAGAAATATTAATAGACCAAGAAGATGGAGATTATAGAGAAGGCGAAGGAGAGATTTTAGCCCATGGACCAAATGTTATGATGGGGTATTACAAAAAACCAGAAGTCAATACTCAAGTTTTTTGCATAAAAGATGGTAAACGTTGGTTTCGCACTGGTGATATTGGTACGCTAGTAAAAGGACCAACGGGACGAGAATTTTTAAAAATTACTGACAGAAAGAAAGAATTACTTAAAACTTCTGGTGGTAAATATGTTGCACCGGCACCTATTGAAAATAGAATAAAAGAGGAGTTTTTGGTAGAACAAATGATGGTTATTGGTGATAAACAAAAATTTGTATCCGCTTTGATTGTCCCTGCAGAGGAAGCATTGAAAAGCTACTGCCATAAAAAGGATATTCCTTGGACCAGTTTAGATGAAATAGCAAAGCACCCCAAGGTACTAAAGCGATATCAAAAAATAATTGATAGATACAACCCTGAATTTAGCCATGTAGAACAAATTAAAAAATTTAAACTCATTGCTCGTGAATGGTTACCAGTGCATGCAGATGGTGCCGCTGCAGAATTGACACCTACCCTTAAATTAAAGCGTAGGGTCATAAGAGAGAAGTTTAGCACTGAGATTATGGATATTTATGCTGAACAATAGAAAAACAAAGAATCAACCTTCGCTACAGAAAATTTGTAGTTCATGTTTTACTTGAACTACGCTAATCTTTATGGGAATTTTTTAATTACTATTATTCAATTGGCAATGTCAGGTATAGTTTAAGCGTTTAACCGTCTACACTTAACCGGTTTTAGCGGATATCTGCACTTATCTTACAAATAATACAACAGACATCCTTAAAATGAAAAAACCCTCGCAAATCAAATGATTTACGAGGGTAATTAAAATTGGTCGGGGTGGCAGGATTCGAACCTGCGACCTCCGCGTCCCAAACGCGGCGCGATAACCGGGCTACGCTACACCCCGAATTGGTTATCAAAAAATATGTCTCTCAACATATTGTTGCGGAGAGACAGGGATTCGAACCCTGGGTAAATGTTTCCACCTACGACGATTTAGCAAACCGCTCCTTTCGGCCACTCAGGCACCTCTCCAGTAATTCTTCAATGAACTGTTGCTCTAAATAGCGGATGCAAATGTAGTAAGTATTACTGATTATACACAACTATTTTTAATGTTTTTTTTTAATAAAAAAATACATCACTGTTACTCAGGATATTCCACTCGCAAATGATAAATATTTATGAGCTTTTGTTTGAATATTTTCTTGATTGTTTCTATTTCTTTGAACGTAATGTCTGCATTCAAAAATTGATTTGCCTTCATTTGACCCGAAATTATTTTATCAACAAACTCATCAATAATTAAAAAAGTAGGATTCTTTAAACTCTTTGATGCCGCTTCTACAGAATCTGCCATCATTAATATTGCAGTCTCTCTAGAGAATGGCAACGGACCAGGATACCTAAAATCCTCTTCATTTACATCTTCTTCTAATTCTTTCTGTTTCTTGTAGAAATAAAATACCAATGTGGTACCATGGTGAGAACGTATAAAATCTATAATACGATCAGGTATATTATTCTTTCTAGCTATCTCTATTCCCTTTATGACATGATCTATTATAATACGAGCACTGTCTTTAGGACTAAGCTCATCATGCGGATTCACATTTGTCACCTGGTTTTCCGTAAAGTAAGTTGGATCGTTCATTTTACCAATATCATGGTATAATGCCCCTACCCTAACCAACATAGCATTTGCTCCAATTTCATTAGCAGCTGCTTCAGCTAAATTGGCGACCTGTAACGAATGATGAAAAGTTCCTGGTGCCTTGTTAGATAATTCCTTTAAAAGCTTAGAATTGGTGTCTGACAACTCCAATAACGACACATCTGACACCAGCCCAAAAACTTTCTCATAGATATATATTAAAGGCTGTACAAAAAGGGTAATCATACCATTTAACAGAAAAAGCCCCAATGTGTACCATTCAATATCACTTAAGTCTCCTTCGTGTATGGTATGAAAAGCTAAATATCCAATAATATAAATCAAAGTTATTTGACCGACACTAACAAAAAGGTTTGCTCTTTTATACAGTTCTGATACCGTCAAAATTGTAACTATACCTGTAATAATCTGCAGAAATATATACTCAAAACTATTCGGTACTACAAAACCCAAAATCAGTATCGTCAATACATGTACAAACAATCCTAATCTAGCATCAAAAAACGTTTTTAAGATTAGCGGAAGTATACATAGCGGCACAACAAACACTAATTGGTCATTGTACTTTATAACCATAGTGGTAATAAATACCATCAATAAGATATTGAAAAATATAAAAGTGACCTTTACATTATTATCATAAACGGTTCTTCGGTATTTTTTCAAAAACAAGAACAACATAATAAGTACTAGTGCCACCAGAACAGTATACCCTATCAATATATAATAATAGTTATTTGCAGTCCATAACTCAGATTCGTATTCAGATTTTAACGATTCTAATATCTTAAGATTTTCTGCCTCTACAACTTCTCCTTTAGCAATGATCAATCTTCCTTGATCTACTGTTCCCCTTGTATATGATAATTTAGACAATGCTTCTGCCCTAGCTTTTTGGGTAAGACTATTATCAAAACTTACATTGGGAGCAATAATATCAAAAAAAAGTGCTTGAGTTTCTTTCTCAAATGCAGCTAAATTATTCTCTGCAAGAACTTTACTTACCAAGTTATTGATTTCGTTTACCCTATAGAAATCTGAAACCCTAACTTTTCTTGCTTCATTATCTTTAACCAAATAAATATAACTCCGCTGAATTTGCTTACCATTATTTTGCAAAATACCCTTGGCGTACACCGAATCTAACACCACTTTTGAAAAGTACTTTAAACGCGATTTTTGATTTTCACCAAGTGTGGCTCTATCCCATTTATTTTCAAATTTTTGCTCAAATTCTTTTGCAACACTACTCACCTCAGCCTGATCATATCTATAATAAGGCAACTGATTACTTTCTATTACTTGCTTTTCTTTCGCTATTTCTGCATCGGTTTTTTGAATGGAAAAATCGAAAGGCGCATATAGATTTTCAAACTGCCAAGGTTTCCCTTTTTGAAATTCGTACTTGAACTTTCCTCCCTTAGGCAAGAAAAACACAATAAATGCAACTGCTACAAAATAGAGTATATACTTGAATATGAGCGATTGCTGTTTGTAAAGATTATCCAAAAGAAAATTGTATTAGGTTCTTCAAAAATAGAAAATAATAAGCTGATAACTAGTAATTGAATCGATATCCCTTGGGTTGCTATAGAATTTAGTAATTTCGTGTAATCAAATAATTAAAAACATGAAAGAAGTCGTTATCGTATCAGCCGTAAGAACTCCAATAGGAAGTTTCATGGGTGGATTATCAACAGTTCCTGCTCCAAAATTAGGAGCAATTGCTATTGAAGGCGCATTAAAAAAAATCAACCTTTCACCTACATTAGTAGATGAGGTAATAATGGGAAATGTAGTGCAAGCCGGTACAGGTCAAGCACCTGCTAGACAAGCTGCTATATTTGCCGGCATACCAAATACTGTTCCTTGTACAACCATCAATAAAGTTTGTGCCTCTGGTATGAAATCAGTAATGCAAGGTGCACAAGCAATTGCTTTAGGCGATGCCGAAATTGTTGTTGCAGGCGGCATGGAAAATATGAGCTTAATACCTCATTATGTTCACATGAGAACAGGTACTAAATTTGGACCTACTTCCTTAATTGACGGTATGCAAAAAGACGGTCTTGTAGATGCGTATGATGAAAATGCTATGGGTGTTTGTGCCGATGCATGTGCTACTGAATATGAATTCAGTAGAGAAGATCAAGATGCTTATGCCATACAATCATACAAAAGATCTGCAGACGCTTGGGAAAACGGAAAATTTGACAATGAAGTTATTCCTGTAGCTGTTCCACAAAGACGCGGAGAACCTAAAATGGTTACTAAAGATGAAGAATTCAGTAATGTTTATATTGATAAGATTCCGAATTTAAGACCTGCATTTTCAAAGGATGGAACGGTAACCGCTGCCAACGCTTCTACAATTAATGATGGCGCTGCTGCATTAATTTTAATGAGCAAAGAAAAAGCAGAAGAGCTAAACCTAAAACCATTGGCTGTGATCAAAAGTTACGCTGATGCAGCTCATGAACCTGAGTGGTTTACTACAGCCCCTGCAAAAGCATTACCAAAAGCTTTGGCAAAAGCTAATCTAAAATTAGAAGAGATAAACTTCTTTGAATTTAACGAAGCTTTCTCTGTAGTTGGCCTTGCCAATATGAAAATACTAGGCTTAAATGATAAAAATGTCAATGTAAATGGAGGCGCAGTTTCTTTAGGACATCCATTAGGTTGCTCTGGTGCACGAATTCTAATTACATTATTAAATGTATTGGAACAAAATAATGCTAAACTAGGTGCTGCCGCAATATGTAACGGTGGTGGAGGTGCTTCAGCTATAATTGTTGAAAAAGCATAAGCGCATAAAATTTGTATATGCAATACGGTATTTGTCAATTAAGCATTGTTCCTGTAAGAAGTACTCCAGACGAGGCATCTGAACTGATTACCCAACTTTTGTTCGGTGAACATTATAAGATACTTGAATGCAGGAAGAATTGGTCTAGAATAAAGACTGTTGCTGACAAATGCGAAGGATGGATAATGAACAGCCAGTTAGTTTTTATACCGGAAGAAGAATTTAATGCCATCCAAGCAAATAAAAAATCAAAGCATGTCTCCCAATTAGTATCTTTTGTTGAAGATTCAAATAAAATTTTGACGCCAATACTAATTGGCTCCTGTTTGTTTGAAACCCCTTCATTACCGTTTGATTTTGATGGTAATTTGAGTGGCGAAATTAATACCAAAGAGAACTTGGTTAAAACGGCATTGCTTTATTTAAATTCCCCCGAACTAAAAGGTGGAAAATCTCCTTTTGGGATTGATAGCGCAGGTCTTTCACAAATGGTATACCAAATAAATGGATACCATCTTTTAAGAACTGCAGAGACTCAATCTACTCAAGGTACTGCGTTAAGTTTTGTTGAAGAAAGCGAAGCTGGAGATTTAGCTTTTTTTGATAACGCACAAGGTGAAATTGACCATGTGGGTATTATCATGGAAAACAATTATGTTATTCATGTGAATGGAAAAGTTAGAATTGACCGTTTAGATCACACCGGCATATTCAACAACGACCTTAGAACATACACCCACCAATTAAGGGTTATTAAAAAGATAGTATAAAAAAAGGCCCTAGATAGGGCCTTTAATTTTATAGGTAAGTTTACAATTACTCTCCTAACATCTTCTTCATCTTCGTGAAGTTTTCAGTATCACCCATTGCTCCGTAAATATTCTTAAGCTGAGTCATTATATTTTCGTTTTCAGGATTGTTCTTTAACGCATCTTCCAATACATCTGCACCTTGCTTGAACAAACCATCCTTCTTTTCTTTTAACTCATCATATCTTGCAATGTCAGCTCTAGAGTTCCCTAAAGAATTCATTTCATCAATTAACTTATTTCCTTCGTTAACATAAGTAGTAGAAAGATTTAAATAAGCATTAGTATATTCAGGATTAAGCTCAATTGCTTTTTTATAAGATACACGAGCATCTTCATAATTCTCCTGCTCCATGCTAATAACACCAACGTTATAGTGTAAATCTGGATTATCAGGAGCCAATGCAATTGCTTGAGCCATCAATTCTTTAAACTTATCCTTATTTCCTTGATTGAAATATAAGTTAGCTTCGTTCAAAATAAGATTTACATCTTCTGGATCATTCTTTCTTGCCTCTTGATAAGCCTCTAAAGCTTTCTCATCTTGACCTAATTGCGTATAAATCAATGCAGTATTTTTAACGATCTCAGCTTTTTTAGATGGCGTTTTCTCATCTACAGGATTAGAATAAGTACCAGACTTAACCATTAGGTCACGTTGAACTTTATCCATCTCCTCTACTTCACCTGAAGCAGCGTTGGTTGCTTTATAAATCATACCGCCACCATCATAACCAACTTCTTGAAGCTTGTTGTAATAGTCCAAAGCCATTTCATAATGTCCACCGTTTACAGCACTACCTGCAGCATAGTACAAGTATGAAGTATCTTTTGGACTAAGTGTATAACTCATGTACAATTTCTCAGCAGCTTCTTTGAATTTGTTGTTACCGTTATCACTAACAGCAGAGTTTACAAGATCAGCAGTCAATGCAGCCATGTATTGGTTGGTTTCAGAAGTATATTTCTGCTTACCGGAAGCTTCTTCTATTTCTACGACTTTCTTAAAAGAAGATGCCGCTTTTTCAAACGCATCATTATTTCCTTTTTTGGCTAAATCATTATATATCTTACCTCTTGTAAAATAATACTGCGCCTGGGTTTTTTCATCTGCAGCGGCAATTGTACCTGAAGCAGCTTCTAAAGCTGTTTGTGCAGTAGCTGAATCACCAGCTTTCAATGCCTTTTCTGCAGCTTTTATTTCATTCTTTTGAGCAAAACCGACCATTGTAAATGTCAGTGCCGCTACAAGTAATAATCTATTCTTCATTTTTAATATATTAATTATTAGTGTTTACTTTTAAATGATGTTACTCTTCAGTTTCAGGATTATCCGTGTCTGTACTTTCTTCGGAATCAGAATTATCAATCTCCGTGCCATCTTCTGCATTTACCTCAATATCAAGTATTTCAGCTTCTTCCAAATCATCCTCATCCTTCATAACCTTCGCTACTGCAGCAATAGAGTCGTTACCTTTAATATTAATCAACCTAACACCCTGTGTTGCTCTACCCATTACACGTAAATCTTCTACGCTCATACGTATTGCAATTCCAGATTTATTGATAATCATTAAATCATCAGAATCGGTAACGTTTTTAATTGCTACTAATCCGCCCGTTTTATCGGTCACACTAATAGTCTTAACCCCTTTACCTCCTCTATTGGTAACTCTATAATCATCAATACTTGATCGCTTACCATAACCTTTTTCTGAAACAACTAATATTTCATCTTCAAAATTATGTACAGAAACCATACCTATTACCTCATCCTCGTCATTTGCTAAAGTAATACCACGAACACCAGAAGCATTTCTACCCATTGGTCGTGTTTTACTTTCTTCGAAACGAATAGCTTTACCAGATTTAAGTCCTAAGAAAATTTCACTAGAACCTGTAGTTAATTTAGCCTCTAACAATTCATCACCTTCACGAACGGTAATGGCATTAATACCATTTTGACGTGGTCTTGAATATTGCTCCAAAGATGTTTTCTTAACAACACCTTTCTTAGTAGCCATAATAACATAGTGTGCATTGATATACTCTTCATCCTTTAAATCTTGTGTACAAATGAAAGCTTTTACACTATCATCTTGTTCAATATTTATAAGGTTCTGAATTGCACGTCCTTTTGATGTTCTACTTCCTTCCGGAATTTCAAACACACGCATCCAGAAACATTTACCCTTCTGGGTAAAGAATAACATATATTGGTGATTGGTACCTACAAATAAATGCTCTAAAAAATCTTCATTTCTTGTAGAAGATGCTTTTTGACCAACCCCACCTCTATTTTGTGTTTTGTATTCACTTAAAGGAGTTCTTTTAATGTAACCCGCATGAGAAATAGTAATTACTACTTGCTCATCTGGAATCATATCTTCCATGCTAAGATCACCACCTGCAATATTAATTACAGATCTTCTTTCATCTCCGTATTTACCTTTAATCTCAAGAAGCTCATCTTTGATAATAGACATTCTACGTTCTTTCTTATCAAGAATATCTTTTAAATCTGCTATAAGAAGCATGATTTCATCATATTCGCTTCTTAACTTATCTTGCTCCAGACCAGTAAGTTGACGAAGTCTCATCTCTACGATTGCCTTCGCTTGAATTTCACTTAATTTGAAACGTTCAATTAAGTTCGCCCTTGCTTCATCCGCATTTTTAGAGGCTCTGATTATAGCAATTACCTCATCGATATTATCTGATGCAATAATTAAACCTTCTAAGATATGAGCACGATCTTCAGCCTTCTTTAATTCGAACTGTGTACGCCTAACTACCACTTCATGTCTATGCTCAACGAAATAATGGATCATTTCCTTGACATTCAACAATTGAGGTCTTCCATTGACCAATGCAATATTATTGACACTAAAAGATGTTTGTAATGCTGTATACTTAAAAAGCATGTTCAACACAATATTAGGAATAGCATCCCTCTTTAAAATGTAAACGATACGCATACCGTTTCTATCGGATTCATCTCTAATATTGGCTATACTTTCCAATTTTTTATCATTGACAAGATCGGCAGTTTTCTTAATCATATCTGCCTTATTGACCTGATAAGGAATTTCGGTAACAACAATACATTCGCGACCTTGAACTTCTTCAAAAGTTGCTTTTGCACGCATTTTTACACGTCCTCTTCCTGTATGAAAAGCTTCTTTTACACCATCATAACCATAAATAGTACCACCAGTTGGAAAATCCGGTGCTTTAATATGTGTTATGAGCTCATCTATCTCAATGTCGTTATTATCTATATATGCAACCGTACCATCAATTACCTCAGATAAGTTATGTGGCGGCATATTGGTTGCCATACCTACAGCAATACCAGATGCACCGTTCACCAACAAACTTGGAACCCTAGTAGGCAGAACCGTTGGTTCTTTTAAAGAGTCATCAAAATTCAATTGATAATCTACGGTTTCCTTTTCTATGTCAATTAGCATATCGTCTGCTATCTTACGCATACGGGCTTCCGTATAACGCATTGCCGCAGGGCTATCACCATCAACAGAACCAAAGTTACCTTGACCATCTACCAACATGTAACGCAAACTCCATTCTTGAGCCATACGTACCATGGCATCATATACAGAAGTATCACCATGTGGGTGATACTTACCTAAAACTTCCCCAACAATACGTGCAGATTTTTTATGTGAGCTATTACTTCTAACTCCTAATTCATGCATTCCGAAAAGAACTCTTCTGTGTACGGGTTTTAATCCATCCCTGACATCTGGCAGGGCTCGTGACACAATGACCGACATTGAGTAATCAATGTAGGCAGATTTCATTTCCTCTTCAATATTAATGGGAATCAATTTTTCACCGTCAGCCATTTTAAAATCTTCTGTTTTTTAATTAGTAAAAAAGCATGCCAATATACTTAAATCCTAAGCGTTTTAAGAATAAGTGGATTTAATAATATTATTTTTTATTAACACTTGGCATAGTTATGTTAATTTTTACTTTATATCAGTATTTAGGTACTATTAAAGCCGCATTTAATGGGTTTTACAATAACTTTAACGATTATAGGTACGGTATTTGCCATTGATTGAATCATATTTAGTAATTTTATAGTAGATAATATAGTATATGGATGATAATTTTTCCCCAAGAGTTAAGGATGTAATTGCTTATAGCAAGGAGGAAGCATTGCGACTTGGTCACGATTTTATCGGTACCGAGCACCTCATGCTAGGGCTTCTTAGAGATGGAAACGGGAAGGCTATAAGCATTTTAGATGCTTTGGAAGTTGATCTGGAACACCTACGTAGAAAAGTAGAAATACTTAGTCCTTCTAACCCTAACGCCAGTGGCGTACAAAAAGATAAAAAGAATTTACACTTAACAAGGCAGGCAGAGCGTGCATTGAAAACCACATTTTTAGAAGCTAAACTTTTTCAAAGTTCTTCT
The DNA here is from genome assembly GCF_056839145.1 of Maribacter sp. UH1. Classification (NCBI taxonomy): domain Bacteria; kingdom Pseudomonadati; phylum Bacteroidota; class Flavobacteriia; order Flavobacteriales; family Flavobacteriaceae; genus Maribacter; species Maribacter sp. UH1. Next base: position 570,341 of record NZ_CM166387.1, read on the forward strand.
ATAAATACAGCGCACCTTTTACTTTGTATTCTTAGAAATGAAAATGACCCTACTACGAAGCTTTTACATAAACTAAAGGTGGATTATGACGGAGTTAAGGAACAGTTTAAATTTATGATTACAAGCGATGACGATATGGTAGACGGCCCAACGGCCGAATCTTTCCCTAGTGATTCTGAAGATACGAACGAAGGTAAAGAAAGTACTTTCGGTGCTTCTTCTAGTCAAAAAGGTACCAAGAAATCCAAAACTCCGGTGTTAGATAATTTTGGTAGAGACCTTACCCAAATGGCTGAGGAAAATAAATTGGACCCAGTTGTTGGTAGAGAAAAAGAAATAGAAAGGGTTTCTCAAATTCTTAGTAGAAGAAAAAAGAACAACCCATTACTTATAGGTGAGCCCGGCGTTGGTAAAAGTGCCATTGCAGAAGGTCTTGCCTTAAGAATTATAGATAAAAAAGTTTCTAGAATTCTTTATAACAAAAGAGTTGTTACACTTGATCTTGCTTCTTTAGTTGCCGGTACAAAATACCGTGGACAGTTTGAAGAGCGAATGAAAGCAGTAATGAACGAATTGGAAAAGAATGACGACGTTATTTTATTCATTGATGAAATTCATACTATTGTAGGTGCAGGTGGAGCTACCGGAAGTTTAGATGCTTCCAATATGTTTAAACCAGCATTAGCTAGAGGTGAAATTCAATGTATTGGTGCCACTACACTAGATGAATACAGACAGTATATTGAAAAGGACGGTGCTCTAGAAAGACGTTTTCAAAAAGTTATTGTTGAACCAACTTCTGTTGATGAGACAATTGAAATTCTTCATAACATAAAAGGTAAATACGAAGATCACCATAATGTAACTTACACTGATGAAGCTATTGAAGCTTGTGTTAAGTTGACTAATAGATACATGACGGATCGTTTTTTACCGGACAAAGCTATTGATGCTTTAGATGAAGCTGGTTCTCGTGTACACATTGTAAATATGGATGTTCCAAAACAAATTCTTGAATTGGAAAAGAAATTAGAAGATGTACGTGAGCTTAAGAACAGTGTTGTTAAAAAGCAGAAATATGAAGAAGCTGCGAAGCTTCGTGATGACGAAAAAAGTCTAGAAAAGGAACTTGCTATTGCTCAAGAGCGCTGGGAAGATGACAGTAAGCTTAACAAAGAGACCGTTAGTGAAGACAATGTTGCAGATGTTGTTTCTATGATGAGTGGAATTCCTGTTAATAGAATTGCACAGACAGAAAGTAATAAGTTGGCAGGTTTACCTGAACTTATTAAATCTAACGTAATTGGTCAAGATGATGCAGTTGCCAAGGTTTCTAAAGCTATACAACGTAATAGAGCCGGACTTAAAGATCCAAACAAGCCAATTGGTTCGTTTATCTTTTTAGGTCAAACAGGTGTTGGTAAAACACAATTGGCAAAAGTTTTGGCTAAAGAACTTTTTGATTCTGAAGACGCACTTATTCGTATAGACATGAGTGAGTATATGGAGAAATTCGCCATCTCTAGATTAGTTGGTGCACCTCCAGGATATGTTGGTTATGAGGAAGGTGGTCAATTAACCGAGAAAGTTAGAAGAAAACCTTACTCTGTTATTCTTTTAGATGAAGTTGAAAAAGCACATCCAGATGTATTCAATATGTTGTTACAAGTATTGGATGATGGTTTCTTAACAGATAGTCTTGGTCGTAAAATCGATTTTAGAAATACCATTATTATAATGACTTCTAATATTGGCGCTAGACAATTAAAGGACTTTGGACAAGGTGTTGGTTTCGGTACTTCTGCCAAAAAGTCACAAGAAGATGCGCATCAAAAAGGTGTTATTGAGAATGCCTTGAAAAAAGCTTTCGCTCCTGAATTCTTAAATAGAATTGATGATGTAATTGTTTTCAACGCTCTTGAAAGAGAAGACATTCATAAGATTATTGATATTGAATTAGCGAAGTTATTCAAGAGAATCAAGGATATTGGTTACCACTTGAATCTTACTGATGAAGCTAAGGATTATATTGCAGAGAAAGGCTTTGACAAACAGTATGGAGCTAGACCGCTAAAAAGAGCAATTCAAAAATATATTGAAGATGCACTTGCGGAAGAAATAGTGAATTCTAAACTTAAAGAAGGAGATAGTATTTATATCGATCTTGACAAGAAAAGTGAAGAATTGACTATAAAAATTGAAAAAGCAGAGGAAGAATCACCTAAAACATAGGTATTCTTACTTTACTATCATATAAAAAAGGAGCCCTCTGTAGGGCTCCTTTTTCGTACAATTCAATTTCAATTGTAAGAATACAAATACACTGATTGGTAGGCATACGCAGTATGAACGATATTTTCGCGTTTAAACTAAAAATTTACCTAGAAAATGCAGTTCCTTTTACTTTCGCTTCAGACACACTATATAATACAAGAAGAATGAAGTTAGGATCTACCAAGAAAAAGGTAATTGTGCGGGAGTACGAATTAGAAACCGGAAAAATTCAAGTTTATGATAATTATATGGTATCCATCTTTGACGAGGGAGCTACACTAACTTTAGAAAGAGCATATCAGATAATCGGTATATCTGAAATTCATTTTAGAGACAGAAACTTTGGCTTCATAAGTTTACGTAAAAACTCTTTTGCCATAGACCCTACTATATATAACTATCTTAAGCAATTAGACAACCTTAAAGCTTTTGCAATAGTTTCTGTAAAAGAAATAGACATGCATAACTTTAAGATTGAAAAACTGTTTTACAAAAAACCAATGAAGTTTTTCATTGAATTTGACAATGCATTAAAATGGGTTAAAAGAAGAGTTAATTCTTAAAGAGAATCAACTTTGTTGATTTTCTTCCTCCACTACAGGTTGTTCAGGTAGTTTAAACAAATCCAAATATGCACCAGCAATATTATCAATAAGATGAGAAGCTGTTAACGATTGAAAACCTGTAGATTCTACAGCAATATCACCGGCTCTACCATGCAAGTAGACTCCAAATATTGCAGCATCTAAAGCAGGATAACCCTGAGCTCTTAGACCTGTAATCACACCAGTTAAGACATCGCCACTTCCTGCAGTAGCCATACCGGGGTTTCCGGTTGTATTTACATAACCTTTGTCATTCTGAACTATAATAGTATGTGCACCTTTAATAACTATAATACACTTATATTTTTTTGAAAACTTTTTGACCTTGGTTAATTTTTCAAAGTCGTCTTTCCATTTTCCAATTAATCGTTCTAGCTCTTTTGGATGCGGAGTTAATATAGCATCTTCAGGTAAATCTTTTAATAACTCTTTATTCTGAGAAAGTATATTTAGCGCATCCGCATCTATTACTAATGAAACCTTATTACCTTTTAAAAAATTAGATAAGGCTTTCACTGTAGGTTCACTTGTCCCAATACCAACACCTACTCCTATAACTGACGGCTCTAAATCAAACTTAATATCCGTGAGTTCATTTTCATCCGTATCCGTTAAAACCATAATTTCTGGCAATGAGGTCTGTAAAATGTTATATCCTATTTTTGGAACATATGACGTTACAAGACCGCTACCTGAATACAATGCCGCTTTAGATGAAAGACATATAGAACCCATTTTACCATAACTACCACCAATTAGTAATGAATGCCCGTAAGTACCTTTATGACCATATTTCTCTCTAGGTTTATATAAAGTTAGAACTTCATTTTTACCTATTAATTCATAATCGGTTTCCGTAACTCTTAGATATTCTGGGTCCAAACCTATATCCAAAACCTCCCATTGTTCAATATACCTACCTGTTTCCGGTAAAAAAAACACCAATTTTGGAGTTTGAAAACTTAATACATAATTTGACTTTATTATAGATTCAAAATCTTCGGGACCTTTATCTGTAAATAATCCTGACGGAATATCAATAGAAAGAATGAAAGCTTGAGAATTATTTAAATACTGAATTACTTTTGTTACCCAAGCGTCTGGTGTTCTATTTAATCCAATTCCAAAAATTCCGTCCACAATAATATCCTCCCTGCCAATTTCTGGTAGCTCATCATCACAATTCATAAAATGAGGCCATACCTTACGATCTTTCAATCTATCTAAATTTATCAGAAAATCTTTTGATCGCTTTTCACTGTAATTTATAACGTATACTTCTACATTATAACCATGGTCTACTAGATGCCTAGCAAGGGCAATACCATCACCCCCATTATTGCCAATTCCACAGAATAAATGTATTTTAACGGGTGCTCCTTGCATACGTAAATGCATCCAATTGAAGAGTTGTAAAGCAGCACGTTCCATTAACTCATTACTTTCTATCTCCTCTTTTTTAATAGAAATCTGATCTGCTTTATAAATCTGTTTTGCGCTATATAATTTCATTCTTTATTGTATTTATATCTAAAAAATAACTATTCCGTAAAAAATTGTGGAATGATTTGTTTAAGTTATCAAATGTACTACTTTTGATTTTCAACCATTAGTATTTATGGACTGCTATAAAACAGACATAACATTCGATTTCACTTCAGCTACTATTACTTATGGTACTACTACGGCTTGTTTCACCCCTTGGGGTTAAATACTATATATCTCCGTACCCGTGTTTAATTACACCATATCTTAAATTACAAAGTCAATATTTCATATCATGAAAGTTCTAAAATTTGGTGGTTCATCTGTAGCCAAACCTGAAAATATAATTAAAATTAAAAATATCATCTCTAAGTACAACGACCCTATAATTCTGGTTGTTTCTGCATTAGGTGGTGTAACGGATCTTTTACTAGAGGCTGGATCCTTAGCTTCTGTCCAAGATGAATCCTATAAAAAGATTCTAAGCACATTAGAAGAAAGACATCTTTCTACCATTAAAGAACTTATGCCGGTTACAGCACAAAGCAAGGTACTTAGCAAAGTAAAAAGCGAGTTCAATGTATTGGAAACTCTTTTAGAAGGTGCTTTTTTTATCGGAGAAATAACTCCGAAATTATCTGACAAAATAGTTAGCTACGGCGAACTTCTATCTTCATATATTATTAGCGAATATCTAATAAGTGAAAAACTGGATGCTGAGTTTAAAGATAGTAGAGAACTTATAATAACGCATAAGCTTAACGGTAAAAATGTGGTTAATTTCGCAAAAACCAATGCTAACTGCGTAGATTATTTTAAAGTTTCAAATAAAAAAATAACTGTTTGCCCTGGATTTATAGCTACTTCTGAAGAAGGAATTTCTACTACACTAGGCAGAGGTGGATCTGACTATACCGCTGCAATTTATGCCGCCGCCATTGATGCGGATGTTCTAGAAATCTGGACAGACGTAAGTGGAATGTACACTGCCAACCCTAAAATGGTGAAACAAGCCAAAGCTATACCACATATTTCTTATGAGGAAGCCATGGAACTTTCTCATTTTGGCGCTAAAGTGCTTTACCCACCAACAATACAGCCCGTGTTATCTAAAGGCATATCCATTGTTATTAAGAACACCTTTAGCCCTGATGAGGCAGGAACATTAATTACAAAATCTAAAAACGAAAAAGGAAAGACCGTTCGTGGAATAAGTCATATTGGCAATATTGCTTTGCTATCCTTAGAAGGACCAGGAATGGTAGGCATACCAGGGATTTCTAAACGTTTTTTCGAAGTACTTTCACAAGCGGATATTAGTGTAGTATTAATTACACAGGCTTCTTCTGAACATTCCATTTGTGTAGCCATATCTGCGGACGATGTTGAAAATGCAGTACACATAGTAAATGAAGCCTTTGAATATGAAATTGAAAGAGGTCGTATAAAAGAAGTAATTCCTGAAAAAGATTTAGCCATTGTTGCGCTAGTTGGTGACAACATGAAAAGCCATCAAGGATTGAGCGGTAAAATGTTCAGCACTCTTGGTAAAAACAATGTAAATATTAGAGTCATTGCGCAGGGTGCATCTGAAAGAAACATTTCGTGTATAATAGATGAAAAGGATGTAAAAAAAGCACTAAATGCATTGCACGAAGAGTTTTTTGAAGAAAACATTAAGCAATTAAACCTATTTGTAATGGGTGTTGGTAATGTTGGGGCTAAATTTTTAGAGCAAATTAAAGAGCAACGTAAATTCTTGAAAGAGAATTTAAAATTGAATATTCGAGTAATTGGTATGTCTAATTCCAGAACTATGCTTTTTGATGAAAAAGGAATAGACTTAAATGATTGGTCAGCAAAACTTGCCGAAGGTGAAAAAGCCGATAAGGTCAAGTTTTTAGAATTAGTAAATAGTTTAAATTATAGAAATAGCATCTTCGTTGATAACACAGCAAGTGAAGAGGTTTCTAAAACATATAGCGAATATTTAGGTAATAGCATATCAGTAGTTACTTGTAATAAAATTGCATGTTCTTCTGCCTACGAGAACTATTCAAATCTTAAATCATTGGCAAGAACTTATAATGCGCCCTTTTTATTCGAAACTAATGTTGGCGCCGGTTTACCAATTATTGATACGTTAAAACATCTAATTGCATCAGGAGATAAAATATTGAAAATTCAGGCTGTGTTATCCGGTAGCTTGAACTTTGTTTTCAATAACTTCAATGACAAAACTACCTTTCATGATGTGGTAAAACAAGCTCAGGAAGAGGGGTATACGGAGCCTGATCCAAAAATTGATTTAAGTGGAGTTGACGTAATGCGTAAAATATTAATTTTAGCTCGTGAGAGTGGAAATCAATTAGAAATCAGCGACATTACCAACAATCCATTCTTACCTGAAGAAAGTTTAAACACAGCTAATAATGATGAGTTCTTTGCTTCTTTAATACAAAACGAAGCTCATTTTCAATCTCTATTTACTAGCGCAAAAATTGCAGATAGCAAATTGAAATATGTTGCTCAGTTTGATAATGGCAAGGCTAGTGTTGGTTTACAGGAAATACCTAGGGGACACGATTTTTACAACCTAGAGGGTAGCGATAATATTGTTTTATTCTATACTGAAAGATACCCAGACCAGCCAATGATCATTAAAGGTGCTGGTGCTGGTGCAGCTGTAACGGCTTCAGGTATATTTGCGGATATCATACGAATTGGTAATTTCTAAATTTCATAGATAATATATTCATTATGAACCAGAATGAAATAAAAGTTTTTTGCCCAGCAACGGTTGCAAATGTTTCGTGCGGATTTGATGTTCTAGGTGTTGCCCTAGACTCGGTTGGTGATGACATGATCGTTAGAAAGGTATCTGAAAAAGGTATTTATATTACCAAACTTACCGGGCAAGATCTACCAAAAGAAACTTTAAACAACGTAGCTGGTGTAGCCGGAAACGCTTTTTTATTGGCTTCTGATTATGATGGGGGATTTGAAATTGAAATAGATAAAAAAATAAAACCAGGCAGTGGTATTGGCAGTAGTGCCGCTAGTTCTGCAGGTGCCGTATGGGCAATGAACCATTTATTGGGAAATCCATTCAGTAAGACCGAACTGGTGAAATTTGCCATGGAAGGCGAACGTTTGGCAAGTGATGTTGCTCATGCAGATAATGTAGCCCCTGCCCTATTCGGTGGTTTTACACTTGTACGTAGCTATAGTCCGCTAGACGTTATAGACATTCCCGCACCATCGGAATTATATGTAACCATAATCCATCCGCAAATAGAAATAAAAACTTCAGATTCTAGAAAGATTTTAAAAACTACTATTTCTATGGAAACCGGAATTAAACAATGGGGTAATGTAGGTGGCTTGGTTGCAGGATTATTCAAAGAAGATTACGACTTAATTGGTCGTTCTTTAGAAGACCATATTGTAGAACCCATCCGTTCTATCTTAATTCCTGGTTTTGATGAAGTTAAAAAAGTTTCTTTAGAAGCCGGTGCTTTAGGCTCTGGCATCTCTGGGTCTGGACCATCAATTTTTGCATTTAGCAAAGGAAACGAAACAGCTATAAAAGTTGGTGATGCAATGAAAACCGTTTACGATAAAATCGGTATTGCTTACGAAATACACGTATCAAAAATTAATATGGAAGGTGTTAAACTATTATAAGTTGGACATCACTACAATCATAACAATTAAAAATATTCAGCTTGAAATTCTATAGTTTAAATAATTCAGCGCCCCAGGTTTCTTTTGATACCGCCGTAATTAATGGTATTGCTCCTGATAAAGGTTTGTACTATCCTGAAAAAATAAATCCGCTACCAAGTTCTTTTTTCGAGAACATAGAAAGCTTCTCTAACGAAGAAATCGCATTTAAGGCAATACAACAATTTGTAGAAGGAATAGTGCCTGACGATGTATTAAAAGATATTTTAAAAGAAGTATTGGACTTTGATTTTCCGGTAGTTGAAATTACACCGAATATTGCCACACTAGAACTATTCCACGGTCCTACGATGGCATTTAAAGATGTTGGTGCTCGTTTTATGGCGCAATGTTTAGGTTACTTTTCCAGGTCTACAAAAAATGAGGTTACCGTACTTGTAGCTACTTCTGGTGACACTGGTGGCGCAGTAGCTAATGGATTTTTAGGAGTAGCAGGTGTGAACGTAGTTATACTCTACCCTAGCGGAAAAGTGAGCGATATTCAGGAAAGACAACTAACAACTTTGGATAAAAATATTACTGCTTTAGAAGTTGATGGTACTTTTGATGATTGCCAAGCTATGGTTAAGAATGCTTTTTTAGATAAAGAACTTCTGGACAATATGAAGCTGACTTCTGCGAATTCTATTAATGTTGCCCGTTGGTTGCCACAATTATTCTATTTCCTTTTTGCTTACAAGCAAGCGAAATCAAAAGGTAAGGAAATTGTGTTTTCTGTTCCTTCAGGTAACTTTGGTAATATTTGCGCAGGATTAGTAGCTCAACGTCTAGGAATGCCTGTAAAACATTTTGTAGCCTCTACGAATGTTAACGATACCGTACCTCAGTTTATGCTAACAAAAGAGTACACTCCTAAACCATCCACAGCTACAATTTCCAATGCTATGGATGTAGGCGACCCTAGTAATTTTATAAGAATCAGGCATTTGTTTCAGGATAATTTTGAAGCATTAAAAGAGAACCTTTCTTCCTATCCTTTTGATGACAATCAAACAAAAGAAGCCTTAAAGGAAATTTATAATATCAACGGATACATTGCCGATCCTCATGGTGCTGTAGGTTACTTGGGTCTAAAGAAATATCAAGAAACACACCCTGACACTTATGGTATTTTCCTAGAAACTGCACACCCAGTTAAATTTTTAGATATTGTTGAGGAAACCTTAAATGAGAAATTGGAAATCCCAACACAAATTGAAAAAGTAATGGGTAAAACGAAAAAATCAATTAAGATTTCAACCTATGAAGGACTCAAAGATTTTCTATTAAAATCGTAGACCCTAATTAAAGGTTACAATATTTTCCCAAATCAAGGTTTAGCCACATTTGCTTCTATTTATTTTCGATAAATTTGTATCGCTAATAAATAGAATAAGATGAAAAATACTGCGCTTACCACAACACACGAATCACTTGGTGCCAAAATGGTACCATTTGCCGGTTACAACATGCCCGTTTCATACGAAGGTGTAAATGCCGAACATGAAACTGTTCGTAATGATGTTGGGGTTTTTGATGTATCGCATATGGGCGAGTTTTTAATTTCTGGACCAAATGCTTTAGCCTTGATTCAGAAAGTTTCTTCTAACGATGCATCTAAATTGACCATTGGTAGAGCTCAGTATAGTTGTCTACCTAATGAAACTGGTGGTATAGTAGATGACCTTATCATTTATAAAATTAAAGAAGAACAATATTTGCTAGTGGTGAACGCTTCAAATATTGAAAAAGACTGGAATCATATTTCATCTTATAATACAGATTTAAAAGCAGATATGCGAGATATCTCTGAAGGATATTCGCTTTTAGCTATTCAAGGTCCTAAGGCTGTTGAAGCGATGCAATCTTTGACTTCTGTTAATTTAGCCGATATAAAATTTTATCATTTTGAAGTTGCCGATTTTGCAGGAATAGACAATGTGATTATTTCTGCAACTGGATATACTGGATCTGGTGGATTTGAAATTTATTGTAAAAATGAAGAGATTAAACAAATATGGGACAAGGTTTTTGAAGCCGGAGCAAATTTTGGAATTAAACCAATAGGACTGGCAGCTAGAGACACACTTCGTCTAGAAATGGGATACTGCCTTTACGGGAATGATATTGATGATAATACATCTCCTTTTGAAGCCGGATTAGGATGGGTAACCAAATTCACCAAAGAGTTTGTAAACTCTGAGGCTTTGGCAAAAGAAAAGCAACACGGTCCAGAACGCAAATTAGTAGCTTTTGAATTAGATGAACGTGGCATACCAAGACATGGTTATGATATAGTTGATGGTAGCGGAAAAACTATTGGCGTAGTAACATCTGGTACGATGTCGCCTTCTATGGGTACCGGAATCGGACTAGGGTATGTTCCACCGATATTTACGGAAGTAGGTAGTAAAATCAATATTCAAATAAGAAAGAAAGCTGTATCTGCAACTATAGTTAAATTACCATTTTACAAAAAGTAAATGATAGATTTTCAACGTATTCTTACCGCTATAAATGAAGCTGCATCCAATGAGAAGGAAAGGGGAGAAATTGCTGATTACATTCCAGAGTTAGCAAAAGTAGATGTAAACAATTTTGGTATACACCTCATTGACAGTCTGCAGAACGACTTTTCTGCAGGAAATTCAAACGAACTGTTTTCAATTCAAAGTATTTCTAAAGTTCTTACATTATCTATGGCATTAAGCCTTATTGGTGAAAACGTTTGGAAACGTGTTGATGTTGAACCGTCTGGTGATCCATTTAACCATTTATCGCTATTAGAATTAGAAAACGGAATTCCAAGAAATCCCTTAATAAACCCTGGCGCTATAGTCATTGCAGATATCCTGGTTTCACAATTGAAGAATCCGAAAGAAGATTTTCTAAACTACGTTAGGAATATTGCAGGTGATAACACAATAGATTATGATGAAACCGTAGCACTTTCCGAAAAGAAAACAGGATTTCGAAATTTTGCAGCTGCCAACTTATTAAAATCTTATGGTAATTTAAATAATGAGGTAGATGTTGTACTAGACTTCTATTTTCATCAATGTTCACTTGCCATGAATTGTGCACAGCTAACACATATATTCTACGTTTTCATGAATCATGGTAAATGTAGAAGAAACAAAACATATTTAACATTATCTCAAGTAAAACGAATTAATGCCATAATGCTAACATGCGGATTCTATGATGAAGCAGGTGAATTTGCTTTTGAAGTTGGCTTACCCGGCAAGAGTGGTGTTGGTGGCGGTATTGTAGCATTACTACCAAATAAATTCTGTGTAGCTACATGGTCTCCCGGTCTCAATCCTAAAGGAAATTCTAAATTAGGAATGCTTGCCCTAGAAAAATTAACCACAGAAACTGAACTTTCTATTTTTTGAAATTAGACTCTAAAAAAATACTGATTCTTGGCGGAAGCGGATTCATAGGTAATGCAATTTACAAAGAGCTTTGTAATTATTTCGACACCTATGGCACCTATTGTCATGCCGCAAATTCTTTTTCATCTAACAAACAATTTATACATTATAATTTAGAGGAAGATGATATTGTTGAAATATTAGAAGAACTGAAACCACAGGTTATAGTTTCCGCATTAAGAGGTAATTTTGCAGCCCTTGTTATTGCACACAGCCATTTAGCCGAGTATGTTTTAAAAGAAGACTGCAAAATTTACTTTATATCCTCTGCGAATGTTTTTGATGCCTATAGTAAATATCCATCCTATGAAATGGACAAGACTTTATCTGAAAGTGTGTATGGCAGACTGAAAATTAAGATTGAAAATATGCTGCTTAGGTTACCAAAAGATAAAATGGCTATTTTAAGAGTTCCTATGGTTTTTGGTAACAGCTCTCCAAGAGTAAAGGATATGAAAAAAGCGATTATAGCTAACGAACCTGTGGAGGTCTTTCCTAATTTGATATTAAATGTCTCTAATGATGATAAGCTAACCCAGCAAATTCATTATCTTATAAATAGAAACAAAACAGGTATTTATCATTTAGGAAGTAATGACTTAACACATCACGAAGATTTTATTAAAGAAATATTAGAACGTGTTGGCAATTTCAACCCAATAATCAAAAGGGTATATACTACCAATGAAGATAGATATTTGGCAGTTTTACCAAAGACCAATACATTACCTAAAAATTTACAGTTTACTTTTCAAGATATTATTGACCATCATGTTTTAAATTAGCAGCAATTATGAAAGAAATGGAAAAATTTACTGACCAGCAAATAGCGGATTATTTGGGTCAATTAGACGGATGGGAATATGTGGATGGTGCCATAGAAACCACATTTGAATTTAAAAATTTCAAAGAAGCCTTTTCTGTAATGACAAGAATTGCATTTGAGTGCGAAGCTCAAGATCACCACCCAGATTGGAGCAATGTGTACAACACCTTGAATATTCGTTTAAACACTCATGATGCCAATGGTGTTACCGAAAAAGATTTTGTTCTAGCTAGAACTATAGAAGATATTATAGAAAGTGAATTTTAATAACCAATACTAATAGTTAAAAATGGTATTCATGAAATTTATTTAATGATTTCTGAACATTGACCGTTTTTGTACATTTGTTTAAAATAATTTACCATGGGAAGAGCTTTTGAGTTTAGAAAAGCACGTAAAATGAAAAGATGGTCAGCAATGTCCAAAGCCTTTACTCGTATTGGCAAAGATATTGTGATGGCCGTAAAAGAAGGAGGACCAGATCCTGATTCAAATTCGCGATTAAGAGCGGTTATACAAAATGCCAAGTCGGTCAACATGCCGAAAGACAATGTGGAACGCGCTATAAAAAGAGCGAGTGATAAAAGTCTTGGTGATTACAAAGAAGTTCTTTTTGAAGGATATGCTCCTCATGGTATAGCTGTTCTAGTAGAAACCGCTACTGACAATAATACAAGAACGGTTGCTAACGTTAGAAGTTACTTCAATAAATGCAACGGTAATTTAGGTACTTCGGGTTCAGTTGAATTCATGTTCGATCATACTTGTAACTTCCGTATTCCAGCTGAAGGTTTAGACCCTGAAGAAATAGAATTAGAATTAATTGATTTTGGTGCAGAAGAAGTTTTCGTTGATGACGATGGAATTCTAATATACGGACCCTTTGAAAGTTTTGGTGCACTTCAAAAAGAATTGGAGAACCGTGAAATTGAAATTTTATCATCAGGCTTTGAACGTATACCACAAGTAACAAAGGCACTTAACGAAGAAGAAACTGCCGATGTTGAAAAGCTTCTAGAAAAACTAGAAGAAGATGATGACGTACAGAATGTATATCACTCTATGCAGGAATAAGATTTATCAAGTTATATAAAAAAAGGAGACCTAGTTGGTCTCCTTTTTTTTATATAGCTAATTTAGATTAAAACTTAAAGCCCACTTGGCATTTCCCCTTCAACATTAAAATTAGTTACTAAAAGCGAAAAATCTTCCAAGCTGACAGATCCGTCTCCATTAAAATCTGCTTGAGGATTATAATTACCGTTACCTGTATTTAAATTAAACGTTGTAACCAAGAAAGAATAATCTTCTAAACCTACCGAATTGTCATTATTAGCATCCCCTACCCTAAGTTCACCAATATTCAAATTGTTCTCACCAGCAACTAACTCTAGAATCGAAACTTTTTGTAAATGCATCCCTGACTTAATGGCTACTTCATAAGTACCTAATGGAATCCCCGTTAATTGAGCTTCTCCATTAATAGTACCTGTTGGTGTAAATTCTAATAATGGAATTGTAGAACCTATTTCATAAATACCGACAGATAAGTCAATTGAATAATCTGTACGACCTTGTAAGGTATATGAAACCGTTAAATCAGATTGCGCAGCAGATGGGTCATAATCTAGAACTATAGAATTAGAAGCTACACTGTTTATATCATTATCACCAGTAACCACAGCTATAAAATGATTAATTCCCCCATTAGGTGTTCCGACAGCACCTATTGTTTCAGTTAATAACACAGGAATATTTGCAATCCCAGAAGCATCAAGCTGAGCTTTATATAACTCTTTGACCATGGCTTCATTAGCCTCAAATGGATCAATATCATAACCAATGGAAGGATTCCCCGCATCAATATGTAATCTTCCTTCAACACGAATTAAACTAACCATTGCGTTAGGCTCTCCTATGATTTGCACCACCTGATTTTCCTGTGCTACCAATCTCGAATTTGATGACCCTTCAACAAGTATTGATGGTGCTACCAAACTATTACTTTCACTATTAATTATTGCATCTGACCCTCCAATAGAACCTTCATCAAACAAACTGGTAGTATAAATCACCCCACTTGCAAATTCTACATTAACTGTAGCCCCTATCAATTCAAATCCAGAAATTGAACCAGCATCACCCGATGATAAATCGCCTTTAATGGTTGTAGGATCAATATCAACACCAAAGGCAAATGATTCCCCAGGATTAAAATCCGTAAAATTCAAAGTTAGAACATCAAACCCTTCAGCATTATTAACACCATTATGAGGTTGTTCAAATACACTTATACAATCAGCACTATCAGAACCGCCATTTCCAGGTACCGTTAAACCAACGGTATTTGGGGTGTTTCCTGAACTTCCGGAAGATAAGCATTTTGCAACACTATCTCCTGCAGTACCCACAGGATCAAATACAACATCCATCATAAAACTAGAAGCTGTATTAATAGTAACATTTAAAATATCGTCGTCACCGGTATTATTAACAATAAAAGAGTTATCACCATAGGTTGATGCTCCTAATTCATCCCCTGGAGTTACTTGAACAATAGCTTCAGGATTTCCAACGGGTTGTGCCGTAACATTCCAATTAAAAGCTACTACCGTATTTGAAGAAGGTTCACAAGCATCATTTACTGTTATTGAAACATTGTAGGGACTACTTTCAGAGGCTCCAAGAGTAGCACCAATATTCTGTTCCGAAGGTGAGCCATTTAATATAGAATTGTTAACTCCCGTTCCGGCACTACCGTCTATTAATGTTAATGCGAGACGGTCAATCATGTGCCCCTCTGAACGCTCACTCATAATTAGTTCGTATGTACCTGGATTTTGAAAATAAGCATATATAGGCCACCCATTGTTATCTATAGTTTTTGCTGTCCAAGAGTTAGAGACAGTATTGGTATATACTTTAAAAAAACCATTATTGCCCGGATTCTCATCACCATGATCTGGTCTACCTTCACCATTACCTTTAGGCCAATAAAGAGTTTTAGATGTACTTTGAGTATCATTCAATTCATTTAAAAATTGTTGAGTACTAGATAGTGTTCCTCCCTGAACTGTAAAGAAATGAACATCTGAAGTATTTTCTATTTTGAACCATGTATCATTTTGATCTGTAGAGGATGGTCCGGAAATTTTAGATTTCATATGAAAGCGATAGACTCCAGGAGTGGTTATTTCTACATTATAATTTATACTTTGTCCATTAAGATTCCCAAAATGATCCGTACTTGCTACCATATAGGTATTCCCAGATTCAGTCTCAATATTCCATCCCCCAGAAGTATCGACAAAATCGGTTTCTGCTTCTAGAATGACTATTCCATTATTTTCTATAAAAGCACCGGCCGTACCACTACCAGATCCACCTACAATGGACCCTGAAATTAAACCCGTAGCAGAATTAATCGTTAAATTCGGCGGTAAATTTGTAGCTGAGTAGCTTAATGAACCACAAGAATCTGTATTTTCATCATTAGCAACAATTTGCAAATTAACAGTATCACCATCTACATTCATTTGAGCTCCAGGATTAGTAACTACTGGAGGTAACCCAGAGGTTGGGTTACCCTCTCCGCTTGAGATACTAATTGCTGAAGTATTGTTATTTCCGTATGTCAAAACCAAAGTAGCGGCATCTCCAGATTGGGTGCCAGTATGCTCAATTTGAATAATTTCAGTTGATCCTGCCTCTATTAAAAAACTACTTGGCCCAACTACATTAAAATTAGCCGTATTTGAACCTGTCAATGTCATTGATTGAATATAAACACCTTGATTTCCACCAGATACTTCAATGGATAAATCCTCAGTTCCTTCTTCTTGTAATGCCAGTGAAGATGGTACTGTTAAAATGCTTGGTAGTACAGATGTTCCCGTTGGATTATCTACCCCGTAAACCTCCATATTATTTTGATTCCCCCCACCTTGATTAGGAGACCCAGAAGATATCCATATACCATCTCCAGAAACAATACCTTGGGTTCCATGACGTGGATAATTAAGATCGCTTAAAGATGACCATATATTAGTATTTACATCCAATTCATCAGTATTAACATACGCCTGTCCATTTCCTTCTCCTCCAATCACAACTACTTTTCCATTAAAATTGACAGTCGCAGATGCAGCACGTGGAGTAGGTAAATTAGAAGAAGATGGTAAAGTCGACCAACTGCCAGTTGTAAAATTGTAAACATCTACTTCAGAAATAACTGGTGCAAAGGTTCCTCCCTCACCACCAGTTAATCTCCCACCTAAGACAATTAGTTTATCATCTACAACAGTCGCGTGAAAATGATCTCTTGAGCGAGGTGCATCCGTTAAAGCAGTCCATTGACCAGTAGCTGGGTCAAACTCATCGAACCAAGGAATATAACCTCCATTATGACCAATAGTGTTACCTGCAATTACATAGAATTTATTATTATACATAACCAACCCTGCCGAGCCTCTCTTTCGGCTATTCGGAATCTCGGGACCTTGGATCCATGTATCAGAAATAGGATCATACATAAATATATTATCTGCAGGGGTTTCATTTGGATAGCCATTATCTTTAAAAGACCCAATCACCCAAATTAATCCTTCATATGCAACTGCTTGAAAATGATTAAACTCAAATGGTGCCGTAGATGCTGCCTGTGACCATGTATTTGTGTTATAGTCATAAATATCCATTTTATCCGCACTTTCACGACCACCAAATAAGTAAAATTTATCACCTAGTTGAACAAACGAATTTTCATGCCTTGGTGTATGTTCCGTTAGATTGGTGACATTAGTCCAATTACTATTTATACTACCATCACTAGAAATAATTTCAATTCCTTTAATATTTGGGTTCTCAATTCCTTGTATAAAATCAATATCTAAATTACCATCATTGACCTCTATGGTAAAACTTTCTACTCCCGCTGTAGCAAAACCAAATGTAGCTGTTTGATCAAAATCATCTAAAACTATCTGTCCTTCAATTGCCACATCAAAGACTCTAGCACCTATTGTATTCGCCCCTGTATATATCTCTGCAAATAATAAATTAACTGTATAAGTACCTTGGGATAACGGAATATCCCATTGCAAATTTTCTGGAACAGCCAACGTATTATATCTTTCTGTAGAAAATAAGCTATCAGGGTAACCTGTATTATTCTGGAAGCTTCCTGGTAATGCAACTCCATAGGTTTTATCGTCATTAGCAGTATTTACATATGAAGAAGGTGTTCCATTTTCAGCATTTCCATTTGCACCTGTCATAGCTTGATCCTCTGTCCAATTTAATGGTGACGAATCATTAGAGGTAACTATATTACCTCCTGCATTAATACGATACAATACCGTATTGGGTGTACTTGGATTGTTGACAGTCCAGGCAAAATTTAAATTAGAAGGTGTAGAAGATGGCTTACTAACAGTAACTGTAACATCATATTGACCAGCATCGGTTTCGTAAGAAGAAATCGTTCCTAGAATTGCGCCTTGTGTAGGCTCTATACTTAACCCAGGAGGTAGACCTGTTACTGAAAATGTAAAGTTCTCATTGGGATCACCACCACTTGCTGTTACATTCAGATTAGGCGTTTCTCCAGGATTGTTGAATTGATTTACAATCGGATCAATCATTATAGGTGAATTTACAATGCTACCGGCACCTAAAATTTCTATAGCGTTAATCAATGGATTTTCGGTCTGGCGTATAAACTCTAGATTTAAAACACCATCATTCACAGTAACTTGGTAACTTTCCATTGCACCAATCTTATTCCCATATTGAGCAGATAAATCTTTGTCATTTATGACCAAAGCTCCTTCCATATTAACATCAAAAACACGCTGACCAGGAGACCCAGTTCCCGCATAACCATTAGCCATATAAAGATTTACAGTAAAAGTTCCATCACCAGTATTAAAAGCCCATTCCATTTCTGGCAGACCTGTTGGGTCCCATCTTTCTCCATCAAATATCGCTTGAGGTGCGTAGTCAGGAACGGAAGAATGCAAAGTAGTACCAGTATATGTAGAAATATTTCCTGAATTAACACTGAAATTAGCACCTCCAGAGGCCCCTACAACATCATTACCTATCCAATCAGGATTAGGTAAATCTGTAGCAACTAAAGTTGTACCACCTGCATTTACCCTAAATAAGACCGCTGGTTGTTCGGTTACATTTACCGTAAACATTTGCTCTACGAATAACAAATCAGAATCTGTTGCCCTAATCGTTATAGTGGAACTTGCTTCTGAATCAGGAAAACTTAAGATCAATAAATTTCCTGAAATATTATTTCCGATAGCATTATTAGAACTATTTTCAACTGTAAAATTTAAGTTCCCTATACCTTGATCATCATCAAAATATTGAGTTAAATCAATCTCTAGATTTGGAGAATCAATTAGCTTATCTAAATCGGCTAAAGTTTGAGACACTATTGGTTTACTACCTGTAACATTTAGGAAATCCCAAGTACCTTCAACCTCTTTACCTACTTCATTTGACGTGCCAATAAATCCGACCGCCAAAATTTCTGAAGATTCTTGTATGGCTGTTTTAATTGAACCTAAAGCTGCAATAGTTCCTAATGAAATAGATGTATTACCATCAATACTATATAATATCTCAACATCTGCCGTAATCGCATCAATATTAAATGAAAAGACTACGTTATTTGAAGGTCTATTTGGTGTGGTAAAGGTCACATTTAAAGGAGTTTGAGGTACATCGTTAATTTCTTGTAGCGCTAAAATTCCATTCTTGGTTAATACTACTTTTATATAATTACTTTGTGTACCATCACCAATGAAAATTCCCAATTCGCTATTAGCGGGCGAAAGATTACCATAAATCTGTGTAGGATTCATAAAGCCAAATATTCTACTTGATACCGTAAATAAACCAGATGATTGATCCACATTGACACCATATTGAAATGCCTTTTCTTGATTGTTAGAAAACCCAAGTGCTGAACCAGAAGTCATTTGCATAGTCATTGCCCCTACAGCTCCTCCTAAAATATCATTAGGGTTTGGACCTGCATCCTTAATATCTAACCAATTGATCCAATTAGGATTAGCAGCTCCATTATTCATAAGCCCGGTAAACCCAAGTCCTAAATAACCTCCCAACTCTAGGTTGTCAGAAAATAAATCGTTTAATACTGGTAAATCGAATCCGTCGCTACCAGCATCTAAAGGGTCACCCATTTGAAATGGATCGTTTGCATCTAAAATTCCGTCATTGTCATCATCATTATCATTTAAATTCGAAACTAATACACCTCCTGCAGATTTATCGAAATCACTAGGCTGGGAACCACCGTTACAATAATCGACATTATTCTGAACCTCATCTTGATTTGTGTAACCATCTTGGTCTGTATCTCCTGCACTAGAGTATAAAGGGTCTGTTGGATCATAACAAACTACCGTTGGTTGTGGCTCTAAAATTTTAATAGTGCCATTAAATGTGGCTATCCAAATCGTTCCTGGAAATGGGTCGTTATCTGAATTACAGGTAATACCTAATGCATTACCTCCAAGACCCGAAGCAAATGGATCTGTTAAATCGTTTAAACTTCCATCCGGATTTAATTTAACTCTTTTTAAAATGCCTCCATTATTTTCACCCGCAATAAGGTCTCCCTCCATACTTTCTGAACCGGTGAATATTGTAGAAGTATATTCATCTATACCATTAGTATTATTGTCCCAGATAGCAACTATTGCATCATTTGGTCCATCAGGATTTGATACGGTAGGTCCCCTCCAATCACCTTGGTCAGCATCTGCCAAACTCAAAGGAACTGGTGGCCAATCAACTGGTAATGCCAAATCTTTATCAGCGGTATATCCAACACCCTTAGAACCAGTAGGATCATATATTAAAGTTCTATAAACTGCATTATTAGTATTATTTACCGAAGGATTAGTATAAAGTCCCGCTGATAAAGGATTAGCACGAATTGGCGCAGGATGACCTCCATAAAATGTCCCATGAGAATAGCCTTGAATGTTGTTAGTAATCAAGGTTAAATGATCTTTATTATCAACTTGTTCTCCTCCAATAGATGAACTACTACCTGGCTCGCTTGAATTATATTCATTGGTAACATTAGCTGTTCCTTCATTATTGGGAAATCCTCCCCAGCCACCATTGGCTCCATTATCTGTAACATAGACGGCACCAGAATTAGTGATAACTAAATCATAGGCATTTCTATAACCGGGAGAAAATATTTGCACAGGTCCTCCTAATACAATTTTACCTTGGTTTAAGCCATCGTTACCGCCCCAGGGGTCATTAACATCTATTCCATCATAACCAAAAGCATCCGGATTTTCAATTCCGTTAATATTATCACGAGTTGGGTCGTCTAAAGTAGGTATATCATAAACATAGTTTCTACCATCATTCTTAATCCCTAAACTTTCTATTAAGTCTAAATTTATTGAAAGTATTGAAGCAGATAATGCATATTCAGTTGTCCAAGCAAAATTATCGGAAGGCGATCCGGCATTGGTATGCCCTCCTTGAGCTACTATCAGAAAATCTACCCCACCAATTGTTATAAACTCTAATCCATTGGTTGCATGGTTTTCTTCTGACCTAGGTAAACCTCTTACAATATCAACAACGTCCCACGATTCTCCTGTCCAAGTAAATCTTGTAATTACACCTGAATTTGTATCAAGATTAAGGTCTCCACTGGGTCCACCCACACGTGAATCACTCGATGTAACATAGATTATTGGATTTAGAGCTGTTCCTGCAACTGCCAAACCTGTAGCTTCCCTATTATCTCCACTATTAAAGCTTCCGTCGTCATTATGATTAGGTATATTTTTAACATCTAATAACTTCTCAGAGGCTGTCACTACATAATCATTAGTCCCGTTTTTTTGAACAGTAAAAATATCTATAGTACCATTTAAATTCAACACATATAATCTGCCATCTGGACCATACATTAAGGATGTACCTTGACTAACTGCACCATTACCATTGAAATCAAGATTACTTTGACCAAAGCTTTGCGCATTAAGATTATTAGCCCCACATATCAATAGAAATACGATTATGATTACAGAATTAATTTCGTTTGCCAATGGCAACATCTTAAATCTAAATGAGCTAAAATATTTCGTCTTTTCAAGTAGTCTGTTTTGTTTAAAATTGAAATTTTCCATCTTTTAATTTTTTTTGGGACTAGATTATCTCTTAATTGCCATTTGCTGTTGTGATTGTTTACCTTCTGTATCTATGGTTCTGACAAAATAAGAACCTGTAGGTAAATCTTGAACTCCGAGGAGATATGTACCAACATCTTGACTAGCATCCATATTTAAGGTTTGTACCAATTTACCGGTAATGTCATATATGTAGATTTGTGTAAGACGCGTAGGTTCATCAAAAGAAACAGTTGTCCTTTCTGAGGCTGGGTTTGGAAAAATACTCATAGTAGTCTCAGCAGTCTTCGCTGTTGAAATAGATTGTACCACATTAAACTTAACCGTCAAGCTTTGCCCAATTTCACCTAAAGCACCTCCCAAGGTATACGGTGTTGCTTTCAAAGTATATGATCCAAGTGGAAATGTTTCCGGTATGAACTCACCATTTAAATCACCATAAAGAGCATATGGAGAATTAGTCTCTACCCAAGTCCTATCTAGTGTACCAGACAACTCAAACTTGACACTTCCGACAATTAAAGGATTTGTATTAGCTCGAATATTAACGCCTATTGCATCAGTAGCGTTAATATTCATATTATTCTGTATCTCGAACAACTCACTTTGGTTGGTAGCATCCATTAATGTAAAGCTTACAACTTTATTAATATCGATATGATCAACCGCAGTAACAACAATACTCTCAGTACCTGTTGCATTATCATCATCGGTCAATGTCAACGAAACATCGTAATCTCCACCTGTCGCATAGGTATGAGATGGGTTTTGTTCGTCTGAAGTATTCCCGTCTCCAAAATCCCATAAATAACCCGTGATGTCACCATCACTGTCCGTAGACCCTGAACTGGTGAAATTCAATCTAAAAGGAACACTACCGTCTGCATTACCCGATAAAGACACCAACGGCGGAATATTCGCAGGTGGTCCACTAATAACGGAGAAACTAACCGTTTGGCTTACCCCGGAAGAGGTAGTGGTAGCCAAGGTATAATCACCAACTGGGAACTCTTTACCTTGAATATCGATCCCAATATCACCGAACAGGGAATACGGTGCGGAAGGTCCTTCAGACTTATTCTGATTTACAGGACCCGTTAGCTTGAACGTAACATTTCCCGGATTCAAATCTGCATTGTAAATAATGCCCAATGGGGTATTGCCGATATCGGACTTGGTGATCTGAAGACCATCGGTCAGCACATACAACTGACTGTCATTATCCGCATTCAATACAAACAATGTTGCATTGTCTATTGGGGCGTTTACCGCGATATTTATGCTTGTTGTGTCCATTGCCCCTTCATTATCGGTTACCGTAAGGGTTACCATAAAATCTCCTTCATTTGTAAAGATATGATCAGGATTGGTCTGAGTAGAAGTTGATCCGTCTCCAAAATCCCATTCGTACATAACTATGTTACCATCAGGATCAAAAGATCCCGAACTTGAGAATTCAACTGTCAATGGAGAAGTACCATTTGCAGGCGAAGCATTAACTACAGCACTCGGTAACTGGTTTATAGTAGGATCAACCGCAGTAACAACAATACTCTCAGTACCTGTTGCATTATCATCATCGGTCAATGTCAACGAAACATCGTAATCTCCACCTGTCGCATAGGTATGAGATGGGTTTTGTTCGTCTGAAGTATTCCCGTCTCCAAAATCCCATAAATAACCCGTGATGTTACCATCATTGTCCGTAGACCCTGAACTGGTGAAATTCAATCTAAAAGGAATACTACCGTCTGCATTACCCAATAAAGACACCAACGGCGGAATATTCGCAGGTGGTCCACTAATAACGGAGAAACTAACCGTTTGGCTTACCCCGGAAGAGGTAGTGGTAGCCAAGGTATAATCACCAACTGGGAACTCTTTACCTTGAATATCGACCCCAATATCACCGAACAGGGAATACGGTGCGGAAGGTCCTTCAGACTTATTCTGATTTACAGGACCCGTTAGCTTGAACGTAACATTTCCCGGATTCAAATCTGCATTGTAAATAATGCCCAATGGGGTATTGCCGATATCGGACTTGGTGATCTGAAGACCATCGGTCAGCACATACAACTGACTGTCATTATCCGCATTCAATACAAACAATGTTGCATTGTCTATTGGGGCGTTTACCGCGATATTTATGCTTGTTGTGTCCATTGCCCCTTCATTATCGGTTACCGTAAGGGTTACCATAAAATCTCCTTCATTTGTAAAGATATGATCAGGATTGGTCTGAGTAGAAGTTGATCCGTCTCCAAAATCCCATTCGTACATAACTATGTTACCATCAGGATCAAAAGATCCCGAACTTGAGAATTCAACTGTCAATGGAGAAGTACCATTTGCAGGCGAAGCATTAACTACAGCACTCGGTAACTGGTTTATAGTAGGATCAACCGCAGTAACAACAATACTCTCAGTACCTGTTGCATTATCATCATCGGTCAATGTCAACGAAACATCGTAATCTCCACCTGTCGCATAGGTATGAGATGGGTTTTGTTCGTCTGAAGTATTCCCGTCTCCAAAATCCCATAAATAACCCGTGATGTTACCATCATTGTCCGTAGACCCTGAACTGGTGAAATTCAATCTAAAAGGAATACTACCGTCTGCATTACCCGATAAAGACACCAACGGCGGAATATTCGCAGGTGGTCCACTAATAACGGAGAAACTAACCGTTTGGCTTACCCCGGAAGAGGTAGTGGTAGCCAAGGTATAATCACCAACTGGGAACTCTTTACCTTGAATATCGACCCCAATATCACCGAACAGGGAATACGGTGCGGAAGGTCCTTCAGACTTATTCTGATTTACAGGACCCGTTAGCTTGAACGTAACATTTCCCGGATTCAAATCTGCATTGTAAATAATGCCCAATGGGGTATCGCCGATATCGGACTTGGTGATCTGAAGATCATCGGTCAGCACATACAACTGACTGTCATTATCCGCATTCAATATAAACAATGTTGCATTGTCTATTGGGGCGTTTAAAACTTTTATAGAGTTAGAAATGCTATTTGAACAACCATTACTATCTGTATAAGTATAGGTTATAGAGAACTCACCTACACCTATTGAAGGATCAAAAATATTTTCATTAACTCCTATCCCACTGTATTCACCTCCTAATGGCATTCCACCAATTAAATTTATCGGACTATCTGTAATAAGAATATCGCTAAAGGGTTCTAAGGTTACAGAAGGAAGTTCTGGTTCATTTAAAGTTATTAACAAATTTTCGTAGCATCCATTAGAATCAGAAACTGTAACATTATATGCGCCAGCCTCTAAACCTACGGCTGTAGAAGAATTTAAATTGCTATCGTGACTCCAATCATAGGTTAGTGAACCTTCAAACCCTATCGTATTTATCACTATTGAGCCGTTATTAGTATTACAACTACTAGGATTAACTTTATTTGCAATACTAGCATCAAAATTTATACATATAGGATCTTGATCAATAAATTGGAAGTTTACAGATTTGGTTTCTCCCTGTTCGCCAGTTAGCCCTACGTTTATATATGGTGTTGCAGTGATAGTATAACTACCAATCGCAAAAAGCTCTCCCCCGTAATCTCCTGTTAGTACATCGTCCCCATATAGTGAAAAAGGTGCCAAGCTTTCTGTTTGATTTTTAGACTTATCACCGCTTAACATTAATTGTACACTACCTACGTCAGAAGAGGTATCTGCACGAATAGCTAAATTTGTGTTTACATAGTTAGCTGCATTGATTAATTGCCCTTCGGTCAATATCATTATGTCTTGATCTGTGTCTGCGTTTATTAATGTAAATGCATTAACACTAAGTTGATCGTCATTATCGTCTACTGTAACTATTATGGTCCAAATTTTTTGTGATCCATCTTCGGCGGTTACTGTATAATTTACCGGATTGGTAAAATCCATAACATCTCCAGAATTTGGATTCACATTTGCGTTTGAAGAAACACCAAAATTTGGTTCTAGCGTGGTCAAATCTGTTCCCGTAACAACGCTAACCTCTACTAGTCCAGAAGAATAATCAATTATTTCTGGCTCAGATTGTTCTTCAAAAGAGAAGAACACAATATTATTCTCAGAAGAGCCCGCGTAGTTGACAGTTACGGTTTGTATACAACTAGTTAGATTATTAGCATTATCAAAAGCTATCCATTCAATTTGGGTTTCACCAACTGGAAACGCATCGTCCAACTCTAAACCATCGTTACGAGTACTTTTTAATATAATATCTAATTCTGAGCATGAATCAAATACCGCTGGAGCTACTATTTCAAGTACCATTGGGTTTCCATTTAAACTAGTAGCACTAATATTGACAGGACAATCAAAACTTGGTCCTACCTCATCATTTACCGTAATTGTCTGAAAACAAGAATCAGACATGTTACCTGATGCATCCAATGCTACCCATGTAATGGTAGTCTCTCCTAAGGTATATGGTTCGGACATAAGCAAACCATCACTTCGAGTGGACTCATAAGTAATCTCACCACTTAAATCAATTGCGGACATATCCGAAATATTCAAATTCACACCGCAAAGACCTTGGATCGTGGAAGTAATTATATCTGCCGGACAAGTAATAATAGGTGCAACATTATCCGATACTGTTATTGTTTGAGTAACCTCTGTTGCCAAATTTCCAGCTTCATCCGAAACATTATATGTGATAATATAATTGCCAATGGTATTTACATCGACTACATCACCTCCAATTATAATTTCATCGGTCAAATCTCCATCCAAATCATCAGTAGCACTGGCTCCTAAATTAACATATGGAGAACCTAATTCAATTTGCAAGGGGTCAGTATCCAATAAGGTTATTATAGGTGACGTATTGTCTTGTAAGGAAACTGTAAAATTAATAACATCTTTTGCTTCTGAATTAGTAAACTCAGCATGAGTTGGATCAGCAACTACCACCACTATAGTGTTTAACCCTTCAATTATACCGTCCAATTCGTTTAATTCCCAAAACTCCTGTCCTATTTGTGAAGCTGTTGAAATTCTGGTTGCAGTATTAATATTATTTATATCTGGCGGGTTAATATAAAGATGATAATGTTCGGTCAAATCAAATAATACATCTGTACCTGACCATTCCAACCTAACGTTAGTAGAATACAACTCTTCACTATCTAAAGGAGCAACTATAGATACTGCTGGTCCAGAAACATCAATTTCAATTTCTGAACTGCTACTTTCAGAATCGCTATCTGTAACTGACGCAGTTAGTGTCTGAATTCCAGGGGTTACAAACATCCCGTTAATATTAGAACCAATACCATTTAATGGCACTGTAGTAAACCTAGTGTCATTAGAACTCCAATTAATTGATCCGGAAATGTCTCCATCTTCAGAATCTAAAGCTGTTCCTACTAAATCAACATTTACACCTCTTACAATAGAGTTATCTTCTGACGGTGAATTTATAGTTACTATTGGTGCCGTATTTTCAGGTTCTGATATTAAGCAAATACTAAATCCTTTAATTGATGGATTTTGAGTACCCTGGATGAAATTGATATTCATTACACCATCTTCAACAACAACAGTAAAGGTTTCAACTATGGCAATATTAACACCACCTGCGGCTATTGAAGGTCTATAATCATCTAACACCAAGTCTCCTTCTATTTCTACATCAAATACTCTAGGGTTACTATTTTCGCCCGTCCAATTTTCATTAAACAAAAAATCAACCTCATAAGTACCATTTGCTGGAAACTCCCAATTCATTAAAGTTCCGCCTTCAATATGTCTTTCTGTTTGAAAAATAGCATCCGGATAACCTGTATTATTAGAAACTAAAGCTGCATTTGACCCAAAAGTTTTATCAATTGCTCCTTTATAATATATAGATGGAGTTCCAGTTTCGGCAGTGCCACCAGCTTGATCTGCAGATTGATCTGCTTCAAAATCACCACCTATTAAACCAAATAAAGAGCCTCCCGCATTTACTCTAAATGCTGTATTGCAAGAAGCTATTGGTGATTGTGAAATAATAAAATTCTTGATATTTACTCCTGCGTTAAAATCAAAACGAATAGACTGTAAACCTGAATTACTGAAATCTACCGAAGTAAAATATGTGTTGTAGGTCTGCCATGCCGACTTTGTAACATTGAACGAACCAACCGGTAAATAATTACCATCAATTTCTTCGGAAATACTAACGACAGTAGTACCATTGTTTCCTTTAGCCGCTAAAAGCTCTATGTCATATATACCAGGCGTTGGCACGTCTATTAAGTATTCTATATAATCACCTGCATCTATATAACCTACATTTTGCGCAACATTATCTTCAATAGCAACTGTAAAAGGTATCACCGGAGCAGTATCTGAAGATGCTTTATACCATGGTAAAGGATTTGTAAAGGTATTAGCTAAAATATTTGCAGGAATAGTTTGTGCTATATCAATTGAAAATGTTTGCTTTACAGGTAAATTAACGCCGTCATCAGTTATAACCTCAGCTATATATGAACGACCATCTCCTGAAACTGTATTCCAATTAAATGTGTAATTACCATCCCCGTTATCTGTCAAGGTATAAGTATTATCAGGTACTGTAGTAGACGGTAAGAAAGGATCATTAGAGCCACCATTACTCTTATCATATATGACTATATTGGTGTTAAATATATTTTTGTCGTCACTGACTGCAATATTTGTTTCTATAGTTGATCCCTCAGCAACTTCAACATTACCTATTGTTTCTATAGTAGGCGGTAAATTAGCACCAGAAGGATATATTGTAATGGTAAATTCTGCAGTAATTGGAGAACTAAATCCATCAGATATAATAGCATTAACTTTATACTCGCCTATTTCTTCAATTAAAGGTGTTCCCACTAAATAACTATTAGATGCATCAAAACTCAAAGAAGTTGGTAAATTATTAAACGTAACCAATAACTCATTATCTTCTTGAATATCAATAATCTCAGTTACACTCTCACCTACCTCAAACTGAAGATTAGCTATGTTTGCTGTAGGATGTAAATTTGTGATTGGTGTCTTGGTTAAACAAAATCCAGATATTTTTCCATTATCTACAGTTGCAGGTCCAATTTGTACATTTAAATTACCATCATTAACCTGAACATAATAGGTTCTAACTATGGCAGTCTTATTATTAGGAATACCATCTTTAATTGGATCAACTAAATCATACTCATCTAAAATTATATTCTCTTCTAATAGTACATCAAAAACTCGTCCGCCAGGATTAGTGTGATAAACCTCTGCAAAATATAAATCAACTTGATAATAACCATTAGGGACAGGAACTTCATAAGAAACTGGAGGATTTGCTACATTTTTACCTCCATAAATCTCTTTTTGAAATAAATTCTGTTCTGCGGTAGTAGAAATTCCATCTATTGCTCCATTATAGCCTAAATAAGTACTTCCGCTTGTACGAATAAAAGGAGCTCCATCTGGAGCATCTGTATTAGGGTCACCCTCAAAAGACCGACCAAAAGCTGTTAAGCTTTCATTTCCACTTGCAATACATAATTGAAAAGTATCGTCTTCTATGAAAGTGGCACTAATTGTTGAGGATGCTTGAACATTTAAAAATTCATACATAGAAACAGCACCAACTGAATTACCATCAATGAATACATCTTCTATTTCAAATCCAATATCAGGGACTATATTAAATACAATATTATCACCTTGATCAATTAAGGTAGTCGCAGGAGAAATAGTGCCATTTAAGCCTGAGTTCGTTGCTATGGTAAAAGTATTAATAGACTCTTGAGTAACTCTTACAGTACGAAATATCTCTAATGCTGCATTACTAGCTAAATCAAAAACATTATATGTTACTATATAATCACCTTCTATACTGCTATCCACGAAATCACCTCCGATTATAATATTGTTACTTATATCGCCATCTGTTTCATCAATTGCTGTTGCTCCTTGTTCAACATAAACATCACCAATAATCAGGTTAACAATTTCATCTCCTGTTAATGTAATTATAGGCGGAGTAGTATCTATAACACCTACTGTAATTGTTGACCCGGTATTATCATTTAATATATTGAATCCATTATAGGTGACTTTTGAAGGTAGTCCAGTAAATTCTAATTCGGTAGTTCCTAAATTTTGAGCAATAAATTCAATTTCCAGAAAATCAAAATTAGTATTTGGGAAATCGGAAAAAGTACCCGCAACATAATCAATAGTTCCTGAAATATTATCAAAACCAGCTCCTATAATAGGCACTGGCAGAGGGTTTGATTGAGGTAAACTAACACTAACTACTTCAATAATGTTTGGATCAAAACCCATATGAATTTCAGTTGCGTCTACATTCTGATCAGTATTGACTCCCACTGTAACAGTAAATGTTTGATTGGGTGCCACCATTACAACTGTTGGATCAGTAACTATTTGAACTTGTCCCAAAAGAGAGGTACTATAGCAAAGAAATAACACTAATACAACAGCAAATTCTCTTTTAAAACCAATATTTTGAACTAAATTAATTGGATTTAAGGATCCAATAAGTTTGTGTAAAAACTTAAGCATAGTGTGTGGAATTTAGGATGATGGATGAATAAATAATTGTATTAGATCGAAAAGAAAAGATTCTCTTGTTTTTGCAAGGAAAGGATGAATACCAAAAATATTTGATAATACTTTTTTGAAATAAAATACCCAAAGAACTAATGGTTAGTCCTCTAATTTTTAATAGATGAATTTTGGTCATTTGTATAGGTTTGGTTAAAGGATAACCAAAGCACTATAAGGTTAATTTATTATCGTAAGTGGGGTACGAAATAAATACCTTTTCTGAAGGGGGAAATTAAAGCAAGAGTAGCTAAAATTTCAAAAAATATATTCAAGACAAGAATATGTATTTATGTTTAGAAACCAACATTCGTAAAATCTATTTACGACTAACGTTTAAAAAAATCGACAAAATGCACAAATCTATAAGACTAAATTTTATTTAAAAACCATTAAAACCTTCAAAACCAAGTCTGCACTTTATAATTCTATTTAAAAAACTAAGATCCAAAAGTCATAATCTTATTATATACCATCTCCACTTTAGAGGATATGTTTGCATTTTTGTTTTATAAAATCAAACCCAATTTAAGATTGTTTACGATAGGTGGGTATTTATTTTAAATGATCTAAAAACCTCTCATTCAATGCTTCCCCTCTACCCCATCAAAAAAAGCATGATATTTTTTAAAGTCGGCTTCTTTATCTTCTGTTGGGATAAGAGGTTCTGATAATTTTATTTCTTTTTTGCCATAGTCAAAGGCAACTAGTACTATGGGTACATTAGCAGTTTTAGCTATATAGTAGAATCCTGTTTTCCATTTTTCTACTTTCTTTCGTGTGCCTTCAGGAGAAAGTGCCAGCCTAAACTTTTTTCTTTCACTGAATATGGCTGCTGTAGCTTTTACCGTATCGCTATTTTTTGTTCTATCAATTGGAGCACCACCTGTCCACCTAAAAAACCAACCAAAAGGGGCTTTAAACAGGCTTTTCTTTCCAACATAGTTTATTTCTTCTTGCCAAACGGCTCGTATTAACAACCCCAAGAGAAAATCCCACCAACTAGTATGTGGCACTACAATAGCAACAAACTTATCTAGATGTGAAGGGAATTCACCATTAAGTTTCCACCCTAGCATTTTAAAATATATAAATTTTGCTATTTGCTGCATAAGACTAAGATGTAGGCTATGATATTAATTAACCTACTGATTAAATAAATGAAATAAACTATATTTTTTGATAAATAGCCTTAAGCTTTTCAGGAGTAATGATTGATTTCCATTCTTCCCCTAACGCATTTTCCCATAAAGGTTCCATACCCATAGCAACAGAAATCATAGTATCCATTTCTGCTGTTGTCAATTTTGAGCATACCTGTTTTGGTAATACTATATCATGCTTCTCAAGCATTTTGTTGAACACCTCCACTCCTTCTGGATAAAACTCTTCTAAGTATTGAAAAACAAGACAATTACCTATTCCGTGCTTTACACCTAAAACGTAACCCAAACCATAACTCATAGCATGTGCTACGCCCACTTGTGAATATGCAATACTCATACCACCATGCCAAGATGCCATCATCAGCTTCTCTCTACTTTCCGATTCTTCTATATCCTCTAAAAATACTTCTTTGCAAAGTTCTAATGATTTCTCGCCATAACTTTGACTAAAAGCATTTAGAAATGTTCCGTTCAAAGATTCTACACAATGTATATAGCAATCCATACCGGTATAAAACCATTGTTCTTTTGATACGCCTTTAGTTAAATCTGGATCTAACAAAACCTGATCAAAAGTGGTATAATCCGAATTTATACCCAGTTTCTTTTCTGGTCCCATTAACACGGTAGTTCTTGAAACTTCTGCACCGGTTCCACTTATTGTGGGTATACCTACATGGTAAATTGATTGCTTATTCACTAAATCCCAGCCTTGATATTCTGATGCACTACCTTTATTGGTTAGCATAATAGCCACTGCTTTTGCTAAATCTAATAGCGTACCACCACCAATACCTATAATACCCGATGGCAATTCTGTAAACTTTTCCTGTATCATTTTAACAAGAGCATCCACTTGTTCTGTTTTGGGCTCTTCTTCTGCAGAAATCAATATAATCTGATCACAGAAAATACTGGGTATCCTACTTATAAGTTCAGTATTCTCAAAAACATCATCTACCAAATAAATCATTGGTGCTTCTGAATGCTTTCTTTTAGGCATTAAAATATCGCCTAGGGTATTAAAACTTCCTTTTCCATAAACTACTCTTGGCACCATTGGAAAATTTCTAAACTCCTCCGATGCTTTTGTTGGTATTTTCTTCAATGTCATTTGTTTATTCACGTCCATCTCCATTACACATATTCCAAAATATCCGTTAGTGCAGAAATTGTCATGTATCCCTTATTCTCTATTGGTCCTTTTACCTCTTCGTGTTCCCATGTAGTATGAAAGGGTACATGTATGGCACGTGCACCTAATTCTACTAAAGGTAAAACGTCTGATTTCAGAGAATTACCTATCATTAAAAACTCACTTGGTGCTATTTGCAAATGCTCTAAAAGATCGCTGTAATTCTTTTCCTTTTTATCGCTCAATACTTCTACATGATGAAAATATTCCGATAATCCCGATCGTTCCAGTTTTCGTTCCTGGTCTAAAAGATCTCCTTTAGTCAAGACAATTAATCGGTATTTATCTTTTAAGCTTTTTAAAACATCTTCTACTCCTTCCAATAATTCTACAGGCTGGGTAATCATATCTTTTCCCAAATCTAATAGTGCACTTATGGTTTTGGATGAAACTTGATTATTAGAAAGTTCTAAAGCACATTCTACCATAGAAAGCACAAAACCCTTTATCCCATATCCGTATAAATCTAAATTCTTTATTTCCGTTCTAAAAAGCTCTTGATCTATCTTATTCTTGGTTTCGTACTTCTCCAATAAATTGGCAAACTTATCTTCAGTATCTCTAAAGTAAGTCTCATTTACCCACAAGGTATCATCAGCATCAAAACCGATTACATTAATTCCGTCAAAATTTATTTCCATGCTGCTTGAGCTTTCTTTAAGTCTTCAGGAGTATCAATTTCTATGCCCTGAACATTCGTTTCTACCATTTTAATTTTTTTGCCATATTCCAAATAGCGAATGGCTTCGATTTTCTCCGTTGCTTCCAATTGCAACATAGGTAACCTTTTAAAATCCATTAAAGCACTTTTTCTAAAAGCATATATACCTTTGTGCTTATAATATATGGTGTTGTCACTTTTTGCTCTTGGATAAGGTATAGGTGACCTTGAAAAATACAGTGCAAAATCTCTGTTATCCACTATTACCTTTACCGTATTCGGATTATTGATTTCTTCCTCATCTGTAATTTTCACCATTAGAGAAGCTAAATCAATTTCCTTATGAATATCATCTTCAAAAACCTTCATCACCCCTTCTAAGCTTTCCCTATCAGTAAAGGGCTCATCTCCTTGAACATTTACGATAATATCGACATCCATCTGCATAACGGCCTCTGCGATACGATCACTACCACAATCGTGCTCTTTTTTACTCATAATCGCCAAACCACCTGCTTTAACGATAGTATCATAGATAACCTCACTATCTGTAACCACATATACTTCATCAAACAATTTGGTATGTACTGCAGCTTGATATGTTCTTAAAATGACCGGTTTACCAGCTAAATCTTGCATTAGCTTCGCAGGAAATCTTGATGCCGCATAACGGGCAGGTATCATTGCTATTTTCTTCAACTACTTTTATTTTATGTTTTTGCCTTTGGTCTTAAGCTTCTGTATATCCTAAAAATGACAACCAAAATGATTATGACCAAAACCGCTGCTAAGATAGGTGCAAATATCGACGCGACCGATACTACAGCGGCAGTACCTGTTTCTACTGTGGTAATCAGCGGATTCGCCAAACCACCTGTTGTGGCTGTAGATGCCAATCTTCCTGTTGCCCCTGCTCCTTTAATTGCCGTGGCTGTACCGCCACCAGCTATAATAGCCAATGACCAAGTTATTACTGGATCTAAATCTGCAACTGTTGAAACCATAACCGCTGTACCTGCAATTGCCGCCAAGGGTACTGCAATACTATCTAACAAATTATCGAACCAAGGGATGAAATAGGCGAATATCTCTAACAATGTAGCTACACCTAAAGTTAGCACAGCTACCAAACTTCCTATCCATTGCCAATTATCATTTAATTCCCATACTCCAAAATAGGAAGCCAAACTCAAAGCAAATAAGGGTAGAAATACCCTAAAACCCACAGATGCGGCTAATCCTATCCCTAAAAAAATACTTAAAACCGTATCTGTTGTCATATCCTATATACTATTTGCTAATTTTTTTGTTGTATCAATAATTACTAAAATAACCTTTTCTTAATCAAGAAAAAAATCATCTTTAAAACCAATAAGATACAACTTGCTCTTTGCTCTGGTTACCGCGGTATACAACCAACGCAAGTATTCTTTATCTATCCCATTAGGCAAATATGGTTGCTCAACAAAAACGGTATTCCATTGTCCCCCTTGAGATTTATGACAGGTTATGGCGTACGAGAACTTTACTTGCAAACCATTGAAGTACTTGTTATTCTTAACCCCTAAAAACTTCTTGTACTTTGAACTTTCATGTGCGAAGTCTTTCATGACTTCTTGATACAACCTATTGCCATCTTCATAAGACAACGACGGAGATTCTGCCGTTATGGTATCTAACAATAATACGGTTTCAAAAGGTGGCATATTAGGGTAATCTACCATCTTCACTTTAACCTCGGCAAACTTAAACGTAAAAATCTCCTTGATATCGAATATTTCTAGAATCTCTATAATATCTCCGTTTGCAATAAAACCAGCTTCTGTGCTTGGCTTTAACCAATAATAGTTATTCTTAACGACCATCATAAAATCGCCTACGGCAATATCATTCTCTAAAAATAATATCCGTTCTCGAATATTCTGATTGTAAAGATTTGCACGTTTATTAGAGCGTACAATAAATGCCGTTTCCTCTTTTCCGTTTTCTGAGTATGAACTGTCAATGGCTTCTTGAATTTCATTACCATCTATTAAGCGTATTATATCAGTGAACGGATCTACATCAAATTTAAAATCTTCAAAGAATTCACTTTGTAATTGCTCTCTTAACAAGGTAGCATTTGCTAAAATTCCTGAATCGCCTGCTTGCCTAACTACTTCATTCAATTCTAAACGAACCACTTCTTTATTATAATTAAGTGAAAGTTTATCGCCATCCAAAGCCGGACTCAAAACTAAATGAACCGGAGGTAACTGTGCGGTGTCTCCTATTAATAACAACTTACATTTGTGACCAGAGTATACGAACATCATTAGGTCATCTAATAACGAACCGTTTTCAAATAATTTAGAATCTGCAGCCGTATCTGGTATCATTGATGCTTCATCAACTATAAATAAAGTATCCCTATGTTTATTAGGTGCCAAAACAAACTGTACTCCTCCTCCACTTTGTTTCTTCGGAAAATATATTTTTCTATGGATGGTAAATGCCTGTGTTTTTGAATAATTTGACATCACTTTTGCCGCTCTCCCGGTAGGTGCCATGAGCACAGCTTTCTTCTGAACCTTCCATAAACTGTTAACTAAAGTACCTATTAAAGTAGTTTTACCGGTACCTGCGTAACCTTTTAACAAAAAAACTTCATCCTTAACCGTTGAAAGTGTAAACTCAGCCAATTTTTGCAAAGCCACTGATTGTGTGGCAGTTGGTGTGTGAGGAAATTTGGTTTCTAGTATACTATAGAATGATGCGGGTGTAGTTGGTTTCATGTGCCTTCAAAGATAAAGATGATTTTTAGCCTAAAAACTTTTACGATTAAAAAAAAATTGTAGATTTGTGAAGACCACTAAATAAAAATAACACATACGAAATGAAGACCATAATACAAATTGTACTTTGGATTGGATGTATCGCTTTAGGATACTTTATTTACAACTCCATTACTGGACCAATCAAATTTAAAGAAGTAAAAATAGAGCGTTATTCGCAGGTTATCGCCAAATTGAAAGACATCAAAAACTCTCAAGAGGCTTACAAAACAGTGAATGGCAAATACGCAAATGACTTCAATAGTCTTATTCGTTTTATCGACACTGGTAAATATGTTATTACCCAGCAGAGAGATTCTTCTTTCATGGAGTTTGACAAAGCATACGGTATTGATATGTTGAAAGAAATGAAAATCATTGATACACTAGGAACTGTTTCTGTAAAAGATTCACTTTTCAAATCTGATGGTAGATACAAAAGCTTAATGGATGTACCTACAGCAGCAAATGGTGAAAAATTTACAATGAAAGCTGGATTTGTAGAAAAAAGTGGATATAAAGCCCCTGTTTTTGAGGCAAAAGTTGATAAGGAAGTTGTTCTTTACGATCAGCCAAAAGATTTATTATCTCGTGAAAAAGCAGCCTTAAGTGTAGAAGAAGTAAATGGACCAACTATTTATGTAGGTTCTTTAGATGAAGTTAGCACAAGCGGTAACTGGCCTTCCATATATGACAAAAAAGTTAAAAAATAGTAGCTTAAATATAGCGGATAAAAATTTTAAAAAATTGTCCATTCAGGTTAGCTTGAATGGACTTTCTTTTTGTGTAGCAGATACTGTTTCGCAAAAATTGTTGATTTCTGACAGAATCGATTTTTCTGATGAAAAAAACCCGATGACCGCTAAAGATGAATTGGAAAAGCTTTTTCAGAAGCATGATATAGAAAACATGCAGTTTGATGAAGTAGTTGCTGTTCATAGAAATACACTTTTTGGTCTGGTGCCAAAATCATTATTCAACCCTAATCATTTAAATGAATACCTTAAATTCAATACCAAGGTATTAGCAAATGATGTTTTAGCTTATGACGAGGTAGAAAATCATGATTTGGTAAATGTGTATGTGCCCTATGTGAACATCAACAATTACATATACGATCTTTTTGGCGAGTTCGATTTTATGCATAATGGCACGGTGTTATTACAATCTTTGCTAAACAACCAAACACAGAATCAAGAAATTACATGTTTTGTACATGTAAACAAAGAGCAACTAGATATTACCGTTCTAAACCAACGCAAACTTCTTCTGTACAACAGCTTTAAATATCAAACAAAAGAAGACTTTGTCTATTACCTATTATTCGTAATCGAGCAATTAGAATTAGACCCAAAAACCGTAGTTGTAAAACTATTTGGAGATATTGAAGAAGATGATGAAACTTATCAACTTTGCTATACGTATATTCAGCACATCAGCATTTTTGAACCATCAGCAGCTCAACTATTAAAACTTGGAGAACCTTCAACAGGCTCAATAGATTTCACTCTCATTAATACTATATAATGCGCATCATATCAGGAAAACATAAAGGTCGTCATTTAATGGCCCCTAAAAAACTACCTGTTAGACCTACAAAAGATATGGCTAAAGAAAGCTTGTTCAATATTTTGAACAATAGCTACTATTTTCCAGACCTTAAAGTTCTTGACCTTTTTGCAGGCACCGGTAATATTAGCTACGAATTCTCTTCTAGAGGTGTTGAAGATGTACTTGCCATTGATGCACACTCTGGCTGTATTCAATTCATTGACAAAACAGTTGAATTGCTAGACATGAATATTCGTACTTTAAAGAGTGATGTGTTTAGTTTTCTTCAAAGAAATACAGAGAAATTCGATATCATATTCGCCGATCCCTTCTACGATATGGAATTAGCCGATTTTGAAAAATTGCCCAAACTAATTTTTGAAAATGATCTTCTCCTTGAAGACGGCGTATTAATTATTGAACATTCTAACCGTACCATTTTAGCAGAATTTCCACACTATAAAAATTCTAGAAAATACGGCGGAAGCGTTTTTAGCTTTTTTGAGAAGTAATTTTTAAAAGACCAGCCTTAATTCTTAAATGTAAAGAATCATAACTACACTCAAGGTTGTTACCATTAGGTAAATTTCACACTTACCATTTCAATAAAAAAAGCAGGCCATAAGCCGGATTCTGTATTCTGAAAAATCAGAATTCCTTATCATTTATCTAGGCAATGGGTTACCCCAGAGCTCTAACCGCCTACCCTTCGGCTTGAGCGTGCAGCCCTCAAACACCGATTTACATGACGTTTCACCGTATAGAGTTTACCTGGTTTCACTACAGCCGAACTGTACTTGCTTTCTGTTGCACTTGTCCTCACATCTCTGCGGACGGGCGTTACCCGCTATACTGCACTATGGTGTCCAGACTTTCCTCTCCCAATTAATTGGCAGCGATAAGGTGGCCTGCTGAGCGCAAATGTACTGTAATTGTTGATAACTAAGGATGATCTCTTTTCTTTATTCTCGTTAGAATTAATGGCTATAATTATATTTGTATAAGTTTAATTAGAGATAGAATTTTGGAACCATTTATTGTATCGGCTAGAAAGTATAGACCCCAGACATTTAAAGATGTTGTGGGCCAACAGTCTATAACCAATACACTACAAAATGCAATAGACCAAAATCACCTAGCACAAGCTTTACTATTCTGTGGACCCAGAGGTGTTGGTAAAACTACTTGCGCACGTATTTTGGCAAAACAGATAAATTCTGATGGTACCGAAAAGGAAAATGAAGACTTTGCCTTCAATATATTTGAACTTGATGCTGCCTCTAACAACTCTGTAGACGATATTCGTAATCTTATCGACCAAGTACGTATACCACCACAGGTAGGTAAATACAAGGTTTATATCATTGATGAGGTGCACATGTTGTCCCAATCTGCTTTTAATGCATTTCTGAAAACTTTAGAAGAGCCACCAAAGCATGCTATTTTTATTTTGGCAACAACAGAAAAGCACAAAATCATACCTACTATTCTTTCTAGATGTCAAATTTTCGATTTCAAAAGAATTACCGTTAAAGATGCTGCCGAGTATTTAAAATATATTGCTGAAAACCAAGGTGTAAATGCTGAGGATGATGCACTACATATCATTGCCCAAAAAGCAGATGGTGCTATGCGTGATGCCTTATCTATTTTTGATAGAGTAGTCAGTTTTTCCGGTTCAGAACTTACTCGTAAAGCAGTTACCGAAAATTTAAATGTCTTAGATTACGATACTTATTTTGAAGCTACAGATTTAATCTTAGAGCATAATATACCTGGCTTACTTATATTATTTAACAAGACATTATCTCTTGGTTTTGACGGACACCACTTCATATCTGGACTAGCATCTCATTTCAGGGATTTAATGGTATGCCAGCATCCTGATACCATTAACTTGTTAGAAGTTGGCGAAGCAGCGCAACAATTATATAGAGATCAAAGTAAAAAGACTGCTCCCTCCTTTTTATTACAAGGTTTGGAAATTTCAAACGACTGTGATTTAAAATATAAAACAAGTAAAAATCAACGCTTACTTGTTGAGCTTACCCTTATGAAACTTGCCTCTATCAATTTTGATGGAGAAAAAAAAAATCCTGAATCCGTAGCTCTTAACAATAAGACTATTGATTTCATTGCCCCTTCCGCGTTTTACAACCAAGCTCCAAAAGCGCCTAAAAAAGAATCTGAGGTTAAGCCTGTAAGCGGAAATCAACCGGCTGTTACCCAAAACAATGTTCCTAAAGAAACAAATGTTGTAAACAAGACTTCTGAAACTACGATAGAAGGCAAAAAACCTGTAGCAGCTGTTGAGACACAAGTGGCACCGATTAAAACTAAAGAACCTCAACAAAATATTGAAAAATCAACATCAGCGGAAACCAGTACTGACGTTAAAAAACCAATTATTAATCGTCCTACCAAAAGGGTTTCTGGACTTTCAATTTCTAGCTTAAACGCCAAAAAACAACACGAACTAAACAAAATTGAGGTTGTTATTGACGAAAATAACTTACCTAAAGAACCATTTACTGAAGAACAACTTCGTAAACATTGGGCAGATTTTATTGAAATCATAGATAAGAAGGGTCAAAAAATCCTTGCTTCTAACTTGCATTCAGATATTCCTAAATTAAAAGAGGGCTTCGCTATTCATTTAGAGCTTCCAAACAGTACAATGAAAAAGGAAATAGAACGTGAACAGTTCGAATTAATGGAGTATTTACGTGCTAAACTGAACAACCATTTCGTTCATTTAGTTATTAAAGTCAATGAAACAACAGCAACTAAATTTGCTTTTACACCCGAAGAGAAATACGAGAAACTAAGAGAAAAAAATCCGGTGATTGATTTATTGAGACAGGAATTCGATTTGTTCTTATAGCTTTCTCTTAATTCTAAAAGCAAATACTAAAAGAACTATTGAAATAATCAGAAGTCCAAAAGCCTCTCGCCCTAGTTCTACAGTAACGATATCTCCATCATTTAAATCGAATCCTTGAAAATCTGAAGGATAAAGGTAAACGAAGCCAATAAAAGCAAATATTCCTAATATCAACGGTACTGTATAGCCTATTTTATTTAATGCGAACAACAAAGACATTAAAGCCGCAACGCCATAGATGATAATCCAATGTAACGAGTCTGGATCATTGTATTGTAAAACAGCGCCAACAGAAAATAAAATGGCAAAAACGTAGCCTAAGATCTTAAATAATAGATTCATTTGAATTTAGTTTAATAAGTGATCTTCAATAAGATCACGCACTTGTACTGCACTAATTATCTGATCGTTATCACCAGTTAAATGGTTACTAATGAAGATAGGAAAATCTTCTTCTTCTTCAGTTAAACGACCGTGTGATCCTTTAATTAGAGTTGCATCAATAGGGATGATATTCATGACGGTTCTAAAACCCATCTTCTTTTTTAGCAGCTTGCCAACTACTTTGGCCATTACCAATTTATCTTTTGGGTCTGTCATCATTTCAACCGGATCGTAGCCTGGTTTTTTATGAATATCTACCATTCTTGCATAATCCGGTGCTTTTGCATCATCCAGCCAGAAGTAATACGTAAACCAAGAATCTTTATCAGCCACCACCACTATATCGCCACAGCGTTCATGATCTATATGATAAGTTTTTAAATCTTCTCCGTAAAGTACTTTCTCTACACCTTCGACAGCTTCAATCAATGTAACAACCCGTTCAATGTCTTGGGTATTCTTGCAATACACATGTGCAATTTGATGGTCTGCAACGGCAAATACATCACTTGCCCCTGCATCTAAGAGCTCTAATCCTCTTTCTTCACGCACAGCTATCAAACCTTCTTTACGTAATACGCGATTAAGATGAATGGGTCTGTTTACATTTGTAATTCCGTATTCAGAAAGCAGTATCACTCTGGCATCAAGTGCTTCATAATGTTGCACTAATTGTTTTACTACAGCATCTATTTCATTTAAATCTTTGGATATGATATTAAAATCAAGTCCATATCGCTGTAAATTATAATCTAAATGCGGTAGATAAATAAAGGTTAGATCTGGATTATGCTCTTTATCCGTCAATAAAGCAGCATCTGCAATCCACTTT
This sequence comes from Maribacter sp. UH1, assembly GCF_056839145.1. NCBI lineage: Bacteria > Pseudomonadati > Bacteroidota > Flavobacteriia > Flavobacteriales > Flavobacteriaceae > Maribacter > Maribacter sp. UH1. The sequence continues at coordinate 612,005 of NZ_CM166387.1, forward strand.
GATGAATTTACAGTTGTTTTAGGTCCCCAAAACTCAAACAATGGAAAAGTACCTAATGCTTTTTGCATATCGTCACGCAACTGCGCGGGATGAGAATACACATCTGGAATTTTTCTGCCGTCTGCCAAATAATTTGGTCTTGGCGTTAGACTATAGTCAACATTGCTATACATATTGTACCACCAAAAATGATTGGCACAAGTAAAATTAGGATGTTGCTCTTTAATATCATCCCAAATTTTTGACTGCTCCACCAATTTGTTAGATTGTCGCCAAAATTTTACTTCGCACTCATCTTTAAAATACCAACCATTACCAACAATACCATGTTCTGACGGCCATTTACCGGTAACATAGGTAGATTGTACAGCACAGGTAACACCTGGCAGTACAGGTTCTATATATGATGACTGACCTTTTTCTAAAAATGATTTTATAAACGGAGTGTGTTCACCTATCAATCGTTTCGTTAATCCTACTACATTTATGACTACCGTTTTCTTCATATTACATGTGTGATTTAAACCACTCTATTTCGCGAATTATGGATACTGATAAATCTTGTTTTAAATCTGACGGAAGAACATCCCAAGTATAGGTTTCTATTTCTAGATGTTCAGATATAGGATCAATTTTTAGATAATCCATAGTTTTTAAAATATGGTCCTGTGTTGAAAACAACTTGCCGTATTTTTCCAAGAAAATAGGAACGTGATAATGCGCACGTAGTTCTTTATGATTTCTCTCCCCTTCTAAAACTAAAGGCAAATCACTATACGTTTTTACTTTGCCATTAAGCTTTTCGGTTACCTGATGTAAATAGGTAGGTTCATTAAATTGGGATAATTCTTCCCAAATACGTTCATCATTGGTTCCATTAAAAAGAATTTTCAATGCGGCACTTACTTGAATTTTTCCTACCCCAATATTGTTTGCCTTGAGCTTTGCAAAGGTATCCGTTGGCTCTTCATAAGCTAGTGAGAAATGACAAACGTCATAACAAACCGTGATGTACTTTTTAATTAATGCTTCTGCTTCATCGGAATTTAATCCTAATTCCTGCTTAAAATATGCAATCCCTAAAGGCACTAGATAATCAGAATAAAACAGTAATACCTCATCGCTATTTTCTAGTAATCCGTCCGGTTCTGGTTCAATATCTAGATGTAAATATGTTTCTGTAGTTTGTTCAATTTCAAATAATTGCTTAGCAACTTTGAGCATATTTTTAGCACCAACTTCAAATGCATTTTGTGTTTCGCTTTCTGTTTTATGCCAATATTTGTAAGTGATTGGAGAAGTTGAAATTCCGCCATTCATTCCTTCTGGTATCAATTCCGATAATTGACGAAACAATCTCTTTGTATACTTTAAACGGTCATTAGTAGTCCAATCTGGAGCATGCACCATATCTTTTACACGTTCATCGTGAAAATTACCATAAGGAAATCCATTCATGGTAAATACATAAAGATTATTGTCGTGTAACCAACTTTTAAAATGAGTCATATTATCACCTAAATCAAGTTCCTCACTTGCTTTATTAGATAATCGCAGTCCCAAACCAAAAGGTTGTTCTTTTGAAACTTCTTGCTTTATACCCGGTACATGGCTTTTAATACTCTCAAAAGTACTTTTCCAATCTTGCCCAGGGTGAATGTTAGTACAATAGGTTAAATGAAAGTTATCTAGTAGCTGCATTGAACTTAATTTAATGCGAATTGATGATTCAATTTTGTAATCGCCTGTGCCATTAGCATCATATCAATGGTATGAACATCATGCTTGATTCCTAAGTCAGAAATTAGAGTAATTGTTAACTGACCACCCAAATGCTCTCTAAACTCTTCTATACCATCTAATAAAGACTGAATTTCTTCTTCACTTTCAACAGGAAGCGATAGATCAAAACCTATAGCAATCATTACATCTAATACGTATTGTAAATCTTCTTCAGAAATTAAGCCAATAAGTTGTGCGTAGGTGACGTCTAATGCGATGCCCTTTGCTACAGCTTCTCCATGTCTCAATTCATAATTGGTCATGAATTCCATCTTGTGAGCAGCCCAATGTCCAAAATCCAAAGGTCTTGATGATCCCGATTCAAACGGGTCACCACCTTGGGCAATATGGTGCATGTGCATTTCTGCACATTTATAAATGACATATTGCATAGGTTCCATTTCCCTATTTTTCAAAGCCGTAGCATTATCTGCTATATATTTGAAGAAGGTCTTATCCTTAATTAATGCTACTTTTATAGCTTCGGATATACCGGAAATCCAATCTCGTTGTTCTAGAGTTTCCAAAAAATTGCTATCGTTAATAATGGCAAATGGCGGAGCAAATGTTCCTAAGAAATTCTTCTTCTTAAATGCATTTACACTGTTCTTTACACCAACGGCAGAATCGTTCTGAGATAAAACCGTAGTAGGTATTCTGATCAACTTTACTCCCCTATGTGCAATAGCTGTAGCATAGCCAACCATATCTATCACCGCACCACCACCGATAACTACAACGAATGAATGACGACAAATTTTATTTTTGTTGACTCCTTTTAAAACGGATTTAATGGCATCATCACTGTTCTTTACCTGTTCGCCACCCGGTAAAACTAGCGTATTACTGTACTTTATAGTTTGCTGATGTTTTTCGCAATATTTTTCAATCTGATTTATTAATGCAGGATGATGCTTTTCAACTCCGTCATCCAATACAAAAAGAAGCTTAACAGGCTCAAAATCTTTATAGTCTGCAATTAAGTTTGCGAACAAAAGATTTTCTAAATCAAAGAGTCCCGAAGTAAAATACAATTGATAATTATATTGTACTTGAAAAGACTGTTTTATAGGTTTTAATTGCATACGAATTTTATGTTACTGCAAATAATTTAGACAATAGCATTGAAATCGGTAATAACAATAATACTGCTAACGCCAGATACCAATTAGAAAAACCGGCTACCCAGCAAGCATTCATTACGACTAACGATAAAACACCTCCCATAACCGCTTTCTTAATATTCTTAGGGGAATTCTCCTTGTATGCTTGTAATAATGGCTTATAAATCAAATACCCGAATAAAAATAAGAACGGCAATAAGACCACGATACTGTCTTTCTGTTGCATTACAATTAACGTAATAGATAGTATAACTATTGCATACAAAATACCAGCCCAAACAATATGCTTTTTATTGTTACCATGTACTTCTCCTCTACTTATTAATGTAATGGCAAAAATATAAACTACTGGTACCAATATTATATACCAATTTGTAAGAGTTCCTAAAATTGACATTCCCATTAAAAGGTTCAATCCCCGACAAATACCCATATTCAAAGGCCCGGCAAATCCAAATTGCTTAAAATACCCGTCATAGGTTAAAATTGCAATGGTTAATGCAACTGAAATGAGTCCGGATAACACAGTACACTTAAATGCCAAAGTAATCCCGATTAACATTAGTATAGTACCGAAATAAATAGCTTCACGTTTTGGTACCAGTCCGCTAGGTATAGCCCTTTCCGGTCTTTCAACAGCATCTAACGCTGCATCGAAAACATCGTTAAAAACCACTCCGCCAGCGTACAATGCTACCGAAGAAAAGACCAATAAAAGTACATCTCCACTTTGCTTGGTTAGAAAACCAAGTACATCTATGTTACTTAAATATAATGCAATGGCAATACCTGCCAATATATCCGCTGCTGCAGTTGGCAAATTTGCAGGTCTCGCTAAACGAGCAAAACCCAATAATTTATCTTTCATTTTAGGTAATTTGGTCTTCGTCTATTCTTGGTTTCTGACCTCTTAAAACACTATTATCATTAAATAGTTGTGATTGGTTAATGCTATCTGGCTGTAACCAATGTGCTTCTTTCATTTTACCGTTTTTACTAAACGCATCTAAAGCGTTTTGGTAACAGGTCTTTCTTACATCTTCCATAGAAATACCTCTTTTCAGCATTAAATTAGCTGTCTTTGGCACTGCTAGAGGGTCACTAACACCCCAATCTGCAGAGCTATCTACGATAATGTTAGAACTACCAAATTTTCTAACTACTTCTACCATACGTTCATTACCCATTTTAGTTTTTGGATAAATAGTAAATGCAGCAATAAATCCGCGGTCAAGAACTTCTTTTACCGTTTCTTCATTATTATGGTCAATAATTACATTGGCAGGATCTAAACCATGCTCCAAACATACTTCCATACTTTTTATGGTTCCTGCTTTTTTATCTCGGTGCGGTGTATGTACTTGTACAGTCATATCCAATTCTTTAGCCATATCTAGTTGCATTCTAAAGAACTTATCTTCTGCAGGGGTTTGATCATCGTAACCTATTTCACCAATAGCTACTACATTCTCTTTATGAAGGTATAAAGGCAATAATTCAATTACCTGCTCTGCCAAGGCTTCATTGTTGGCTTCCTTTGAATTTAAACCAATAGTACAGTAATGTTTAATACCGAATTGGCTAGCCCTAAAAGGCTCCCAACCTACCAGACTACTAAAGTAATCTTGAAAAGAACCTACTTGAGTTCTTGGTTGACCAAGCCAAAATGAAGGTTCTATTACCGCCACAACACCCGCAGCCGCCATTGCTTCATAATCATCTGTTGTTCTTGACGTCATGTGAACATGTGGGTCAATAATCATCATTTTATCTTCCATTCTAATGTTGTTTAATCGTATTCCAAGTTATCTGCCCGTCCGCTATTTTATGTTTTAGCTCTGGTCTACTATTCAAAAGTGCCATTGCTTTATCATTCTCTGATAGATAACAACAAAGTGCTCCGGCATTATTTTCTATTACATCATCACTATTAAGAAGCTTCTTCATATCATTCAAAAGTTCTTCATTCAAAAACTTTGAAACTGGCCTCCAAAATAATGGGTCTATTTTTCTACCCGCAGCCCATCTTTCATGTGCATAATCAGATATTATTCTTGTTAAATCTTGATTTGCCCTTTCGTCAACAGCTTCTATTTGAGAAAGGTCACGCTCCATAAATGCCGCTTTCAAAAACATTTGGTTCCACTGCTGGTCATTGAAAAACCTTGCAGGGTAAGGATTGTTCAATGATATGGCATCAAAAATAGTAGCAATATTTGTTCTTAAAGCTTCTACCGCTGTTTGTTTGTAGGCCTCAGGATTTGGTAATAAAATCAAGTACTTGAGAAATGTTTCTAACTCACTTGTATCAGCCACCTGTATAATATTCGCTACTTTGGGTGTATAATATTCCTCATCATGCCTTAAAACTTCTGACAATAAATAAATACGCGCAACCTGAAGAATATTTGCGCTATGCGCGCTAAAATAACGGGCACTTTCAGTATCTTGACTTTTAAATGAAATTGGTTTCACCCCTTCAAACTTTACATTCAAAAGGCTGTAAGTCATAAACAAGTCTTTTGAAGACTTATCATCTGCCAATTTTTCAATTTTACCCTTTAACCAAGCAACACTTTCTGCATTTCCATATTTTATTAATATATTCTGAATATCTTCTTGATTGTGCATTTTTAAAAATAGGATTGATCTTACTTCAAAAATAATTATTATTCAGCAGTAAGTCGTCTAGGTTTTTGATTAAAATTGGTGAGGTCTTCAAAATCTTTCTAATTTTGGAAAAAAGTAAATTATGCTAGGCTTAAAACTACCTACCGACCCTAGATGGGTTAATATTGTCGAAAAAAATATTGACGAAATATTGACCGATCATGCGTACTGCGAGCAAAAAGCGGCTAGTACGGCAATCTCTTTAATAGTCTCTTTTCCTGAATACACTGAGCTAGTTACAGAGATGGTAGCTTTATCCAGGGAGGAAATGGGTCATTTTAAAATGGTACACGATCTTATTTTACAACGTGGCAATACTTTAGGTAGAGACCGTAAGGATGATTATGTAATTGAACTCATTAAATTTTTTCCAAAGGGAGGAAGTAGAACTACCCAACTGGTTCATAGATTGCTTTATGCCGGACTAATTGAAGCCCGTAGTTGTGAGCGTTTTAGATTGCTTTCCGAAGAATTGGAAGATAAAAAATTAGCCGATTTCTATCATAAATTAATGATTAGTGAAGCTGGACACTATACCATGTTCTTAAAATTTGCCCGTAAATATGGTGAACTAGAAGAAGTGAACAAAAAATGGGACAGCCTTTTAGAATATGAAGCCCAAATCATGAAAGACCTAGGAACTAAGGAATCTATTCACGGTTAAATCTTAACTTAGTTGTTCTCAGAATTGTATAAATCTTTAATTATACCATCCGATAGTCCTATTTTAGGTACATGAATTTTCTTTGCTCCACTCCATTTTGCCGCTGAAAGAAATATTTTAGTTGCCGGAATGATAACGTCTGCCCTATCGGGGTTTAAGCCTAGTTCTGATATTCTATCATCATAACTTAAGCTATCTAAAAAATGGTATTGGGCATTCAGCCATATATAAGATAATGGTTCGCCTTCTTTTCTACCTGATAACTTATGCAACTTATTGATATTACCCCCAGAGCCTATGATGGATAACTTAGGCTTGTCCTTTAAATTCACCTTTATCCATTCTTCTAATTTTTTCCAAGTTTCTGGTTTCACCATATCGTTCAAAAGTCTTACCGTACCTAACTTAAAAGATTTTGAGACTTTGATATTGCCATTTGAAAATAAGGTAAACTCCGTGCTACCTCCACCAACGTCTATATATAAATAACATTGATCATCTTTTATTAAATTCTTTAAATCTGTTGAGGCAATAATGGCAGCTTCTTGCTTACCATCTATTAAATCTATTTTAACTCCAGATTCTTGAACAACCTTCTCTATTATTTCATTCCCATTATTAGCCTCTCTCATGGCAGATGTCGCACAGGCTCTATACTTTTCAACACCAGCAACTTCCATCAAAAGCTTAAAAGCCTTCATGGTCTTAATGAGTCTAGCTTCATTAACTTCAGATATTTCACCTACTGTAAACGAATCTTCACCTAAACGTACAGGTACCCTTACTAAAGCACTTTTTCTAAACTGAGTCTTTTTACCCTTATCCTCAATAACATTGTGTGTAAGCAACCTAATGGCATTAGAGCCTATATCTATCGCTGCAAATTTTCTTACCTTCAATAGACCTCTTTTTTAAGATTCTTGTTTATTCGCATAATACTCATACGTAGCAAATTGAGACCTTATTCTAGGTAATGTTGTCTTTCTATATGCATTATCTTGTGCCGCATTAAATACACGCGCTTTCGTATTATCTTTCCAGCAGATATCAAAAGTATCCATCAATTCTTGTTTGATATCCTCATCGTAAATAGGGCAACCTACTTCAACTCTATAATCAAGATTTCTAGTCATCCAATCTGCAGAGGAAATATACATTTTTGTATCACCCCCATTAGCGAATGCAAAGAAGCGGGTATGCTCTAAAAATTTATCTATAACACTTATCGCTTCTATGTTTTCACTCATACCTTCAACCCCTGGTATTAAGCAACATATACCTCTTATGATCAACTGGATCTTTACCCCTGCCCTACTTGCTTCATATAGCTTGTCTACCATCTTGTAAGAGGTAAAACTGTTCATTTTAATCTTGATAAAAGCTACCTTACCTTGCTTGGCATTTGCTATCTCATTATCAATCAATTTCATGAATGCATTTTTAGTATAATGCGGAGAAACAATAAGGTGTTTGTATTTATTGATTTTATAAGTAGTCTCAAAGAAATCAAAGACCTTATTCAACTCTTTTAATATAGAATCATCTGCCGTAAATAGTGTAAAATCAGTATAAATTCTTGCCGTTGATTCATTAAAGTTACCTGTACTTACAAATCCGTAGCGTTTTAAAGAATTTCCTTCTTCTCTTTCAATCAAACATATTTTACTATGTACTTTTAAACCTGGCACTCCGAAAATAAGTTTCACCCCTTCTGCTTGGAGATGCTCAGCATATTCAATATTCGCCTGTTCATCAAAACGAGCTTGAAGCTCAATCTGTACCGTTACCTGTTTTCCATTTTTAACCGCGTTTATTAGAGAGGCCGCAATTTGAGAATTACTTGCCAATCTATATACCGTAATCTTAATAGTACGCACTTTAGGATCTAATGCAGCTTCACGCAAAAACTTCAGTACATAGTTAAAAGTGTGATAAGGAGTATACTGTAAATAGTCTTTTTTGGCTATGCTTTCCAAAATACTACCTTCAACACTAAGACCTTTTACCGGTAAGGGTGTTATCTTATCGTACAGTAAATCTTTTCTACCTAAACTAGGAAAACCCATATAATCTCTACGGTTGTGATATCTACCACCTGGTATAACACTATCCGTATCTTCTATATTCATCTTCTCTTTAAGAAAAGTCAAAGTATCCCTACCTATACTTTTATCATAGACAAAACGAACGGGATCACTGATTTTTCTATGCTCTACACTTGACGATATTTTCTCTATAAAACTTTTACTTAAGTCATTATCTATATCTAGCTCTGCATCTCTGGTTATTTTAATCATATGAGCAGAAATAGATTCGTACTCAAACATGGTGAAAATATTCCCCAAACAATATCTAATTAAATCATCTAGTATAATGATATAACTTTTATCTCCTTCATCTGGCAACACCACAAAACGGTCTATCCCCTTAGGTATTTCAATTAATGCATAGCGTTTCTCTTTCTTACTTTCCTCACTTTTAATAACCATTTTTACAGCTAAATACGCTGCCGTATCTTTTAAAGTAGGAAAACGCGTAAGATCGTTTAAGATGATAGTCATTAACTGCGGACTTACTTCTTTTAAGAAATAAGCTTTTACGAATTCTTTTTGATTTTCGTTTAATTCCGTTTCCTTGATGATAAAAATATTCTTACCCTCAAGCTCATGCTCAATTCTTCTTAGAATAGTCAAACTCTTGGTTTGTTGCTCAATTACAATATTTGTAATCTCCTCTAAAAGGTCTTTTGCTTTTTCACCTCCTAAAACACTTTTACCTGTTTTACCGGCTTCAACTATTCGCTTTACAGTTGCGTAACGAACTTTGAAAAACTCATCTAAGTTATTTGAGAAAATACCTAAAAAACGAAGTCTTTCAATTAATGGAACATTCTTATCCGCGCTTTCTTGTAATACACGCTCGTTGAACCATAACCAACTTATTTCTCTATTTACGTACTGGTTGTTATTTTTTATCATGCTTTTAGTTGCTTCGGAAAAATGGTTTGTATTGTTGAGCCTTTATTAACATTAGCCCAGGTATTTTCATTGAATTGCAAATGAACAAATCCGCTAGTTGGCACATTATCAATATGCTTATCTCCCATAGAATTTGCTAAATGGGTAAAGGTATGGTTGTGTCCAAAAAGAAGGACATTATCTAAATTATCATCTAAATCTTTAATAAACTGGAATACTTGATTCCCTGAAAAATCATACAGATGAGCATCTACACTACAATTCTCTAACGGATAATTCAGAATTCGCAAACAAATCATACAGGTATGAAACGCCCTGTTTGCCGGACTGGTATATACATGATCTATTTTTAAATTTAGTTTGGAAATTTCTTCGCCTACCAAACGGGCGTCAGAAATTCCTCTTTGCAATAATGCCCTGTCTTCATCGCCAACATTTAGCTCCCAAGAAGATTTACCATGGCGCATTAAAAATAGATTTTTCATCTTACTTATTTAAGGAGCTAATCGCTCAATTTTCCAATCATATTCATTTGTAAGGGTGTACCTAATACGATCGTGCAATCTATTTGGTCTTCCTTGCCAAAACTCCATAGAAACCGGTCTTACTAAATAGCCGCCCCAATGGTCTGGTCTTTCAATTTCCTTACCTTCATATTCCTTCTCCAATTTGGTAAGTTGATCCTCTAAAACAGCTCTTGAGTCTATTACCGTACTTTGATTAGAAACTATCGCTCCTAACTTGCTTCCGTCTGGTCTTGAATCAAAATAACCATCAGATAGATTTTTAGGCAGTTTTTCCGCAATTCCTTTTATGATTACTTGGCGTTCTAAATTTGCCCAGAAAAAAGAAATACAGATATTTGGGTTTTCGCTAATGGCACGACCTTTCTCACTATTGTAGTTCGTATAAAAGATAAAACCTTCGTGAGTATATTTTTTTAGAAGTACTACCCTACTTTTAGGAAAACCATCTAAACCAACTGTAGATACCGTCATGGCATTTGGTTCATCTACTCCATCAGATTTTTCAACCTCATAGAACCATGTTTGAAAAAGTTGAATTGGATTGTCAGATATACGGTCTTCAATCAACGCACTTTTCTCGTAAGATTTCCTGTAATCGCCTAAATCTTTTTGCATCATTTTCGTGTTAAAAACAAGATAAACAAAGTTCTAAAAAGAAAGGAAAATAAACGTTATAAAAATGTATTTAATGGGTTAAAAATCAAAAGTCTTACCATCATCGGCAAGAAGTACATTAGGGAAAATTGTTGTAGCTTCTTCTTTAAATAGGGCTATAGATTTATATCGAGTAGAATAATGACCTAATATTAAGGTTCTTACATTAGCGTCTCTTGCTACTTTTGCCGCCTGCATAGCTGTAGCGTGCTTAGTTTTTGTTGCCAATTCTGCCTCTGACTCTAAGAAGGTAGATTCATGATACAAAACATCAACATCTTTAATCTTCTCAGCTAAGCTTTCATCATAAACAGTATCACTACAAAAAGCGTATGATTTTGGCTTTGGCGGATCAAAAGTTAATGTACTATTGGCTATCACTTCTCCATTATCTAAAGTAATATCCTTACCATTTTTTATGTTTTGATAATATGCCTTATCAATACCATATTCCTCAGCAGCTTCAATATTCAGTTTTCGCTTTCCAATTTTTTCCTGAAACAAGTAACCATTTGTATAAATTCTATGATCTAGCGGTATTGTAGTAACACTAATTTTACTATCCTCAAAAATAAGTTCAGATTCTTTACTTGATAGTTCATGAAACAACAGAGGGTAGTTGGTCCAAGAATCTCCCAACTTTAACAGTAAAGTTATCGCCTCTTTTATTCCTTTAGGACCATAAACATGCAACTCTTTCTCCCTTCCCAACAATCTCATTGTAGAAATAAAACCGGGCAACCCAAAAAAGTGGTCTCCGTGCAAATGAGAAATGAAAATATGATTGATTCTAGAGAACTTTATTTTATGCCTTCTCAGCTCTACTTGAGTACCCTCACCACAATCAATTAACACAATATGGTTGTTGATTTCTAGCACTTGAGATGTTGGGTTAGTAAGTGTTCTTGGTGTTGCCGCATAACAACCCAATACAGTAAGATGCATAAAAAAGTACTTAAGTATTTCTATTTGCAATTCAGGATTGTTTTAAATACCCAAATCACGTTCTATTTCTTCCATTTCAACAATGTCCCTAGCTTCTTGAAGTGTAGGCACTAAATTGATTTCTTCTGGTACATCATCATAAGACACCTTATCAGAAACCAACACAAAAGACTGTTCATTCTCTTTATGTTTTCTAGCTATTTCTAAAAATGAAATAACATTATATGGCGTAAGCTCAGAAAAACTCAATAAATCTAACACCAAATTATCATTCTTTAATTTGGCATATTCCTTATCCAAATTTTCCAAAAAACGCTCAATAGAAATTTCTTCCTGAGAGACGATTATCAACGATCCTTCTTTAGTAAAAATCATATCATTTAATTTTAGATGCTAACAAATAAATCACTGCCATACGTATGGCTACTCCGTTTTCAACCTGATTCAGAATTATTGATTGTTTTGAATCTGCAACGTCACTTGTAATTTCTACACCTCTGTTTATAGGACCCGGGTGCATGATTACAATTTCTTTATCCAAACTATCAAGTAATTTTTTATTGACTCCGAATTGTTGGGTGTATTCCCTTGTTGTCGGAAAATAGGATATATCTAATCTTTCGTTCTGTATACGTAACATATTAGCTACATCGCACCACTCCAAAGCTTTTCTTAAATTGGTTTCTACACCTACACCTAAAGATTCTATATGTTTAGGCAACAAAGTTTTAGGTCCACATACCTTAACATTTGCTCCTTGTAATTTGAGAGCAAATATATTTGAGAGCGCCACCCTTGAGTGAAGAATATCACCTACAATAACTACATTTTTACCAGCAACATCACCAAGTCTTTCTCGTATAGAATAAGAATCCAGTAATGCCTGTGTAGGATGCTCATGCGCACCATCTCCAGCATTAACAATAGATGCATTTACATGCTTGGATAAAAATATACCCGCACCAGGGTTTGGATGCCGCATAACCACCATATCTACTTTCATAGATAAAATGTTATTTACGGTATCTATTAAAGTTTCTCCTTTTTTTACAGAAGACTGACTGGCAGAGAAATTAAGAACATCTGCAGACAATCGTTTTTCTGCAAGCTCAAAAGACAATTTTGTTCTGGTACTATTCTCAAAAAATATGTTGGCGATAGTAATATCTCTAAGCGAAGGAACCTTTTTTATCGATCGGTTGATCACTTCCTTAAAATGATCGGCAGTTTCAAAAATAAGCTGAATATCGGTTTCCTTTAGGTATTTAATTCCCAGTAAGTGTTTAACACTCAGTTCGCTCATTTTCTTATCTATTTACTAAATATATAATATCTTCCCCGTCATTTTCTTCCCACATCACCTTTACTTTCTCATCATTAATCGCATCTACCTGACGACCTCTGTAATTAGGCTGTATGGGCAAATGCCTGCTAAATCTACGGTCTATTAAACACAATAATTCTACATCTTTGGGCCTACCAAAAGATTGCAACGCATTCAATGCTGCATTTATACTTCTACCCGTATATAAAACATCATCAATTAAGACTACATTCTTATCTTCAATCAAGAAATCGATTTTGGTTTTTGTTGCCTCTAAAGTTTTCTCTCCTCTTCTAAAGTCATCTCTATAAAAAGTGATATCCAAAAAACCTAAGTCTATGTGCTTTACCTTATATTCCTCTTTAAGAATCTTATTTAAACGTTCAGCAAGAAATTTACCTCTAGGCTGAATACCTATTAATACAGTATTTTCAAAATTTAAATGATTCTCAAGAAGCTGACAAGCCAATCGATGCAGGATGATATTTATTTCTTTGGAAGAGAGTAAAACTTTTTGACTCATAATAGGCACCCGTGCTTTTAGCTAAACAAAAATAGATAATTCTATCTAAACTTTGGTTGCTTAAATTATGAAGTAAATTCGAAAAATTAAATTTAATGAGCTGAAACCATATTCTATAAGCCCAAAATGGAAAAGAAAGCTTCTTTATGGCTTTCACCAATGGGTATGCGCATATCGTTTATAACAATTCTATTACGCTGAACGGTTTTAATATAATTTACATTAACAAGATAAGATTTATGCACTCTAAGAAACTGATTAGAAGGCAACTTACTCATGATTTCTTTAAAACTCATTAAGGTAAGAATGGTCTTATTAGTATTGGCAATATGAATTTTTAAATAATCTTTTAAACCCTGTACGTACTCAATTTGATCTAAATCAATTTTTATACTCTCATATTCCGCCTTTACAAAAATGAACTTCTTTTCTACTGAATTATCGCCTGTCGATGAAAAAACATTTGCCTCCATAATAGTTTTTTGTTTTTTAGAAATTAAATCTTGTACTCTTGATACCGACTTTATAAAACGATGATATGGTATTGGCTTTACCAAATAATCTACCGCATTCAATTCAAAACCATCAACGGCATACTGAGAATATGCAGTTGTAAAAATAAACAAGGGCTTATTGTCTAATGTGCCCATAAAATCAATTCCATTGATTTGTGGCATTTCTATATCACAGAAAATTAAATCTATTTTCTTCTCCTTAATTTCTGTTATAGCATCTAACGGATTGGTATAGGTATTTACCAATTCTATAAAATCTAGTTTTTCACAGTAGCTTGAAAGTATTTCAATTGCTAATGGCTCATCATCTATAATTATACATTTCATAGGCTTGATTGTTTTTGGTAAATAGTTAATGATACTTCATAATCTTTACCGTCATTATCAACTTCAAGATTATGCAACCCTGGATAAATCAATTCTAATTGATTTCTAATATTCTCCAAGCCTATACCAGAATTTTTGGTAGGCTCTTTAAACACTCCTATTTTATTCTTAACATTTAAATAAACAGATGTATCCGTAATGATCAAGGCAATTTTTACATAAGTCTTACCTTTATAGTCTGTACCGTATTTAAAAGCATTTTCTATAAACGAAATAAATAGTAAGGGAGGTACTGCCCTACCCCTATCTTCTCCAGTAATTTTTAAGGATACATTTTCACTATCAGATAATCTTAAGCGTTGTAACTGTATATAACTTTTAATATAGTCTAGCTCTTTATTTAAAGGAACCAAATCTTTATCTGCCTCATAAATCATATACCGCATCAACTCAGACAGGTCTACAATTGCTTCTGATGTATCTGGTGACTTTTTTACGGAAAGCGCATAAATTGTATTAAGTGAATTGAATAAAAAATGTGGATTCAATTGTGCCTTTAAAAACTGTAACTCTGACTTAATACTCTCTTTTTCAACCGACAAACGTAAATTCTCATTACGCTTCCATTCTACATACATTCTTAAGATGGCACTGATTACAAATGGTATACCAAGGCTAACGAAAGATCTATAATAAGGCATAATCATAAAACCCCTTGGTCGTTCCCTATCCATAAAAAAATTCTCGGGAAATCTGGGCTCATAAAAATGATTCAACAGCAAAGCAGAGACAATTAATAGACCCAACGAAATCATCAAATAAGACAACACACTTTTTTTCAACAAAAACTCCGGCACCAAATAGAAGTAGTTGAAGTAAAAAAGAATGATAATTACAATAAGTTTTGGGAATACGTCTGATGGAATGGGTCTTGCATCATTTAAAATAGGATAAAATGTGAGTCCGTATAACAATATCCATAAACTAATATGGACAACTATTTGAACCCTATTTTTAATGATTGATTCCATAAAGAAATTACTGAACTACCGCAGTAGAAATATTCAATTCCACCAAATCTGACGGCAATAAAACAGGTGATTTACCATCCTCTAATTTTGACAATACCAGATTTACTGTTTTTTGGGCATCTTCCTCAGACACAAATTTTTGCTTGCCCGGAAAACCAGGTATATATTCTTGTAAAATCACAATCTTTTCTCCGCTCATTATCTGATAGCCAAAGCCATCATTTAGACTTACTACCTGACCATGAAATTGTTGATTATTATCTGTTGTAATTTGATTATAAATAGAATAGCCAAGCCCAAGTGCCAAAAATAGCACAATAACTATCGAGTATTTTATAGTAGAACTCATAAATAAATGTTTAAAAATGGGTCAATCCACACAGATTGACCCAAAAAATTAACAATTGCACTCACTATGAAAAATTAATCTTCCTCTTCGTACTCATCTTGAGGAAAGAATTCATCTAAATCATCTAGGTATAAAGTACCAGTTCTACCCATACCAATAAATACACGACTACCATTAGAAAATGCTATCGCATCTTGTCTTGTTGCTCCCTCAAAAGAAGTTTTTTGCCCCCATTCATCAGATACCGGATCATATTCCCAAACCGTATTGGTTGCGCCACCTAATTCACCAGTTGCTATATAGCCGTAACCATCTAAAGTAAACCCAACGGCATTACTTCTTTGTATAGCGTAATCATCTTCTTCATCAAGATCCAGTTTTGAGGTCCAACTTTCAGTAGCAGGATCAAACACCCAAAAATCATCTAGATAAACTCCGTTAGAAATTCCTGTACCTAAGTACACCAACCCGTCTATAGTAAATGTCGTAGCTGATCTTCTTTTATTTCCTCCAAAACCCACTAATTCTGACCAAGTATCACTCGCTGGGTTATATTTATAGAAGTCTTTTCTATCGTTTTCTCCATCATAACCCGTACCCACATAACCAAAACCATTGACACCAAAACCAACAGCACTTCTTCTTGCAGTTGGTAAAGAAGCAATTTCCGTCCATGTATTATTTGCGGTATCATAACTATAGAAATCAGTTAATTCGTCAACACCGTCATAACCAGATCCAATGTAACCTGTACCGTCAATTTCAAAACCTACTGCTGCGTTTCTAGCAACACCGGGAAAATCCGCTTTTTGAGACCAGTAATCACCTTCAATATCATATGCCCAAAATGAAGCTAAGTAATCGTCACCATCATATCCTACGCCCATGTAACCAACATTGTCAATTGTAAAGCCAGATACGCTACTTCTTGGGCTACCATCAAATACAGATTTATCTACCCAGTTTCCTAAATCGTCACCGTCATCATCACTTGAACAACTTGTAATTACCATGGCCAATAACGCCATACCAGTAATTTTGTACACATACGATTTTCTTTTATTCATTACTTTTTGTTTTAAGGTTCTTTCTTTTCAAGATCAAATCTACTAGAGACCCTAGTGTTCAAAAAAACACAATAGATTAAGATTGGTTTTTAACATACCAAACCCTAGTTTTTATCTACCAACACAAACATTTCATTAATAGTTCAAATAATAGAGTTCATCCCTTAACATTTACGATTCGTCTATTCAGGTTTTTACAACCACGCTTGGTATTTAGTTTTGAGAAAAATTAATTTCTAAATGAAGGTGTTATTAAACAAAGTACGTGCGCTCTACATCATTATAGTAGGCGGTTTCCTCACTATTGCTGTTCATTCTTGCAGCGACGATATTTATAATGATTCAGAGTTTGTTGCCGGTGAAACTTTCACTGACAGTAACATTCGCCTTATTCTAATAGACACTTTAACGGTTAATACGTCTACTATGAAGTTTGACAGCCTTGTTACTTCAGAATCTACCAGAATACTAACAGGAAAATATATCGATGATGTTTTTGGAACCGTAACCGCCTCTAGTTACATGCAATTTTTACCAGAAACCTATACCATAGATTCAGAAGCGGTATTTGACAGTTTAGTTATGGTCTTGGGCTATGACAATTATTATTACAATGACACACTACAGAAAAACACCTTACACATTAAAAAAATAACCGAAAACCTTAATCCAGAAAGTGATGATTACTTCTATAATACAAGTAGTATAAGCTATGACGAAGCTGATCTTGGGTTTTATGAATACACTCCTAGACCGTTGGCAGGTGATTCTATTACCATAAAGCTTGTAGATGATTTTGGAACAGATGTATTCTCTCAACTTCAAGAAAAGAACATTGTAAATTCTGACGAGTACCGAGATTATTTTAAAGGTATAGGCATTATACCTGACGAAACGGACAACGGTTCTATCATCGGTTTTTCCAAATCTTCAGAAAACACATACTTAAGACTGTATTACAGTACAGATACCGAATATGAGTCTGAGCAAGATTATTTAGATGTGCAAATAAATGCTGCAACGACTCCTATCCCCTTCTTTAATAGAATTACGGCAGAAGACCCAATAACACCTTTACAAACGCTTACAGATAGTAAGGTAAATTTAGCCAGCTCGGATTCTGACAACAAAAGCTATATACAGTCTGGCGTAGGTATTGCCATGCGGGTACAATTTCCAAGTATACTTAGCCTGTATGATATACCTGGCAGCGGCACTATTTTAGATGGTACTCTTAAAATTAAACCCGTAGCACAATCTTACAATGACAATCTAAAACTAAGGGACACTCTTGCCGTCTATGTGGTTGACCAAAACAATGAATTAACAGAAACCTTGTCTTCTACCTCTTACGCTATTCTTAATAGGGATAATCAAGAATTTAATGACATCTACTATGAGATATCATTAAGCTATTATTTAGAGGAGCTACAATTGAGAGATAGAGATTTAGACGATGCATTAATTCTACTTCCTGTAGACTATAATTCTTCTGTTGATCGATTTATTATGAGTGGGAATGGAAATGGAGAAAACGAAACAATTTTAGAATTAACATACGGTATATACGATGAAGATTAACCAAATAATATTTTTTACCATAGCAGCACTGTTAGCTTTTTACCAGTCTTCGGCACAGTCTGAAGCTTTAACCAGCTCACCATATTCGCTTTACGGATTAGGAGTAATCAACCAAACCAGTATTGGCAAATTCAATAGCTTAGGTTACAGCGGTATAGGTATAAAATCTCCTTATGAGCTAAACAATCTAAATCCGGCAAATTATGCCTTAATACCTCAAAACTCTTTCTTGTACGATATTGGAGTTACGGGTGAGTTTAATAGCTACAGTAATACTTCTTCAGCGGAAGAGAAATCAAATGTAAACTTTTCCAACCTAGCTTTCGGATTTAGAATAATGGAAAATTTAGGTGCTGGTATTACCATGGTTCCTTATAGCGATGTTGGATATTCAATACTTGGCGTAAGTAGCAATATTGAGGGATCAACAGATTCTTTTAAAAGTAACGTTACTGGATTGGGAGGCCTTAACGATATTAAACTTAATGTTGGTTATGCAATCATCCCAAAATTAAGATTAGGCCTAAGTGCTTCATTTCTATTTGGAAATATAGAAGAGACCGAATCTTTCATCTACAACTCATCTACCTTTGAATCTATTGAGAAAACAAATTACAGCGGAGCAAGACTAGGGTTTGGTCTTCAATATGATATTAATGACAAGATAACCATTGGTAGCACCGTTCAATTACCTACAAGCTTAAACGGTAATCTAAAAAGGTCTGTAGACAAATCTATATCTGGAATAGATATTTCTGTTGAAGATGAAAGTTCTGATAATGTTTCTGATTTTAAACTACCTCTTGAAATGGGTTTTGGTCTTAGCATAAAACCTATTGAAGAACTGACATTTAGTGCAGATTATAAGAAAAACTTTTGGACAGACACCAATCAATCTGAAAACATTGGCAGTTATGTAGACCAAGATATTTATGCCTTCGGATTAGAATTTATACAAGACCCTACCAGCTACAAATATGGTCAAAGACTTGCCTATAGATTAGGGTACAATTATGATAATGGTTACTTGGCAATAGGCGATAATAAAGTGGAAGGTTACAACTTTACCGCAGGTATAGGTATACCAACAAGTAGAGGTACACACTCCATGATCAATCTTTCGTATAGTTATGGCTCTAAAGGACTTTTACAAAATGTATTGGTGAAAGAGAAATTTCATTTAGTAACCTTAAACTTGAGCTTAGAAGACATCTGGTTTGTAAAGAAAAAAGTGTATTAATTTAAGTACCGTAACTAATAGTGATTAAAATAAAAATTGAAGTTAATTAAGACCTCCATTAGTAATTCATTTTTTTAGAACCCTAATAGGAACTGAAATTGTGGATATTAAAAAAAGCCCAGATGAATAATCTGGGCTTTTGTATTTAAGCTTGTTAAGCGCACATTAGTTAAGTTTGGCACATATCAAACCCAACCATCCATAACTTTGGAGGCTTTTAGAATTTTGTTTACATCTACTTGTAGGAGCCTAGATACATTAGTTATTTCCTAATTATAAATTGCAACTAACTTATTGTTCCAAGCTTCTTATTTTCATCTTATTGGGCAATATAAATTGTTTTAATAGGTACAATAGCGCTATCAAACTCCATAATTTTGAAAAACAAAAAGCCCGGATATAAATCCAGGCTTTTACTTATTATCCTTTTTCAAGGATATATACTAATGAAATTACTTCTTCTTAGAATCAGCTTCCATTTTGTCTTTCAACGCTTGTAGTGCATCGTTAGCATCACCTAAAGTAGGCTTAGCTTCATCTGCGCTAGCTGCTTGTCTTTTGACAGCTGCTTTTACATTACGTTGCTCTTCTTCACGGAATATAGCAGTATGACTAGCTACTACACGTTTGAAGTCTTTATTGAACTCAATAATCTTGAATTCAGCTTCATCGCCTTTACCTAGTTTCTTACCATCTTCTTTCTCTAAATGACGTTGAGGAATGAATGCAGTAATATCTTCGTTAAATTCAATTGTTGCACCTTTATCAACTACATCAGAAATGGTTGCTGTATGAACTGTACCCAAAGCGAATTCAGTTTCATATTTATCCCATGGGTTTTCTGTAGTCTGCTTATGACCTAAGCTTAATTTACGACCATCAACATCTAATTCCAATACTTCAACTTCTAAAGTATCACCTACGTTAGTAAACTCAGATGGATGCTTGATTTTCTTAGTCCAAGAAAGATCAGAGATGTAAATTAAACCGTCAATACCTTCTTCTAGTTCAACGAAAACACCAAAGTTTGTAAAGTTTCTTACAATACCTTTATGCTTAGAGCCTACAGGGTATTTAGTAGTAATATCAGTCCAAGGGTCTGGGGTCAATTGCTTGATACCAAGAGACATTTTACGATCTTCACGATCCAATGTCAATACAACTGCTTCAACCTCATCACCAACTTTTACGAAATCTTGAGCTGAACGCAAGTGCGTAGACCAAGACATTTCAGAAACGTGGATAAGACCTTCAACACCTTCAACAACTTCAATGAATGCGCCGTAATCAGCTATAACAACTACTTTTCCTTTTACTTTATCACCAATCTTAATTTCATCAGATAAAGCTTCCCAAGGGTGCTTCTCTAATTGCTTAAGACCTAATTGAATTCTAGATTTGTTTTCATCAAAATCAAGAATTACAACATTTAATTTCTGATCAAGCTCAACAACCTCGTTCGGGTGGTTGATTCTGCTCCAAGAAAGGTCAGTAATGTGAACTAAACCATCAACGCCACCAAGATCAATAAACACACCGTAAGAAGTAATGTTTTTAACAACACCTTCTAATACTTGTCCTTTTTCTAATTGGCTAATGATTTCTTTCTTCTGTTCTTCAATATCAGCTTCAATAAGCGCTTTATGAGAAACAACAACGTTCTTAAATTCGTGATTGATTTTCACAACCTTGAATTCCATTGTTTTGTTTACATACTGATCGTAATCACGAATAGGCTTAACATCTATTTGAGAACCTGGTAAGAAAGCTTCAATACCAAATACGTCAACGATCATACCACCTTTAGTTCTGCACTTAACAAAACCACTAACGATTTCTTCTTTGTCATGAGCCGCGTTAACACGATCCCAAGCCATAATAGTTCTCGCCTTTCTGTGAGATAATACTAATTGACCACTTTTATCCTCACGAATATCGATCAATACCTCTACTTTATCACCAACTTTTAAACCTGGGTTGTAACGAAATTCGTTTAACGAAATTACACCTTCAGATTTTGCGTTAATATCAATGATAGCTTCTCTATCAGTAATATAAACAACCTTACCTTCTACTACTTCCTCATCGGCAGTATCTACGAAGTTTTCGGCAACTAATTCTTCAAATTCCTTTAATTTAGAATCATCAACACGCTCAATACCTTGCTCGTATTTTTCCCAGTTAAAGTTTTCTAAGAATTCTTTTGGATCTTGCTGTGGAGTTTCAACAGCTTGTTGTGTTGCTTCGGTAGTAGCTTCTACCTCTGCGTTTGTTTTTTCTTCAGCCATTTGCTGATTAATAATTTGTATTCCATAACCTTATCAAGACTTAGGCAACAACTATGAAAGTAGTTATATTTATTTGCTTATCTAATCCCTTTTTCTCTTGACTTCCTTGCAAAAAAGGTGTGCAAAAATAATCATTTTATTTAAATTAGACAACAGAACTACTTATTACACGTTCATTTATGGATTATGGCATGATTTTAGAGTTATACATCTTAAATATGCTTATCTTAGAAGTATTATAATAACCATTAAAAAAAAGTAAAATTATGAGTGTTAAGGCAAAATATCAAGGTGTATTGGATCTTGGTGAGCAATTAGGTATAAAAGACGGTAATGTAACTGTTGAAGGTGATGTTCTTAAAGTAAAAGGACAAGCAAAAACGCCATATGAAAAAGACCTAATGTGGGATAAAATTAAGCAACTAGGTGGTGAAAGTCCTTCTGACATTAAAGCTAATATCTCTGTTGAAGATGATTCTGTTTATCATAGACACGTTGTAAAAGGCGGTGAGTCTTTGAGTAAAATAGCAAAGCACTATTACGGTGATGCAATGAAATACAAAGATATTTTTGAAGCGAATACGGGTATCTTGAAAAATCCGGATGTAATTCATCCAGATCAAGTATTGGTTATTCCAAACAAATAATATTCAATAGAATATAAATAAAAAGAGGTTAGCAATGCTAACCTCTTTTTTTATGCCTGCTTCTCAATAACCCGAAGCGAATGTTCATAGATTCTTTGAAACTGGTCTTCTAGCCCTAAATCACTATTATCAAACTCAATAGCATCTTCTGCCTTTTTTAAAGGTGAAATTGCACGGTTACTATCTATATAATCTCTTTTTTGAACATTTTCAAGAATATCTGAATACTCTACATCTTCTCCCCTATCCAGCAATTCTTTATATCTTCTTACCGCTCTCTTTTCTGGTGAAGCCGTCATGAAAATTTTAAGTTCCGCATCAGGGAAAACAACGGTACCAATATCCCTACCATCCATAACTATACCTTTATCTACACCCATTGCCTGTTGCATGGCAACCAACTTCTCGCGTACAGCTTTTATAACAGAAACCGGACTTACATTCTTGGATACCGGCATGGTTCTAATTTCTTTCTCTACATTTTCACCATTCAAATACATTTCGGCAAAACCTAAATCCGAATTAAAAATAAAATTCAGTTCAATATCACCTAAGGATTTTACCAATGCATCTTCATTTACTTTACCTGCATCTATAAAACCTGACTTCATAGCAAATAATGTAACAGCACGGTACATAGCACCTGTATCTACATATACATATTCTAACTTTTTAGCTAGTTGTTTAGCCAAAGTGCTCTTTCCCGTAGAAGAGAATCCGTCTATTGCAATGGTGATTTTTTTCATTGTATCAAAAATATAAAGAAAAGCTAGATTATAATTCCTTTGCGTTCTTAACTTTGACATCTGTGATTGCGATATCAATTACTTCAGACATTTCTTTTACGTAGTGAAAAGTAAGTCCTTTCAAGTAAGATTCTTTAATTTCCTTAATATCACGCTCATTATCCGCACACAGAATAATTTCTTTGATCTTTGCTCTTTTAGCTGCAAGAATTTTTTCTTTTATTCCGCCTACAGGCAACACCTTACCACGTAAGGTAATTTCACCCGTCATTGCCAAACTCTTTTTTATTCGTTTTTGAGTAAACAAAGAAACTAAAGAAGTTAACATGGTAATACCTGCACTTGGTCCATCTTTTGGTGTAGCGCCTTCTGGCACGTGAATATGTACATTGTACTTTTCAAATACAGACGGATCTATACCAAAACGTTCTGCATTAGATTTTATGTATTCCATGGCAATGGTAGCAGACTCTTTCATGACTTTACCTAAGTTACCGGTAATACTCATAGAACCTTTACCTTTTGACAGTATAGATTCAATAAACAAAATATCACCCCCAACACTGGTCCAAGCTAAACCTGTAACCACACCTGCAACCTCATTATTTTCATATTTGTTACGCTCCATTTTTGGCGCGCCCAATACTTCTATAATATCCTCATTGCTCACCTTAATATCATAATCTTCTTCCGTAGCAATAGATTTAGCCGCATAACGAACCATTTTGGCTATTTGCTTTTCTAAAGAACGCACTCCAGATTCGCGCGTGTACCCTTCAACAATTTTCTCAAGTTGTGGTTTTCCTATTTTTAAGTGACTAGCATCTAAACCATGCTCTGTTAATTGCTTTGGTAATAAATGCTTTTTAGCAATCTCCACTTTTTCTTCAATGGTATATCCACTAACATTTATAATCTCCATACGGTCTCTAAGTGCCGGTTGAATACTTCCTAGATTATTGGCGGTAGCAACGAACATAACCTTAGATAAATCATAACCCAATTCTAAGAAGTTATCATGGAAATCACTATTCTGCTCAGGATCCAATACCTCCAACATTGCAGATGATGGATCACCTTGATTGCTGTTGGATAGTTTATCTATCTCATCTAAAATGAATACAGGATTTGAAGTACCTGCCTTTTTAAGACTTTGAATAATTCTACCTGGCATTGCACCTATGTAAGTTTTACGGTGACCTCTAATCTCAGCTTCATCTCTTAATCCACCAAGTGACATACGTACATATTCTCTACCCAATGCCTCCGCAACAGATTTACCTAAAGATGTTTTACCAACTCCCGGAGGTCCGTAAAGACATAAAATTGGAGATTTCATATCATTTCGCAGTTTTAATACTGCTAAATATTCAATGATCCTTTTCTTTACATCTTCTAAACCATAATGATCACGATCTAATATGCGCTGTGCTCTTTTTAAATCGAACTTATCTTTAGAATATTCTTTCCAAGGTAATTCCAACAAAAGATCCAAATAGTTTCTTTGAATAGAATACTCCGCAACTTGGGGATTCATTCGCTTCATTTTAGCTAATTCTTTATCGAAATGCTCTTTTACCTTTTTACCCCACTTCTTCTTTTTAGATTTGATTTTCATCTCCTCTAATTCCTCATCATAAGAAACGCCACCCAATTCTTCTTGAATGGTTTTCATCTGCTGGTGCAAAAAGTATTCTCTTTGTTGTTGATCTAAGTCATTTCTAACTTTAGACTGTATATCATTCTTAAGCTCTAGCTTTTGCATTTCAACATTCATATACTTTAATGTTGCCAATGCTCTTTCCTGTAAGCTACCAATTTCCAATAAATCCTGTTTTGCCTTTACATCTAAATTCAAATTAGAGGACACAAAATTTATCAAGAATGAATTACTTTGAATATTCTTTATAGCAAAAGATGCTTCACTAGGAATGTTTGGATTATCCCTAATGATTTTTAAAGCCAATTCTTTGATAGACTCTATTATCGCCAAAAATTCCTTATCGTTCTTTTCCGGTCTTACTTCTTCCGTCTCCCTTACCGTTGCTGTAAAATATGGCTTTTTGGTCAATACCTCAGCAATCTCAAAACGCTTTTTACCTTGTATAATTACTGTAGTGTTACCATCGGGCATTTGTAGCACACGTAGTATTCTTGCAACAGTACCCAAGGTATTGATATCCTGCACATCTGGATTTTCAGTTTCCTCATCTTTCTGTGAAACCACTCCAATAACCTTAGAGCCATTATTAGCATCTTTTATCAATTGTATACTTTTATCTCTACCTGCAGTAATAGGAATTACCACACCTGGAAAAAGTACTGTATTTCTTAAAGGTAAAATAGGTAATGTTTCTGGCAAAGTCTCACTATTCATCTGCTCCTCATCTTCTGGGGTCAAAAGTGGTATTAGCTCAGAATCTTGATCTATTCCTTGTAAAGACATATTGTCAAAATTTGAAAATTTAGAATCTTCCATACTCATATATCGGTCATTCTGTCATTAAAAGAACAGAACTTTATTTTTATAAATTATACATAAATACTGTAATAGCAATGAAAACTAAGCGAATACAGCTTTTTACACCTTCAATTGCACATATGTATTTCAATTCTTGTGCCAACTGATTTATTTCATTTTAAAAATTGAACTTTATAAAAAGAAAGAATTTTTGATAATAATTCTAACAAACTGTAACAAACCGTAAATTGAATCATCTTTCAATAAACCAATCACTTTTTGAGCCAACAAAAGGAACATATTGATGAGCTAGTGCAATTGTGCTTAGCCGGTAAACAGAGTGCACAGCTAGAAGTGTACAACAGGTATTACAAGGCTATGTTCAATACATCTCTAAGAATCGTAAAAGACACTGCCCAAGCAGAAGACATTATGCAAGAATCGTTTTTAAGCGCATTTACGAAACTGCATACTTTTAAAGGGGAAGTAACTTTTGGATCTTGGTTGAAACGTATTGTAATCAACAACAGCATTCATCATTATAGAAAGCAACAAAAAAAGAATGAAGTTGCTTTAGATGAAGTATTGTACAAGGTCGAAGATAATGACGGAATTGCATCTGACCATGTGTTTACAGAACTAAAGGCTCAAAAAGTGATGGAAACCATGAAAGATTTAAAAGACAATTACAGAATTTCTTTGACCTTACATCTAATTGAAGGGTTTGATTATGATGAAATTTGCGAAATCATGAACATTAGCTATGCCAATTGCAGAACTACTGTTTCAAGAGCTAAAGAAAGTCTTAGAAAAAAATTAATACTCGCTGTCTAATGAAGAAAGATACTATTGACGAGCTTTTTATTGAGCTACAGGACAAAATGGATTATGCGGAACCCACCAGTGGTCACCAACTACGTTTTTTAGAAAAACTAAATGAATCTAAAGGTGTGGCAACGCTTGCTCCTAAGAAAAAGAATCCTTGGGTGCTATTTTTATCCGTTGCCGCTTCTTTTGCTATTCTATTATCTGTTGGAATATTTCAACTTAATACGGCTAGTAGCATTGAAGATCAGGTTGCAGAGATTTCACCTGAAGCTTCTAAGACCCAATTTTATTTTGCAAACCTAATCGAAGAGCAAATCAACGAACTGAATTCTGAAAAATCACCAGAAACAGAAAAAATTATTAATGATACTATGGCGCAATTGAAAAAACTTCAATTGAACTATACAAAAATGGAACAAGACCTTTTAAACGGTGGTAACAGTAAATTAATACTAAGCGCTATGATCACCAATTTCCAAACTAGAATAGACCTTTTAAACGAGGTAATGATACAGATTGAAAATATTAAATCAATTAAAAAATCGAATGATGAAAACTTTACTATATAAATATACTTGGCTATTAATGCTAGCCTTCACAACAGTCGCTACTGCCAATAACACCTCTTTTGACGGTAAGCATACAAGAGAGAAAACCATAAAAAAAGAGTTCAACGTTAACGCCAACGCTTTACTCAAAATAGATAACTCTTATGGAAATTTAAATATTACTTCATGGAACGAGAATAGGGTCGTTATTGAAGTTCATATTAAGACCAACGGAAACAACGAAGATAAAGTTCAGAAAAAATTGGATGAAATATCTGTTGACTTTGAAGCTAGTAGCGAACGCGTATCTGCAGAAACTATTTTTAACAAAAGTAGTAATGGCTGGGGATGGAGCTGGGGGAATAATAACAATGTTAATATGCAGATCAACTACACTATTAAAGTGCCGGTTAAAAACAATGTAGACCTTAGTAACGACTATGGTAATATCATATTAGATAGAATAGATGGTCATGCCAGAATTAGTTGTGACTACGGTAGACTAGAATTAGGAGAGCTTAGAGGGCGCAACAATAAATTAAATTTCGATTATACTTCTAAATCTACAATAGGCTATATCAACAGTGCCGAAATTAGAGCTGACTACTCTGGTTTTACTATTGACAAAGCCGGAAACCTTGCTATAAATGCCGATTACACAGACGCCAACATTGGTACTATGGATAATTTGGAATACACCAGTAATTATGGAAATATGGATGTTTCTGAATTAAAAGATATAGATGGTAACGGCGACTATATAACCGTAAAACTAGGTGTTGTTCATGGTGATGTGTCCATCCGTGCCGACTATGGTTCTGTACGTATCAACGAACTAGCGGCGGATGCCGGTAACGTAGAAATAAGAACAGACTATACGGGAATAAAAATTGGGTACAACAGCGGATATCATTTTGATTTTGACATATCTACTAGTTATTCTGGAGTTAGCGGAAAAGACGATTTTACTATTAACATCAGTACTGAAAAATCTTCCGATAAACATTACGAAGGCTTTTACGGCTCTAAAGGAAGTGGTAATAGAATGACATTGTCCAGTGATTATGGTGGAATAAATTTTACAAAAAAATAAATATCAATCAATCAATTAAAAATGAAAATCATGAAAAAATTAAGTTTATTATTATGTGCGGGATTCATATCCCTTTCCTGTTCAGCACAATGGGGAAAGACCATTAAAGGAAATGGAAACAATGTTACTATTGAAAGAAACACCGGTGATTATGATGGGGTAGCCGTATCTGGCTGGTTCGATGTTGACTTGGTTTCTGGCAACGAAGGAGAAATTACCTTAGAAGGAGAAGAAAATCTATTGGAATACATTATTACCGAAGTAAATGACGGCAAATTGGTCATTAAAACAAAAAAAGGCGTTAACTTAAAATCAAGTAATTGGAAATCTGGAATTCATATTACAATACCAGTAGAATCAATTAGCCATGTTGCTATGTCTGGTTCTGGTGATATCGTTGGAAAAACAAAAATTAAAGCAGATAAATTCAGTACCGCAATGTCAGGATCAGGAGATATTACTTTAGATATAGATTCTAATTCAATTTCCACATCTATGTCCGGATCAGGAAACATTAACCTAAGCGGAACTACAGGCGACTTTGAAGCTACAATCTCTGGCAGTGGAGATATAGAGGCTTTTGATCTGGAAGCAGACAACGTAGAAGCCACAGTTTCTGGTTCTGCAGATATAGAAGTAACAGCAAAAAAATCTATTAAAGCTCGTGTATCGGGCTCTGGTGACATTACCTACAGAGGCAATCCTGAAAAAATAAATACCAAAACTTCAGGGTCTGGTAATATTTCAAAAGACTAATACTAGGCAATCAAAAATCGAGCAGCTAAAAAAGACTTCTTTTTAAAAGAAGTCTTTTTATTTTGTACCAGACTGTAAATCGGTTTTCCATTTATTCCAATCATCAATAAAATAATTTAGAATAATAGGACTATCTAAAGTATTCACTTTTGTTTCTTTAATCGTAATATCCTTAGGAAACTGAAAGGCCATTTGAAACTGATTATCTGTCAAAAATTTCAAATCCGTTGGTAGGGCTGATTTCATATTCTCCTCTTCTATTCTATCATCACTGGCTATTACAAAACCCCAATCACCAAAAGACGGTATATAAGAGTGATATGGCTTTACATATTTATAAATTGGCGACAATGTGTTATTTATACAACTGAAAACAGAATTTGAAAAGTATATTTCGCCTGACTGAGTTACAAATAATCCATTTTTATTCAAACGTTGTTTGGCAAGCAAAAAAAACTGTTTGCTGTACAATCTTGCCAAAGCTTCGTTTGTAGGGTCCGGCAAATCAGCAATTATAATATCATAACCCTTAGCTTCTGTATGAAGAAATGTAAATGCGTCTTCCGCTATTAAATTAACACGCTTATCCTTAGCTGCACCATTATTTATTTTCATGAAATAAGGGTTTCTTTTAGCCAAATGGAACATTGTACTATCTATGTCCACAACATCTACCTGTGTGATACCTGGGTGCTTTAAAACCTCTCTACTAGCTAGATTTTCACCTCCACCAAGAATCAATACAGATTTTGGGTTATCATGTAATGAAATTGGAATATGAACTAAAGGCTCATGGTACCTATACTCGTCAGAAGATGAAAATTGAATAACTCTATTTAAATATAACCTTACATCTTCCTGCTTTTTTGTAACAACAATTTTCTGATATGGTGTTTGTTCATTTAATACTATTGGGTTTTTGTAAATTGCTTGATCCCAAATTTTTAAAAATTTACCTCCAAAAACGACCAGCACAATAAGTACGGTCATTGAAGCTAAGCCTAACAATAATGTTTTTTTAGATTTCTGTAATAGGAAATGATTTAATGCTAAACCTAAAACAATATTGATTATACCAAAAATCAACGAGGAATAGTACAACCCCACAAAAGGCAATAAAATAAATGGAAATAATAATGTAGCAATTAATCCACCTATGTAATCTAAAGACAGAACATTAGATAAATTATTTTTAAAGTCAACTTCATTAGAGACAAATGTTAGTAACGGAACTTCCATACCCGTTAAAAGACCTATTAGCAGTATAATAACCAAACATATAATTTGTAACGCCAGGGCATTAACCGAAACAAAGGAATAAAAAAGTAGAGGAACTGATATACCCCCAATTAGACCTAACAAAAATTCGATATGCACAAAAAACTTTAAAGGCATGTCTCTTAAATATTTGGACAAGAACGCTCCAATACCCATTGAAAACAGATAAACACCTATAATAACAGAAAACTGTCTAACACCATCACCTAAAAAATATGTTGCCGTTGTACTGATCAAAAGTTCATATATAATAGAACAAAGCCCAGCAATAAAAACAGCAAACGAAATAAGTACTCTATTTCTCATAAAATTTAGTTAAGTTTGATTCTCATTCTACTACAGAAAACAGTTTCAAAGATGAATAAAAAAATGATGACTGGATTGGCATTTTCAAGAAAATTGATGTTAACCACCGCTTTAAGTAGTTCTATTTTATTGACCAGTTGTGGTGATAATGATGGAAGCCCTAGAATTAAGGATTCTGAAGAAAAAACAATATACGAGGCTACTAAAGGCACCGTAACTGAAGTTGAAGAAATTGAACCAGGTGATGATTATAAAATAATCGATGAACGCATCATTGATAAAAAAGAAAATTCCATTGCCATAGTGCATGGTTTAGATGGACAAATAGATACTTTATCATTAGCGAAAATTGATAATAATTCTAATGAAAGTAGTTACCGAAACAGATCTGGATTAAGATCAATTTTATACTACTCATTAGCGTCATCTTATTTTAATAGAAATCTATCTAACGTAACTCCAAATTCAAGTTACTACAAGAATTCTACTGCTTACAACAAATCAACAGATTTAAAAAAGGATTTAAAAAGCTCTGCCACTTCTAGAAAAATTAGAGTTGCAGGAGCATCATCAAAAGGATACGGAAGTGGAAGATCGTTTAGATCGTTTGGAGGATAGTCGTTTTAAAGAAATAAAACGACTTAAAAAAAAAGATGTATCTCATCATTTACTCTGGTATTTAAAACAAGATTATTTTACTGAAGAATTACTAGGACTTTATAATTTTGAAGTAGAAAATTTTAAAAAAACTAGCACAGCGACTTTTACCTTATTCGAAAAAGCAACTGAGAAAATAATTAATGAGAATAAATTAGGTGATTTAGGTATCCCTGACTTTTTTCATGACTGTATTCGTCATACTTGGAGAGACAGAAGCAAGCATCCATTTCTATATGGAAGATTTGATATCAATGGCGGTATTAAACAAAGGGATACGCATGTAATAGAATTTAATGCAGACACCTGTAGCACATTACCAGAAACCATTCATTGGCAATCTTTACAAAACAAGGAACTAAAGGGCAATAATGATAGTCAATTCAATAACTTATCTAAAGATATTGGCAACATATTACACAATTTAAAAAGCACCATAGATCACTCAAACCCTTTTATTCTTGGCTCATCCTTCGGTTATAAAGAAGATGTATTAAATGTAAATTCTATACTGGACATAGCCCATGAAAAGGGGTACAAAGCATTTTATGTAAATCTCGAGGATGTTATTTTTTCTGAAGAAAATGGAATTCTATATGAAATAAATGGCGAATACCAAATGGTAGATGTTTGGTTTAAAATGATTCCATGGGATTGGATGTTCAATGAAGAACCCAAACTAGCCAAAGAATTATCTAATATCATATGTAAAGACCTATGTTCGGTTTTGAATCCGCCTTATAGCGCTATTTGGCAAAATAAAAAATTCATGAGCTATATTACGGAACACTTCCCTAATGATATTATAGCAAAGACATATCTGAACACACCTAATTTTAATGATTTTGTAAGTAAACCAGTTTACGGTAGATTAGGTGAAAATATAGACATTAACGGCAAATTGAATTCTAAATCTAAAGGTGATTTTGCAAATCAAGATAAAGTATATCAAAAATATTATCCTTTAGAAAAAGATATGGAGAATTATTATTATCAAACAGGTTTGTTCTTTACAGATAAACCTTCTGCCCTAAACCTGCGTGCCGAAGAAAACCCAATAATATCAGATGATTGTGAATTTATTTCTCACTATATCATTTAATATCCAAACTGGAAGATCTCACCAAATCCAACGAGCCTCTGTTCAATTTGTTTAGCTCTATTTTGTTAGATTCAAAAAGCTTTTTCAACAAAGCGGTAACTACATTTGCATCAAATTCTTTACAAGAAAATACATCTACAGCCGCATAATTATGCTCTGGCCAAGTATGTATACTAATATGACTTTCTGCCAAAAGAATAAAACCTGTTACCCCAATAGGCTCAAATTGCTTAAAAGCTTCATTTAATTCTTCTAAGTTAAGTGTAGCCGTTATAGTATGTAATGATTCTTTTATGTAAGGGACATAAGAAAGCTTTTCAGCATTACAATTATAAACATCCCAAGTAGCATGAATACCTATAAACAAAATTTAAAGATTTAAGTTTTAATTACTCTTGCTCTCTTGATGCAGAAACCAAATTAATGAATTCTATAGGAGAAAATAATTTTTGAAGCACCTCATAACCTGCAGTAGATTCCATTTGTACTGTTTCAGGTAAACTTTCTCGTGGTCCATAATCCCAAGTAACAGGATTAATTAATCCATTTACAATAGCGTAATCACCTTCAAGCTCAATACCTAAAAACTCTACAGTTCTTTTATTTGTTAATTGGTATATTTCATATGAATTATTATCACCGTAGTATTCGCCCGTCATTAAGTATTCGGTCAAAGTCGGATTTACCATGTAAACATCAGATTGAAAATTAAAATCAACAATACTATCGTTTTTTAAGGTCAATGAATGCATTCCTTTGCCCATCTCAACCCAAACTACTTGCTCTGCCGGTATTTCTACCTCTAATGTGTCTACTTTGATGATAACAGGTTCTGTAGTTGGATTATCAATAGCTAAATCAACACTATCCGTACCACATGAGACTAATAATAGCGACAAACTTAAAAGAGTAAATAAATATTTCATTGTTAATGGTTTACTGGTTGTACTAGGTTATTTTATTAATGCTAATATACTTAATAATTTTCAGGTTCAACCTTTTCTTTTGGCACACGTAACAATAACAAAATCCCTCCTAAAAAGAATACGAACAAAAACAAAATGGCATATCGCATATTACTGACCTGATCTATTATAGCAAAAAGTGCCATACCAATGACTATTCCAATTTTTTCGGCAACATCATAAAAACTAAAGTACGAGGTAGTATCTTCTGTTTCCGGTAAAAATTTTGAATAAGTTGATCTCCCTAACGACTGAACACCACCCATTACCAAACCAACAAAACCCGCAGCTATGTAAAATTGCGTAGGTGTAACCATGAAATACGCATAGACGCATAGCAACATCCAAATTGCATTTATTACGATCAGGGTTTTAATATTACCATATTTATCAGATGCCCTAGAGGTGATTACAGCACCAACAATTGCTACCAATTGTATAACCAATACACTAATGATCAAACCTGTAGTTTTTTCGCTTTCCGTACCCCAAGCAATTTCTTTTTCTCCAAAATATACCGCAACGAGCATAATTGTTTGAACAGCCATACTGAATACAAAAAAAGCGTATAAATAACGTTTTAGTCTTTCATTTTGTTTCAATTGACTCCAAACCACTTTAAGTTCTTTAATACCATTAAAGAAAACATCACGCGTTATTTTATGCCCTTTCCCTACTCCTTTCGGCAATACCCAAAATGTATATTGACTAAAAAGCAACCACCATACCCCAACCGTTATAAACGATATTCTCATTGCTTCTACCTTAGCCAAATTTAAAGTGTCTTCTGTTTCCCCTATATCAAATCCAAACCATTCCGGTTTCATGACCATGGCCAAGTTCAACAACAATAAAAGAACACTACCAAAATACCCCAATGAAAATCCTTTTGCGCTAATACTATCTTGCTGATCTTCAAAAGCAATGTCGGGCAAATAAGAATTATAGAAAACAAGACTTCCCCAATATCCTATTAATCCCATGAAATAAGATAAAAGACTTAAATGAATTTGCTCAAGATCAAACCAATACAAACCCATACAACCTATGCTGCCGGTATAGCAGAAGAACTTCATGAACATTTTCTTGTTGCCTACATAATCTGCAATACCTGATAATACAGGTGATAAAAATGCAACGACAAGAAAGGTAAAGGCCGTAACTATAGAAATGAGTACGGTCTGTTTCATATCAAAACCAAAAGCAGAAACCAACTCATCTTTAGAAGCAAAGAGTGTAGAATAATAAATAGGGAAAATAGAGGAGGCTATCGTCAGGGTATACACTGAATTTGCCCAGTCATAAAAGGCCCATGCGTTCAATAATTTTTTACTCCCTTTTGCAACTATAGTTTTTCCCATATATAAAAATAAAAAGCCGTTCATTTCTGAACGGCTTCAATATACAATAATCCTTATTGTTTACTTGAAACTGGTTACACCAAATTTAGCAGCTTCTGCTTCCGCATCTGGAGCCCAAGCTGTTAAGTTATTTATTCTTGTGTCATTAGAAGGGTGCGTACTCATGAATTCTGGCGGTGCCTCTCCTCCACTGTTAGCTTTCATTCTTTTCCACAATTCCGCAGCTTCATAAGGATCATAACCTGCTATGGCCATAATCTGTAAGCCTATTCTATCTGCTTCCGTTTCGTGGCTTCTACTAAATGGCAACATACCTAAATACTGTGTTCCTACACCATAAGCCTGATTGAACAATCCTAAAGTTTGTTGATTTTTGATTGCCACATTACCTGCAACTGCACCTACTTGTTGCAAAGTACCAGCACTCATACGTTGTGCACCATGATCAGCTAAAGCATGTGCTACTTCATGACCCATTACCACGGCAACACCTGTTTCCGTTTGTGTAATAGGCAGTATACCTGTGTAAAAAACGATTTTACCCCCTGGCATACACCAAGCATTTACAGTTTCATCATTCACCAAATTATATTCCCATTTATAATCTGCCAAATAGCCCGGATGTCCGTTTGCTGTCAACCAACGCTCTGCAGCACTAGAGATACGCTGACCAACTCTTGTAATCATTTGAGCATCTGCTGTCCCAGTCACCACCTTATTCTCGGTTAAAAATTGATCATATTGCGCAAATGCTGATGGAAACACCTGACTATTTGGATAAAAGTTCAAAGTTTTTTGACCTGTAAAGGGGTTTACCTTACAAGCAGAAACGCCAATAAAGACGAAAAGTATTAATACTAATTTTCTCATATTATTATTTTTAGTTAACGGTTATAAGCTACAAAGTTATTGTTTTCCGGATAAATGCAATAGCGTAAAATTTTTGTCTATTAGCAAATCGTGATTATCATTGGTTGATATGGTATGTAACAACACCTCTTCATTATCTATCATCACCTTTTCAATCTCAAACGGAAGACCATGAAAATTAAGCTTCATTTTAGAATACTCCGTGTCATAAGTACCATCTTTGAATAACTGTATAGTCAAAGAATTATCTTTTCCGGTCAACTTATAATTACTTAAAGAATATCGCCCTTTTTTATAATCATAACCATTGTCTGCATCCTCATATACCTCTGAAGCTTCAGTACCTTCAATATAATACACTTCTAAAACTAATTCTTCTATCTTCTTTTCTCCCACATATTGTTGAATGGGGTATTTAGGAATTATAGATCCGGCTTTTACAAAAATAGGAATCATATCTATTTCCGCCGTTACCCACTTCTCTTTTCCTCCTTCTACATGTTCGTTAGTCCAAAAGTCATACCAATCTCCTCTAGGGATGTACATTCTACGCCCTTGCGCATTAGGTTCTTGTATAGGACAAACTAATATTTTTTCTCCAAATATAAACTCATCCGTTCTAAAATGGGTTTGATTGTCTTCTTGATCAAAGAACACCAAAGACTGGATCATTGGTATGTTCTCTTTTGTGTATTTATAAAACATAGTGTATAAATACGGCAACAATTGATAACGTAGATTTACAAATTTTCTAACGATATCTGTAATCTCTGTACCAAATGACCATGGTTCTTGATCACCATGATCGCCACTTGAATGTACTCTACAAAACGGATGAAAAATACCCAACTGGATCCATCTCGCAAATAACTCTCCGTCTGGTTGTTCGGCAAATCCTCCTATGTCTGACCCTACAAAAGAATATCCACTTAAACACATACGCTGTACCTGTACGTTGGCTATCCATAAATGCTCCCAAGTAGCAACGTTATCTCCTGTCCAAGTAGAAGAATATCTTTGTGTACCGGCAAATGCGGCTCTTGTTATTACAAATGGTCGTTTTGGATATACATATTTCTTAACGCCTTCATAGGTTGCCCTAACCATTTGCATACCGTAAACGTTATGAGCTTTACGGTGTGTACAGGGGTGACCATCATAATCATGACGCGTATCTAAAGGTGCCGTTTTTGTGGGGACTTCCATTACTGCCGGTTCATTCATATCATTCCAAACGGCATGTACACCTAATTCTGACATAAACTCTTTATATAACTCTGCCCACCACTCACGCACGGCAGGATTTGTAAAATCTGGAAAATTACATTCCCCAGGCCACACCTTACCATGCATTAAAGGACCATCTCCCCTTTTACAGAAATAATCATTTTCTAATGCTTCATTATATATCCAATAATCACGATCCACTTTTATACCCGGATCAATCATCACTACAGTTTTAAAACCGTCTTCTTCCAGTTCAGAGATCATTCTCTTTGGATCAGGAAAATGTTCTTTATCCCAAGTAAAACATCTAAAACCATCCATATAATCTATATCTAAATAGATGGCATCGCAAGGTATTTGCAATCTTCTAAACTCACCTGTAATATCTTTTACATTACTTTCTGGATAATAACTCCATTTAGATTGATGAAAACCTAATGCCCACATTGGCGGTAACTCCGGCGTACCGGTAAGACTTGAATATGAGCTAACTACTTTTGACATATCCGGTCCAAAAATGAAGTAATAATTCATTTCACCACCATCTGCCCAAAAGCTGGTTATATTTCTTCGTTCCTGAGAAAAATCGAAACCTGTTCTAAAACTGTTATCAAAATAAATACCGTAAGCTTTACCCTTATTCAAGCCCACATAAAATGGTATTGCCTTATAAAGTGGGTCTTGCTCTTTTGCAAATGCAAATTGATCGGTTACCCAATTCTCTACTCTTTTACCCTTTAGATTACTATGCATGGCCTTATCACCCATACCATAAAAACTTTCTCCTGATTGGGTTATTTTGCTCAATTTTACGGTATTACCACCGTACTCATAATTCTCTTCCCAATGAAAACCTAGCTCATCTTCACAGATGATATTACCCTCTAAATCAGAAATCTGGGTTCTTAGGGTCATCTTATCTACCAAAACACTCAGTCTTGCAGTAGATATAATATACTCCGTGTCATTCTCTACAACTTCTAGCTTACTATACCCCATAGTAGCATCTGGGTCTATAGCGTATGAGAAATCTGGTTCAAAATTATAATTTGTAGCATATCTAAAACGAATAATGCTACCTCTTAAAATGGTTATCTGTAAGACAACACCGTTGTCTGTAGTGAAGTATAATTTATCTGAGTCTTGTGAAAATTCAACGATATGGTTTGGGTATAAATTACCTTTATACTCAAGCTCTGTATTTGTAATCATGAACTTATAAATTAAAAAATATCAAATTATTAGAACTACAGAAACACTTTAAAATTGCCCAAATATCGTGCAATTGCCTTAAGTTATTTCAGTATTACAATACCTAAAGGCGGAATAGTAATTTCTATAGACTTTTTAAAACCATGAGATGCTTTACTAGATGATTTTACTTTGCCGTTGACATTACCGCCACCACCATATTTGGCATCATCACTATTTAATACCTCTGTTAATTTTCCCTTTTTAGGGTTTCCTATTCTATAATTTTCTCTTGGCACAGGGGTGAAATTACACGCTATAATTAAATCGTTCTTTTCATCATGACCTTTACGTACATAAGTCAATACAGAATTTTCGTGATCACCGTAATCTATCCATTGAAAACCTTCTGGACTAAATTGCTTTTCATACAAAGCCGGTGAGCTTTTATATAAATGGTTTAAGTCCTTTACAAAATCTTGAATTCCTTTATGCCCATCGTACTGCAATAAATGCCAGTCTAAACTTTGCTCAAAATTCCATTCTGCCGTTTGACCGAATTCACCACCCATGAACATTAATTTGGTACCCGGGTGTGTAAACATATACCCAAACAACAATCGTAGATTCGCAAAACGTTGCCATTCGTCTCCTGGCATTCTATATACTAATGACTGTTTACCATAAACAACCTCATCATGGGAAAAAGGCAACATAAAATGCTCGGTAAACGCATAGGTCATACTAAAGGTTAAATCATTTTGGTGGTGTTTTCTATAAATGGGTTCTTTTTGAAAGAATTGCAACGTATCGTGCATCCAACCCATCATCCACTTCATACCAAAACCCAATCCTCCGTGTTCCACAGGCTTAGACACACCAGTAAATGCAGTAGATTCTTCAGCAATGGTCTGCACACCTTCAAAATTAGAATATACGGCCTCATTCAATTCACGTATAAATGACATCGCCTCTAAATTCTCGTTGTTACCATACATGTTTGGCTCCCATTCTCCATCTTCCCTAGAATAATCTAAGTACAGCATAGAAGCCACAGCATCTACTCGTAGACCGTCTACATGAAACTGATCTAACCAAAAAATGGCATTACTTATAAGAAAGGCCCTAACTTCATTTCTACCGTAGTTAAAGATCAGACTTTTCCAATCTGTATGATACCCCTTTCTTCTATCTGGATGCTCATATAAATTTGAACCATCAAAAAAACCTAGCCCATGCGCATCTTCTGGAAAATGAGAAGGTACCCAATCTAAAATTACTCCTATATCATTTTGATGAAAGGCATCTACCAAAAACTTGAATTCTTCTGGAGAACCAAATCTTGATGTTGGTGCGAAATAACCCGTAAGCTGATAGCCCCAAGATGGATCATAAGGATACTCCATAACAGGCATAAATTCAACATGGGTATACCCCATTTCCTTTACATAATTAACAAGATCTATTGCAAACTCTTTATAGGTCAAAAACTTATTTTCGGCATTTTTCTTCCATGACCCTAAATGCACTTCATAAACGGAGTATGGCTTATCCAATCCGTTTTTATCTTTTCTATACCCCATCCAAGCATCATCTTTCCAATCATGCTCGGCAGTCCAAATTATAGATGCTGTATTTGGTGGGTGCTCACAATATCTTGCAAAAGGGTCTGCTTTCTCTGTCCAAATATCATTGTTATTAGACTGTATCTTATATTTATAGATTTCACCTTTTCCAATATTAGGTATAAATCCTTCCCAAATACCGCTAGAATCCCATCTAACATTTAATTGGTGTTCCTCCACGTTCCATGAATTGAAATTACCAACAACAGATACAGATTTTGCGGACGGCGCCCATACAGCAAAGTAAGTACCGGCTATTCCATCTACTTCTACCAAATGTGATCCCAATTTTTCATAAAGTCGATAATGCTTACCTCCTTTAAAAAGATCAATATCAAAATCAGTAAAAAGTGAGTGAACTTGAACGTTGGGCATATGGAGTGTTTATTTTTGTAAAGCTAATCATCTTTTAAAGACAACCGACTTCAATTCATTTTTGTTGATAATTTAGCAGTTAATATCCGATTTAAATATCTAAATACCAAAAATGGAACGCTTTTTGAAACAACATTTCAAAATTAAAACTCAAACCGAAAAATTATAACATTATGAGAAAACTAAATTTATTTATTGGAGCACTTGCAGCTTTATTTATTATATCATGTGAAGGACCACAGGGGCCACAAGGATTTGATGGGTTTGATGGAGTAGACGGTGCGGATGGTGCAGATGGGATTAATATCTTAGGGCAAGTAGTGGATATTGAAGGTACCTTTACCTTAGATAATGACTATTCCATATTTTACGAGTTTCCACAAACAATAGAAGTTTTTGAAACTGATGTTGTTTTGGTTTACATGCTTTGGGATGTTACCGAAGACAGCAATGGTGAATCTGTTGATATTTGGAGATTAATGCCACAAACCAGAATTTTAGATCAAGGTTTGTTACAATACAACTTTGATTATACCTTCTTAGATGTCAATATATTCTTAGAATCTGATTTCGACCTATCCACCTTACAAGCAGGTGATACTGACAATCAGGTTTTTAGAATTGCAGTTTTACCGGCAGAATCAACAACAGGCAAATTAGACACTTCAAACATTAATTCCGTAATGGCACATTTAGGTGTTACGGAACAAGAAGTACAGAAAGTAACATTACAATAATATCCCTGGGTAATTAACCTATTTAAGCTAAAGCCTTTGAGCATTTCTCAAAGGCTTTTTTATTTCCATTTATTAAAACTTTAACTCAAAAAACCTCGTAGATATATTACCTTGAAAGGAATAGGTAATTTCACCGACAGAATTAAAAAAATTGAAAAGATGAAAATTAATATTGCAATTGCCCTATTGGTACTTTTTGTAAGCTGTAAAGGAACCTCTCAAGAAAAAGAGATGGCCAGCGCAACAAAAACGAGTGATAAGAAAGAATTTGCTGTACAGAAAACGAATAGCGAATGGAAGAAAGAGTTGACAGATTCTGAATATTACGTACTTCGTGAAGCTGCTACTGAGAACCCATTTACTAGTGAGCTTTTAGAGAATAAAGAAAAAGGGACCTACGTTTGTGCCGCCTGTGCCACTCCCCTATTTAAAAGTTATACAAAATTCGATTCTGGTACGGGATGGCCAAGCTTCTATGAAGAGATTGAAGGCAACGTAGCCTATGATGTAGATTATAAAATTGGCTACAAAAGAACCGAAGAACATTGCGCCACTTGTGGAGGTCATTTAGGTCATGTTTTTGAAGACGGACCAAATCCTACAGGTTTACGCCATTGCATAAATGGTGTGGCTTTAAATTTTGTTCCTGCAGAATAATTTTCCACAAAATATATTAGATACAAGAGGCCTTTAAAGGCCTCTTTTTCGTTTCTATAACATTCATAGCAAACTTACTAGACCTATTTCAAAATATCACAATTTCATAATAAAGGTCATATTTTAAAATCCTACAATCAATCTCAATTAGGTTTTGTATTTTTGCACTTCAATAAAAACTACAAAAAATCAAAATATGAGCACTTTCGATATTATCGTTTTAGGTAGTGGTCCTGGCGGATATGTTACCGCAATTAGGGCTGCACAATTAGGCTTTAAGACTGCCATTATTGAAAAAGAAAGTTTAGGCGGCGTTTGCTTAAATTGGGGTTGTATACCTACCAAAGCTTTGTTGAAATCTGCACAAGTATTTGAATACTTGAAACATGCAGAAGATTACGGTTTAAAAATTAAAGGTGCCGATAAAGATTTTGATGCGGTTGTAAAAAGAAGTCGTGGCGTTGCTGACGGAATGAGCAAAGGTGTTCAGTTCTTGATGAAGAAGAATAAAATTGAAGTAATTAAAGGTTACGGAACTTTAAAGGCTGGAAAGAAAGTTTCTGTTAAGGCTGAAGATGGTTCTACTACGGAATACAGTGCTAATAATATTATTATAGCTACTGGCGCTAGAAGTCGTGAACTTCCTAGCTTACCACAAGACGGTAAGAAAATTATTGGGTATAGACAGGCAATGACCTTAGAAAAGCAACCAAAGAAAATGATTGTTGTTGGTAGTGGAGCTATTGGTATTGAATTCGCTTACTTCTACAACTCTATGGGGACCGAAGTTACCGTTGTTGAATATTTACCGAACATTGTACCAGTTGAAGATGAAGATGTATCTAAACAACTAGAAAGAAGCTTCAAAAAAGCGGGAGTTAAGATTATGACATCTGCTGAAGTTACTTCGGTAGACACTTCTGGTAGTGGTGTAAAAGCTACGGTAAAAACAGCAAAAGGAGAAAAAGTTCTTGAAGCTGATATCGTATTATCTGCTGTTGGTATTAAAACCAATATTGAAAATATAGGATTAGAAGATGTTGGTATTGCTACCGATAGAGATAAGATTTTGGTAAATGATTATTACCAAACAAACATACCAGGATATTTTGCCATAGGTGATGTTACACCAGGACCTGCACTTGCACACGTGGCATCTGCAGAAGGTATTTTATGTGTTGAAAAATTAGCGGAAATGCACGTTGAACCATTAGATTATGGTAACATACCAGGTTGTACGTACTGTTCTCCTGAAATTGCTTCCGTTGGTTTAACCGAAAAGCAAGCTAGAGAACAAGGTATTGAAATTAAAGTTGGTAAATTTCCTTTCTCTGCAAGTGGTAAGGCAAAAGCTGCCGGTGCTTATGAAGGATTCGTTAAAGTAATTTATGATGCCAAGTACGGCGAATGGCTAGGTTGCCATATGATCGGTGCAGGT
Source organism: Maribacter sp. UH1 (assembly GCF_056839145.1). Lineage (NCBI taxonomy): Bacteria > Pseudomonadati > Bacteroidota > Flavobacteriia > Flavobacteriales > Flavobacteriaceae > Maribacter > Maribacter sp. UH1. The sequence goes on from NZ_CM166387.1 coordinate 654,462, forward strand.
GTTACAGATATGATTGCCGAAGCGGTTCTTGGTCGTAAACTTGAAACTACAGGACACGAAGTACTAAAAGCTATTCACCCACACCCAACTATGAGCGAAGCTGTTATGGAAGCAACTGCAGCAGCTTATGACGAGGTTATCCATTTATAATTAATTACAATAAATTATAGCATGTTAAAATTATTTCGAGCAACGGCAATTTTAGAAGGAATCTCCTATTTGGCGTTGTTCGGAGTAACCATGCCTTTAAAATATTGGGCAGAAATACCAGAACCTAATAAATTGGTTGGTTACGCACATGGCGTACTTTTCATTGCCTTTATCGCTCTAACTTTAATAGTAGGGTTTACACACAAATGGAGTTTTAAAAAGATATTTATTTTTGGTATAGCTTCATTGCTACCTTTTGCTACTTTCTATGTAGAAGAGAAATATTTAAGACCTGAAGACAACGCTTAGGGCTCATTTCCAATTAAATCACGACTCACTTTTATAAAAATCTATTAAAAATGGCACTAGTGTACCATTTTAAAAATATAGAAGTAAGTACCAAAAGTGCTATTGATATAATTACGCTACTTAAAATAAAAAGCTTTCAATAGCCAAATCATAGCTTTTTAAACCAAAACCAAGTATAACACCACTTGCTACTGGTGATATATAAGATATATGCCTAAACTCTTCGCGCTGGTGAGTATTAGATATGTGAACTTCTATCACAGGTGTTTCAACTGCTTTTACGGCATCACCAATACCTACAGATGTATGTGTGTACGCTGCGGCATTCAAAACGATACCATCATAAGAAAAGCCGGTTTCCTGTATTTTAGAAATCAACTCCCCTTCTATATTTGATTGAAAATATTCCAATTCAACATCTTTAAATTTGAATTGCAGTTTTGAAAAGTAATCTTCAAAAGTTTCTGAACCGTATACTTCTGGCTCCCTTTTTCCTAATAAATTTAAGTTGGGACCATTTATAATGATAATCTTCATATATCAAAAATAACGAATGTTACCTTACAATGAATTAGAAATATGAGAAGTAAATTAAAGTATTTCTCTAGCGACGAGTTCTATATTTAGGCTCAAAATTGTAAACGATTCCCAAGGTTACTGTAGACCATGTAGTCTCTTCAATATCAATACCTGTATAAGAAAAATTGACCTCAACGCTTGAACTCATTAAATAAGCTATTGTAGGTCTGTAATACAAACCACCCTCATTACCATCATTAATGCCCATTGCATAACCTACATTACCTCCAAATGAGAAATAATTTGATGTCCAAAAACGAACCCCTGCAGACAGTGGCAAAAACTGAACAGCCTCTTGCTCTTCTCTAATAATAGTTGTTTGAAAGGTTTCCGCAAAACCATGTATATAACCTACTGCCGGTCCTATATCCACTACTTCACCAAGCGGATACATGTATGAAAAATCTGCTCCTAACACAATACTTACCGCTTCATTATAATCATCTAGCGGAATACCTCCTTGAATACCGAATTTAAAGCCTTCTTGAGCAAAAATTCCGGTAGAAAGACATAAGGCAAATAATAAAATGAAATACTTATTCATGGTATGGTTGGTTTATTTTCTTCAAAAATAAAGGTAAGACTAAGCTTACAGGCATCTTTGTTGTGAACACCATGAAAGTAGTTGTACATTTTACATTTAGGTAGGTTATACGTTATATAAATTAGAAAATATAGGTTGTAAAAATGTAAAAAGGGAAGCTTAGCTTCCCTTTTTACATTATGAATTTTAATATTTTTATTTGATTACGTACCTAATACCAACGCCGAATGCACCTGCATAATTTCCTAAAAAAGATCCAAAACCTAAAAATGGTCTCCAATCTAAAGATAATGCCAATGGTATTCCATTAATTTTATAGTCAAGACCCGCAATTGGTCTAATGGCTATTTCTGTTCCATAGCCATCACCATATACTAGAAATGATGGTCCTACTCCTGCAAACCATTTAAGTCCGGTCGCAATAGAAATATTACCATGATATTCATATAATGCCGTTATGGTCGTCAAATCAGATTCGAACATCACTTCTCCCTGAACAGCATGTGCTTTTTCCAAAAAATATTTTGCACTTGGTCCAACCAAGGTAGCCGTATCCTCCACAAAAGTATCAACACCTAAGCCAACAGCGATAGTATAATCAGATTGTGCATATGAAGTATTCATATCTAAAATAAAAATTACTACTATAATTAATGCTCTATTCATTTTTGTTCAATCTTAATGACTTTAATTAAATTTCAAAATGAATAAAATTAAAAATCTAATATTCAATGATTTACTCTTAAGTAAATATATAATTTTTACATTTTCTTAGTGTTATCAAAAAAATATTAAATGATTACATTTTTATAATAACACTACAAGATTAATGTATTTTCTATCTTTAAACTATGAATTGGAAACATGCGCTTAAAGATTACACCACTTATCTTAAACTTGAACGTGGGCTGTCTAAAAACTCTATTCAAAGCTATACGATGGATATTGAAAAGCTAATGTCTTTTCTTGAAAACCACAATATAAACGCTACACCTGTTCTAATTGACAAAAGTACTGTTCAACAATTCATTTATGAAATTGCCAAAATGGTCAATCCTAGATCACAAGCGCGAATTATATCTGGACTCAAAAGTTTTTTTAACTATTTGATTTTTGAAGATTACCGAAAAGACAACCCATTAGATTTAATAGAATCACCAAAAATTGGTCGCAAATTACCTGATACACTTTCTGAAAATGAAATAGATAAATTGATTGGCGCTATTGATTTAAGCTCTGCCGAAGGAGAACGTAACAGGGCTATGCTTGAAACTTTATATGGTTGCGGACTAAGAGTTTCTGAACTAATTGGATTAAAAATATCTGATCTGTTTTTTGAGGAAGATTTTATAAAGGTAACCGGCAAAGGAGACAAACAACGCTTTGTACCTATTAGTGCGGTGAACAAAAAATACATTGATATTTATAGAAATGAAATTAGAGTTCACTTAAAAATACAGGAAGGATTTCAAGATATTCTATTTCTTAACCGACGTGGCAGGCAACTTACCAGAGCAATGATATTTACCATCGTAAAAAACTTAGCCATAACAATTAATTTAAAGAAAAGTATTAGTCCCCACACCTTCAGACACTCTTTTGCTACTCACTTACTAGAAAACGGTGCTGATTTACGCTCTATTCAACAAATGCTAGGTCATGAAAGTATTACTACTACAGAAATTTACATGCATGTAGACCGTTCGCATTTAGCAGAGGTCATGAATACGTATCACCCTAGAACAAATCATTAAAATTTCCACTTACTACCTATTGTAAGTGCAGCGGGTGTTACTACATGCTTTTCACCAAAAGCACCTATGCTCGAGTTGTTGAATTGTACATTAGCTTTCAACTCAATCATAAAATCAGGATCAACATCATATCCTATTCCGGTAACAAAACCAATACGATATGGTGTTTGTCCAACACCTGCATTTTCCGTAGCTATCTCTGCTTCTAGCCCACCAAGTAAATATAATCGTTTATTCAAGTACACTTTAGCTAATACACTGGATCTAAATCTTTCACTTAAAATATACGTATCATAAAAACCTTGAAGTTCTAATTGAAACGATTTTGAAACTCCGTATTGCAACATAAACGACTTATGAACATCACCAATTACAGAAGCAGGATATGCGTGCCCAGTTATAGATAATCCGGTTAATGACGATGGTAAATTTGCTCCTAGCGGTTCTTCTACTGCCTGACCTTTAGAAACAACTACAAACAAAAATAGAAAACTTTGTACAAGAATTTTCATAGGTCAAATATCGATTATTGAAATAAATTCCTACAAAAGATATTTTAAAAACAAGAACCAACGAAATACTTGGCAAAAATTTAACTTCCAAGCATTTAGAAAACTTCTATCCTACATAAATTAAAATACTCCTAATCTTTAAACTGACTGTAATCTCTTTTGAATGGGCGAATGATTAAACGTGCTTCACGATCAAATCGAATGTAGTTATATACCCAATTGATAAATACGACCATTCTGTTTCTAAATCCGATCAAGAAAAAAAGGTGTACGAACATCCAAACAAACCAAGCAAAAATACCTTGGAACCTGAATTTCTTAATATCGCAAACCGCTTTGTTTCTTCCAATAGTAGCCATACTACCTTTATCAAAATAGACAAATGGCTTCATAGGCTTGTTCTCTATTAGGTTCACTAAGTTTTTACCCAATAAATTTCCTTGTTGAATTGCCGGTTGCGCTACCATTGGGTGCCCACGAGGATTGTCTTCTGTTGCCATGCAAGCTATATCACCTATAGCGAATATATCTGGATGACCTATTACCTGATTATATTCGTTTACATTTATTCTATTTCCTCCAGCAATTACACCTTCTGCATCTAAACCTTTTATACCGGCTCCTTTTACCCCTGCAGCCCAAACTACAGTAGCTGCATCAAATTTAAGATCTGTTTTTGTGGTAACCGTTTTACCATTATACCCGGTAACCCTAACTCCTTTCCATACTTGCACTCCTAATTTTTCTAAGAAGTCCTCTGCTTTTTTTGATGCTTGCGCACTAAAACCCGGCAATAAGCAATCTCCTCCTTGCACTAAATTTATCTGTGCCCTTCTAGTATCTAAATCCGGATAATCTTTTGGTAAAATACCTTTCTTTATTTCTGCCAAGGCACCAGACAACTCTACCCCTGTTGGACCACCACCTACAATTACGAAATTCATTAACGCATCTCTTTCATGATAATCATCTGTAAGAAGCGCTTGTTCAAAATTCTCTAATATTAAACTACGAAGATTCAACGATTGCGGAATTGACTTCATAGACATTGCATTCTTTTCAATCTCCTTATTACCAAAGAAGTTGGTTTCAGAACCTGTTGCTACAACCAAATAGTCAAAACTAATTTCTCCAATATTAGTATTCAACTTTTTGGCAGCCGTGTCTATATTATCTACTTCAGCTAAACGGAAATAGAAATTATCATATCCTATTAAAACTTTACGCAACGGGTATGCTATAGAATCTGGCTCAAGACCGCCTGTAGATACTTGATATAATAATGGTTGAAAAGTATGGTAATTGTTCTTATCGATAAGAACGACCTGTACTTCTTGTTTACTTAATTTTTTAGCTAGAGAGACTCCGCCAAAACCACCACCTATTATCACAATTCTAGGATAGCTCGAAAGAGGTATGTTCATAGTATGAATACTTAAATGCGAAATTAAACAAATGGACTTCTACTTTAAAATAATTATGTGTTTTTAGTATCTTTAAGATCTAACTCAAACAATCACCAAAATGCGTAAAACCCTTATTTTATTGGCAGTACTCGGTACTTCCTTTTATTCGATGAATGCTCAAAAGAGCGAAAAAGATATTATTAAAAATTTAGAGCAAAAAAGTGACGAATACGGAATTATAGCTCAAAATATTTGGGAATTCGCAGAAATGGGATACCAAGAAGAACAAAGCTCCGGTCTTCTTCAAAAGACGTTACAAGATGCTGGTTTTACTATAAAAAAAGGTGTTGCCGGTATACCAACTGCATTTATAGCTGAATACGGTAGTGGCAGTCCGGTAATTGCCATAATGGGCGAATTCGATGCCTTACCCGGTCTTTCTCAAAAAGCGGTTTCTGAAAAGGAATCTGCCGGTGCGGCGGCAGGTCATGCATGTGGGCACCATCTATTTGGTACGGCTTCTACAGCTGCTGCCATTTCAACGAAAGATTGGTTAGAAGCCAACAAGTCTAAAGGAACTATACGTTTTTACGGTACACCAGCGGAAGAAGGTGGATCAGGGAAAGTATATATGGTTCGCGAGGGACTTTTTAATGATGTAGACATTGCTCTACATTGGCACCCTGGAGCACAAAATGCAGCAAGTGCCGGCGCAGCTTTGGCTAACAAATCGGCTAAATTTAGATTTCACGGTATTTCTGCTCATGCCGCGGCATCACCAGACAAAGGTCGTTCTGCATTAGATGGTGTTGAAGCTATGGATATGATGATAAATATGATGCGTGAGCATATACCACAAGAAGCTCGTATACATTATGTAATTACAGATGGTGGTAAAGCACCTAACGTTATTCCTGATTTTGCAGAAGTATATTACTATGCCCGCCACAATAGACGTGATGTCGTTATAGAAATTTTTGATCGTATGGTAAAAGCTGCAGAAGGTGCTGCTTTAGGTACAGGTACCACTATGGATTATGAAATGATCGGTGGTACGCATGAGTTACTACCAAATCTTACTTTACAGGAAGTGATGCACCAAAACTTATCTGAAGTAGGCGGAATGGAATATACAACAGAAGAAAAGGATTTTGCCGATAAAATCGCAAAAACATTAGGTCAAGAAAAGGCTGATCTTGCTACGGCAAAGAACGTACAACCATACAAAACCGAAGCTAAAGCATTTGGTTCTACAGATGTTGGCGATGTTAGTTTCACCGTACCAACTGTTGGTTTTAGTACTGCTACTTGGGTACCAGGCACGCCGGCGCATAGCTGGCAAGCAGTTGCCGCTGGCGGAACATCTATAGGTAACAAAGGTATGATGATCGCTGCAAAAACATTGACGATGACCGCAATTGATTTATTCAAGGATAAAAAATTGGTAGCATCTGCCAAAGCTGAGTTCTTAGAAAAAAGAGGTGCAGATTTCAAGTATATTCCGCTTTTGGGGGATAGAGCTCCAGCACTAGATTACAGAAAATAATTCTAAAAGAATATACTATAAAAAGTGCCAAAGTCAATTTTGGCACTTTTTTTATTTTATTAAAGAATTCTTGTAACAAATGAAACTTTTATTAGACTAACATGCTAACAACAACCAACCAATAGTGAAGAAAGACCTTGAACACAAATTTGTGACCGAGCTACAGGACAATCAAAATATTGTCCATAAAGTCTGTACACTGTACACAAATGACCGCGACTCTCACAATGATCTGTTTCAAGAAATCACTATTCAATTATGGAAAGCTTACCCTAAATTCAGGGGCGATGCAAAGTTTAGTACATGGATGTATCGTGTGGCATTGAATACCGCCATCACTTTATACCGAAAAAATAAAAGAAGAATTGATACCGCCGATTATGAGTCTATAATTTTTAAAATCAAGGCAGATGAGTATGATGAAACCGAAGAATTGCAATTAAAGCTGATGTACAAAGCGGTAAAGCAGTTGAACGATGTTGACAAAGCATTGGTTTTTTTATATCTGGAGGATAAAAATTATACTGAAATCTCAGAAACTTTGGGTATTACCGAAGTAAATGCACGAGTGAAGATGAATCGTATCAAAACAAAATTAAGAACCATTTTGAACCCATAAGAGTATGACGGACGAACTGGAATTATTGAAAAAAGACTGGCAGAAAAAGGAATTTAACGTTCCTAAATTGAGCTATGATGAAATTCATAAAATGATATGGAAGAAATCTTCCTCTATCGTTAAATGGATACTTATTATTAGCATATTAGAGTTTACCGTACCTCAACTTTTATACTTTGTACCTTCATTTAGAGATGGAATGGAAATTTATGAAAATATAGGTATTGCCAAATACTTAAAAGTATTATCTGGCTTAACCTATTTGGTAGCATTTTACTTCATCTTCCAATTCTATAAAAGATTTAAGGAAATCTCAGTTTTAGATAATTCTAAAAACCTGATGAAGAAAATAATAAAGACCAGAAAAACCGTTAAACACTACGTCATCTTTTCTTTATCTATGATTATGGTAACAATAATAGTAATGATTATTGGTGTTTACCTGAACGATAATATTATCTCAGCTTTCCCTGAACTAAAAGATAGTCTAGAAAACATATCTGCAGAAAAGCTAAAAATTACCATTATGCTATCTATAGGTATTTTTGGTGTCATCTTAACGCTTGCAGTTGGTGGAATCTACTTTTTACTTTATGGCCTATTACTTAGAAAATTGAAGCACAACTACAGTGAATTAAAACATTTAGCAATCTAAGACTGTTTCCACTTTCGCTGCTTGTTTTCTTCTTCAACTGCCAATAAATCCTTTTTAGAAATCACCTTTAAAAATGAAGGGTGTTGCTCAATGGCATATTCTAATTTCTCAATTATAGACTCAGAAGATTCATTCTCATAATCTATCTGTAATGGTTCTTTAATGACCATTGATTGAAGAATTCCTTTTTTCTTAACACGAAGACCTTTCTTATCAAAAGAGCGTCTAAATCCGTCAATAACTACTGGTACCACAACCGGCTTATATTTTTTAATAATATGCGCAGTTCCTTTTCTTAAAGGTTTCCAAGGTGTTGTAGTTCCTTGAGGAAAGGTGATTACCCAACCATCGTTTAAAGCTTTACCAATACTAGAGATATCGCTCATTTTCACTTGTCTCTTTACATCTTTCCCTTCTGAACGCCATGTTCTTTCTACACTAACAGAACCGGCATATGCCATAATTTTAGTCAATAGACTTTTTCTCATAGTCTCTGCAGCCGCAACATAATACATATTCAATTTTGGTTGCCATATGTAACCTAGGTTTTTAATTGAATCTTCTCTACCGCTTAAACTAGCATTGAATACATGAAACATAGCTACTACATCCGCAAAGTAAGTTTGATGATTACTTACGAATAGCACATTTCTATCAGGCAGATTTCTAATAATGTCAGAGCCTTCAATTTCCAAGGTATTAAAACCCTTATAACGCTGATGCGAAAGCACGGCCAAAATACGAATTAGCCATTTTTTAATGAATAAGTTATGCCCAAAAGGGTTTTTATCAAATAATCCCATAGAATGCTAAAATAAATAAATATGCCTTATAACACTTGTTTTAATAACTCTTTAATCTCATTCAACATCATCGCCGTAGCACCCCAAACAATATAACCGTTTAATTTAAAGGCAGGTACTTCAATATCTACAGCATAAGAAGTAGTTATTTTTTTAGAGACCACTTTTGCTTCATCTAAGAAATCCAGTATTGGAACTTCTAGAATCAACTCTACCTCAGTCTCTTGTTTTACAAAGGGTTTAGGCTCTTTATAAAGTCCTATATATGGTTGCACAATAAAATTACTTGGCGGTATAAAAATTTCTGAAATTTCTTTTACCAGAGTAACATCATTTGGCTCTACCCCTACTTCTTCATAGGTTTCTCGTAGTGCGGTGTTCAACAAACCATCATCAGTCTTTTCCGCTTTACCGCCTGGAAAACCTACTTGATTAGAATGAACGCCCTCATACGTTTTTCTCAATATCAACAGAAGATTGGTATTTTGATTTACCGTTGGATAAAACAATGCCATAACTGCCGCCTTTCTTGGATTCTTCTTTGAAAGGTTAATTCGCTGCAAATCTTCAATACGACTTTCTGGTGCCATTTTGTACTGTGAAGCTTCTCCAGGTAGCGGTAGATCCTTTATTTTTGATATTCGTTGTTCAAAAAAATTGAAATCCATGCGTTCACTTAAATTCAATATATTCCTTTTCGTTGCTATTGTAGCTTTTGCTAGCTGCAAAGATACCCCTAAGAAGGTTGACAATACAACTTCTCAATCATCGACTGCATTAGACTCTACTAAAATTACAGAAAAAGAAGTTATAATAGAGGAGCAAGAAGAAGCTTTTGAACTGACCGAAGACAATGCTATAGATTTCTTTTTTAACTACGAAAAAACTTTAAAATCGAATAAGGTTAAAATCACTACAAACCTAGGTAGCTTTACCATAGAATTATTTGAGAACGTGCCCTATCATAGGGCAAATTTCATTTATCTGACCGAAAAAGGTTATTTTGATTACACTCAATTTCATAGAGTTGTGAAAAATTTCATTATTCAGGGTGGAAATTCTGATGATGAACGAACCGGAAAGAAAAGAAATGATTTAGGAAGATATTTATTACCACCTGACACCCGAAAAGGTCATAAACATCATAGAGGTACTGTTTCTATGCCTAGTAGCGAAATGGATAACCCTCATATGTTGGCCAGCCCTTTTGAATTTTTTATAGTGGTAACCAATCCTGGGTCTTATCATTTAGATGACGAATACACTCCCTTTGGTAGAGTTATAGAAGGTATGGACGTGGTTGATAAAATTAATAATGTACCGGTTGAAAAAGGTGATTGGCCTTTACAGAACATTTACATTGAAAAAGCCGAAATTTTAGAGTAGTAGTTGGCTGTTGGCTGTTGGCTGTTGGCTGTTGGCTGTTGGCTGTTGGCTGTTGGTTGTTGGCTGTTGGCTGTTGGCTGTTGGTTGTTGGTTGTTGGTTGTTGGTTGTTGGTTAAAATACAATTATTTAGCGAAGCTAAATACTCTAAAAAACTCACATTTCTTTGCGATAAATATTTGGGAGCGAAATTTTAAAACGTACCGCCAATATCCTCATAATGATTATGGTTACAATTGCCATAGAATAGGCTATGGTATTTTGTATTGGAAATTGAATTAAAAGAAAATAAACCAATCCGCCCAAAATACATACGGTTGCATAAATTTCCTTTCTAAATATTACCGGTATTTCATTACATAGAATATCTCTAATTACTCCACCAAAACAAGCTGTGATCGTACCTAAAGCAATACACATAACAATTGGTAAATCTGCTGCTAAACCTTTTTCAATACCCACCATGGTGTATAAACCTATACCAATAGTATCAAAAAGAAATAGTGACTTTCTTATATATTTCAATTGCTTTACAAAAATAATCGCAAGTAATACTGTAATTACGATTATAAGCAAGTGCATAGGTGCATTCAACCAACCAACAGGTCTAATACCAATTAATAGATCACGCAGGGTACCTCCACCAACGGCTGTTACAAATGCAATGATAAAGACACCAAATGCATCTAGCTTTTTATCCATAGCAACCAAAACTCCTGAAATGGCAAATGCGATAGTTCCTAAAATATCAATGATAGAATAAAACATTGATTATATCTTTTGGGTAAAGTAATTATAATCTTTTAGCACGGTATCCAAATATGGAATATCATACAATTCTGAATTGGTCTGCAATATACTATCTACTTTGTCTCTAAGTGCTTTTAGTGTTTTAAAATCATTACTTTTTTTAGCTATACCAAAGGTTTCTTTGATCAGTCTTACATCTTTATCTGTCAACATGGTAACGTTAACAAATGTGGGCACATACGTATCCTCTACTTCTTCTAAAATGGTATGAGAAACCTTTGTTTTGTTCTTAGTACTTATGACCACAGTACCAGCTGCGGCATCACCCAAGCGTTGTCTTTTTTCTGAAAATAAAATAGAAAGTATACCAATGGAGCCTACAAAAATCCAAATATCTACCAAACGAAGCATCCAACGAATTAAATAATTGCTCCAGTTTACCGGCGAGCCATCAACTGACACTACCCGCATCTTCATAATCATTTTACCAACAGTTCTTCCATTAAATATAATATGCATCAATAAACTGTAAAACATTGCTGGTAAAGAAATTAAGCCCACAATACCTCTCTGTGTCCATCCATCATTATAAACATAACCCACTGCATCGCCAATTAAATCGACCAGAATATAATAGAGATATAATATAAATGCATCTATAAAAAATGCCACAATTCGCTCACCAATACCAACAATAGTATAATTAAGGTTAACATTTTGCGTTGTATTGATTTGAAGGTTATTCATTAAGTCTTAAATTTAACAAGGTAAATATAGTTTATGCGCGAAGCTGCTTTTGTAAAGCAAAATAAGGAAAAATGGATAGCATTCGAAAAAGCTATCAACCTTGGTGCTGCTTCTAACCCAGATGAACTTGCCAATGGCTACATTCAACTAACAAATGATTTAGCCTACGCGCAAACGTATTACGCAGAAAGTAAGACTTTATTGTATTTAAATGAATTAGCTTCTCAAGCTCATCAAAAAATATATAAGAATAAAAAAGAAAGCAAAAACCGAATTCTTAGCTTTTGGCTTTATGAATTCCCACTTTTTTTCAAGCAATATCATTACACATTAGGTATCGCTTTCTTAATATTTATAATAGCTTCTGCCATTGGTTCATTATCTGCTTTGAACGACTCTACCTTTGTTCGTTTAATTTTAGGTGATGCATACGTAAATGAAACCTTAAATAATATTGCCAACGGCGATCCTGCAGCTATCTATAAAGGTGGTAGTGAAATTGGTTCTTTTTTAGGTATTACTATAAACAATATAAGAGTTGCATTTCTTGCCTTTGCTTTTGGTGTAATAACCAGTATTGGTACTGGCTATATTCTTTTCAGTAACGGAGTAATGCTTGGTGCATTCATCACCTTCTTTTATACAAAAGGGGTTTTCTTTGAAGCTAATAAACAAATATGGCTACATGGTACCATAGAAATTTCAGTTATTATCATTGCGGGGTGCGCTGGCTTAATAATGGGCAATAGCATACTATTTCCCAAAACGTACTCTAGACGTGTTTCCTTTATGAAAGGTGCAAAAGATGGACTAAAAGTTGTTGTCAGCACTATTCCGTTTTTTATCATTGCCGGCTTTATCGAAGGTTTCATTACACGATATACAGGTATGCCAAATTGGTTGGCATTTCTTATTATAGGCGTGTCTTTATTTTTAATCATATTTTATTATATCGCATACCCGATCATACTCAACCACCAACATGAAAGACAATTACATACCGTTACGGGTAAACCGTGATTTTGGCGGAATCGTATCCGTTTATTTCGACTTTTTTAAACAGAATATTAAAAACTTTACCAATGTTTTTATAAGCTACAATGGTGTTTTTTTAATAGGTCTATTAATTACTAGTTACCTATTGGTATCTGGTTTTTTAGGGATGATCGCACAAGAATCTAGCAGTAATTCTTTTGCCAACGGTACAGAGTTTGAACAAGACTATTTTATCTACTTAGGCATTGGCGGCTTTTTATTCGTCATTATTTTTTTAGGTGTCGCTTTCTTGAACTATTCGTTATCTACTAGTTACATGATTAAATACGTTGAGACTAGGGATAAAAACGTTGATAAAAAAGTGGTTTGGCAACTGGCAAAGAGTCAATTTGGAAATATCTTTTTATTCGTATTATTACTTATTCCTATTTATTTTGTGTTTCTCATTGCCGCCATTATTTTGGCTATAATCCCAATTGTAGGGTTTATTGGGCAATATATAGTTCAATTCTTTTTAACCGCATGGGTAGGGGTCTCTTTTTTTGACATGCTACAAAAGAAAAAAGGAGTAACAGAAGCTTTAGGTGAAGGTTGGAAATTAGTAACCACTAACTTCTGGAAATCTGTAGGTGTCAACTTTATCTTAGGTCTCTTATTAGGTATTTTACTAATGATCGCTTTAATAGTACCTGGTATTATCATAGGTATCTATACCTTTCATGTTGTTGAAAATAACGTAGACTATTCACATTCCATAGTTTCAACAATTGTATACACCTTAGGCACGTGTATTGTACTAATAATTGCGGTGTACGGTCAATGCCTTAGTCAATTTGTAAATGGTGTTTTATATTATGCCTTTTATGAAAAAACATACAACGAAAATACTAGAGCTACCATAGAACAAATAGGTCAAAACGATTAAATTGAAGTATATTTTTCTCATCACATTCTTCCAATTAACCATTCTCTGCACATTTGCGCAGGGTTCAAATGATAGTATCATAAAAATTGATTCTTCGTCAATATTGAACATTAGGACCAATAAAGAAGATTTGTCAAAAAAATATACTGGTGATGAGTTTAACTATACATTTAAAACTGGAGAATCTCAAAACTTGCTGGCGCGATTCATAAATTGGGTGGGACAAGGATTAAGTAATATTTTCGGTATTAACATTTCACCGCAAGTATTACAAATCATTGAATATCTCATTTATTTTTTACTGGTAATTCTTGCCATTTACCTCATCGTTAAGGTGCTGATCAACGAAAATTTTAATTCACTTTTTCAGAAAAAAGCAAAGACCATTAATGACATCAACTTAACAGAAGAGCATATAGAGGGTATTGACATAAACAAGTTACTGAACACAGCTATTGAGAACAAGGATTATAGACTGGCTATACGCTACCAGTTTCTACTCACATTACAAAAATTATCTAAAAGTGATATTATAGAATGGCATTTTGACAAAACAAACTCTGACTACCTTTCTGAAATAGAACAGCCAGAAATACAAAAGAGATTTAAGCAAATAGCCTACCTATACGATTACATATGGTATGGCGAGCAAACTATAGATAATAATAAATACACGAAATCGGTTTTGGATTTTGAATCGATCAACAAACAAATTCAAACATAACTTGGGTAAGCGTTCTAAAATAATACTTGGGCTTTTGATTGCGGTGCTAATTGGTATCATCGTGACAGAAATTGTGCGTCCTAGACCCATAAATTGGAGACCTTCTTACACATCGGTTTCTAAAATTCCGTTTGGCTGTTTTGTTCTGTTTAACGAACTACCAAACATATTTTCGAAAAACGAAATTGAATCTGTCGAAAATAGCATGTACGATATTCTAATTCAACGAGATAGCTCCATACGCTCCAATTATTTAATCATCAACGATTTTGTCTATTTAGATGAGCAAGAGACTAATCAAATTTTAAAATATGTAGCTGACGGCAATCAAGTTTTTATAGCTAGCAACAATCTTACAGGTCAATTAGCTGATACATTAAATATTGAAATCAGACAACAATATGACATTCAAGAAGATTCTGTAAAAGCTTCGTTTACCAATCAAAATTTTGAACAAGAACATTTCTATTTTACAAGAGGTGTTGACCCTAGTTATTTTGCAAGTGTAGATACCTTAAAAACAGAAATTCTAGGACACCTACAGTTTAAGTCTTCTACCTTTTTAGAAAATAACGTAGATGAAATTAAAGTTAGACCCAACTTTATTAAAACAAGTTTTGGCAAGGGAAATTTCTTGATAAATACCTTACCAGTTGCCTATACCAACTTTTACGTTTTGGGTGATAATAGTAATTACAGTGTTCAAAGTTTTTCCTACCTAAACGACAAACTTTTGTATTGGGACGATTACAAGAAATCTGGCAGAAAAGTTATTACTTCACCTATGCGGTTTATATTGAACCAGCCAGCATTAAAATGGAGTTATTACTTACTTGTTATAGGTCTGCTGCTTTTTGTAATATTTAGAGCAAAACGAGAACAGCGAATCATACCTATTATTAAACCTTTAGAAAACTCTTCTGTAGAATTTGCAAAAACTGTTGGATCACTATATTATCAGCATAGGGATTATACTAATTTGAACAATAAAAAGATAACTTATTTTTTAACGCACATTAGAAATAAGTACTACCTAAACACTTCAGTTTTAGATGAGAATCTAATAACCCAATTAAGTGCTAAAGCAGGTAAACCTAAAGAAGAAACAAAAGCTTTAATTGAACTCATACTTAGTCTAAAAAACAAAACGGTACATACTGAACAGGATTCTCTAACCCTAGTTCAGAAAATAAATACATTTAAACAATCTTATGGAAGATAATACACAGGATGAAAACAACGTAGAATTTAATTCACGCATTGATCTCTCTAAATTACAAGAATCTGTAGCCAAGGTTAAATCTGAATTAGGAAAAGTAATTATAGGTCAACAAGATATGATCGAGTTACTGATTGTTTCTATTTTGGCAAATGGGCATTCACTTATTGAAGGCGTACCCGGTGTTGCCAAAACAGTGACCGCAAAGCTTTTGGCAAAAACAATGAACGTAGATTTTAGTAGAATTCAGTTTACGCCAGATTTAATGCCAAGCGATATTTTGGGTACTTCCATTTTTAATGTAAAAACCTCAGAATTTGAATTTAAAAAAGGTCCTATATTCTCTAATATTATTCTAATTGATGAGATAAACAGAGCACCAGCCAAAACCCAAGCCGCTCTTTTTGAAGCTATGGCGGAACGACAGATTACTATTGATGGAAATGAATTTGAAATGCAGCCTCCATTTTTGGTCTTTGCTACACAAAACCCTGTTGAGCAGGAAGGCACATATAGACTGCCAGAAGCTCAATTAGACCGTTTTCTATTTAAGATAAATGTACACTACCCAACTTTAGAAGAAGAAATACAGATACTTGAAAACAAACATCAACAGAAAAATACGAACGTTGAAGCACTAATAGATTCCGTTCTTTCAGCCGAACAGATTGCAGCTTATCAATTAGTGATAAAAGATATTATCGTTGAAGATAACTTACTAAAGTATATTGCCGCTATTGTCAACAATACTAGAACAAATGCTAATTTATATCTAGGTGCATCGCCAAGAGCTTCTATAGCTATTTTAGATGCTTCTAAAGCAGTTGCAGCCATCAACGGAAGAGATTTTATTACTCCCGATGATATTAAAAAAGTAGTAGGTCCTATTCTAGGTCATAGAATTATCTTGACCCCTGAAAGGGAAATGGAAGGCTATACTGCTGAGAAGATGATTAGCGACCTTATTCAAACTATAGAAATTCCAAGATAATTATCGTGAAAAAGGTTTTCAAAAATATATTTCTTCAAAAAAGATTCTTTCTGGCTTTGACAGTAATCATCTTGTGCTTTTTAGTATCCTATATTTTTGAAAATATATCTTTTGTAGCCAAGCTTCTCTTTTATCTATTTTTAGCCCTTACAATTGTAGACATTATCCTTTTATTTTTGTCTAAAGGAACCATAATTGCCGATAGAATTGTACCTGACAAACTTTCTAATGGCGATGAAAATAAAATCAAAATCAAGGTCACTAATCAATACCTATTTACAAGCCATGTAAACATCATAGATGAACTTCCTTTCCAATTTCAAAAACGCGATTTTAATTTTCATAGCGTATTAAAATCAGGAGAACAAAAGTTTTATAATTATAATGTAAGACCTGTTGAACGTGGAGTTTATAGTTTTGGAAATTTAAACGTATTCGCTACATCCCCCATTGGTTTTTTGGCCAAGAAATATACATTTGACCAAGATAAAGAAGTACCTGTTTATCCATCCTTTTTACAACTTCGTAAATATGACCTTTTAGCTTTTAGCAATCGCTTATTTGAATTCGGAATTAAAAAAATTCGACGTATTGGCCATACGATGGAGTTTGAACAAATTAAAGATTACATACAAGGTGATGATATTCGTAATATAAATTGGAAGGCAACGGCAAAAAGAGGTCAGTTAATGGTCAACCAATTTCAAGACGAAAAATCGCAACCTATTTATTCTATTATAGACAAAGGTAGAGTAATGAAAATGCCTTTTAAGTCCCTTAGCTTATTAGATTATGCCATCAACGCCACTTTGGTAATAAGCAATATTGCACTTAAAAAGAATGATAAAGCGGGTATGTTTTCTTTTAGCAATAAAATTGAAAATAGGGTTGTTGCCGAACGTAGAAGTTCTCAAATGAACCTTATTTTAGAAACACTATATAATCTGGAGACTAATTTTGTTGAGAGTGATTTTAGTAGATTGTACATTGACACAAAAAGGCATTTACCTCAAAGAAGCCTGCTATTATTATACACTAATTTTGAAACCTTAGATGCTTTACATCGTCAATTACCTTATTTACAGGCAATAGCCAAACAACATTTATTGGTGGTCATTTTCTTTGAGAATACAGAGTTATTTTCTTTTGCACAAGAGAAACCAAATAGTACTCTTGAAGTTTACGAACAAGCTATTGCAGAGAAATTCATCTATGAAAAACAATTAATAGTAAATGAACTAAGAAAGTATGGTATACAGACTATTTTAACTAAACCTGAGGATTTAACCATTAATACAATTAATAAATATTTAGAAATAAAAGCGAAGGGACTTTTATAGTCTACCGAAGAAGATAAGCCGCCTGCAATTCTGAAGAAATATCACCAGTTCCGTTTTCTACGAATACGGGTAACTGAATTTGATTGGTTTGGTCTATTTGTGCCACCAAGCAACCACAGCTTTTACCTCTTCTATTACCTCCTCTACCATTACTTCCGCTCCCAGTAAAAACCTCCAAAGCCAAAGCAGATATTACTCCGCCTAAGGTGGTAAATACAACATCTCTTGTTTCCCAATCTGCTCCTCTAGAAGAATCATAGATAGCCTCTTTTGCCAGACCTGCAGCAAAAGCACTGCCAACAGCTCCTGTCCATCGCCAAACTGTATTTCCATTAGAAAGCTTGTGAGCTGCGTATCCACCTACTCCACCAACTACTATACCTGCACCTAAATGTTTGGCAGCATCAGCACTTGTTTGGGCGTAAGAACTATAAAAAAAGAATACTAAAATTAAACTAATTACGTATTTCATTTAACGAGGGGATTTTTGTGAATAACGTTTTTATTTAAAGAAAAGTATGTTTGCCAACAAAAGGCATTAATAAAAACCCAAGTATTTAATTGTAATTTTAAAGCAGTAGACCATAGTAAATTTTATTCCTAAATCACGACTAAAAATCTATCTAAAAAAGTAAATAAAATGAAAACTATAGTACATACATCTAACACCAGAGGTCATGCAGACCACGGTTGGTTAAACTCATACCATAGTTTTAGTTTTGGAAATTATCATAATCCAGAACGAATGAACTTTGGAGCACTACGTGTATTAAACGATGATGCAGTAGCTGCAGGTCGAGGATTTGGAACTCACCCTCATAGAAATATGGAAATTATATCCATTCCTTTGGAAGGTGACCTTCAACATATGGATGACATGGGTAATTCAACTGTTATAAAGTCTGGTGATGTTCAAGTAATGAGTGCCGGTACAGGAATTTCACATAGCGAGTATAACAAGAACAAGGATCAAGAGGTTAAGTTCCTTCAAATCTGGATTATCCCAAATAAAGAAGAGGTTACACCTCGTTATGATCAAATCTCTATTGCTGATATTGCTACCAAGAACAGCTTGTATCAAGTACTTTCACCTAACGCCGATGATGCAGGTGTATGGATTCATCAAAATGCTTGGTTTTATCTTGGTGATTATGAATCTGGAATAACAGATTCTTATGATTTAAAACAAAAACAGAACGGAGTATATATTTTTGTACTAAATGGAGAAATAGAAATTGCAAATCAGAAATTAAATGAACGTGACGGATTTGGAATTTGGGAAACTGATACTTTTAATTTCAAAATAAATAGAAAATCTAAAATACTTCTCATGGAAGTTCCTATGACATTTTAAAAGGTACTTTAGAATCTTCTTTTTAAATGGTTATATACTAAAAGACACTAAATAAAGGTGTCTTTTTTAGTAATAAACGCTGCTACTTTCTTATATTTAAGTAAAATATGATGTGATTAATATCTCCCCCAACTAGTCGTATTTTTTTAAATCAGATTTAACTTAAATCATAGATTAATTGATTCTTAAGCAAGTTTCTACACATAATTAGAAATCAATCTTAAAAATTGAAAACGTCATTATAAACTAAATTAAATAGTTTGCCAAAACTTAATACGACTTCAAAAAATAACAGTCAGAAAAGCAGAAACTTTTTGGACGAATTTGGTCTTATAACCATCGTGTCAAGTATTTTCACTTTTGTAGTGTTTATATATACGCTAATGTTTCATTCATATACCGAGCAGATTTTAGCAGGTATCGTTGCTATTGGTTTCGGAATAGGGTTCTTATTAAATCGTTTAAAACTTCACCATGCAACTAGAATTTACATGACGTTGTTTCCGCCGGTGATGTTCATGACCTTAATATTTTTGATAGGAGGCTTTTTTGGTCAGGCAGTTGCATTTGCCACTATGGGTTTTTTAGCATTTATTGGTTTTAGAAGAAACCCTAGATTAAGAAACCTGATAATTGTTTTTGATATTCTAGCATTTATTATTCCTACCGTTTATATCTCTATTTACGGACCAATTTTAGGAACTATTGATGTACCCTTTGATGAAATATTTGCTTTCTTAGCCTGTTTAGGCTGGCTTTCATTAACCTTTAGAATGTATGACCAAAATAAAACCAGAACATACACAACAGATTTAGAAAATCATATTGAAGCTTTAAAAGAAAGTGAGTTAAATTTAAAAAAAGCTCAAAATGATTTAAAACTTCAAAACAGTAAATTAGCCGTTTTAAACAATGAACTAGAATTAAAAAACACTCATATTGAGGAGTTTACATTTATAGTAACACATGACCTAAGAGGACCACTAAACAATATCAATGTTATTGCTACAGAGTTGGAAAAACAACATGCTTTATCCAATTATGAAAATTTCAACAGCTATTTAAAGCATTTACAAGGCAGCTCTACAAGACTGACAAATTTGGTGGAGGGACTTTTAAAATATGCCGAAATAGGGAATTCTAGCGAAATGAAAAGTGTGGATATCTCAAATATAGTTCAACATGTTATAGATGATTTTTCAGAAAGAATAAAAGAGACAAATGCTACTATTACCGTTGGTGAATTGCCGACAATAACGGCAAGATCAAATGATATTAGAATGCTCTTTCAAAATTTGATACATAACGCATTAAAATTTAGAACCGCTACCAAAGACCCAGTAATTACTATAGCATCTGAGAAAAAAGAGAATGAATATCTTTTTAGTGTTTCTGATAACGGTATAGGTATCCCAAAAGAACAGCAAGCGAATATTTTCAATGCGTTTCATAAACTACATAATCAATCTAAATTTGAAGGTTCCGGTATAGGTCTGTACGGTAGCAAAAAAATAGTAGACCATCACTTAGGCAAAATTTGGGTAGAGTCAGAAGAGAATGTAGGTAGTACCTTTTATTTTACAATTAATACTAATTCGTTAGAACAAGAAGACATTCAAGAACACACTATTAGTGTTAATTAAAACATACCATTAGATTCGAATTTGAAACTATTTACTCATTTCAAAAAATAGAATGTTCTTAAAAACCATTAACTAAAATTAATTACAATGGACTCAAATTATATAAAAGTATTCGGTGGCAATAGCATTGCAGCACAACGCGTAGAACTTGCATTAAAAGAAAATAATATTGAACCTATTCTTAAAGATGAAACTGAATCTGCACGCTTAGCAGGTTTTGGTACTCCTTTACCCGAGTTGGTCGAAATATTTGTGAATAAAGATGAAGAAGTTAGAGCCTTGGCTATAATTACCGAAATCAACTAAAATGAATAAAAAAGCCTCCAAAATTGGAGGCTTTTTTATTAAACATATCTTATAAATCTATCCTTTACTCAAAGGTGTAATCTCTAACTTTCTAAATTCTACTGGACCATGATCTCCTTGAATCATTATTGGTCCAGCTTCAGCTTCATTATTGTCTAAAGCGCCACCTGTCATCGCCTCAATATTCTGATTTGAAATTACAGTTTTTCCATTTGCGGCAATGGTAACTCTCCTACCTATTAAAGTAATGTCATACGTTTGCCATTCACCTGCTTTCTTAGCCGCATTTTCGTTAGGTGTTAGCAAACCATAAATCCCTCCAAAATAAATTGAAGAAGGCTCTAATCCTATATTATCTGCAATTTGAACTTCGTAGCGACCACGTAAATACAAACCGCTGTTACTCCCTTCTGGGTATCTAAATTCTGCATGTAATTTAAAATCCTTGAATTTTTCTTCTGACACTAAGTTTACTCCGGGTTTTGAGCTAGTCAATATACCATCTAAAACCGCCCATTGATTTCCTGGTTTCATCTCCCATCCTTTTAAGTTTTTACCATTAAAAAGCTTCACGGTCTTGCCCTCTTTCGCATTGTCATAATACGGTAGTTTTGGGGATTTTGTAGCCTTCCAATTATACGTTTTTCCATCTACATAAATCATGGTTCCTGTTAAACCTTCTCCTTCTATTTTACCTTCAAATTCCATATTAGAAGCTCCTGGCTCCCATTGTGGCGGAATTTCAAATGAAAATAATTCTCCATGCTTTTCAATCTCAGCAACTGGTCTTGCGCTACCAAAAGCATACGTAAATCTACCGATCAAAGTATTGGTGCCGGAATGTCTAATTTCTAACCATGATGGTAATTTTTTGCCTTCTTGATCAATTGTCAAATTCCATTTTCCTTCTAACGGATGACCTTCTTGGGCTTGTAGTAGGTTTAAATTGAAAGCCATCAAAAAAATGAAAGCAGCTGTTTTTATAGTATTCATATAATTATTGGTTTGATAAGTAATCAAATATAAAAGAAGTTTCAATTATTGATTCTAAACAACTTGTAAAATATTGAAAAAATAAAATCTAATTTTACTAATATTAAATTAGGATTATCTAAAAAGAGGAAAGTTCTGCTTTCCTCTTTTCAAATTCTCTCATCAACTGTTTTACAATTTCACCTGCAGGTTTAATCTCGTGTATTAAAGCTGATGCTTGACCAATTTCTAGTTCGCCATCTTCTAAGTTACCTAAGAACATACCTTTTTTAGCACGACCTCTACCTAAGAGTGATTTCAACTCATCGGTAGTTGCTCCGTGAGCATATGCTTTTTGCACTTCGTTATAGAATTTGTTTTTAACTAAACGAACAGGAGCTAATTCTTTTAATGTCAACTGCGTATCCCCTTCTTTGGAATTGACTACTACCTCTTTGAAATTCATATGATTCGATGCTTCTTCACTAGCTACAAATCGACTACCCACTTGCACTCCGTCTGCACCTAAAACCATTGCAGCTAACATGGCGCTACCTGTGGCAATACCTCCTGCTGCAATTAAAGGTATAGTTATTTTTTCTTTCACTGCAGGAATCAAAACCAAAGTTGTTGTTTCATCTCTACCATTATGACCGCCTGCTTCAAAGCCTTCCGCAACAATTGCGTCTACACCGGCATCCTGAGCTTTTAAAGCAAATTTCAAGCTACTTACCACATGCACCACGGTAACACCTTTTTCTTTTAGAAAGGAGGTCCAAGTTTTAGGATTTCCTGCTGATGTAAACACAATTTTTACACCCTCGGCAATGATAATATCCATCAACTTATCAATATCAGGATACAACATAGGGATGTTTACTCCAAAAGGTTTTGAGGTGGCTTTCTTGCATTTTTGAATATGCTCTCGTAAAACATCAGGGTACATGCTCCCGGCACCAATAACTCCCAATCCTCCAGCATTTGATACAGCACTGGCTAGTCGCCATCCGCTGGTCCAAATCATTCCTCCTTGAATAATAGGAAATTCAATATTGAAAAGTTCGGTAATTCTATTTTGCATGTATTTGATAAATTATAAAAATCTCGAATATCGCATAAAAGCTTTCATTTTAAAGATACTATTATGCTTCTTAAAATGTAAACTCTTATCTAAGATATAACACCAGATCCTATTAGATCATCATCTAAATACCAAGCCACGAACTGACCTTCGGTAATTGCGGATTGCATTTCTTTGAAATCTACATACATACCACCTTCCACTCTATAAATAGTAGCTTCTTGAAGTTCTTGACGATACCTAATACGTGCTTTTACTTCTAATTTCTCATCAATATCTAAGGCTAGATCTGTACGCACCCAATGTATTTCTTCATCCTTTACAAATAAAGTTCTTCTATACAGCCCTGGGTGTGCTTTACCCTGACCTGTATAAATGATATTCTCATTAACATCGGTATCTATTACAAATAAAGGCTCTTTTGTTCCACCTACGTGCAGCCCTTTCCGTTGCCCTTTGGTAAAATAGTGTGCACCTTGATGCTCACCAACAACCTTACCGTCTGTTAAATGGTATACAGGTTTCTCCGCGTAAAACTCTAATTCCGAGTTTTTATCATTGAAATGAGGTGTTACACGTTCGTAAGCATCAAACCCGGCAGGAACTTCAACAATTTTACCTGTTTTTGGTTTTAACTGTTGTTGTAAAAACTCCGGCAATCTAACCTTACCTATAAAGCATAAACCTTGTGAATCTTTTTTATCAGCAGTTATCAAATTCATCTTTGCTGCAATTTCCCTAACCTGCGGCTTGGTCAACTCCCCTATTGGAAATAATGTTTTTGATAATTGCTCTTGCGATAATTGACATAAAAAATAAGACTGATCTTTATTACCATCTTTCCCCGCTAACAACTGGTAGGTTTCGGTATCGTCTGTATTTTTGATAGTGCCTTTTCTACAG
Source organism: Maribacter sp. UH1 (assembly GCF_056839145.1). Classification (NCBI taxonomy): domain Bacteria; kingdom Pseudomonadati; phylum Bacteroidota; class Flavobacteriia; order Flavobacteriales; family Flavobacteriaceae; genus Maribacter; species Maribacter sp. UH1. The sequence goes on from NZ_CM166387.1 coordinate 678,674, forward strand.
TAATGACCGGTAGCTACATAATCTGCTCCAAGCTGCATAGCTATTTTCATAAAGACATCAAACTTGATTTCTCTATTACAAAGCACATCAGGATTTGGGGTGCGTCCCATCTCGTACTCCTTAAACATATAATCAACTATACGCTCTTTATACTCAGTACTTAAATCAACTGTTTGAAATGGAATACCCAATTTTTCAGCGACAATTAATGCATCGTTGCTATCTTCTAACCACGGACACTCTTCTGATATCGTTACCGAATCATCATGCCAATTCTTCATAAACAAACCAATGACATCATAACCTTGTTCTTTTAAAAGGTATGCCGCCACGCTTGAATCTACTCCTCCAGAAAGTCCTATTACTACTTTTTTCATCTCTTCTTCTTGGTCGATACAAAATTACGAAATTTCATTTCAAAGTCTATTTTTTTCAAACACTGCTTTTCCCATAAACCTTTAACGATAAGCATAGTAAAATTCGTTGCTCAGCCAATTTCCTTTTTACTTACATATTTTTTTGAGTTAAAAATATTTTGTTAAACTTTTTTAAAATTTAGTTAAACAATAAGTAACTGTCGTATTTTTAGCATTGTAGATGATTTATTACCATAAATGTATTTTATTGCATTTAATGTTAAACATCTTTCACACTTAATTAAACAATATTTAAAAACACAGTTATGAAAAAAATGTTGAGATTACGAAACTTTTTACTGCTACTCACCATTGCAATGGTTACATGGTCTTGTAGTGACGATGATGATGTGGAACCTATGACATCTGACGAATTAACCATTGTTGAAACTGCCCAGGCAGAAGATGCTCTTTCTTCATTGGTTTCCGCACTTACTACTGCAGATAATTCTGAAGGAACAGATTTAGTTGGTACATTGAGTTCTGAAGGTCCTTTTACCGTTTTTGCCCCAACAAATGATGCTTTTACAGCATTATTAAATCAATTAGATGATTTTGAATCACTATCCGATTTTGACACAGATGAAGAAAGAGCAATTTTAACCTCTATTTTAACTTATCACGTTGTTTCAGGTGTTGCGGCAAGTTCTTCAGACCTTACCAACGGAATGACAGTTACCACTGTTCAAGGTGAAGATTTGACTATTAATATAGATGGTGATGTATTTATTGATGATGCAACTGAGGTAGACGCCCAAGTTGTTATTGCTGATGTGGAAGCAAGTAACGGAGTGGTTCATGTTATTGATAAAGTAATGTTACCACAAGCTATTATCGACGCCTTAAATGGCGAAGAAATGCCTGAGGAAAATGGAACTTTAGTTGATATAGTAGTAGCTACAGAACCACTATCGCTATTAGAAGCTGCAGTAATCAAAGCTGATTTGGTTGCAACTCTTAGTTCTGACGGCCCGTTTACCGTTTTTGCTCCTACCGATGATGCTTTTGTTGCGTTATTGGAGGTTCTAGGTAATGATTACAATAGTCTTGATGATTTTGATACCGATGAAGAAATTGCTCTATTAAAGAATATTTTATTATTTCATGTGGTTGCTGCAGAAGTAAAATCAACTGATTTGGCTGCGGGGCAAGTTGCTACGGCGTTGGAAAATAATAGCGTTGAAATTATAGCTTCGGGCGACACGTTTGTTATAGGCGATGCTTCTGATACTGACGCAAATATTACAGGTGTAGACATTATGGCATCTAACGGTATTGCACATACAATAGATAAAGTCTTATTACCACAAGCGGCTATAGATTTCGTTACCAGTCTACAATTAAAAACTATCGTTGATACCGCTGTTGCTACAGATGATTTAAGTTTATTGGTAGATGCCCTGGTTCAAGCTGATGCCGGTTTAGTAGAAACTTTAAATGGTGACGGTCCTTTTACTGTTTTTGCACCAACAAATGCCGCTTTTGCCGCTTTGTTAGAAACATTAGGTGATGATTTTAATAGTCTTGCAGATTTTGATACTGAAGAGGAAAAAGCACTTTTAACCAAAGTATTAACTTATCACGTGGTTGCCGGTACAGCTGCCTTTTCAACTGACTTAACTAACGGGCAAGCTATTGAAACCGTTCAAGGTGAAAACGTAACAGTAGTATTAACCGACAATGGTGTTCAAATTATGGATGCAACCGAAACCAATGCAAATGTTGCTTTGGCAGATGTAGCAGCAACTAATGGTGTCGTACACGTTATTGATAAAGTAATTTTGCCACAAGAGGTTTTAGATATGTTAGCCGCAATGAGTTTAAAAACAATTGTAGAGATTGCTGTTGAAACAGACGATTTAAGTTTATTAGTAGACGCTCTTGGTCAAGCAGATGCTGGTTTGGTAGAAACATTAAGTGGCGACGGCCCATTTACGGTATTTGCCCCAACCAACGATGCTTTTGTTACTTTATTAGATTCTTTAGGTGAGGATTACAATAGTTTGGCGGATTTTGACACAGAAGCTGAAAAGGATTTATTGGTGACCATTCTTACATATCATGTTGTTTCTGGTACTGCAGCTTTCTCAACTGATTTAAGTAACGGACAGTCTATTACAACTTTTCAAGGTGAAAATGTAGGTATTAATATTAAAGAAGATGGTACTGTACATGTTGAGGATGCAAGTGCAGATAATGCTACTGTAGTTATGGCAGATGTAGAAGCTAGTAACGGCGTAGTTCATGTAATCAACAAGGTACTTTTACCACAGGCAGCACTTGATGCCCTATAATAAATACGATTCAATTCAACACAAAAGAAAACCTTCCTAGAAATAGGAAGGTTTTTTTATGCCTTAAAATGGCTAACATCATTATACACTCTTTTAACATACAATTAATCAACCTTGACAACTAACTTTTTATAGAACCTTTAATTAATTACATCTTTGACATCCCAAATCTTACCAAACCAAGCCTTAACCAATGGCAAAAGCCCTTTCAAAATTGAAAGGGCTTTTATTTTTATATGAGTATATGAAGTTTTTTTAATTCTTCTTCTGCGCTTCTGCTTGCTCCATCATTTCACGCATTTTCTTTTGAAACTTGTTCTCCTTTTTAGGTTTCTTCTTGTTCTCTTGTATTTGAGCATGTATCTTATCATTATCTATGATAACATTCTTAATGACCAGCATAATACCTATGGTAATTAAGTTAGACACAAAATAATACAAACTTAAACCACTCGCATAGTTGTTAAAGAAAAACAACATCATAAATGGCATTAGATACATGATAAACTTCATGTTAGGCATACCAGGTTGTGTTGGCATGTTCTGACCCGTAGTCATATTCATGTAAAAGAAAATTGCTATGGAAGCTAATATTGGAAACAAACTTACGTGGTCTCCATAGAAAGGAATTGAGAACCCTTCTGGGAACTGATAAATAGTATCAAAAGACGAAAGGTCATCTGCCCATAAAAATGATTTTTGACGTAATGCGAACGATGTTGGAAAAAACATGAAAAGCGCATAGAAAATAGGCATTTGAATGACCGCGGGTATACAACCACTCATGGGGCTGACCCCAGCCTTACCATACAATTTCATGGTTTCTTGCTGCTTCTTCATCGCATTGTCCTTGTACTTCTCCCCTAACTCCGTGATTTCAGGTTTCAACACCTTCATCTTCGCTTGAGATAAATACGACTTATAGGTTACCGGCGACATTGCCAAACGAACTAAGATCGTCATAATAACAATTGCTATACCGTAAGGGAAATAGGTACTGATTAGACCATAGAAAGGTGTAAACACATAACGGTTGATCCACCCGAAAATACCCCAACCAAAAGGAATAGAATCTACTAAACCTAAATCTTCATACTGAGATAAGGTATCAACATCGGTAGGACCAAAATACCAATGTAAATCTTTAGATATTTCTCCACCTTCCAATTCCACAGGTAAAGCAGATGCATATTCTTTAGTAAAACCAAAAGTTCTACTTTCTTCTTCCACTAAATTAACAGAAGTAAGATCACCACCTTTAAAAGGCTCATCAGCTGCTAGAATACTACTAAAAAAGTGCTGTCTGTATGAAATCCACTTTATATCTTCTTCAGTTTCCTCGTCATCACTTCCTTCAGAAAGTTTACTTATTTTACCATCTTCATGGTTATAGGTTAAACGCGTATACCTGTTTTCATACTGAATACTTTTTGAGTGGCGTATCCCTTTTAATTTCCAATCTAAGGTTACGGGCTTACTTGTGCTAATAACATTGTCCAAACCTTTAGACTTGATCGTAAAGTCAACTAAATAATCGTTCGGCTTAATAACATATCTATACTCTAAATATTGATTACCAGATGTCTTAGCTTTTAATGATAATACCTTATTACCATTGTCATTTGACATTGTTGGCTCAAAATATAAATCTCGGGTATTCAATGTTCTATTATCAGAAGTGGCAAAATCCAATCCGAAAGAAGCATTACCATCCTTTATTAAATATACAGGCACAGAATCATAGGTAACGAATTGTTTCATTTTCGCTTCTACAATTTGTCCACCTTTATTACTAATCTTTAATAAAAGTACTTCATTCTCAAAAGTAGTAATGTCATTAGAAGGTTTTGTAAAACCAAATGCACCAAGTTTACCTTGGTAATAGGCAACTGCAGTAGAATCTTGTAAATCTAATTGCGGTACATCATTGATAACAGTTTCTGTTCCTGAATTTTCTGATGCCTTTGCAGCCTCTACTTGTTCTTGCTTTGCCTTTTCTGCCTCTAACTCTTCTGGAGTTGGTTGATTTTGGTAAAACATGAAGATGAGTATTCCAAAAATAAGCACGAAGCCAATTATGGATTGTACATCAAATTTCTTTTCTTCCATGTGGTATTTCTAATTAATTGGGAATATTTTGAGTTTTTAAGAAAGCAAATATATGTCCAAATATGATGTTTATGCCAATGTGGCATTAGTTTGTGCATTTTTATGCTCTAATGCAGCCTTAACCAAGCCAACAAACAAAGGATGTGGATTAGCTACCGTACTCTTATATTCTGGGTGATACTGCACGCCAATAAACCAAGGATGATCTTCTAACTCTACAATTTCAACCAAATTGGTTTCTTTGTTAAAACCTGTTGCCTTTAGACCTGCATTCTCTAATTGCTCTAAATATGCGTTGTTAAACTCATATCTATGACGATGACGCTCAGAAATTTGAGACTCACCATTATACATTTCTTTAACAAGACTACCTTCCTTCAATTCACAATCCCAAGCACCTAAACGCATTGTACCACCTTTATCGGTAATACTTTTTTGTTCTTCCATAATACTAATTACCGGATCAGGAGTGTTTTCATCCATCTCTGTAGAATTTGCATTTGCAAGACCTAACACATTACGTGCATATTCAATAACTGCCATCTGCATACCTAAGCATATACCCAAAAATGGAATATTCATTACACGTGCATATTCAACAGCCTTCACTTTACCTTCTATACCACGTTCACCAAAGCCTGGTGCTACCAAAATAGCATCCAATCCTTTTAGCTTGTTCTCATAGTTGGCAGCTGTAATGTATTCTGAATGAACAGATTTTACTTTTACTTTTACCTCGTTAGCAGCTCCCGCATGTATAAAAGCTTCTAGAATAGATTTATATGAATCTTGTAACTCTACATACTTACCCACTAAACCTATAGTAACCTCATCTTTTGGGTTCTTATGTCTCGCCAAGAACTCGTTCCAACGACCTAAATCTGGAGCTACTTCATTAGGCAATGCCAATTTCTGTAAGGTTACGGTATCTAAACCTTCTTCTTGCATTAATAACGGCACATCATAAATTGTAGATGCATCAATACTCTGTATGACCGCTTCACGCTTTACATTACAGAAAAGCGCTAGTTTATCTTTAATATCATTAGAAATCTCATGCTCTGTTCTGCACACCAAAATATCGGCTTTTATACCGCTTTCCATAAGTGTTTTTACAGAGTGTTGTGTAGGTTTGGTCTTTAATTCACCTGCAGCTGATAAATAAGGTACAAGAGTTAAATGAATTACAATAGCATTGTTATCTCCAAGTTCCCAAAGAAGTTGACGAACCGCTTCAATATATGGCAAAGATTCAATATCCCCTACCGTACCACCAATTTCAGTAATCACAATATCATATTCACCGCTTTTACCTAAAACCTGAACACGTTCTTTAATTTCATTTGTAATGTGGGGAACCACTTGTACGGTCTTACCTAAAAATTCCCCTCTACGTTCTTTTTCAATAACGCTTTGGTAAATTCTACCTGTAGTAACATTGTTCGCTTGAGAGGTACGAACATTTAAAAAACGCTCATAATGACCTAAATCTAGATCTGTTTCCGCACCATCATCAGTTACATAACATTCGCCATGCTCATAAGGGTTTAAAGTTCCTGGATCTACATTAATGTAAGGATCTAGTTTTTGAATGGTAGTTTTGTAGCCGCGAGATTGCAGTAATTTCGCCAAAGATGCAGCAATGATGCCTTTTCCTAACGAAGAAGTAACGCCTCCCGTAACGAAGATGTATTTGGTTTGTGCCATGTATCAATTTCTATGTTACGGGACACAAAGTTACAAATTGAGGTGAGAACTTAACGGGTTTCCTTAGGAAAATGTTTTTGTATTTTTCGAATTATCGATTCTAAGCCATTTATTTTAATTTCTAACATAGATTGCAACAAATCTCCCAATTTACCATCAGGAAATCCTTTTTGTTTAAACCAAACTAAATAAGGTTCTGGCAAATCTATTAGATACCTCCCCTTAAACTTACCAAATGGCATTCTGTAATGTGCCAATTCTATTAATTTTTCCTTATCAGGATTTATTTCCATCTTTTAATCTAAAAAAATTATCTTTAAAAAAATCAACAACTCACAACAACATGAAACGTAGAAATTTTATTGGAACCTCGGCGGCTGCTTCTGTCGGATTCTTAACCACCTCAGCTGCAGTAGCAAATAACAATAAAAACGAAGCTACCGCCAAACTAAAGTACAATATTAACCATAGTGTTTGTTATTGGTGCTATGGTAGCATCCTTTTTGAAGATTTTCTTAAAAATTTGGTAGAACTAGAAATACGTTCTGTAGATCTAGTGGGACCGGATGAATTTCCGCTTTTAAAAAAATATAATATCCACGCTGCCATGTGTTGGGGTGCTGGCATGGGTATTGAAAAAGGTTTTAACGACCTCTCTTTACATGATGAATTAATTGCAGACTACGAACGTGTTATTCCGTTAGTAGCTGAAGCCGGGTACACCAACCTTATATGCTTTAGTGGTAATAGAAACGGAATGAACGACCTAGTTGGTTTACGTAACTGTGCCATTGGATTAAAAAAATTAATGCCTTTGGCTGAAAAGCACGGTGTTGTTTTACAAATGGAACTTTTAAACAGTAAGGTGGACCATAAAGACTATATGTGCGATACTTCTGAGTGGGGCGTAACTCTTTGCGAAGCTATAGGTTCTGAACATTTTAAACTGCTATATGATATTTACCATATGCAAATTATGGAGGGCGACATTATAAGAAATATCGAAAATTACCACCAATACTACGGACACTACCATACTGGCGGAAACCCTGGCAGACACGAAATCGATGAAACACAGGAAATTTTCTACCCTGCCGTAATGAAGGCTATTTTAAAAACGGGTTATACCGGTCACGTAGCACAAGAATTTGTACCTAGTTGGGAAAACAAAATAGATGCTTTAAAACAAGGCGTTACTATTTGTGATGTGTAGTTTTAATAATAACTTTTCTTAATTCTAAAATATCAATTAGAGTGTAGTCTAAATGCTCGAATCAATAAAAAAGCACTTCTCTAAGAAGTGCTTTTTTATACCGAAAAATTTTAAGTCTTATTGATTTAAAGCATCTTCTATCTCTTTTACCCAACGTTCTTGTACAGGTAGATTTCTAGAATAGTTGGTTTCTGAATCGTATTTATTTTGAAAATCATTTAGTTGGCGAATGGTGGCCTTGTAGATTTTACGAATCTCTTCTTTTACGTTTTTGGTAAATTTCGTCTCTTCCAATTTCTTTCGCAATTTGCGTGCATAAAGTTCGGTAATATCAAAATGCAATTGTTCGTGTAGTAAGGTTATGTCATTACAGAGCGCCGGTTTATACCATGACTTTGTTGGATAAAAATAGGCAAATACCTTATAATCTACTTGTAATTCATTATTCTCGTAAAAAGTGGAAAAACGGTAGGTTATACCACTTGCCGTGGTTGCTGCTGCTCTTGAAGTCATGGGAGCAGCTCCTTTAAAATCGTCCCAAGTAAATCTAAAATCAGGTTCCCAAGACACTACTTCTTGACTCTGAACATTAGAGATGCTCAGTAGCGCTAAAAGAAATATAATAAAATGTACCTTTTTTATAAGTCCCAATTATAAGTGATTACTTTCTCAATATCTGGATGTAAACTATAATGCACAGGGCAAGTGTTTGCCGTGTGCACCAAAATTTTTCTGTTCTTATCTGATATTTCTTTTGGCAAATGAACCTCAACTTCTATTTTAGAAATTCTTCTTGGTGAAGCTGCCATATGTTTGGTGACAGATGCTGTAGTGCCTTTTAGGTCTACTTCCAATCCGTTTGCCTTAATGCCCATCATTGTCAACATACAACTTGCCAAACCTGCAGCAACAGTATCGGTAGGTGAAAATGCCTGTCCTAATCCGTTATTGTCTACCGGTGCATCCGTAACAAAAGAATCGTTCGATTGTAAATGAATACATTCTGTTCTTAACTCGCCGTTGTAAGTAACCTTTGATGTCATTCTACTCTATTGTTTTTATTCTTAAATCATCCATCATCATTATATAAGACGACTGATTATAATAACCAGCTACTCCTTTTCTCTGGTAATTGAATTTATTACCACTGTATTCCGTTTCACCAATAAATCTTGAAACATCTATTAGGTTATTATTATATGCTAGTTTCAACAAAAGATCATAAGTAAGATCAAATCCTCTTACCGCATATTTATCTGGATCATCGCCAAAACGTTTTCTATATCGCTCAACAAATGAATTATTGGCTACCTGACGATTTACAGAAGGATATGTAAATTTTAAGTTAGATAAATGCGTATTTGAAATTACATCTTTTTCAAATGCCGAATTCATATCTGTTGTAAACATACGTACACTCACCTTATCCTTACCTAATAATGGATCAAAAGCGGTATTATTAAATGAATTTAATATAGATACCACACTGGCAATCAATTTATAATTATCAGATTCTACAAAGACCCAGTTAGGTACTTGATCAGATAATAGAGTTTGCAATTTATCTCTGTTAATACCAATATTTTTCTCTTCTTCTTTTACAACAACTACTTTAGCTGTCGGAAATCTTTTAAGAATAGCATCTTTCTCCTTTTTGTTATCCTCATCCGCTATAATCAAAAGTGTTTCTTCCGTATGGTTGGCTTCTACATAATCTAGCATATGTTTCCACAATACCTCTTCATCGGTATATGAAAAGAAAACATTATCTAAACTTAACTCGCTTTTAGCAGGTACTGGCGCTACAACAGGAACATTAAATTTAGATGCCTGTACCGCGGTTTCTTTCAAAGATGGCATATCTAAAGGACCAAAAACAGCACTATAACCACCTAATTGCTCGCCTTGTAAAACCTGCTTTGTCCTAGTTAAATCCAATTGATTATCAAAAGTTTTAACATCTATAGAAACCCCTAATGATTTCATAGAATCAATTGCTACCAATGCTCCAGAATAAAGCCCCAAACTATATTTTAAGCTATTTCTATTATCAATGATTTTTTCAGTTGCCGCTTTGTTACTTAGATCAAGTTTATCTAATCTAAAAGGTAATAAGAACAATACTTTTGGTTTTACAGTAACATTTATACTATCCAATAAATTTACCTTATCCAATACTAACGCATTTCTAACTTCAAAATCACCAACCTTGTCTTTTGGTAATTTTAAAACCATTCCTGCTTTTAGACCATCTTTTAAATCAGGATTCAAAGCAACCAACTCTGCCCAAGTCATTCCGAATTTTCTAGTTAATCGAAATTCATTTTGCTTTGGTTTCACCTCATAAAAAATGTAGTTATCCGTATTAATTTCCCCGGTCTCTACTTTTTGCTCAGGAATACGAATAATCATACCTTCTTTCAATCCTCCTCTCTCAGTAATCTCAGGATTTAGACGAACTATCTCGTCTGATTTAACTCCGAATTCCTTTTCCAAACGATAGAAATTCATTTTGGCAGGCACTGTATATGAAGTATATAATTGAGTTACCTGATTTTTTACGGTACTACCCGCAATTTTAGGCATCATTAATTCGTAGCCTTCTGATAAATAATTATTCGCCGTAGACAACCCAGGGTTTAGCTCTAGCATTCGCTCTATGGTTATACCATATTTATGCGCTATACTCCACCTTGTTTCTTTTGCCGCAACAATGTACTTTTCTAAATCATCAGTATTACCTGTAACCGCTTCCACCTTAGGAGCGCGGTATTTAGGAATACGTAAATCCATCTTCTTTTGAAGTGGTGAAGCGTACAACTTTGGATTATATTTTTTCAGCTCATCTTCTGTTATATTATACATTTGAGTGATGCCAAAAATGGTTTCTTTTTTCTTGACACGATGCTCCGTATAACCTATAGGTTCTCTTGCCTTAACAGAGTCCTGAACAACCGTAGTATTCCTAGTCGTCGTTACTGTAGTAGAAGTTGGCGTATTAGATATAGGTGCACTTGTCTGCTCCACAATCTTTTTACCAGGCACTACCAATATGGTATTGGATCTTAACTTCTGACCTTCCTTAATTTCTTTATTATACTGTAATATACTTGATGTTGAAACTCCGTACATTTTAGAAATGCTTTCTAAAGTCTCTCCTGATTTTACTTGATGGGTATCGAATTTTTGCGCCATTGCCGTGCAAGACACCAATAAACAAAACGACCCTATTAAGTAAATTTGATTAAACATATATTTCATACTATTCCCATTCTATTGTTGCTGGCGGCTTTGAACTTATGTCATATACGACACGATTGACCCCAGGGACTTTATTAATAATATCATTTGATGTTTTTTGCAGAAACTCATACGGCAGATTCACCCAATCGGCAGTCATACCATCCGTACTTTCTACAGCTCTAAGTGCAACACATTTTTCATATGTACGCTCATCGCCCATTACACCAACACTATTTACAGGTAATAACATGGCACCTGCCTGCCATACTTTATCGTATAAATCCCATTTCTTTAATCCGTCTATAAAAATGGCATCTACTTCTTGTAAAATAGCCACTTTCTCTGGCGTTATATCGCCAAGGATACGAATTGCCAAACCAGGACCTGGAAAAGGATGTCTACCCAACAATGCCTTATCGATACCCAAGCTAGCCCCTACTCTTCTTACCTCATCTTTAAATAACATCTTCAAAGGCTCTACCACCTTCAATTTCATATAATCCGGCAAACCACCAACATTATGGTGACTCTTTATAGTTTGTGATGGACCACCAGTTGCAGACACAGATTCAATAACATCTGGATAAATAGTACCCTGTGCCAACCATTTTGCATTCTCAACTAAATGTGACTCATCATCAAAAACTTCAACAAATACACGACCAATTGTTTTTCTTTTTGTTTCTGGATCACTCTCTCCAGCCAAATCATCCAAAAAACGTGCCGAAGCATCTACACCTTTTACATTTAAGCCCATACCCTCGTATTGCTTCAATACATCGGTGAACTCATTTTTTCTTAAAAGACCGTTGTTTACAAATATGCAATGAAGGTTTTTCCCTATCGCCTTATGCAATAATACAGCTGCTACAGATGAATCTACACCACCAGACAATCCTAAAATCACCTTTTCATCACCAATCTTTTCTTTCAGCTCCGCTACGGTTTTGTCAACAAAGGCATCTGGAGTCCAAGTTTGTTCCATTCCGGCAATATGCACCAAAAAGTTTTCCAAAACCTGTTTTCCGTCCTTAGAGTGATATACTTCAGGGTGAAACTGAATTGCATATGTTTCTTCTCCCTGAAACTTAAAAGCTGCATTTTGTACATCATGGGTACTTGCCAGCAAGGTTGTATTTTCTGGCAAATGCTTAATAGTATCCGCATGGCTCATCCAAACTTGGCTGCCTGTATCTACGTTATCAAAAAATGGTTCGTTTTCCTTAATAAAGCTAAGGTTGGCACGACCATATTCCCTTGTATTGGATTTTTCTACACTACCACCATGAAAATGTGCCAAATACTGTGCACCATAACAAACGCCCAATAATGGTTTTTTACCACGTATTTCAGACAGATCCGGGTGAACGGCATCTTCGCCCCTAACCGATAAAGGAGATCCAGAAAGAATCACCGCTTTATACTCAGAAAGGTCTTTTGGTAATTTATTATAAGGTTTAATTTCAGAGAAAATATTCAGCTCACGTACGCGTCTTCCAATCAATTGGGTGTATTGTGAACCAAAATCTAGTATCAGGACTTTATTTTGCATGGGCAAAAATAGCAAAAACCAAATGTTGAAACCATCTTATTTCGGTTATATTTTTTAACAAATAGTTTTAAAATTGAAATTCCCTTACAGCCCATCAAATCATAATAAAAGATGAATTGTATTTTTCTTAACAATCAGTGTAGGAAAAATCTACTTATTTTTAGGCACCATTAATAAACAACACTAGCCTTTTGAAAAATAAGATATACCACAGCTTATTTTTCCTAGGACTTATTTGCAAGTCTTATGGAAAAGTAGCCCACACAAGTTCTACTGAAAATCGCTTTAATGTAGATATCAACAATTATCAAGAACCAAAAAACAACTTTACCATTAGTGGTTACATTACCGAGAGCGGTAGTGGAGAAAATCTCTTAGGTGCTTCTATTTATGTTCCTGAGCTAAAAAGAGGAACAACTACAAATGACTACGGTTTTTATTCGCTTTCACTGCCAAAAGGAAAGCATACCGTTTACATTTCTACAATTGGGTACACTACAATAATTAAAGAGATTGTTATTAACAATGACCTCTCTTTAAATATCACTCTTGAAACAGACACACAATCACTTGACGAAGTTACTGTAAGTGCTGACAGTAAAGTAAAAGAAAGTAAGGTCACCCAAATGAGCAAAATACAGATTAACCCTTCTACGGTAGCTGATATACCTGCATTACTGGGTGAAAAAGATGTATTAAAAACATTACAATTATTACCCGGCATACAAGCGGGATCTGAAGGAAGCTCTGGTTTCTTTGTACGTGGTGGTACACCAGACCAAAACCTAATTATTCTAGATGATGCAGTTGTATATAATTCAAATCACCTATTTGGATTCTTCTCTGTATTTAACGGTGATGCCATAAAATCTGTAGAAGCATTTAAAGGAGGATTCCCTGCCAGATTTGGAGGTAGATTATCATCTGTCATTAAGATAGACATGAAAGATGGAAATAAAGAAAAGCTATCGGGTAAAGTAAATATTGGTCTTATATCTTCATCTATGCTTTTAGAAGGACCAATTAATAAAGGTAAAACATCATTTATTTTTAGTGGAAGACGCACCTATGCAGATGTTTTGGCTCAACCGTTCCTTTCTGAGGAAAATGGTAAAGGCGGATACTATTTTGCCGATTTAAATTTTAAAATACATCATATTTTTAGCGAAAAAGATAAACTATATTGGAGCAACTATTATGGCAGAGATAAATTTTATAGTTCATTCAAAGACCAGTTTACTGATGAAAAAGTGAAGCTGGGGTGGGGAAACATCACCTCTACATTACGTTGGAATCATCAGTTCAACGATAAATTATTCTCAAACACCTCATTAATATATAGTAATTACGACTTCAATATCTCTGATGAATATACAGACACTTTTGATGATAATGTAGTTGAGTATTTATTTAAGACCAATTCCGGTATAGAAGACTTTACCCTTAAAAGCAGCTTTGATTATTACCCTAACAGCAAAAATACATTGCGTTTTGGAGCAGAAATTACTAATCACAGCTTTACACCACAACGCGTTCTTTTAAAAGATACATTCGCTGATAATATAGATAAAACAGAAGAACTTAATTCTTTGGAAGGGGCTCTATATATGGAAGATGATTGGAAAATAACCGATAAGCTTAGGTCTTCGCTTGGTTTAAGACTAAGTTATTTTAATTATAATAACACAAACTATATTAACCCAGAAACAAGGTTGGGTTTATCATATAGTTTAAAACCAGATTTAGCACTAAAAGCTTCTTACGCTAAAATGAATCAATACATTCATTTATTATCTAGCTCTGGAATTGGACTACCAACAGATTTATGGGTCTCCTCTACAGATAACGTAAAACCACAAACTTCCCAGCAATTTGCCGTAGGTATTGCCAAAGATTTTTTTGAAAAAGATTATTCCCTATCCCTTGAAGGATATTATAAAAACATGAATGATATTATTGCCTACAAAGAGGGCGCATCATTCTTAGCATTAGATAATCTAGAATCTGGTGCAGACTTAGATTGGGAAGAGAATATTACCGCCGGCGAAGGTTGGGCCTATGGTGCAGAAATACTTTTTAGAAAGCAAACTGGCAAGCTAACAGGTTGGTTAGGTTACACACTTTCATGGTCAGAAAGACAATTTGACGAACTGAACTTTGGCAATAAATTTTATGACCGTTACGATAGAAGACATGATATTTCTGCGGTGGGTATTTACAAACCTAGCGATAGATTTACATTTTCTGCTACTTGGGTCTTATCTACGGGTAACAACTATACCTTACCTAATTTACAAAGAATAGAAGGCACCTTCCCCATTGGTGGTTCTAACTATTTTAATAGAGGCGTACAAGATATTACTACACAACGTAATAACTTTAGAGGGGAAACAAGTCATAGATTAGATTTAGGATGGCAATTTCATAAAAAGAAAAAGAAAGGAAGAGAACGCACTTGGGCTATTTCACTATATAATGCCTATGCGAGACAAAACCCATTTATTTATACCGTGGACTACAACAACTACGATTTTAACGACCCTAACGCAACAGAAGAAAAAGAGCTTACAAGAACTTCTGTTCTTATTCTAATTCCTTCAATAAATTATATATTCAAATTTTAAGATATGAGAAAAGCATTACTCGCATTATTAGGATTATATTTTTTATTAATAGGATGCCAAAAAGTTGTAGATGCCGATGAACTTTTAGACACAGAAGAGCAGGTTTCTATCATTGGGTATATCTCACCACATGATACTATCTTAAAAATATCTGTCACTAAAGCGCTACCCGCCATAGGAACTCCGGTTAAAGTAAACCAAGATTATCAATTTCCCGAAGAATTTCTAATTAAAGACGCTTTGGTCACCTTATCAAATACCGAAGGACAAAGTGTTGTTTTAGATTATGATAATGAAATAAATACTTATGTAACCAGTGCTACAAATTTACAGATTACACATGGTGATACTTATAACTTAAAAGTAATTGTAGCAGAAAAAGAGTTTAATGCGTCCTGCCAAATTCCTAAACAGCTAGAGGCAATAAATGAAATCGTTGAGTTTCAAGAAGATGAATATGGCTATGAATTTGCTGTTATTAATTTGAACTTTATGGATTTTGCAGATGAAAACAATTATTACATTTTAGGTGGATATATCAGTAGTACCATTCAATTTGAGAATGAAGAACCATTTGAAGATATTTTTCCATTATTTTTTGATGACGATGAGTTCTTAACGGACAATTTAGGCAATGGCACACAGTTAAATGGCAAAACCCTAATTTATGCCGATAGCGAATACTACTCTGATGTATCGGTAACCTTACAAGTTGCCCATACCGAGAAAGTACTTTTTGATAATCTAAAAGCTTCTGAAACTAATAGTGATGCAGATGGTAATCCATTTGTAGAATATGTGATTGCTCCTAACAACATTTTAGATGAAGGTGCCATTGGTGTTTTTTCTGGATACAGTGTTACTGAAAAGGTTATTGATCTTAAAGATTAGTTATTGCTATAATACCTCTATTGAACATAAAAATAATGACTAGCTTAGCATAAGATGATTTGACAATACTATTTTTTCATGAAACACATTAGTGCAATTATTTTTGGAGCAGCAATTGTTATCGCTGCATATTTTTTAGGCAACGCATATATACAAAGGGCGAACCCGCCACAAATGATATCCGTTACCGGTTTAGGCAATGAAAATTTCACCTCTGACCTCATTGTTTGGGAAGGTCAATTTTCTACAAACAGTACCGTATTAAAAACAGCTTTTGATCAATTAAACCGCGACAAGGATATTGTTCGCAAATATTTAACCTCAAAAGGTATTGATGCGAACAGCATAATTTTCAATAGTGTACAGACTACAGAAATGCGAGATAACCAATATGAGAATGGAAATTATGTTGGTAGTATTTTTAGAGGTTATCAATTAATTCAAACTCTAAAAATAGAATCTGAAAACGTTGCTTTGATAGAAGGTGTATCTAGGGAAATTACCGAATTATTGAACAAAGGGGTCCAATTCAACTCTTCACCACCAAGATATTACTACACAAAATTAGCCGACCTTAAAATTGAAATGATCTCTAAAGCCACCGAAGATGCTAGAATACGTGCCGAGAAAATAGCTGAAAATGCGGGTAGTAATTTGGGAGATCTAGTTTCTGCCAATATGGGGGTTTTTCAAATTACAGGTCAAAATTCTGGAGAAGATTATAGCTGGGGCGGTGCATACAATACTTCTTCTAAAAATAAAACAGCATCTATTACCATGCGCCTAGAATACAAAGTAAAGTAATAGTGTTACTTTGATCAATATTACATAGTGATCTGGGAAAGAATAATTTAAATAATATTAATTCTTTAAATATAAAAGCCCGGTAATCACCCGGGCTTTTCATTCAACCAATTATCAAACCGAATACTCAAAAAACTTTTTCATAACAATCTGTATTCAAACTTTAAGTCGATACTTTTCTATTTACCTTACATTCATTCAAAAAAAAACTCAGGAATAACACTGAGCTTTCTAATACATCAAAAACCAAATTCAAGCTAAAGCTCAAAAATTGACCTTAATTAATTTTTTTTCAAGATCATTACTTATTTAACAACTAACTAGTCATCTACCCTATTATAGAATTCATTTATTTTTACCTTTAGATAAATTAACTGTATGATCCATTCATTTTTTGAAGAATTAAGTACTGAATTACAAAACGGAGTAAATGAAAAAGGGCATCCGTTCAGATTCATTACCATGGCAACAGTTGGCAATGAAACTATCGCTCGTTTGCGTACTGTAGTGTTACGTGAGATTACCGAAGATTTGCGAATAACAATATATACCGATAGCCGTACGCAAAAAATGAAACATATTACCCAAAACAATCAGGTTAGCTTTCTACTTTATCATCCTGAAAAAATGCTACAGTTAAAAGTTGAAGGTACCGCACAAATAGTAACCAATACAGAGAGATTAAAAACTACTTGGCAAACTATACAGCCTAATAGTAGAAAAGACTACATTACCCAAACTACACCTGGAAGCCTTATTAAAAACCCAGATAATGTTGAATATATTGAAGAGAAGAATTATTTCAGCATCATTGATATTACACCCACAAACATCGAATACCTAAAGCTTAAACGTCCTAATCATATTAGAGCGTTATTCAAAAATGTAGATAGTTCTTGGAACGGGGAATTTCTTGTTCCTTAATTGATATAGAAATAAAGATTTTCCATATCCTTTCCAAAAACAATTAAACTATCTACTGGTGCGGTCTGTTTCATTACAGATCTATCAATCGTTATTTCAACTTCTCTTTCATGTTTCAATTCTATAAGGGGTAACGAATAGTCATCTGCCGAAAATATTGTTCGTTCAGGATCCAGTAATCGTACATTACCTGCATAGGTTACATTAGGAAGCACCCATTGATAATGATCATAATTCTCGCTCAACTTATTGGCAATAGGATCAAAACCAAAATGAACAGACGAAGGTATGTTCAGCACTTTCTCTATTGGCGTTCTAATTGTTTGGATAAAAATTACAGCTAAAAAAAACCAAAATCCAACAGTAACAAACTTCTTTTCATTTTTAAAACTAACTGACTCTAATAATAAAACTACAAAAGGAATAAAAAGGGGTAATAGCCATCTTGTTTCTACTTTCTGACTTTGAAAAACAAGAAAGAACAAGCCAACCACAACTAACTGCGCCAAGAACATTTTAGAAAACCAGTTTAAATCTTGCTTATTAAAAGTGACCAACTTAGAGAAGTAACCGATACCTATTACCAATAACAAAGGGAATGACAAAGCAAATAATCCTTTTACATAAATTAGAATCGGTATCAACGAAAACCCCGATTCAACATCTTCTATTCCTATTTTCTCTTCAATACTAGAAGCCAAAAAAGTTTGAAATCCGTCAGGACCCAATAGCCAATATACATGTGGAGCAACTAACAGGCAAGAAAGCAGCATAGTTATCAGTATTTTGGGATTGAAAACTATAGCCCGCAATTTTGAGTCCCATAAAGAAACCAAAGCAAACGCTACCAGAAAAAATGCATAGTTGTATTTAGACATGAATCCTACACCCACAACAAAACCTAGTAATAGATAATTTAATATGGATTTTCGTTGCATCAATAACTGTATGCAATAGTAAGACGCAACTAAGCTTAAACATAATAGACTGGTATGTGAAAGCCTTCTAAAAGTAAAATCTATGAATACTGGTATGAAGACCAATGCTAATACAGGAAGTTTTGATGTATACTTATCAGGTATTCTAAGTATTGAAAATTGATACAATAGCAGTATTATACCAGCAAATAATAATCCCCTTAGTATAGAGAATGAAATTTTACTAACACCAAATATGGTATTGAAGCCATACTGCAACCATGTATAAAGTGGTGGTTGATCATCATACCCCCAACGAAACCATTGCGAGTAATATGCCTGTTCAGCGTCTTCTAATTCTAAGGCACTTTTAAAAAATGTAATTAAGGTTATAGCTGAAAATGATAAAAAAGCAAGGACGGTTATCTTATTTAGAGATGCGTTCTTGCCCATCGCTTATTTTTGGGTAATAACCGTGAAACTTAAATCTAGCGGATTTAAAGCTTCAAATAACATAGGCACTAAGTCTTCGCCATAAGCCAAATAAAACTCAGAAAAATTAGATTGCCGTTCTTGAAGTGACTGGTTTGGGAATATTTCATTTTGCAATTCTGTCATACGAACTACGTGATCTTTTAACTTTCTTTTTTGCGCTTGCAACAAGCGTTTTTCTAAAGCATCCAGTCCTTTTTTCTGCTTTACTTCTTGTGCTTTCACAGCTCCTAGAAAAGATTTGTCGGTCTTTTCGGCAAGTACGTACATATCTTCAAACTGTTCTTCCAGTAATTTCTTCTGTGGCGAAAAATCGATATCGATATTTGAAATTTCTCTAATCTTTTTGTTGATAAGACTGTTTTGCTTTAAAAAGATATCAGATTTAGAGATATTCATTTTCTCTAACTTTTCGGCTTGTTTCTCAGTAATGATCAGCGCGGAATTTCTAACCAGCAAAATTGGAAAAGGAACATCCATAGCCTCAAATGCCGCTTTTAATTCAAACCAATAGGCAATCTCACCGCCACCACCTATATAACATAGATTAGGCAAAATTACTTCTTGGTATAAAGGTCTAGCTATTACATTGGGAGAAAAACGCTCTGGATGAGCATTCATCTCTGCAACCAATTCCTCTTTTGTAAATGATATATTCGTTTCATTTACTAGGTAGTTGCCCTTACTTTCTATAATTCTTTCGCGAACACCCTCTACTAAATAGAAATAATTAATTTCACGCGGATTAACCTGTACAGAATAATCCGATGATATATTTTCAATCTCAGTTATACTTTCAGATACTTTCTTGAACGCAGTTTGTTCAAAAATATCTTTCTTCATGTAAGGCACTAATGTCCTTTTCAAATCTATATCATCACCATCAACAATGACTAGGTCGTAATCCTTAAAAATTTCATTTGCCAGAAACCGGGTTGCATCCGTTAAATTATCATGCTTTAGATAGGCGTTTTCAAATAGCTCTTTCAGCACCTTGGCATTCTTACTATCACCAATGGTTCTTGAATACAATGAAAAAACCTCCTCTAGCCCATCCGTAGGTAAATGCCCTACTGCCCCAGATGCTTCTTTATTCCACTGAAATTTTAATCCTTTGAAATTAAAATAATTGATTTCATCAAAATCATGATCTTCCGTAGCCATCCAATAGACAGGTACAAAATTACTATTTGGAAATTCCTTTTTTAATTGCTTGGTCAAGTTGATAGTAGAGATGATCTTGTATAAAAAATACAACGGACCCGTAAAGAGATTTAACTGATGACCGGTAACAATAGTAAACGTATTCTTTTCTTTTAACAACGCTATATTAGCAGCCGTACCCTTAGAAGTATCCGTATTTTTATATTGATTTTGCATTGAAGAATGCAACACATCTCTTTGGGCTTGGGTAAAATGCTCACCTTTTTCTTCTATCTGCTCTTTAAAACCTTCAATATCGGGAAACCGATTATATAATGGTTTAAGCTTAGTATCCGCTGCAGTGTAATCGCAAATTAATTTCGAAAAATAACCCGTTTTTGCTAAGGGCAAACAATCAATATCCATATAAAAAGTAAATACTTGGTAAATATAAAACCCTTTCGTCTTACATTTCCTAAATATAAGTTAATTACCGTTAGTATTAAATACTCGAATTCTCGTCAAAATACGCTGCAAATGGAGATTATTTTGCATTTATTTTAATAGATTTGGCTGACTCTGAATACAAACAACGCTATATGAAACTAATTCTACGCTACACATTATTTTTAATTCCCTTTCTTGGTTTATCCCAATTAAAATCCCCATCAGAATTTTTAGGTTATGAACTAGGAACTCAATTTACCAGACATCATGAGGTTGTTGATTACTACCAATATTTAGCCGAAGCGGAACCTCAGCGCATGAACCTTATGGAATACGGTAAAACTAATGAAAGAAGACCTTTATTATTGGCTACTATTTCTACCAAGGAAAATATGCAAAACCTTGATAAAATTAAGGAAGAGCACATGAAAGGTATTAATGGCGAAGGATCACCAGATAAAGCAATTGTTTGGCTTAGCTATAATGTTCATGGTAATGAAAGCGTAAGTACAGAAGCGTCAATGCAGACTATATATGACCTTTTCACTACTAAGAGCAGTTACCTAGATAATATAGTAGTATTGATCGATCCGTGTATTAATCCAGATGGTAGAGATCGTTATGTAAATTGGTACAACCAATTTAAAAATTCACCCAACCAGGTAGATCCTAATAGCAAGGAGCATCATGAGAATTGGTGGAGTGGTCGCAGTAACCATTATATGTTCGATCTTAATAGAGATTGGGCTTGGTTAACACAAGTAGAAAGTCAGCAACGTTTAAAGCAGTTTAATAAATGGTTGCCTCATGTACACGTAGATTTTCATGAGCAAGGAGTTGACAACCCATATTTTTTTGCCCCAGCAGCAGAGCCTTTTCATGAAGTAATTACGGATTTCCAAAGAGAGTTTCAAGAAACCATAGGTAGAAACCACGCTAAATATTTTGACGAAAACGGATGGTTCTATTTTACAAAAGAGGTGTTCGATTTACTTTACCCAAGTTATGGTGATACCTACCCAACCTACAATGGTGGTATTGGCATGACTTATGAACAAGGTGGTAGCGGTCGTGCTGGCTTAGCCATTACAACAAGTATTGGAGACACCCTTTCTTTAAAAGATAGAATAGCGCATCATCTAACTACAGGTTTATCTACCGTAGAAGTAGCATCTAAAAACATTTCCAAATTAAATGATGAATTCAAGAAATTCTATCTTAACAAAAACTTCAAATACAAAAGTTATGTATTGAACGGTAATCCAGATAAAATTGAAGCTCTAGCAGATTTATTAAGCAAGCATAAAATTGAATACCAAGCAGGTTCAAACGCTACAGTCAAAGGCTACAACTATGCTACAGGCAAATCTGGTTCATTAAAAAGTACTGACAAGAGTTTAGTAATTTCTTCAAATCAGCCAAAAAGCACCTTGGTTAAAGTACTATTTGAGCCAATGGCGAAATTAAGTGATTCTGTCACCTATGATATTACCGCATGGTCTTTACCTTATGCTTACGGATTAGATGCTATTGCAAGTGAAAGCAATTTAAACGGTTCAGCTTCCTCACTAAATAAATCTGAAGTCAATAGTTTCAAGGCAGACAAGTACGCTTATTTGGCGGACTGGAACAGTATGAAAGACGCTAGGTTCTTGGCTGAATTATTACGCAACAAGGTACGTGTGCGTTATGCCCACAAACCATTTACATTAGATGGTATTTCTCATGATCGTGGTACATTGATCATCACAAAAGGAGATAACAAGCATCTAAAGAATTTCAACGAAATTCTTAGAACTGCATCTACCAACCACTCTAAAAATTTAACTTCTACCAACACAGGTTTTGTAGAAATCGGTAAAGATTTTGGTTCTGGTTATGTTGATGTATTACAAGATTTAAAAATTGCCGTACTATCTGGAGAGCCTACCTCTACCCTACGTTTTGGAGAAATCTGGAACTTTTTTGAACAACAACTAGATTACCCTATTTCTGTATTGGACGAGGCTTATTTTAGTCGTGTTGACCTTGCGAAATATGATATTTTAATATTACCTGACGGACGTGGCTACAACAGTTTCTTAAGCACATATAATAAAGAGAAAATCATGGACTGGGTTAAACGTGGCGGAAAATTAATTGCCATGGGTGGCGCAATTGATGGTATTACTGCTTCTGATAAAGATTTTGAACTATCTGAAAAAGAAATGCCAAAAGATACTTCTACTACTATTGAATCTTTTGAGGTTTCTGAAAGAGAACAGATCAAATCAGCAATTACTGGCGCTATTTTTAAAGCAACGGTTGATAATACAAATCCGTTGGCTTATGGGTATGACGACACTTATTTCACGCTTAAACTAGGATCTCGTGCTTATAATTACTTAGAAAACGGAAGTGCTGTTTATTTAAGTGAAGGTGCCAATGAACCCGTATCTGGATTTGCAGGTAGTGAAGCAAAGAAGAAGATTGCCGAAACCTTGATCTTTGGGACAGAAGATATGGGTCGCGGACAAGTAATATACATGGTAGACAACCCTTTATTTAGAGGTTTTTGGGAAAATGGAAAACTATTTTTCGCCAATGCGTTATTTATGGTTAAATAAAAACAATATGAAAGAATATAAAGTTGAAACCCTCCTTTTTCGTTCTAAATTAACTTTTGATAGACATCATTTAGCGAAGTCATCAAATATAGCAATTCAAGAAAAACTAGACGAGTATGCTAAAAATGGATGGCGTTTAGTATCGACCAATACTACAGAATATAGTATGGATATGTATGTTTATCTGTATTTTGAAAAGTAAAATAACACAAATAAACGTCTAGTTTAGATATCCCTGAAACAGCTAAAATCGTTTTAGGGATATTTTATTTTATTGCTACATGGTACTTTTCCCAACAAATTCGCATCTTTTGCGTTTATAATAGGAGACACTAACCTGTTAGTGCAAAAACCACCACCAATGCCAAACAATCAAGATCAAATAAATGCATTAATGCAAAAGTTAGAACTGCTTTTAAAAAAGCAGCAAGACTTTAATATTGAGGTAAATGAAATTCGTAGGGATATTCAAATTCTTAGAAATACCCAGGCAATAAAATTCAACGAAGAGCCTACCGAACAAACAACTAAACCTGAAGCGGTAAGTATTGAAAAAGAGGCTGAAATAACTGATAAAGTAGTAGAAATTGAAACTCCCGCTCCTGTTCAAGCTCCAATAGAAATTGCTTCTATACAAGAAGAACCTAAGAGAATTCCTGAAAAGAAAATAAAACTTCCAAAAGGTAAATCTAATCTTGAGAAATTTATTGGGGAAAACCTTATCAATAAAATTGGGATACTTATTACCGTAATCGGTGTTGGTATTGGTGCAAAATATTCTATTGAAAATAACTTAATTAGTCCGCTAACCAGAATTATACTTGGGTATTTAGTAGGCATAGGCTTATTAGGATTCGGATTTAAGTTAAAAGCAAAGTACGTAAGCTACAGTGCTGTTCTTGTAAGTGGTGCTTTGGCTATCCTTTATTTCTTAACCTATATCGCTTACGACCTTTATGGACTATTCCCACAGATGGTAGCGTTTGGTATTATGTTATTATTTACCATTTTTGGGGTTGTAGCCGCACTGAGTTACAACAAGCAGATTATTGCTCATATTGGTCTAGTAGGGGCTTACGCCGTACCTTTTCTTTTAAGCAATGATTCTGGCAATGTTACTGCACTATTTAGTTATATCGCCCTAATTAATATCGGTCTCTTAGTTATTTCGTTTAAAAAATATTGGAAAGCACTTTATTACGTAGCCTTTGCATTCACCTGGCTTATTTATGGATCTTGGTATATATTCTCAAGCAATGATGTAGATTTCTATATTGGCTTTGGCTTTTTAGTGCTATTCTTCACATTGTTCTACGCTACGTTTTTAGCGTTTAAATTAATAAAATCCGAAAAATTCCAAGTTGCTGATATTATTCTGATCATGCTGAATTCGTTCATATTTTACGGCTTTGGTATTGCCTGGCTCTATGATTATGAAGGTGGAGAATTTTATTTAGGTTTATTCACCCTATTGAATGCACTTATTCATTTTGTGATAACGGTAATTATCTTCAAAAGAAAATTAGCCGATCGAAAGCTATTCTTCTTAACCTCTGGGTTTGTACTTACGTTTATTACCATAGCGGTACCTGTTCAATTAGATGGCAATTGGGTAACATTATTTTGGGCTTTTGAAGCCGCACTTTTATTTTGGATCGGGCGCACCAAAAAAGTCAAATTCTATGAATACCTTTCCTATATTTTGGTTGCTCTAGCATTCTTAAGCTTAACAATGGACTGGGCAGCAAGGTACTCGTATATGAATACCACAGACGAATGGAGTCTTATATTAAACACTACGTTTTTGACTTCGATACTTTGTGTTGCTGTCTTCGGATTCATGAATTGGATTCAAACTAAATTCAGCACTGAAAAACCTTCAATAGTTCAACAGATAATGACATTTGGTATTCCTGCTTTGTTTATAGGAACCCTCTACTTTGCCTTCTATCTTGAAATTGAACAATATTGGAACAATGCCTTTCAGTTATCTAAAATAGAGATATCAAGTACCTCTGGCGAATACCCTGAGTACAACTACAATCTCATAGATTTTGAAGCTATTTGGTTGATTCTATATACTATGTTTTTCATTAGCGTTTTAAGTTTCGTAAATATTTTAAAAATCAAAAACAAAATATTAGGAATTGTAGCCTTAGGCTCCGCGCTTTTAATAACTATAATATTCCTTACTATCGGACTTTATACCTTAAGCGAGCTTCGTGAAAATTACCTTTCACAGCAACTTACAGAATTTTACAATATAGGAGCATATAACATATACATACGTTATATTTCATTTGCATTTCTTACACTTCTTCTATTCGCCATTTATAAATTAGCACAGCAAGAGTATTTAAAATTCAATTATAAAATTCCGTTTGAAATTCTAATGCATACCACAATTATATGGGTGGCAAGTAGTGAATTATTAAATTGGATGGATATATCTGGATCTGAACAATCTTATAAGCTAGGTCTTAGTATTCTTTGGGGCGTATATGCGCTACTTCTAATCGCATTAGGTATTTGGAAAAAGAAAAAATACTTGCGAATTGGTGCTATTATACTATTTTCTATTACGTTAATTAAGTTGTTCTTCTATGATATTTCATCTTTGAATACTATTTCTAAGACAATCGTATTTGTATCACTGGGTGTCTTATTATTGATTATTTCATTTCTTTACAACAAATACAAATACATTATTTCAGATGAGACTGAACAATAGCGTTTTAACAATACTTGCCTTTTTATCTATTTCAGTTTGTTTCGGACAGATGGATTCCTATTCTAAAAAGATAGCGTTGATGGGTATCGAAAATCAATGGCATACTATTGAAGTACCTAATCAAGTATTTGAAGATGTAAATGCCAACATGAGCGATATTCGCGTTTATGGGGTTACCGCTACCGATACTATTGAAGCACCGTACCTGCATAAAGTTTCTAAAGCTGAAGTTTCCAATTCAGAGGTTTCTTTCAATCTAATAAATAGCGTTAATAATTCTAAAGGTTACTTTTATACTTATGAGCTACCCCAAAAGGAAACTATTAATGAGATACTACTAAACATAGGGGACCCTAATTTTAATTGGGAAATTACACTTGAAGGTAGTCAACATCAGAAACAATGGTTTACTATTCTAGAAGACTATCGTATTTTATCTATTAATAATGACCAGACAAACTATTCGTTTACCACATTAAAGTTTCCAGATGCTAGCTTTAGATATTATAGAGTATTGATAAAGAGTAAAGAAAAGCCAAATCTGACATCTGTACATATTACCAAAAAGGCTAAAAAGGCGGCCACTTATCGCGATTATGAGGTTAGTGATTTTAAAATTTCTAAAGAAGACAAAAAAACGATTATAGACATTGATTTAAAAAACCGTGTACCCCTCAACCTACTAGAGTTTACGGTCGATGATAAAATTGATTACTACCGATCAATTTCTATTCAGTATTTGGTTGATAGCGTAAAGACTGAAAAAGGTTATTACCACAATTACAGACCTTTAGCTACAAAGACGCTTTCTTCAATGGAAGATAACAGCTTTCAATTACCTGGTACATTAACACAAAAACTACGTGTTATCATCTTAAACAATGATAATCAACCTTTAAAAATTTCTGATGTGAAACTTAAAGGATACCTACACACGTTAACCACACGTTTTACAGAACCGGCTACTTACTATCTGGTTTACGGTAAACCTAATGGCAACTTTCCTAATTATGATATATCAAAAACCACGGTTACTTTACCAGATAATATTACAAAACTAGATTTTGGTAGCGTGGTAGAAATACCTAAACCAGAAACTGCAACAACCAATCCTTTATTTGAAAACAAATGGTGGTTGTGGGTTATTATTGGTGTTGTAATCGCTTTGCTAGGGTATTTCACTATTGGGATGATGAAGAAGGAGCTTTAATTGTTTTTATCAAATGATTTACTATATAAAGTGGACACAACTAATTTTTAAAATCAAATATTAACTAGTTACATAACTAAGTTCAAACAAATCTCTCTGATCTGGGAATCAATAACTAAACCATTGCTATATAAATTATAATCTGATGTAAAAGTGGTTAATATAATTTAACTTATCAATAGGCAAAACCTTCATGAAATTACATCGTAAGTAGTTTGATGAAATATTACATTCTATTACTGCTTCTACTTCCAACAGTTCTTTTAAGTCAAAAAATAGACCATCTTGCCTCTTTCAGAGATATGGGTAGTGAAAGCTATTTCCGATTTAATTATGACAATGATTTCTTCGCTGCATCAGATAAAAATTACACGCAAGGCTATAGTTTTGAGTATGCAAATCCAAACTTAAAGAAAAATCCAGTAAACCATATTTTCATCAAGCCTAAAGGTAATCACTTCACTTACGGATTATCACTAGAACATATCGGCTATACACCTAGTGATTTTGTTAGTGCAGATATACAAATTGATGATAGACCCTTTGCTGCTGCTATATACCTTAAGAGTTTTGCTGTTGCAGCAAATACCATTAAAAAATCAAGATTATCTCAATCGTTAAGTTTAGGACTTATTGGTCCGGGGGCATTTGGTAGAGAAATGCAAACAGCAATTCATAAACTTATTGAAAACAAAACTCCCGGTGGTTGGGACAATCAAATTCAGAACGATTTAGTGTTGAACTATAAAATTGGCTACGAGAAACAAATATTCAATTATAAAAACATAGTAAATACACAAGCAATAACTTCGCTACAACTAGGAACTTTATTTACAAATGCATCGGTGGGATTTAATTCTACTATCGGACTATTAGATCATCCGTTCTCTAGAAACAGTACACCTTCAAAGTTTAAATTTTATGCTTTTGTACAGCCAACAGTTCATGTCGTTGGTTTTGATGCCACCTTGCAAGGCGGCATTTTCACCAATGACAATCCTTATACCATATCTTCAAAAAATATAGAAAGGTTAACCGCACAAATCGACTACGGACTCATTATAAAGTACAGAAAATTATATCTAGAATATAGCCGAACATCAATTACCAAAGAGTTCACGTTTGGTAATTCTGCCAAATGGGGCGGTTTTAAAACAGGATTTCTATTTAATTAGATGATACAACAGGCTCACCGTAAAGATCAAAGTCAGCCGCTTCTGTAATCTTAATATTTACAAACTCACCTTGCTTCACATAATGCTTTGCTGCATCTATTAAAACCTCGTTATCAACATCGGGAGAATCGAATTCTGTTCTTCCTACAAAGTAATTACCTTCTTTACGATCTATAATACAACGAAACGTCTCCCCTACTTTCTTTTGGTTCAATTCCCAAGAAATTTGGGATTGAATTTCCATGATAATATTGGCACGCTCTTGTTTTACTTCTTCTGGGACATCGTCTACCAAAGTATAGGCATGAGTATTTTCTTCATGGCTATAGGTAAAACAACCTAAACGCTCAAAACGCATGGCAATTACCCAGTTCTTAAGAATCTCGAAATCTTCTTCAGTTTCACCAGGGTAACCAACAATCAAAGTAGTTCTAATGGTCATTTCCGGTACTTCAGCTCTAAACTCCTTTAACAACTTGGTTGTTTTAGCTTCTGTGGTACCACGACGCATACTTTTAAGAATACGGTCAGATATGTGTTGTAATGGAATATCTAAATAGTTACAAACCTTTGGCTCTCTATTCATTACATCTAATACATCCATCGGAAAACCTGCAGGAAACGCGTAATGTAAACGTATCCACTCTATACCTTCTACCTTTACCAAAGCTTCTAAAAGCTCGGCAAGATTTCTTTTCTTATATAAATCTAACCCGTAATAGGTTAAATCTTGAGCAATTAAAATAAGCTCTTTTACACCTTTTGCAGCAAGTTTTTCAGCCTCTGTTACCAACTCTTCAATTGGAGTACTCTTGTGCTTACCACGCATTAAAGGAATTGCACAGAAAGAACAAGGTCTATCACAACCTTCTGCAATTTTCAAATACGCATAATTCTTAGGTGTCGTCGTCAAACGCTCACCAATCAACTCATGTTTATAATCTGCGCCTAGTGCTTTCAACAAACCTGGTAACTCACTGGTACCAAAGTATTCGTCAACATTAGGAATCTCTTTTTGTAAGTCTGGTTTGTAACGCTCACTCAAGCAACCAGTAACAAAAACTTTATCTACCGCACCTACTTCTTTCTTTTGAACATATTCTAAAATGGTATTAACACTTTGTTCTTTAGCATTGGCAATAAAGCCACAGGTGTTAATTACAACTATGTTTCCTTCTTCTTCATGAACAACTTCTTTGTCGTTTGCCTTCAATTGGCCCATGAGTACTTCAGAATCATATACATTCTTTGAACAACCTAGAGTTACTACGTTGATTTTGTTCTTCTTAAGGGTTTTTGTCCTCATAATTTAAATTGGGGTGCAAAAATACGATTTGGGTACTTAAAAACGTTAGATATGGACAAATTTACTTGTAATCTTTATTTGATTACAGTTTATCAAGACCCAAATCTTAAATTAACCATGAAATTCTCCCAATATTTCAGGCTATTTGCCCTATCATTAATTGTAGCTTCATGCTCCAAAGATTCTGAACCTACATCAGAAACTGGTAAAAGTGGCGTACCACCCGAGGTATCACCTATACCTACAGAAACTTATTTCCCTCCAATTTCAAGAGCCAACGAATGGGAAACCATATCAATGGAAACCTTAGGTTGGAACGAAGATGAAGTAAGTAATCTATATTTCTTCCTAGAAAACAATAACACCGATGCTTTTATTATCCTAAAGGATGGCAGAATAGTAATAGAAAAATACTTTGGCGATTTTAAGTCTGATGACAATCATGCATGGAACTCTGCCGGAAAAAATTTAACGGCAATGCTTACAGGTATTGCACAAGAAGAGGAATATCTTAAAATTACAGATGCTACATCTACTTATTTAGGTGAGGGCTGGTCAAGCATGTCTTTAGAACAAGAACTGAACATTACCATAAAAAATCAATTGACGATGACTACTGGTCTAGATTATACAGGGGATGATATTTTCTGTACCGAACCAGAATGTCTGTCTTACTTAAATGATCCTGGCACATTTTGGTATTATCATAATGCACCATATACATTATTGGATGATGTCATTGCCAATGCTACCGAAACCGATTTTAATTCCTATTTCTCAGAAAAAATCAAAGAACCAATTGGCATGCAAGGTTTGTTCTTTAAAGTAGGATACAATAATGTATTCTTTAGTTCTGCACGAAGTATGGCTCGTTTCGGAATTTTAAATTTGAATCAAGGTAACTGGGACGGAACACCCATTCTATCTGACCAGATTTACTTTAACGCCATGATCAATAGTTCTCAAGATTTAAATCCTTCTTACGGATATTTGTATTGGTTAAACGGTAAAAGTAGTTTTAGACTACCAAGTACTGTAGAAGAATTTACAGGTAGCTTAATACCTAATGCCCCTGCCGATATGTATGCCGGACTTGGATTAAACGACCAAAAATTATATATGGTGCCAAGCCTAGATTTGGTAGTCGTACGTATGGGCGGTGCTAGTAATGAAGAACTTTTAGGACCTTCTAGTTTCGATAATGAAATATGGGAGCTAATCAATGCTATCATCGATTAGTTTTTCTTTCTATTTAAACACATCTTATATTCGTAGTCTACACTTAGCAAATAAGTATGCTTACTTTTGTATAAAATTGTAAAATGGATTTTAGAAGTATTGCAGAAAAAAGATACACTACACAGAAATATAATGTATCTAGAAAAATCTCAAATTCAGATATTGAAGATTTAAAACACATTCTAAAATTAAGTCCGTCTTCTATTAATAGTCAACCCTGGTTATTCACATTCGTTTCTAATGAACAGGTGAAAAATGCCTTAGCTGATGCTTCATATTCTAATGCGCCTAAAATAAAAAATGCTAGTCATTTGGTCGTTTTTAGTGTTATGGATAATCTTGAGGAATTTGAAAAACGTGTTGAAGAAAATTTACTTGAAAATTCTATAAAGTTTTACAAGCAATACATAAAAACGCAATCAAAAGAGAAAACGGTTAATTGGTTATCTCATCAAGTGTATATTACGTTAGGATTCTTTTTGGCCGCATGTGCATCTATGGAAATAGACTCGACTCCTATGGAAGGTATAGACGCTACTAAATACAAGGACATACTTAGTATCGAAGATCACAAGGTTTTATTTTCTGTGGCAATTGGCTACCGAGATGAAAATGATACTACACAACCTAATTTAATAGGTAAATCTAGATTGGCTGCAGATACCGTGATTCAATCAATTGATTAGTCTAAGATTTTAAACTTCTTTAGCCAATTCAAATACCGTAATTTCTGGTCTTACATTAAAACGCACTTGACGCAAACAACCTAATGCGCTATTAATATACAGTGTTCTTCCGTCTTTTAAATCTTTTATACCAGCATCGTAATTTTTGTTTTTAACGGGTAAAATAAGTGGCGGCAAAAAAGGTGGTTTAACTTGTCCGCCATGAGTATGACCAGAAAGTATCCAACCTTCAAAATTATTCCAAACGGGAAGATCACATACATCCGGATTGTGACATAGGGTAATATTTGCTTTCTCAGGATTGTATTTTGCAATGGCTTTTTCAGGATAAAAATTACTTCCCCAAAAGTCATCCATACCCAAAAAATTGAGTCCGTTTATTTCTATTGCATCATTACGCAGCATCGTTACCCCTACATCTTCTAAACTCTTCGTGATTTTTTGCGCGACATCATCTTCTACAAAATCAATTCCGTAATCGTGATTACCTAATATACCAATAGTACCCAAAGTGCCTTTAACCACAAATTTTAATACCTCTTGCAACTGGTTTAGTTGTTCATTGTCTTCATAGGTAACATAGTCACCGGTATACACTACAAAATCAGGATTCAATTCTTGGGCTTCTTTAAATGAATCTATGATGTATTGATAATCAAAAGAATTCCCAATATGCACATCACTTATTTGCATTACCGTTTTACCAACCAGTGAATCCGGTAAGTTCTTCAAAGGCATATTTACATACACAAATTGCATCCAAAAAGGCTCTATTTGCCAACTGTACAATCCTGTTAACAAACCTAGCCCTGCTACCCACTGAAAAGTCTTTTTGACAAAGTTTCTTCTTTTCATTTTAAGTGAATAAATTTAGTTTTGATAGTCTTTAGGTGTCACACGCTTTTGAAATTTGTCTTCATATGATTTTCCCAGCCTTAACAGTTGCGCTTCTGAAAACTGTTTTCCTATAAAAGTTAAGCTTATCGGTTCGCCCGATATTTTATACCCCATAGGTATCGTCAAAGCAGGGTACTTGGCAACTGCAGCATAACCTGCGTGGTAATTATTAATAGATAAAACAGCATCCAGCTTGTACTTATCCATCGCTGTATCGAAGAAAGTTCGTCCATTTGTTTCAAGATTAGATTTTATCTCCTCTAATTCGGTCGTTGTAGTAGAATCTGAAAGTATACCATTGAATAATGCTTGACCATATGGTATTCTAACCAATGAATCTGTATTATTAAATGCCACCGCATCTGTAATTGAAGAAATTTTCACTAACTCAGGGTTGGTATATTCTTTTAAATACGACTTTAAATCATTCCGCATATCAATATTTAAAATACTTAGAAAGCCATCCATGGCAACTTCTGGCGGTGTAAAAGTTACAATTGTTGCACCAGCTTCTTTTAAATCTTCAATGGTTTGTTTATAAATACTATCAGTCTCCATCAGTTCTTTGATAGCACCCAATCTCATTTCTGAAAAAGGTATGGGATGTAATCCTGCAGATAATACACCCGGAAAATTATCTTCTACAGAAGCGGCATCCAATTTATCATAACCCAACATAGCAGACAATAAAATGGCATTATCCTTAACGTTCTTTGTCATAGGACCGGGAGTATCTAATGTGCTAGAAATAGGAACTATGCCTGACCTACTCAATAAGCCTATAGTTGGTTTTAAGCCTACTACAGAATTTTGACTACTTGGTGATAAAATAGAACCCGAGGTTTCCGTACCTACTGCTGCAACTGCATAATTTGCCGCAACGGCCGTACCACTTCCAGAACTTGAACCACCTGTTTCAAAGACTCTTCTCCCGTAAGGATTTAGTGTTTGACCACCATAAGCACTATACCCTACTGGACAACCTGAGCATAAAAAATACGCCCATTCACTTAAATTAACTTTACCTAAGATTAAAGCTCCGTTCTTTTTTAATTGTTGAACCATAAACGAATCATCAACTTCATTATCCATTAAAGCAATTGAACCCGCTGTCGTTTTCATACCCAATGTATTAATATTGTCTTTCAGCAAAATAGGCATACCATAAATTGGGTGCTGAACTTGAGCCGCTATTCCTTTTTCATTCTGCCTATCTAATTCTTGGGCTTGGTTTACTACATCTTTATTAAGAGCGATGACAGTATTTAAAGTTGTCGTATTATCCAGTTCATACTTATAAATACGATGTAAATAAAACAACACTAGATTTTCATAAGTAAGCCTACCCTCTTTTATATGATTTCTAATAACAAAAATATCTTGTTCCAAAATCATGGGAAGCAACTCTTTATATTGAGCCTCAGTAAACTTAGAAACCTCTTCATACAAAGGCATAAAAACCTCATTCTTATCTAATACCTTAGATTGAATCAGCTTGTACTGCATACGTCCATTCTCGTGATCAGCATTGTCAGCAACTTCAGTAGAATCATTATAGGAAGTCCAAAGAACTACTTCCTCTTTTTGCGTTTCCTGCTTGTTCTTACATGCACTTATAACAATGATGATTAATAATAATACAAGTTTTTTCATACTGTTATTTATTTGTTTGAATAGTTTTCCATTTCATGATATCATTCTTGTTCAATCGAACAAATTCATCTTTACCTTCTTTTTCGGCTAGACTTATGGAAATGTTAGATGCATTGATGGCAGCTTCATATTTTTTTAAATCTCCCAATATTAAAGATCTCACCCTATGAAAGTAGTATGTATCACCTTCCAATTCAATTGCTTTATCAACATAATCAAGTGCCTTTTTGGGGTACAAACCCTGCTCTTGATAATATCGTGCAATTTCGTAATAAGTTTGTGCAGTGGGTTCTTTTGATAATAATTCATCTATCTGTTCTTGCATCATAGATGTTGTATCAAACATAATAGGAATTACTACTTGAGTAGTTCCCCAATTTAAAAAAATTGATGCTTGGTTGTGATCAATATTATCGAACGAAATTAAAAATGTCTCCTGAAAATCGTTTTTATGTGTGGGCTTAACCACAAACCGTAATGCATCTTCTTCAGCATTGTAATTCGCCCTGCCATCTCCCCAATGTGTAGTATTGTTATGAAAAACTATTTGCCATTCTTCTTCCTCAGGAAAAGCATATAGGGCATAAGTACCTTTAGAAAGTTTATTTCCATCTATTAAAACATCAGTACTAAAAGTAATTTTGGTAGATTCATTTGCTCCTACCCTCCAAATACGACCGTTAGGTACTAGACCAGGTTCACCATTAGGTTGATTGCCAAATAAAGTGCGACCCTTAGCAGATGGCCTTGAATATGCTATAGTAATTTTTGAAAGCCCGACTTCTTGTTCAATCTTAGCAAACGGACTAGCTTTAGGGTGGTTCATTTGCCCCCAACTCAGACTACATATTAAAAGAGGAAGTATGAACCAGCCGTATCTCAATTTTAAATTTTAAAGAATGAATCTACAAACTCGTGCTTATTAAATGCCTGTAAATCTTCAATACCTTCACCTACACCAATATACTTCACCGGAATTTTGAATTGATCAGAAATTCCGATAACAACACCACCTTTTGCCGTTCCATCTAATTTGGTGATGGCTAAGGCAGTTACTTCCGTAGCCTTTGTAAACTGTTTTGCTTGTTCAAATGCATTTTGACCCGTAGAACCATCTAACACCAATAATACTTCATGCGGCGTATCTTCAACTACCTTCTGCATTACACGTTTAACCTTGGTCAACTCATTCATTAAGTTCACCTTATTATGCAAACGCCCAGCCGTATCTATGATAACTACATCTGCATCTTGGGTAACGGCAGAACTCAACGTATCAAAAGCAACGGATGCAGGATCACTTCCCATTTGTTGTTTTACAATGGGCACATCTACACGATCAGCCCAAACTTGTAACTGATCAATTGCAGCT
Organism: Maribacter sp. UH1; assembly: GCF_056839145.1. Classification (NCBI taxonomy): domain Bacteria; kingdom Pseudomonadati; phylum Bacteroidota; class Flavobacteriia; order Flavobacteriales; family Flavobacteriaceae; genus Maribacter; species Maribacter sp. UH1. Next base: position 714,325 of record NZ_CM166387.1, read on the forward strand.
GCTCTAAATGTATCTGCAGCACCCAACACTACTTTTAAACCCTGGTTTTTATATCTATGTGCCAACTTACCAATAGTGGTTGTTTTACCAACACCATTTACACCAACGACCATTATTACATAGGGCTTTTTATCTTTTGGTATCTGAATATCCCCAGTTTCGCTGTCATTAGTTTCTGAAAGCAGACCAGCAATTTCAGCTCTTAAAATAGAGTTAAGCTCATCTGTACCTACATACTTATCTCGAGCTACCCTTGCTTCTATTCTTTCAATAATTTTCAATGTAGTATCTACACCAACATCTGAAGAAACCAGTACTTCTTCAAGATTATCTAGAACATCATCATCAACTTTAGACTTACCGGCAACTGCTTTTCCTAATTTAGAAAAGAAGCTAGTTTTTGTTTTCTCCAAACCTTTATCTAAGGTTTCCTTTTTCTGAGAAGAAAATATTTTTTTAAATAAACTCATTTTTGATTGTATGGTTAGTCAAATATAAAAAATTAAAAAGCCCCTTTCGTAGGAAAGGGGCTCAATAACTACTAAAAGTTATATTTCTTATTTCTTGGCAATCCAAGCATCTACCAATTCTGGTGGCATTACTTGTTCTACAAAAACGTAAGCACCTGATTTTGGTGACTTAACCATTTTTATAGCTTTTGTCAATCTTTTAGAACTTGTCTGTAAACTTGCTACGGTTTTCTTAGCCATGACTTATATTTTTTGTGATTCTCTAAAGTGAAAATCTATTTAATTTCTTTGTGAAGGGTCATTCTCTTAAGAATAGGATTGAATTTTTTAATTTCCAATCTCTCAGGAGTATTCTTCTTATTCTTGGTAGTGATATATCTTGAAGTACCTGGTTGACCAGATTCTTTATGCTCAGTGCATTCTAATATAACTTGTATTCTATTACCTTTCTTTGCCATCTTATCGCTCTATTTTCCAGATTACTTAATAACGAATCCTTTTGCTTTTGCTTCTTTTAAAACAGCAGATATACCTTTCTTATTGATACTTTTTAAAGCTCTTGTAGATACTTTAAGAGTTATCCAACGGTCTTCCTCTGGAATGTAAAAACGTTTTTTAGATAGATTTACATCAAATCTTCTTCTAGTTTTATTAATGGAAAACGAAACATTGTTTCCAAACATCGCCTTCTTACCCGTAATTTCACAAACTTTTGACATCGTGCTGACTTTTTCTTTTAAACAGGGTGCAAATTTATATCTTTTTTATCGTTCCAACAACAATAAAGATCACATTTTTAAAATTTCTTTTTGAAGAAGCTCAAATGCCTTATTTACAGACTTTTCCACAACTCTCTCACGGGTGCTTCCCATTTGAAATTTTTGTACATATTTTGACTTCGGACCATCGATCGCAATAAATACCGTTCCAACCTCTGCATTTGAATCTCCTTTTGTAGGTCCTGCATTACCAGTTGTTGCTATTGCATAATCGGTTTTTAGCAATTCTTTTGCCCCTTTTGCCATTGCCGTAGCAACTTCTGCACTAACTACAGAATATTCATCTACAATTTCTTTAGACACATTCAATACATTTATTTTTGCTTCTGTAGCATAACTGACCACACTTCCTTTAAAATAATTGGACGCACCAGGTATTGAAGTAATCTTCTCGGCAATTTTACCACCTGTAAAACTCTCTGCAGTGGATAAGGTTAAATTTTTGCTAGTCAATAATTTCGCTACAATATCTTCTATACTTTCGTCATCTTCAAGACCAAATATAATATCATCGATTAAAAGGTGTAATTTTTCAATTTCAGCGTTCATCGCCGTTTCCAACTCATCAAGACTAGGTCCTTTACCCGATAAACGCAACCTCACTTTACCTAGATTAGGTAAATAAGCTAATTTTATATTAACCGGCAATGCATCTTCCCAAGCCTCTATACGTTTGGCAATTGCACTTTCCCCCAAACCATAAGTAACTACAGTTCTATGGATAATATGTGGTCTTTTGTAATAGGATGCCAGTTTAGGAATCACAGATTCTGTCATTAGGTGCTTCATTTCAAAAGGCACACCCGGCATAGAAATAAACGTAACTTCATTTTCCCTTATCAACATACCAGGAGCGGTACCATTTGCATTATGCAAGACTTCTGCCTTACTAGGTACTAGAGCCTGCATCCTATTAATATCGGATATTGGGGTATTACTTATATATTTAGCGAACAGCTCTTCTACATGCGCCAATACCTCTGTATTCTCAACAAGGGTATCATTAAAGAACTCGCATAAAGTGTGTTTGGTAATATCATCTTTTGTAGGACCCAGACCACCTGTGATGATGACTACATCTACACGTTCTGATGCATCTTTAAAAGCATTTAATAAATGTTTACGTTCATCTTGAATAGAAGTAATTTGATAAACCGAGATACCGATCTTATTTAACTCCTTACCTATAAATGCAGAGTTGGTATCAATAACTTGACCGATGAGAATTTCATCGCCAATAGTAATAATTTCTGCAAGCATTATAACTGGAAGTCATTTTTTAATTCTGCCACAACCTGATTGATATCGGTCTTTAGCATTGGAAATCTTTTCTCGATCTCCGCCATATTAGCCTCTTGCTTACCTAAAGTTTCTAACTCCAAGGCTATGGCACGTGTTTGTTCCATTCCTAGCAGATCAACATTTGGCTTTATTTTATGAGCAAGTTTATATACTTGATCATGGTCTTTTTCTTGAAGGGCTTTTTCTAGAGCCTCTAAATCTTCAGGTACTTCTTCCAAAAAAACAGATATAACAGAATTTATAAAATCCTGATCCCCCTCTGCCATCTCATTAATCTTATCCAGGCTATAAATCATCACTTAATTTTTAAGTTAAAAAGCTCTTTGTCTTCCAAACTACCCGTAAGATAGTCATTTGGACTTATTTTCCCAACACCCGCAGGTGTTCCGGTAAAAACAATATCTCCTTTTTTTAACATAAAGAACGTTGAAACATAAGCAATTATTTCATCTATCTTCCAAAGCATTAAACTGGTATTGCCTTCTTGAACGACTTCACCATTCTTTAACAACTTAAAATTTAGGTTATTAATATCCTCAAAATCAGTTTTAGGAAGCCATTCCCCTATCACAGCAGCACCATCAAAACCTTTCGATTTTTCCCATGGCAAGCCTTTATCTTTTAATTTAGATTGCAAATCTCTTGCAGTAAAATCTATACCCAGTCCTATTTCATCATAGTAAGTAGGTGCAAATTCCTTAGCTATATGCTTACCTACTTTTTTAATTTTCACCAATACCTCAACCTCATAATGCACATTATCCGTAAATTCTGGAATATAAAAATCTTGCTGTTTAGGCAAAACAGATGAATCTGGCTTTATAAAAACCACCGGTTCTTCCGGTCTCTCATTCTTCAGTTCATCAATATGAGCTGTATAATTTCTACCTATGCATATAATTTTCATCCGGACTTATTTTTTCTTAGATAATTTTAAACTGATGGCAGGTATTAAGTTTTCATTATTACCAGGTGCCTTTATCCCAAATTCATTCCACTCGCCCATACCGTAAACCATAGTTTTAAAATTCTGATTCTTTTGATACACCGCAGCAAATGTAGGTGCAAAACGATCTTCCACTACATTCTTATTTGTAATGGCGTGTTTGTACGTATTTGTATACCAATTATAAGGAAGGAAAATCCACTCAAGCCCAATATACACACCTTCGTCTGGCATTCTTATACCCATGCTTGAAAGATCTATGGAAACATAATCTTCTTTTGTAGAGCTTTCTAATATGATACTTTTACGAATTAAATCGTGATTTGGTTTACGTGTTTTTTTATCTACATCATAAACACGAAGTCTAAATTTAGACGAAGCTCTTTTAAACTTGCTATTCTGTTGTACATGAATAGTTATTTTCTGCAGATACTTTTTGGCAGCACCTATATTGGGAAAATACAAAGCCAATACCCAAGGGGTCTCTGCAGACGAGAATCCACTTTTAATACTATAGGAACTCACAGGATTTAACACCTGTGAATCACCCAAACTTTGAGAAACCACCACCTCTTCAAGCTCAAAGGTTTCTTCTTTCATGTAGATTTTCTTCTTTTCAGAAATAACTCTGGCAGACATTATGGTGTCTTTAAATCCTAATGCTGAAATATGCACGTCGCGCTCTAAATATGATTCTGGAACATCTATATAAAAATAACCCTCTTCATCACTAGAAGTTCCTTTGAGCGTTTTTAGAAAACTTATGTTGGCATACGGTACTGCGGTTTTGGTTTTATCATCATATACATGACCTTCAACCAAAACTTCTTGGGCGTGACCAATACCCATTATCAATAAAAATAATACTAAACAAATTCGCATTTTAACCTAATTTATTATTGAGTTTGCTCAGTTTAATTTGAGTAAGAATCTTTTTAGTATACAATGGGAAATCTGCATTTAGCATCCAGCCAAAATAACCTGGTTCATTTTCTAAAACCGCATGTACTTTTTTACCTTTATGCTTACCAAAAGAGAAAACTTCTTCTCCTTCTTCATCCATTGCTATAAAACCTGCGAAATCTACAGATTGCTTTCTTCTTGAGAATTCTGATAGTTTTTTAATATTGTTTTCCAAGTCAGGATACCTATCTAACTGAGAAAGTAACACCTCATAAGTAGCATTGGTATCTGCCGCGGCACTGTGGGCATCGGTAAGGTCTTTATCGCAATAAAATTTATAAGCAGCTTCTAGTGTACGTTTTTCCATTTTATGAAAAATGGTCTGTACATCTACAGATACCGTATTTTTCATATCAAAATCTATATCTGCACGCAATAATTCTTCTGCCAACAAAGGAATATCGAATCGGTCAGAATTGAATCCGCCTAAATCACTATCCTTTATAATCTTATAAATTTCTTTAGAAAGTTCTTTGAAGGTTGGCTCGTTAGCCACCTTTTCATTAGTAATACCATGAACGGCAATTACCTCTTCCGGTATCACCATTTCAGGATTCACCAGCCATGTTTTACTTTCTTTATTACCGTTAGGGTATACTTTTAAAATCGCTATTTCTACAATACGATCTTTTGCTACATTGATCCCAGTTGTCTCTAAATCAAAGAAACAAATAGGTCTGGTAAGCTTTAATTCCATAAGTGTTCAACTTTTAACAAAAATACACTTTCGTTTTTTAGACACATAAAATTACTTGGGATTAATTTTATTTCAAATCAAAAAGCTGAAGAAAATACGGATTTACCTAAATAGTTAATCCATTTTATATTACCTAAACCAACATGTACAATGAATTACAAACTATACAATTAGAAAAAAAATACCCCATTATACATTTTGTATAATGGGGTACTATAATTATAATATCTCTTTAGGTTTACACCTCTCTATTAACATCCCAACCTTCCAGATAGTCTGCAACAGCTTTGGCGAACATACTACCTAAAGCGCCATTAACCACTCTGTGATCATAGCTATGAGATAAATACATTTTACTACGTACTGCAATTACATCACCTTCCAAAGTTTCAATAACTGAAGGAATTTTTCTTATAGCTCCCAATGCCATAATACCTACCTGTGGCTGATTGATTATAGGAGTTCCAAACACACTACCAAATGTACCAACATTGGTTACCGTATAAGTACCACCCTGTACCTCATCTGGCTTAAGTGCATTATTTCTAGAACGGTCTGCCAAATCATTTACAACTTTAGCTATACCTAATAGATTTAATTGATCCGCATTTTTTATTACCGGAACTATCAAATTACCATCTGGCAGAGCTGCTGCCATACCTATATTTATATTCTTCTTTTTTATAACATTATCACCATCAACTGAAATATTCATCATAGGATATTTCTTCAATGCCACAGCAACAGCTTCCATAAAAATTGGTGTGAACGTAAACTTCTCACCTTCTCTTTTAAAGAATGCATCTTTAATTTTATTACGCCATGTAACAATATTGGTTACATCTACCTCTATAAAACTCTGTACATGTGCAGATGTAGTAACACTATCCGTCATATGTTTGGCAATTAACTTGCCCATTCTTGTCATAGGTATTACCTCATCGCCACGAGAAACCTGCATTTTTGGTTTTTCTGGAGCAGGGGCACTAGCTGGCGTTGGCGCTGGAGCACTTGCCGGAGCGGCCGGTGCCGCCTTAGCCGTCACTGCAGGCGCTGCAACTTTTTCCTGTGCAGGTGCAGGGGCAGCTACCTTAACCGGTGCCTCAACCCTATCTTGTACAACAACTCTTTCTGGAGTCGCTACCTTTGCAACCGGCTTACTTTCTCCGGTTTTAACGTAGTTTAATATATCATCTTTGGTTACTCTGCCGTCCTTTCCTGTTCCTGAAATTGTTTCAAGAACTTCAAAAGAAATACCTTCTTCTTTTGCTATATTCTTAACTAAAGGAGAGTAAAAACGATCAGAAGTTCCATTTAATTGCGCCGTAGATGTCTCTGCTCTTGCATGCATCACCGCTGATTCTGCCGCTGCAACCATTTCTTGAAGAACCGGCTCTGGTTCTGCTATATCTTGAACGGTATCTGTAGCATCACTAACATCAACATCACCACCTACTTGAATTATTGCTACTGTTTGACCGACCTCTACCACATCATCAACATTAAAGCATTTTTCAATTAAAACACCATCAACCTCACTTGGCACTTCACTATCAACCTTATCCGTAGCAATTTCAAAAATGGCCTCGTCCATCTCAATCGTATCACCTACCTCTTTCAACCATGACGTCAATGTTGCTTCTGCAACACTCTCTCCCATACGTGGTAGTTTCAATTCAAATTTTGACATATCGATAATTTAAAGCTTGTTTTGTTTATGTTTTTTGCAAAAATAATAAAATAAATACCTTTTTATTGATATTTAAACGAAAATCAAGTACTAATCTTGTCTTAACGACCCTTCAAATGGCACCCTATTTAAGATACTACGACCCAAAGTGACCTCATCTGCATACTCCAATTCGTCGCCAACCGCTATTCCTCTTGCTATGGTAGACGTTTTTACATCCAATCCTTCTATCTGTCTAAAAATATAAAAATTGGTGGTATCGCCCTCCATGGTAGAACTCAACGCAAAAATCAACTCCTTTATTACGCCTTTTCTCACTTTATCCACCAAAGTTCCTATTTTCAAATTTTGCGGACCAATGCCTTCCATAGGGGATATTTTACCACCAAGAACATGGTACTTACCCCTAAATTGACCTGTATTTTCAATTGCCATGACATCTCTAATATCTTCAACGACACAAACCAATGCGCCATCTCTTTTAGGGTTGGCACATATTTCGCACATGGTTGTATCTGAAATATTATGGCAATTTTCACAAAATTGAATTCTACCTCTTAAATCTACCAAAGACGTAGAAAGATTTTCTGTACGCTGCTCTGGCTGTTTTAATAAATGCAATACCAAACGTAATGCAGTACGCTTACCAATACCTGGTAATTGCGAAACTTCATACACTGCGTTTTCCAATAATTTAGATGAGAAATCCATAAGTTTTTGTCGGGATAAATTTACAACTAAACTTGAAAATCAACTCTTACGGTTTTCATAAAATTATTTAACATTTAAAAATTATCGAAAAAATCTTACCAACAACCGCTATTTTACATAACCAGCTTCAATAGCAGTAAGCAACATTGCCAATTTAATAGCTTCTGCACCATTTTCATTAAGCCACCATTCATGAAGTGAATGTGCACCACCGCCAATACCTCCTCTACCAATAGTAATTGCCGGTATGCCCATAGAAATAGGAATATTACTATTTGTAGAACCCCTAGTAAGACTTGGCTTATATCCAAATAAATTGGTTGCACTAATGGCACGTTGTACTAAAGGAGTGTCTAATGAAAGCTCGCCCGATGGTCTATCGCCAATTTTTATAAGCTCTAATGATATTTCATCATCAATACCTGTTTTATTATATGCCTTTAAAGCAGTTTCCATAGATTCTTTAAAAATAGCTTCTACTTCTTTTAATCGACCACTATCAACAGACCGCATATCAACTTCCATCCAAGATTCAAAAGGAATAGAATTAACCGAAGTACCTCCTCCTATTCTACCAATATTAAAACTTGTTTTAGCTCCTTCATCGGTAAATGCTTTAGCATTTTCAGTAAACTCCTTAATAGCAAAACCAAGTGCGTGATGTGGATTTGCCAATCCGAATGCACCCCATGAATGCCCTCCTTTTCCTTTAAACAGCGCCTTATACCTTACAGAACCTAAACCTGCATTATTGACTCTGCCTACCGTACCACCATCTATAGATATCCATGAATCTATTTTTGTAGCCCCATCTCTGAACAAATGCTTTACCCCACGTAAATCTCCTAATCCTTCTTCACCTACAGAACCAACAAACCAAACGTCTGCCTCAGTACTTACATCAGCTTTCTTCATAGCTTTGAAAATAGCTAGTAACATTGCCAACCCTCTGGTATCATCTCCAACGCCTGGTGCAACTAAAGTATCTCCTTTTTTTACCACTTTTACATTTGTCCCTTCTGGGAATACGGTATCTAAATGAGCATCTAAAACAACTATTTTACCGCCAATTGTTCCTTTTCTTATTGCTATAACATTACCGACTTCGTCTATTGAAACTTCATCTAAACCTGCTTCCATAAACATTTCCTTAAATGCTTCTGCCCTCTCAGCCTCCATAAAAGGTGGAGCAGGAATTTCTGTTAACGTAATTAAATCACGTTCTGTTTCATCCTCGATAGCATCTATAATCTTAAAAGCATTTTTTATTTTTTTATCTTTTAGAAGCTTACCGACTGCCTTATCAATTTTCTTATCCGCAACTACACTCTCTTGACCCTTTAATACATTACTTAATAGCAAGCCGAAAATCAGTAAACCTAAAAAGGTTTTATTTTTCAAAAAATGCCCCTTATTCATAATTATTTTTATTTAGAATTCGATATTCGAAAAGGTATCAAAATTAAATCGGTAATGAAATGTAAACCACCTTTATCGTTTCTTAATTAAAGTATTCTCAAATTAAGCTCCAAGATTTTAAGTTATCTCACAAGCTCCTTTAACTTTTTGTAATTTGCCGCAAATTTTACACCATGAACGCCTTTCATATTTTACTTTTAATTTCTGGCTACTTTGTTTTGCTGTTGATTATTTCATATTTCACTGGTAAAAACGATTCTAACGAAGATTTTTTTAAGGCAGGTAAACAGTCGCCATGGTATTTGGTAGCATTTGGTATGGTGGGCGCCTCTTTATCTGGTGTTACCTTTATTTCTGTACCAGGTTGGGTAAAAGCTTCTGAATTCAGCTATATGCAAGTTGTTTTTGGGTACTTTTTAGGCTACATGGTTACCGCGTTTGTACTGCTTCCTATTTATTACAAGCAGAATGTAACCTCTATTTATCAGTATTTAGATGATAGATTTGGCTTTGTAAGTTATAAAGTGGGCGCTATTTCATTTTTCATCTCAAGAGTTCTTGGCGCTGCTTTTCGTTTATTTCTGGTAGCTATTGTTCTGCAGCAATTCGTGTTCGATGCTTGGAATGTTCCTTTTGAAATTACTGTTATTCTATCCATACTACTAATTTGGATCTATACTTTTAAAGGCGGAATTAAAACAATTGTTTGGACCGATACCTTGCAAACTTTGTTTATGTTGATATCAGTGGGGTTATCCATTTATTTTATACTCGAAAAAATGGATTGGACTTTTATGGAGTTTCTAAACTCTCCTGAATTAGGTCAGTATAGCAAAACCTTTTTTATTGACGATCTTTCTTCTAAAAACCATCTGGTAAAATCGTTTTTAGGTGGAATGTTCATTACCATATGCATGACGGGACTTGATCAAGATATGATGCAAAAAAACCTAACATGTAGAAACTTAGGTGAGGCTCAAAAAAATATGGTTAGCTTCAGTATTGTACTGGTGGTAGTTACTTTTGTTTTTATGCTTCTTGGTGCTCTGTTATTTATTTATGCAGATGCGCATAACATTGCACTACCTCTTATGGACGGCTCACCAAAGTCTGATCTTTTATTTCCAGAAATAGCACTAAATAGTGGTTTAGGCATAACGGTTGCAGTTACGTTTATGTTAGGTTTAATTGCAGCTGCTTACAGTAGCGCAGACAGTGCACTTACCTCTTTGACCACATCATTTTGTATAGATTTTCTTGGAACAGAGAAAAAATCTGAACAAGTAGCAAAAAAGACCCGTAGAATGACCCATGTAGGCATGAGCGCTCTATTAATTTTAGTGGTTATTTCTTTTAAATATATATTGGACAAAAATGTAATTGACGGGCTGCTCACTGTTGCCTCATACACCTACGGACCGTTACTAGGATTATTCTCTTTCGGGATTTTCACCAAACATCAAGTAAAAGATAAATATGTATGGGTCGTAGCTCTGGTTTGCGTCTCCATAATTCTCATTTTAGCGAAGCTACCTAGTGACTATTTTGGTGGCTATGTCTTCGGATATGAACTTTTACCGTTGAATGGTCTGCTAACCTTTGTAGGATTATGGCTCATTCGTAAAAAAAAGCTGTAGCCAGTATTAGCGATATTACTTAGTATTGACCAGTTCCTAAAAGTACCAAAGTACAAGCTACATCCACCTCTATACCGCTATTTTCCAATAGCTTATAAAACTCGTGATTTTCCGTTCCAGGATTAAAAATCACTCGTTTTGGTGCCAAAGAAATAATACTATTATAATATTCTTCTTGTCTTTTTGGATTAATATATAGGGTAATTGTATGAATATCACTAATTTTGTCTAAAGTGTTATTGATACTGACACCAGAAACCTCACCTTCTCTTAATCCAAAAGCTAAGGTTTCAACCCCCGAATCAACAAGTCTATGTATCGCTAAATTGCTATATCGATTTGGTTTTAAGGAGGCTCCGAACACTAGGGTCTTTTTCATGATAAAAAAATGTTAAAAGAGCGCTAATATGTAACTAATAAGACAATATTTCGTCTATTAGTAAAGTTAGATACTCTTATGAGTTTAAAAATATTGTTGGTAACGCTATATGTTTATAGTTAATGGTTAGTGTTTAGTATAGCCTATCAGCATTTGAAGCCCGGCTTCCAATTTATTTTGGAATGTTCGGGTTTCTTCTTTTTTACACTTGACAAAAACTTACCATATTAACCGCTCTTCATTTTTTCGATATAACGAATGAAGAAGTAACATTTAGAACATAATTACGTCTATTACTTTATATAGGGATGTTCAATAAAGAAGATTGGTTGGTTTTTTCTTATTAAGTAAAACTATATAGCACCCATAGCCAAAACTATGGGTGCTTTATTTTTACCATCTAATAATTACACTGCCCCAGGTAAAACCACTACCAAATGCAGCTAAAACAACTAAGTCTCCACTTTTCACCTTACCTTCTTCCCATGCTTCTGTAAGTGCAATAGGGATAGATGCAGCTGTAGTGTTACCATATTTCATAATATTATTGAAAACCTGGTCATCACTTAACTGAAATTTCTTTTGAATAAATTGAGATATTCTCAAGTTAGCTTGATGCGGAACCAATAAATCAATATCGGTCGCATTCAATTTATTTTTCTCCAAACCTTCTACAATAACCTCACTGAAACGAACAACTGCATTTTTAAATACAAATTGACCATTCATATGCGGATAATAAGATTCGTCATTAGGATAGTTATCTTCAATGATATCGGTCACCCATCTATTACCCATACCAGGTGCAATTAAAGAAAGTTCTTCTGCATGCTGACCTTCTGAATGTAGATGCGTTGACAATATACCTTTGGTAGTATCTTCTTCTCTAGTTAATACTGCCGCACCGGCACCATCACCGAAAATTACTGAAACTCCCCTACCTCTTGTGGTCATATCCAAACCATGAGAGTGAAGTTCTGAACCTATAACTAGTACATTTTTATACATACCCGTTTTTATATACTGATCTGCAATAGAAACAGCATACACAAAACCAGAACATTGATTTCTAACGTCTAATGCACCAACAGTTTTAATACCTAAATCTCGTTGAACCAATACACCAGGACCAGGGAAATAATAATCAGGACTCAAAGTAGCAAAAACGATAAAATCAATATCATCCTTATCTATACCAGCTCTTTCAATAGCAATTTTAGCAGCTTTTACACCCATAGTTGTGGTGGTGTCTCCATCACCCCTAACTACATGTCTTCTTTCTTTAATACCGGTTCTTTCTTGAATCCAAGCATCATTAGTATCCATCACTTTTGACAAATCATCGTTTGTCACTACGTTTTCAGGTACATAATGACCTAAGCCGATTATTTTTGAATTATACATAGTAATTTTTTAATCCTGATAAAGCTCAGGTTGAATTAGTGTTGCAATATAAACAACTATTAAGAAATTTTTTTGAAAATATAACAATCATCTATTATTACAAAGGAGCGTGAAATTACAACCTCAAATATTTCTGGTAGTCGTTTACTTTGATATTTGATTTTAAATCATGAAGAAGATTATAAAGACCAAAGAAGGTACGGTTCATATACAAAAAGTGCTTTGAACCTCTATTTCCATTCATTTTCCGTATTTGCTTATCTGAAGAGAATTGTTCTCCCAATGCCGCAATTTCACCCCAAAAAACCTCATCGCCGAAATCAAAATCATCTTTATGAAAAGGTGATGTAAATAAACTTAGCAATTGATGAAATATCGATTTAAAAAATAATATTTCTTCTGGAGTATCATTAGGCATCAATATTTCAAGCTCGTATAACTTTTCTGTAAACTTTTCATCATTTGATATCACCTCTGGTCTTGCCAATTCAAAATACGGTACATAGAAAGTATCCGGTACTTCTTTAATACATCCAAAATCAATAGCGATAAGCTCTTCATTATCATTCACCAAAAAATTACCTGGATGCGGATCTGCATGTACTTTTCTTAATCCGTGAATTTGAAACATATAGAAATCCCACAATGCCTGACCTAATTTATCTCCTGTTGCCTGAGAAAAATCAGTTTTTGTAAATTCACTCAAGTGCTTACCGGTCATCCAATCCATTGTTATTATACGTGAACTAGACAATTCTGTATAATATTTGGGGAAATTGATATTCGGTATTAGCGAACATGCTTCGGTAATCTCTTTACTTTGTGCTACTTCTAAAATATAATCTGTCTCTTCTACCAGTTTATTTTCAACTTCTTTAAAATATTTATCTGAATCTTTGCCTTGAAGATTGAACATACGAATAGCAATTGGCTTTACAATCGCCAAATCGCTGCTTATACTTTGTGCTACACCTGGGTACTGAATTTTTACCGCTAAATTTTTACCGTCTTTAGTTGCTTTATGCACCTGTCCTATACTAGCGGCATTAATAGAATTTTTATCGAACGTATCAAAAACTTCTTCTGGATACTTATCTAAATACTTTTTAAAAGTCTTTCTAACCAACGGTGCCGATAAAGGGGGAACTGAAAATTGTGAAAGTGAAAACTTTTCTACATAAGCATTAGGCAGTAAATTTTTCTCCATGCTCAACATCTGTGCAACCTTAAGCGCACTACCCTTTAATGATTTTAATCCGTCATATATATCTGCGGCATTATCTTCGTTCAACTCGTCTTTAGTCGTGTCGGGATTTATGATTTTCTTACCCAAATACTTGGCATAATTACCACCAATCTTAGCTCCGGTTTTCACCAGCTTACTTGCACGCTCTATTTTTCCGGTAGGTATTTTATCAAGTGTTTTCAAATCGTATGATTTAGATTAGGCAAAGGTTTCCTTATAAAGAAATTTCCCAAAGTCAAGAATATTCTCCAATGGCGTATTATCGAATACATCAAAAATGGTGTTTACAGATTTTTCAATAGCAACATCTGTTTTTTCAAATGCGGCAGAATCATCCGATTTCCAAAAATTCATTAAAAACATGGTCTGTAACCATGCCCCTTCTGAAAACAATTGCGGGTTGTGTTTCGTAATTTTTAAATTCTTGTCTGCATTGCCATCTGCAATCAAGCCTTTAGAAAATTCCTTAATATTTTTTCTTAATCCTTTTAACTGCTCCATATTTTTGAACGGACCAGAAGCACTATCCATTATAAATAAAATATAGCTTCTATTCAATGTCAATACTTCAAAGAAGGTATAGAAAAACGTAAGCATCTTTTCTCTATTTGTAAAATCCTGATACTCTTTATTTTTCTCTATTACACTAACTGTGTTGGTGTAAAACGTATTCCAAATACCTTTCTTGATGGCATCTATTGATCCAAAATGAAGATAAAAATCTGATTCTTCAATAGCATTTACTTTACAAAATTTGTAGACTGTTTTAGGTAACTTCTCGTTTTCTAAAACGTAGTCCATAAACATTGTTATAATCGTCTCTTTTGTTACTTTTTTGGCTTTTGCAGGCATATCAAATTATTTTTATATAAGGTACGATGCAGATTTCATAGTTAGAAGTTTTCATGAAACATTAGCTTTTATTTAGCAAAAACGTGCTATTTAAAAATAGCACGTTTTCAAAACAACCTAACCAATAAATAATCAACATGTGATTATGCTTAAAATTCTTTTTCATAGCACTTTTTCATAACCACAATACAAATATACATTATGTTTAACGTTTTTCAATATTTCATAAACAAAAATATATGTTAAACTTTTATCGGCAGTAAACTGTCAGTTTGTCACAATAAGCTATTATGGTATTTTTTTTGACCAATAGCAACGAACAATCATTATTAACAATGGCCGCACTGACTGTGGCATAAAAAATATAAAAAATGGCAACAGGTAAAATTAATGTGTCCGTAGACAACATTTTTCCACTGATCAAGAAGTTCTTGTACAGTGATCACGAAATTTTTCTAAGAGAATTAATTTCAAATGCAACAGATGCAACCTTAAAAATGAAGCACTTGACCACAATTGGCGAGGCAAAGGTTGAATATGGCAACCCTATTATAGAGGTTAAAGCAGACAAAGAAGGCAAAAAACTACATATCATTGACCAAGGTCTTGGTATGACAGAAGAAGAAGTAAAGAAATACATTAATGAGGTAGCTTTCTCTGGTGCTGAAGAGTTCTTGAACAAGTATGAAGACTCTGCTAAAGATTCAGGAATTATTGGTCATTTTGGACTTGGATTCTATTCTGCATTTATGGTTGCCCATAAAGTAGAGATCATTACCAAGAGTTTTAAAGATGAGCCAGCGGTTCATTGGTCATGTGATGGATCTCCAGAATTTATCATGGAACCAGCTGAAAAAGAAACGCGTGGTACGGAAATCATTCTTCATATCGCAGATGATTCTACCGAGTTTTTAGAAGATGGTAAAATAAACGAGCTTTTAACAAAGTATAATAAGTTCATGCCTATTCCGATCAAATTTGGAATGAAGACTGAAACTTTACCAAAACCTGAAGGTGCAAAAGAAGAAGATCCTGCGCCAACGCAAGAGGTTGACAATATCATTAACAACCCTAACCCAGCATGGACAAAGCAACCTGCAGATTTAAAGCCAGAAGACTATAAGAGTTTTTACAGAGAGCTTTACCCAATGCAATTTGAGGAGCCTTTGTTTCATATTCATTTAAATGTAGATTATCCTTTTAACCTTACGGGTATTTTATATTTCCCAAAACTTTCTAACGATTTAAATCAGCAGAAAGATAGAATTCAACTATACCAAAACCAGGTATTCGTTACTGATAACGTTGAAGGTATTGTTCCTGAATTCTTGACCATGCTACGTGGTGTTATAGATTCTCCAGATATTCCGTTAAACGTGTCTCGTTCGTATTTACAGGCTGATGGTGCAGTAAAGAAAATATCTTCTTACATCACTAGAAAGGTGGCTGATAAAATGAACTCGCTGTTCAAAAATGATCGTGCCGAGTTTGAAGCAAAATGGAACGATATTAAAATCGTTATTGAATACGGAATGCTTTCTGAAGATAAGTTCTTTGACAAAGCAGATAAGTTTGCACTTTACCCAACCGTAGATGGTTCTTACTTTACGTTTGAAGAGCTACAAGAGAAAATAAAAGACACACAAACAGATAAAGACGGAAAAACAGTTATTCTTTACGCATCTGACAAAGAAGCACAACACAGTTATATTGAAACTGCAAAGGCTAAAGGTTACGAAGTGTTGTTATTAGATTCGCCAATTATCGGTCACTTAATGCAGAAGCTAGAAAGTTCTAAAGAGAATATTTCTTTTGCTCGTGTAGATGCTGATCATATTGACAAATTGATTCAAAAGGAAGAAACTCAAATCTCTAAATTATCTGAAGAAGAAAAAGAAACCTTGAAGAAAGAATTGGAAGAAGCTATTACTGATAAAAGCTTTACAGTTCAATTAGAAGCTATGGATAGCGATTCTTCTCCGTTCACTATTACAGAGCCTGAGTTTATGCGTCGTATGAAAGAAATGCAACAGACTGGCGGTGGCGGTGGTATGTTTGGTATGGGTTCTATGCCAGACATGTACAACCTGATCGTTAATACGAATCACCCATTGGTTAGTGAGTTTTTAAATACAAAGACAGCGAAGAAAAAGGAGCGATTGATCAATCAATCACTTGACTTGGCGAAGTTATCTAAAGGCTTACTTAAAGGTAAAGCTTTAACAGATTTCATTAAGCGTAGCTACGAGATGGTGAAGTAATTTCCATTTCCTATAATCTTAAGAAAAGCCACTACATTTTTTGTAGTGGCTTTTTTGTTAAATGTTGTTATCTTTCAGCATAGAAACTTAGAATTAAATGAGC
This sequence comes from Maribacter sp. UH1, assembly GCF_056839145.1. Classification (NCBI taxonomy): domain Bacteria; kingdom Pseudomonadati; phylum Bacteroidota; class Flavobacteriia; order Flavobacteriales; family Flavobacteriaceae; genus Maribacter; species Maribacter sp. UH1. The sequence goes on from NZ_CM166387.1 coordinate 731,184, forward strand.
ACCAACTACCGCAGCGTCAATTTCAAAAAGCTACTTGATAAGTTACAACAAGAAAGTTGGCAATTAGAATTAATTATCTCTGGTTTTGCTATTTATGGTTTGTTTGCTGCAAATGAACCTTTAGAATTAAAAGCCGCAGCAAGCTCTGTTACAGAATCGGATCAATTTGGAATACTATGGGCTGTTATTCTTATATGCTGTCAAATATTTACTTTTAACTTGGTCGTACATGTCCTATTAAGAGGGCTATGGATAGGTGCCATAGGCTTAAGATATGTATCTGGTGATATTAATTATAAAACTCTTAATTATTCGGAAAAATTTACATCCTATTTAAAAAGAAAGGTTGGGTCTTTTGATCAATATATTGCCAATCTCGAAACCTATTGTAGTATCATTTTTGCAGCTTCATTTTTAATGATATTTTATGTTATCGGATTCTTTACCGTAACATTTAGTTTCGTTTTAATTACTCAAAGTTTCGAACTTCTTACTTTTCTTCCAAAATGGGCAATACGAACTCTAATTATAGCACTAGTTATACCTTTTATTCTTTCATCGTTAGTAGTTTTTATTGACTTTTTAGGTCAAGGATTTTTGAAAAAGAAAAAATGGACATCAACAATATATTTTCCAATATACTGGGTATTCAGCAAACTAACGTTATCCTTTTTATATCGACCTTTAGCATATAATTTTTTAGATAACAAATTAGGCAAACGCTTAAGTTTTATAATACTCCCTGTATATCTTATAATAGTTACTGTTTCTTCGTTACAATATAGAAATTCGAATTATGTGAATTCTACAAATGATTCTTCTGAATTTCAGATATTAAGTGAGCACTATGATAATTTATCAATCGAAGAAGGGAAATTTATTAACACAGCCTCAATACCTTCAAAAATTATAGAAACTAAATACCTACCTCTTTTCTTAATATATAATGAAGAAATAGAAGATTTTATATTTGACAAAAATAACAACCTAGAACCTGAAGACGACAAAAGAGGTTTTCAATCTTCATTAACCATTGATTTTAAAAGAGGAATGAATGATGCTTCTGGAATAAAAGATTCATTAAATTTAAAAGAATATCTTAAAACAGTAAATGAAATTTACACTATTAAAATAGATTCAAATCAATACCAAAGTGATTTTATAATAAGCTCAAATACTAAAGAAAGATTAGGCTTTGAAACCTATTTAAATATCAAAAAATTAGATCAAGGAAAACACATTTTAACCATAACAGGTCCTGCTAAAAAAAATCAAATAGACCCAAAATCCAAAACCATTGAGAAAGTTTTAGTCACCATCCCCTTCTGGTACTTCCCAGAAAATAGCTCATCACAAAATGTTCAAAATACTGGCATATTACTAGACACTGTGACAACTAATCAATACAAATAGTCTTATTTCTAAATTTAGAAATTAGCAAATATGAAGCATAAAAATCTATAGTTAATCATTTACACAAGCTGTTTTCAACCAATTTAGTAACAGTTTGGTCAACTTTAGGTAAACCTTTAATTATAAATACTAGTGCTTTTTTTATCTTCACCACATGAAGGTGATTTCAACGAACATAGGAGATGCAGTAACTTTTGAATGGAACGGCGCCAAAGAGCAAACCGGTATCTTCAAATACCCAACTTCTAAAAGTTTATTTCTAACTAAAAATGATGTTAAAGATGACACTGTAATAGACCGTGTTCACCATGGTGGCACCAATAAAGCATGCTATCTTTTCTCTGCCGACTATTATGATTATTGGAAGAATCTTTACCCAGATTTAGAATGGGATTGGGGTATGTTTGGTGAAAACTTAACCGTAGAAGGTCTTGATGAATCTAAAATTCGCGTCGGCGATATTTATAAATTAGGCAAAGCGCTCGTACAAGTTTCTCAGCCACGTGAGCCTTGCTATAAACTAGGCATCCGTTTTGGAACGCAAAAAATACTTAAAGAATTTATTACCCATAATCATCCAGGTACCTACGTAAAAATACTAGAAGAAGGTCTTGTAGCTGCCGGTGATGAAATGATATTAGTGGAACAATCTGAAAATACATTTACCTCTCAACAATTTTATGAATTGATGTTCGCAAAAGAAAAATCAAAAGATTTGCTGGAACTATTCATGACCAACGAAGCTGTACCGCAATACAAAAAGGACAGGTTCAAGAAATACCTATAATATTTTAATATTCAATTCAATGAAAAAATTAGTTATACTACTTGCCCTAACTATTGGGCTACATACGCAAGCGCAACTAAGAACGAACGGCGAAATTTCTACCAACCCCACGGTACATAATATTGGCTTTATAACCTTATTGGCTCATTATTATGATGACGGATTAAAATTGAATCCATTAAACGCTACTTTTCAAGGTGATAATAGATACAATGATACTTTACCAAATTTCCTTTCTGATAATTACAAGAAAGAACTGGTCAACTATTACCAAACTTATTTAGAAAAAGCGGAGAAATTTGACAATGCCCAACTTTCTGAAAGTGAGCTAATGTCCAAATCTATATTAAAATGGGAATGTGAAGTAAATTTAGAGGGACTGGCTTTTGAGCAGTACACTCCAATAGACCAAATGTGGTCCATGAATTTAATGATGGGTCAATTAGCCGGTGGCACAAGTGCACAACCTTTTAAGACTACGGAAGATTATATAAACTGGAGCAAGCGTTTAGAAGACTATGAAGTCTGGTTACACTCAGCCAAATCTAAAATGCAAGAAGGTATCAAATCTAAAAATGTATTACCTAAATCGCTTATCAAAAAAGTATTACCGCAACTAGCCAGTGTTGCTAACACCGAACTTGTAGACAACTTATTCTACAGTCCGATTAAAAACTTTCCTGCAGATTTTTCCGACTCAGACAAACAACGATTAACCGAAGTTTATACAGCAGTGATTACCAATAAAATAATTCCTGCATACAAAGAACTTCATGATTTTATGGCTACAGAATATTTAAATGCAGGTAGAGAAACTAGTGGTATACAAGGAATACCAAATGGCGATGCATTTTATGCACATCAAATAAAATTATACACTACAACTAATATGACTGCTTCAGAAATCCATGAAATTGGATTAAAAGAAGTCGCTAGAATTAGCTCTGAAATGGAAGCCGTTAAAAAGCAAGTAGGTTTTGAAGGTGACTTAAAAGCGTTCTTTAATGAAGTTCGTAACAAAAAGGAACTGATGCCCTTTAAAGACCCACAAGAGGTTATCGATAATTTCAATGACATCCACAAAAGAATGATGCCTAAGGTAAATGCTTTATTTAGCAAACAACCTAAGACTCCTTTTGAGGTAAGACGTACAGAGGCTTTTAGAGAAGCTTCTGCCAGTGCAGAATATAACCCTGGTTCTTTAGATGGTACCAGACCTGGAATATTTTATGTTCCTATACCAGACGTTACCTCTTACAACACGTATTCAGATGAAGATTTGTTCTTACATGAGGCTATACCGGGGCACCACTTTCAAATTTCACTGACACAGGAAAATGAAAATTTACCCGAATTCAGAAAAACACTTTGGTACAGCGCCTATGGTGAAGGTTGGGCTTTGTACACAGAATCTTTAGGTAAAGAATTAGGGCTTTACACAGATCCATATCAATATTTTGGAATGCTAGGGGCAGAAATGCACCGTGCTGTTCGTTTGGTCGTAGATACTGGTTTGCATTCTAAAGGATGGTCTAGAGAAAAAGCAATTCAATATTCTTTAGATAACGAAGCAGAATCCGAGGCTAGTATTACCGCAGAAATAGAAAGATATATGGCAAATCCTGGTCAGGCACTATCCTATAAAATAGGTCAGCTAAAAATCATGGAACTTCGTGCTAAAGCTGAAGCTAATCTTGGTAAAGATTTTGACATTAAAGTATTTCATGAGAAAGTTTTAGAAGTAGGTTGCGTACCGTTAGCGTTACTTGAAGAAAAAATCATGAATTGGATTTCCGCAAACACCAAAGCTTAACATATTAAACTTTAAAATACGTATGACTTATCCGTGGCACTTATATGTAATGGGCGCGATCTATATTTTTGCGGGCTTTATGCATTTTATAAAACCTAAGATATATCTTAGAATTATGCCACGCTACTTACCTGCTCACAAAGCTTTGGTTCTGCTAAGCGGTGTAGCAGAGATTGTTCTAGGTATTGGTCTATTTTTTAAAGAGACCAAAAACTTTTCCATTTATGGCATTATTGCTATGCTTGCCGTATTCTTATTGGTGCACTTTTATATGTTGTCTAGCGAAAAGGCAAGTGCAGGATTACCAAGGTGGGCACTTTTACTGAGATTGCCAATACAATTTGCTTTAATGTATTGGGCTTTTATGTACTTAAAATTATAGCAAAAAAAAAGGGGACGCTCCCGTCCCCTTCTTAAATCAACTTAAATCAACTTAATTAACAACAAACTCTTCAGTATATGTTTTACCTGCAGACTTAACGGTAACCGTGTAAGTACCAGGGAAAGCATCTGTGAAATTGAATGCTTTTTCAACAATCAACTCATCTGCTACTTCTTGTGTAAATACTGTTCTACTTTCTGTATCGTAAATCTTGATAGACATATCTGCTCTATCTAAGTTTAAATAGTTCATAAAGATCATATTGTCAGTCTTTCTAAAGAAAGGCTTGATCTCTTCATCAGATTCTACGATTTTCACATTATCGTTATCTAAAACGATTGTATATGAATATGCTGTCATATTATCATCGGCAGATAAGAAGTATACTCCATCTGTCAAATCTTTAAGGTTTAATTTCTTGCTAAACTGACCTTCGGTCATTTTTTCTGAATAAATAACATTTAAATCAGAATCCATTAACTTAACCTGTACACCATTTGTAGATGCATCCATTGTTAAAACCACACTCTTGGCTTTACCCGCAGATAATAGGTTTAATTTTGGCTCTCTTGCCATGCCTGCTACTGTAGCTAACATAAAGGCAACAACTGTTGTGAATTTTACTAGGTTTTTCATAATATAAATTATTTAAGGGTTAATGATAATTTACACTACAAACATACAGCCGTTATAAAGCTCTCACTACATCATATTTTCCCTATTTGTGTGCTATTTTAACCACTTCATATATCCATTATTACCCTATGGTTAAGATTCCACATATTTTAGTTAATTTTGCAAAGAACATACAAATTAGAAGGTTTAATTTTATAGTATAATCCCCTAGTATCATGGTAAAACAAAAACCTACATTCGAAGCTATTAAACCAGATTTTGGTCATTCTTTCACTTATCAGAAGTTTGATGAACATCGATTGAATAAAAATAACCTTTGGCACTACCACCCAGAATTGGAGTTAGTATATGTAAACGGTGGTTCTGGTAAAAGGCAAATTGGTAGTCATGTATCATATTATACGAATGGTGACCTTATATTAATAGGTAGCAATCTACCTCATTGCGGCTTTACAGATGCCCTTACCGGCAATACTAGTGAAACGGTTGTTCAAATGAAGTTAGATTTTTTAGGACCAGACTTCTTTAGCCTTCCCGAGATGAAAAAAATTGCAAGCTTGTTTAATAGCGCTAGTGGCGGAATTGCTTTTTCTGGGAAGACAAAACGAAAAATAGGAGATAAAATGGAGGTTTTGGAATATCAGACAGATTTTCAAAGACTATTATCCATCCTTAATATATTAAACGAACTCGGTAATTCAGATGATATGCGGTTATTGAATGCGGAAGGTTTTTCATTTACCACAGACGTTAAGGATAATGACCGTATTAACATTGTATTCAATCACGTTAAAAATAATTTTAGAGAAGAACTTACCCTAGAGGAGATATCTTCTATGGTAAGTATGACTATACCGTCTTTCTGTAGGTACTTTAAAAAGATTACGAATAAGACTTTCGTACAATTCGTAAATGAATATAGATTGGTACATGCTTCTAAGTTACTTGCAGAAAAGCCTATGAGTATTACGGAGGTTTGTTTTGAATGCGGATTCAATAACTTTTCTCACTTCAATAAATCTTTTAAAGCATTTACAGGTCAAAATCCGTCAGAGTACAGGAACGAGTTAAAGAATGTTATGGTGTAAAAGTTATACCTTATATATAGTACTAAAATTTTAAAGCTTCTAAATGGTAATTTCCACCTCATTTAGAAGCTTTCTTTTTTGCCCTATTCTTTTTGAGTTATAAAAAAACGGATACGTGTTCTTCACAATTTATTTTCATGTAGTACCTTTATACCGCTATGATAAAAGAATTTACAGAAAGAGAATTAGATCGTATTATTGAGATGGCATGGGAAGACCGTACGCCGTTTGAAGCCATTACTTTTCAATTTGGTATTAGCGAACAGGAGACTATTGAAGTCATGCGTCGCGAAATGAAACCAAGTAGTTTTAGAATGTGGCGCAAACGTGTTCAAGGTCGCGCTACAAAACATGCTAAATTAAGATCCGATGAAATGGACCGATTTAGATGTTCTAGACAACGCCACATTACAGGAAATAAAATATCTAAACGATAATTATTTAAATGCCTCGTTCAATACTGCAGCAAGGCGAACTCCGCCTTTTTGCAATTGATCTTCTACAGTATGCCACCAATCATAACTATAACGGTAGCTTAATTTTTCACCTGACTCAACAGAAGCATAAACTTTCTCTGCCAATTGGTGAGATTCCTCAACCCAATCAAGCAAACTTCCGCTCTGTAGAAATTTTATTTGTTCCTTTGACATTTCTGGGTATTCCGTAGCAAGTTCCGTAAAACTCATTCCGTTTTCATCAATCATATTAGAATCCCATACTCTATGTAAGTTAGTTCCGTTACCAAACCATTGTAGCTGAATATCGTTACCACCTTTGTCCTCTACCCTACCCACATGCATAGGTTGGTGTAGATCTCCAATTAAGTGAACCAAGAATTTCAGATAAAAGGCTTTATCTTCTTTACTGCTGTTTTCGTCCTTTATAATTTCCAAACATGTATTAACCCCTTGTACCAAGTCCCCATATTCATTCTTCTCTATTTCTTCATAGGTTTTTCCAAACGGAATATTTACATAATGCCATGTACTGAATTTACGGTATGTTCGATCGGATTTTATTTCATCACCAAAATTGGCAACAGCAGCCAAACTCTCCCCCTCCAATAAATCTTCAATAGCACGTTTTGCCTTTTTACTTAAATGCTGTTCCGCAACTTCACCAACAACCCTATGTCCGGTTTTTGACCAATACATATCATTTGCAAAAGTGAAATTCGATACCAAAAAAAGTAAAATAATATAATTTTTCATCACTAAAATTTTGCCCAAAAATAGTACATCAAATTTTAAGGCATTGTTAAAACTTGGTAAGATTAAATTTATATCTGAACTTGCAGGCATGAAGAAGAAGACGAGAAAATCATCTAAACGAAAATTTAGTATCCGCAAAATAATCGGCTTAGGTATTCTGGGTCTTTTTGCCCTGTTCATTCTATTCATTGTTAGTGTTAATATTGGTTTGTGGGGGAAAATCCCTTCTAAAAAAGAACTTTCAAATTTTCAATATCAAATGGCATCTGAGGTTTTTACCGCAGATAGTGTATTGATCGGTAAATATTATTTGTACGATAGACAACCTGTTACCTTTCAAGATTTTCCAGAACATTTGATACATGCATTAGTTGCCATTGAAGATGAGCGTTTTTATGAGCACTCTGGTGTGGACATCAGAAGTCTGGTTAGAGTTGGTTTTAAAACCGTACTATTAGGCGATAATTCTTCTGGTGGTGGCAGTACCCTTACCCAACAGTTGGCAAAAAATTTATATCCTAGAAAAGAAAGGAATAAAACGAATATAGTAGTCGATAAGGTCAAAGAGATGATCATTGCCAAAAGGCTGGAAAAGATTTTTACTAAAGATGAAATTCTAACTAACTATTTAAATACGGTTTCCTTTGGCGATAATACTTTTGGTATTGAAAGTGCCGCACTAAAATTTTTCAATTCCAAAACTAAAGATATAACCGCCCCCCAAGCAGCAACATTAGTGGGTATGCTTAAAGCTACTTATGGTTACAACCCAAGAATATTCCCAGAGAAAAGTTTGGGCAGGCGTAATTTAGTATTGCGTGCCATGTATAACAATGATTTTATCACCGAAGACCAGGTAACGAAATTCTCGCAAGAAGGTCTTGGTCTTGATTATAGGGAGTTTGATTACAATGCCGGAATTGCACCTTATTTTAGAGAAGAGGTCCGCAAGGAAATGCTAAACTGGATCACAGAACAAAACGAAGCTGATACGGATTACAACATTTACACTTCAGGATTAAAAATTTACACCACACTAAACTACAAAATGCAAAAATTGGCTGAAGAAGCTATGGTTGACCACATGACCAAATTGCAGCATAGTTTTGAAAAAAGTTACGGTTCTAAAGCACCTTGGTTAAAAGATAAAAAGTTAATGGAAAAAATAGCCAAGCGAACACCTACATATAAAAGACTGCAGAGTTCGGGTTTGTCCCATGCGCAAATTATAGATAGCTTATCTAAAGACAAACAAAAAAGGACTTTCAAATCTTGGCAAGAAAATGAAGAAACAACTGCGAGTTCTATGGATAGTATTCAACATTATACCAAATTCTTAAATACGGGTTCTTTAGCTGTAGACCCAACGAACGGAGACATTTTAGTTTGGATCGGTGGTATTAATTTTGAACAATATAAGTATGATCATATTTCACAAAGTAAACGCCAGGTCGGCTCTACGTTCAAACCAATTGTTTACACAACTGCTGTAGAACAAGGTGTTTCTCCATGCACCTATTTCTCTGCCGAAGAAATTGAATATGATAATTTAAAAGGCTGGTCACCTTCTAATTCTGGTAATAAAGACGAAGCGTACCTCAACTATTCAATGGAAGAAGGTCTTAGCAATTCCATCAACACCATTGCTGTAAAAGTTTTGGAAAAAGCCGGTATTGACAATGTGTTGACCATGGCCAAAAAAATGGGTATTGAAGATAAATTACCAAAGGAAGCTTCTATTGCTCTTGGCACTGGTGAAATCAAAATCATCGATTTGGCACAAGCGTATTCCAGTTATGCAAATAATGGCAAACATATTCAACCAAATTTGATCAAAAGCATTTCTAATCATAAAGACTCCGTTTTAGCCGAATTTAAGCCCAAATTGAACGAAAAAGCCGCTTTTTCTAAAGAAACTAGTCAGATAATGATTGAAATGATGAAATCTACTGTCAATTCTGGAACGGCAGCTCGACTTAGAAATACATACGGACTCAATAATGACATTGCCGGTAAAACAGGTACTACCCAAAATAATAAAGATGCTTGGTTTGTTGCCTTGACCCCTAAGTTGGTTCACATTACTTGGGTTGGTCTTGATCAACATGAAATCGGATTCAGTAATACGAGTATCGGGCAAGGTGCAAATGCCGCTCTACCCCTATTTGGGCTATGGATGCAAGAATTGAACAAGGACACCGAGTTTGACAGTTACACCAAATCGAAATTTCCAAGACCGTCATCTACCGTTCAAGAAGCATTGAATTGTGACCCTGTAAAACGTGACGGATTCTTCAAAAGACTTTTTAAAAATCCCAATAAAAAGAAAAGCAAAAAGTTCAATGGATAATTGAATCTTAATTTGATTTGGTATTTAGTTATATAATTTGCCTGTTTATTTCGTTTTGGCATTTTATTTAACAAAACAAACACCTAAATTTGGCTGACCACCAAACATTTACCAAAATGACCAATTACTTAAGTACACTTGTACTTATACTTTTTTGCTACTCTTTACATGGGCAAATTTCAGATAAATCTTTCGTTATAAACGAAACTAACGCTAAGATTACTCCTGACGGAATTCTTGATGAACCTGTATGGGCAACTGCAGATCAGGCTGATGAATTTTGGCAATACTTCCCCCTAGATACTGTTCAATCTAAAAAGCAGACAGAGATTAAAATGCTATATGATGAATCTAACCTATATATTGGTATTACCGTACATACTGCTGGTTCAGATTTTTCCATTCAGTCCTTAAAACGAGACTTTAGGGCAGGAAACAGTGATAATATCACTTTACTTTTTGACACCTTCAACGACGGCAATAATGCTTTTCTATTTGGCATCAATCCGTATGGAGTTCGTCGTGAAGGACTAGTTTCCGGCGGTGGATTGAACCTTAACGGATTTACCATTTCATGGGATGTAAAATGGCGCGGAGATTCTAAAATTTATGACGGCTACTACACGGCTGAAATGACTATACCATTAACCGCTTTTAAATTTAAAGAAGGTGAAACCAAATGGCGATTTAATAGTTACCGTTTTGATACCCAATCTAACGAGAACAGTACGTGGACGAATATCCCTCAAAATCAAAATATATACGGACTCACATTTATGGGCGATATGGTTTTTGAGAAACCGTTGGGTAAATACCGTACTCCGCTTACCGTAATCCCTTATGTAAATTTTGGTTCGCAAAAAGACTTTGAATTGAATGAATCTGAAACTAAAATTAATATAGGTGGTGATGCTAAAATAGCTATTGGCAACAGCATGAATTTGGATGTTACCGTAAATCCAGATTTCTCTCAAGTAGAAGTTGATGATCAGGTAACCAACCTAACACGTTTTGAAGTTTCACTGCCCGAAAAGAGACAGTTTTTCATAGATAACAGCGATTTATTTGGCAGTTTTGGTGGCGGCAGAGATGCTAATCCGTTTTTCTCTAGGCGTATAGGTATCGCTAAAGACACAGCTGACAATGCTATTGAAAATAAAATTATAGGTGGCGTTCGTTTAAGTGGAAAGTTGAACAAAGGTCTAAGATTGGGCTTTCTAAATTTACAGACGGCTGAAGATTTAGATGAACAAATTGCATCTAATAACAATACCATGTTCGCCCTGCAGCAAAATGTTTTTGGGCGATCCAATATTGGTATTTTCTTTATCAATAGACAATCATTTGAGGATTATGAATTTCAAGATCCTGAAGACCGTTATAATAGGGTTGCAGGTATAGATTATAATTTAATATCAGATAATAATATCTGGAACGGTAAATTCTATCTGCATAAATCTTTTGCTCATAACGCTGGCAAAGCAAATCTTTCTTCAGGTGCATTTATGCAGTATAACTCTAGAAACTGGAACTTTTTTGAAGACATGGTTTACATTGGTGAAGATTTCAGGTCAGACCTTGGCTTTATTCGTAGAACGGATATTTTTAAATCGGCAACAATGATTGAGCGTGTTTTCTGGCCAGAAGATAGTGCCTTACAAAACCATAGTTTTCAATTTTTCCCTGTTTTAACTTGGAGCCCTGAAAATGACTTCCTTCATACGGATTATGATTTAATGGGTGCTTGGGAGTCGAAATTTAACGACCAATCAGAAATCAATGTGTCCTATACACATACCTACACCTACCTTTTTGATGAATTTGACCCAACCGATATAGATGATGCCATACCCTTACCCAATGAGGTAGGTTATCATTACAATTATGTTTCTTTAGAATATCAATCTGATAGTAGAAAAAGGTTCGCCTATTCTATATCTCCTACTATGGGAAGCTTTTTTAATGGCGATAGGTTCTCGGTAGGGGCAGAAATGTATTTGAGATTTCAACCAAAAGTATTTTTATCATTAGCCATGAACTATGATAAAATATCGCTACCTGATCCCTATCCAAGTACAGATATTTGGCTAATTAGTCCAAAAATAGACGTTACCTTTAGTAAGTCTATTTTTTGGTCAACACTAGTACAGTATAGTAATCAAAGAGATAATTTAGGTTTTAATTCTAGACTTCAATGGCGTTTTGCTCCCTTATCTGACTTATTTATCGTTTATAACGATAATTACTTTGTCAACTCTTTTGAACCAAAATATAGATCGATCAATCTTAAATTGACCTACTGGTTAAATATCTAATATGAAGTATAAAATTTTGTGTTCAGATTTAGACGGAACCCTACTTTCTACAAAAAGTGATGTTTCTCTAAAGGCTATAGAGCAAATAGGTAAAATAAAAAATGAAACCAAAATCATACTTGTTTCCGCTAGAATGCCCAGTGCAATGTGGTATATACAAGAAGATCTTGGTATTACGGACCAGCCCATCATTTGCTATAACGGAGCATTAGTTCTATCAGGTAATAAAGAACTTAATTCTGTGTTTATCCCTATTGATATTTTAAACACCATCAGTGATTTGTGTGAAGGACTAGAAGCCGATTTAGGATTGTATTATAGTAATGAATGGTTTGTACCTAAAACTTCTCTACGTGTAGAAAAAGAAATTAAATACACCAAATCTACTCCCGTATTTCAAGATACCGAGCAAACATTACAAAATTGGCAAGAGCGTAAAATCGGCGCTCACAAAATCATGTTGATGTGTACAAAAACAAGTGCAGATATATTGATGCCAATTCTACAAGAAAAACTCGGAGAAGATCTTAATCTGTATCGTTCTAATGACACCCTAATAGAAATTGCCCCAAAATCCGTTTCTAAACTTTCTGCAATTAAACTACTTATGGAAGAACATGAAGCACTAACAGATATCATTGCCTTTGGTGATAATTACAACGATATTGAAATGCTTGAAAACGTAGGCTACGGTGTTGCCGTTGGCAATGCAAGAGATGAAGTTAAAGCTATTTCAAATGATATCACATTAGAAAATACCGCAGACGGAGTAGCACATTACATAGCTAACAACTTGGTTTATTAATTATATTTGAAAATACAACTTACTTATATTTTATGCCATATCTTATTACTCAACCTCTTATTACAAATGATACCGTAGTATTCGGGCTATTGGCACTTTGCCTAGGTTTTATCTTTTATACATCTAGTTTAAAAACTGGCTTTTGGAGTAAATTTTATTCCATTGTACCAGCAGTACTTATGTGTTATTTGTTACCGGCAATATTGACCAGTACCGGTATTGTTTCTGATGAGATCTCAAATTTATATTTTATGGCAAGTAGGTATTTACTACCTGCAGCGCTTGTTCTTATGACATTGAGCATTGATATAAAAGCAATATCAAACTTGGGCTCTAAAGCTATTATCATGTTTTTAACCGGTAGTGCAGGTATTATTATAGGCGGACCCATTGCCATACTTATTGTTTCAATTTTCTCTCCAGATACTGTTGGCGGAAATGATTTTGATGCCATTTGGAGGGGACTTTCTACTATCGCCGGTAGTTGGATCGGTGGAGGCGCCAACCAAGCTGCCATGTTAGAAATATTTCAATATAATCCGGAGAAATATGGTGGTATGGTTTTGATAGACATCGTGGTTGCGAATGTTTGGATGGCGATTGTACTTTTAGGAGTTGGTAGAACGAAAAGAATTGATGCATGGTTAAAAGCGGATACCTCAGCTATTGAAACTTTAAAAGTAAAGGTGACGGAGTTTACTGAAAAAATTACACGTGTACCTACTTTGAACGATTATATGATTATGCTGGCCCTAGCCTTTACAGCTGTTGGAATAGCTCATTTTTTTGGTGACCATATAAGCACTTATTTGGAAAGTAATTTTGATGCTGTAAGCGACAAAAAAAGTTTCCTTTCATTCTTAGGTTCTGCTTTCTTTTGGATGGTGGTTATCGCAACCGGCTTAGGTATAGCGCTTTCCTTTACTAAAGCCAAAAATTACGAAGGGGCAGGTGCCAGTAAAATTGGAGGTATGTTCATTTATATTCTAGTAGCAACTATTGGTATGAAAATGGACTTAAACAAGGTACTTGAAAACCCAGGCTTAATAGCAGTTGGCTTTATTTGGATTGCCATTCATGCAGGTTTAATGATATTGGTCGCAAAACTCATAAGAGCTCCCTATTTCTTTTTAGCAGTAGGTAGTCAAGCAAATGTTGGTGGTGCCGCTTCCGCTCCTGTGGTTGCTGCAGAGTTTCATCCATCATTAACTTCGGTTGGTGTCCTATTAGCTGTTTTAGGCTATGTTGTAGGTACCGGTGGTGCCTTACTTTGTGCTTATTTAATGGAGGTAGCCTCAAGCTTATAAAAAATCATAGTTACTAACAAAATAAAGGGTTGGCGTTCTTTATTATCAAATTTTATAGATATTTGCGCCCTAAATAATAAGAATGAAAAAAATACTATTTGTTGTTGCCGCACTGTTGGCATTGAGCTCATGTGGAGATAATACAGAAGAAACGATGATTGTAAACGGTAAAATAAAAGGACTAAAAAAAGGGACACTATATTTACAACATGTACCAGACTCAGTACTAATTACTGTTGATTCCCTTGCTATAAACGGAGATGGAAATTTTTCTTTTAAAACTAAATTAACGAGTCCCGAGATATTCTATTTATACTTAGATAAAAAAGATAATAACGATATCAACGACCGCATTACTTTTTTTGCCGAACCAGGTACTATAACGATCAATACCGATTGGAATACGTTTGATACTACGGCAAAAATTACAGGTTCGGAATCTAACGAAAAACTAAAAGAATACAAACAGACCATGAGCGGTATCAACAAGCGAAATGTTGAAATAATGATGAATGCCGCCCAAGTAGATGGAGAATTGAGCCAAATAAGTGTAGATTCATTAGCGAATATCAGCAATAGAAATACACAAAGAGGTTATGCATTCGCAATCAATTTTGCATTAAATAACAAATCGTCATTTGTAGCCCCATACATCGCTTTAAAAGAAATACCTGATGCAAACGTCAAATACTTAGATTCTATCTACAGCGTACTATCACCAGAGGTAGCTGAATCTAAATATGGTAAAGAGTTAGCCACTCTTTTAAAGAAATAAATAGTACAACTGAATTTGTATCAAATAAAAAAGCATCCTAAATATTAGGATGCTTTTTTATAATAACGAAATTGTAAACTATACCAACTTGTTCAGGTCATCAACCAATTTAGTGGCTTTTGTTTCTAAGTCTTTTCTTACTTCTTTGAAATGTGCTTTTTTATTCTCAACATCATTTTTGTTGATTTTAGCAACTAATTCGTCAAAAGTAGTAAACGCCTCATTTATAATAGCATTACCTTCTTTAGAGTAAGTTGTATGACCTTTAGTAGCCTCAACTATATCAACTCCTTCTATAATGTCTCCGAGAACATTATTTATATCTTTCTTTAAATTTTTAATACTTGCCATCTCTAATTATTTTCTGCAAAAATACAATTTTTACACTGCTGTAAAGTTAATTAGGCCTTAAATAGTAACCTCTAACAATTTAGCCCCTTTTGATTGTAAGGAAATCTTTTGTGTTGACGCTGGTAATAATACTGTCTCCCCACTTTTAATTGAAACTTCGCCTTCAGCGGTTTTAATGGTAGCTTCACCACCAACACACATAAAAATGGTAAACGAATCTCGCTGAGCCGTATCTAAATCTAAATTTTCCGTTAGTTCAATGAAGTTAGTTTTAAAGTATGGGCAATCTACCATTGTATTCACCTCATTCTTATCTTGACCGTAAGAAACTTTATAATCATCTTTCTTTTCGTAATCAACTGCATCTAAAGCTAAATCTGTATGCAACTCACGAAGGTTACCATCTTTATCTTTTCTATTAAAATCGAAAACGCGATACGTAACATCTGAAGTTTGTTGTATTTCCGCCAACATCACCCCTGCCCCAATGGCATGAATTTTACCGGTATTTATGAAAAACGTATCACCTTCTTTAACTTGCTCATAATTAAGAAGATCAAGCAAGGTATCATTAGCAACACTTTCAGCATATTCTTCTTTGGTAACATCTTTGTTGAAGCCAACAATTAGTTCTGCTTTAGGATCTGCATCCATAATGTACCACATTTCGGTCTTACCAAAAGAATCATGACGCTCTTTCGCTAAAGCATCATTTGGGTGCAATTGAATGGACAAATCTTGTTTAGCGTCAATAAACTTTATAAGAATAGGAAATTCTTTTCCAAAGCGTTCCACAACACTTTTACCCAACAATTCTTCTGCATTCGAATCTATAAGATCTTGTAGTGACTTACCCTCTAAACTACCATTGGCAACGACAGAGATATCGCCTTTAACAGTAGATAACTCCCAACTTTCGCCAGTAATATCGCTTTCTATAGGCTTACCAAAAACTTCTTTAAGCTTGGTACCGCCCCAAAGTCTTTCTTTTAATATTGGTTTAAATTTTAAAGGATGTATCATTGTATTTTCTATGTATTGGTATTTGCTAATCAGTTAAACAACGTAAAATAAAGATTTTTCTTACAAAATTAGTCTTTTAATTATCCAGAAAATGTTACAAAATTTCTGGGCGTTTCATAAAGTACCACTTCCAGATCTTGTGATTCTAAAATATGTGGTCTTAACTTTTGCCAGATAACTACCGAAATATTTTCCGCAGTAGGGTTTAAAGTTTTAAACTCCTCAACCTCAATATTTAAATTCTTATGATCTAAATAGTCTTCAATCTCTACTTTGATCAGATCTTTTAACACCTTCATATCCATAACAAAACCAGTTATGGGATCTATCTCTCCTGTAACACTTACAACTAATTCATAATTGTGACCGTGGAAATTAGGGTTATTACACTTTCCAAATATTTCAGTGTTTTTAGTGTCGTCCCAATCTTTCTTATATAACCTATGCGCAGCATTAAAATGCGCCTTTCTACTTACTTTAACTTTCATTATTTCGTTGGCATTTTAAATAAATGTTCATAAAATTTATCGAAGATAATCTTAAACCATGCTGTGTATTCATTGGGGTTATTAGAGATATCTTCTTTTATATCTTCTGGCGACATCCATTTCCATGCCTCTACCTCTTCTGGGTTAATGTTTGGTTCAGCATCATAACTACCGATCATTACATGATCTAGTTCATGTTCGGTTAAACCATTATCAAAAGGAGCTTTATAAATGAAGGAAAACAATTCTTTTAATTCTGCCTGAAACCCCATTTCTTCTTGAAGTCTACGTTTGCCAGCTTCAATATTGGTTTCACCTACACGTTGATGACTACAGCATGTATTTGTCCATAATAACGGAGAATGATACTTAGATGCTGCTCTTTGTTGCAACATAATTTCACCGTTGCCATTTGTTATAAATACTGAAAATGCTCTATGCAAAACTGCCTTTTCATGGGCTTCCATTTTGGCCATAGTGCCTATTTGCTCGTTATTTTCGTTTACGAGAATTACCTGTTCTTCCTTCATTAGGTAAAAATAAGGCGTTTTAGGTATTTTTCGTAATGATGAATATATAAAAAGAAAAATCTAGAAGAAACGTGGAGATTTTAAGTTGTTCTTGGTCATAATGAAATCGTATCTGAAAATTATCTCGAACGACCCATCATTAAATGCAGTATTACCAAGGTCTGTTGTTTCCTTATCATACGCTAAACCAATTAAAAACTTATTGGATACATTGAAACCCGCCATTCCACTAAATGCCGCATCCCATCTGTAGGCTGCTCCTAAAATAAACTTTTCGTTAAACATAAAGTTTGCCGATAAATCTACTTGTAACGGTGCTCCTTGTACCACTTTTGTCAATAATGCCGGCTTAAATTTTAGAGACTCATTTAAATCCCAAACATAACCAGTAATTAAGTAAAGGTTCATTTGCTCTTTAGCCGTTGAAAGGTTGGTTTCTTGAAAATGTGATGTTTCTAGAATACGAGGTACCGATAAACCTGCATAGAATCTTTCTGTATGATAGTAAACACCTGCACCAATGTTGGGAGAAAGTCTGTTATCAATATCTTGTTGCAAAGTTGGATCAGTGGTATACTGGTTTAATTCAGAAAATCTAACATCTAATAAGTTAGCACTTGCCTTTAAACCAAAACTTAGTCTACCCTCTGTAGATGTCCATACCGTATACGAGAAATCAATATCAAAATTAGTTTCTGAAGTAGGACCTATTTCGTCATTCACTATCGACAAGCCTAAACCTACACCTCTATATCCTATAGGCGAATGCACATTAATTGTTTGGGTAGTTGGTGCACCATCTAAACCAACCCACTGAGAACGATGCAAAGCACCTATACTTATGTGACCTCTTGATCCAGCATATGCTGGATTTACACTAATAGTATTATACATATACTGTGTATACTGTGCATCTTGCTGCCCATAAGAAAATACACCGAAACAAATTGCCGCGATAACGACTACTTGCCTTAGTACATTCTTTTTAAGTATGGTTATATATGTGTTAAACATTCTAATTATCTATTTATATAAATGTAACCTGACAATGATTCTGTTTCTCCATTAGGTAATTCATAGTCTAGAATATAGAAATAGGTACCTACTGGTAATTTACTGTCCATGTCTACAGTCACCCTTCCTTCAGATGTTCCATCAAAGACATTGCCCTCGGTATCATATGCTTTCGTCATGTATACCGCTACACCCCATCTATTATAGATTTTCAATGAATTGTTAGGGTAATTTTCTAACCCGTCAATTCTTAAAACATCATGAATACCGTCACCGTTAGGTGTAATAACGTTGAAAACTTCAATTTCTTCTTCTAGCTGACCTAAATCTGAATCTAAGTAATTTGGTATACCATCACCATCAGAATCATCATCAACATAATTTCCATTAAGGTTGATATCCTCATCGCGGGTTTCTATACCATCGTCGTCATCATCGGTATCTCTATAATCCGACTCTTCATCATTATCCGTATTTGGCAGTTGTGCGTAAGGATCATCGATTTCATCATTTACATCTGTATCAACAGCAATTGCACCTTCATAACCATCATCCAATC
The DNA here is from genome assembly GCF_056839145.1 of Maribacter sp. UH1. Taxonomy (NCBI): domain Bacteria; kingdom Pseudomonadati; phylum Bacteroidota; class Flavobacteriia; order Flavobacteriales; family Flavobacteriaceae; genus Maribacter; species Maribacter sp. UH1. The sequence continues at coordinate 750,031 of NZ_CM166387.1, forward strand.
CGTCATTATCTTTATCTGAACCAATCATAACAACATCTGCAATACCATCATGATCATAGTCATGCGCTTCAATAGCATCTAGTACATTATCATTATCACTATCTTCATCTAAGTAATCCGGTAGGTTATCTCCGTCTGTATCCACTGGGAATAATCCAGTTAAACCATTAGCTTCATACGCATCATCTAAACCGTTGGTATTCGCATCGATCCCAGAAGGTGGAATGTATTCTGCCGTCGCCTGAGCTTCAACATTATCTGGTATACCATCACCGTCAGCATCAATATCTAGATAATCTGGAAAGCCGTCACCATCAGAATCCGTTGGATCGGTAGAAGGATCATTATCGCCATCTAAATTCAAATCTTCAAAACTATCAACGATACCATCATCATCACTATCCATATCAACACCTAACGGGTTAATAAGAATTGTTATGGTCGATGTGCTACAATTACCTACTGTATCACAAACCGTATAATCAAATACATCTGTTCCTAAATAATTATTATTCGGGAAATATGTCGGAATATCATCCGATGGGTCATTCGGTGTACCATTATCATCAACAGTTACAGAACCATTCGCTGGTTGCGTTACGCTAAATGTACCATCTGTAGGTAAATCATTATCGTTTATTTGCCATGTATCTATTGCGGTGATTGCATTGATATCAATTGCAATAGAATCATCATTAGTATCTAATATTGGTAATACTTCTACAGTTACAGTTGCCGTACTACAATCTCCGTAAGCATTACAAATGGTATAATCGAAAGTGTCAGTACCATTGAAATCTATATCTGGAGTATAGGTTACTATATCATCCATAGGATTGTTTGGTGTACCACCATCATCAATAGTTACCGTACCATTTGCTGGATCTGTGGTTGTCAAAGCACCTACATCTGGTAAATCGGCATCATTACCATAAATATCTATAATTACCGGTACTTCTTCGTCTGTAGTTACTAAATCATCTTCTAAATCTGCAGCTTCAGGCAAACACACCACTGTAAAATTTGGTAGACTAAACGTATTACCTGCTTTTGTTACCAGTGCAGTATATTTTACCACTGCATCTGTAGCAATTACCATGGGACTTAATTGATCCCCTGTTAATGGCGGACTCCAACTTACCGAGGCTGTGCTTGGTACGTTAGAAGTGATATCCATAGTTACTTCATTGTCTGGATTATTACAATCTGTTACAATAAAATATCCTGTTGCGTTAGAGCCACATAAGGTACCGTCATAGGTTGCAAAGTAAATACCCGGTTGGGTTACTTCGTAAAAAGAATCTGTACCGAGTATCGTTGCCGTGTCCGAAGCTTCATACCAACGAAAGTTATTTTGATCACTATCCGTAGGTGCCTGCAGTAAGAATTGGGCGTTAGATACCAGCACTCCCAGTATCGTAGTAACGATACTGAGAAATATGGTTTTATATATGTGCGTTTTTTTCAAATCGATTTGGGATCTAAGCTTTAATTCGCTAATTATTTAACAACAAAAACTACGTTGATTAATGTATTGTAATCTGTTGGTGCCGCAATAACATCATAGGTCATTACACCTGTTGCGCTAACACTTACATTTGCGAATACAGTAGGATCAAAATAAGTTACATAGTAGTACAGTTCGGTATTTATATATGTTGGTATTGCTGCTGGTGCACCAGCACTAGCTACCGCTGGCGTACCATATTGACTAATGTATTCATCATGTAAATCGATTGTTCTTCCCGTACCTGTTGTCGCTACATCAACTTCTATTGAAGGTGGGTAGAAAATTTTTGAAGATTTTAATGAATTTACTTCCACTACATCTCCATCTGCATCAACACCTAATAAAGTTGTTGGTGTACCTGAAACGGCATTAGATCCATAATCTGAAAATCTTACCGTACCACCTTCAACATCTAATTTAGCATCTGGTGTATTCGTACCTATACCTACTTCATTATTAAGTGCATCTGTGAATAATAAATGAGTATCGGCAGTACCTTCAACCCTAAAATCAAAATCACCTGCAGTTTCATTAATAGTTAGCCTATTGTCAATTCTGGTGTATTTATTAAATAGATTTCCATTAGTAAAACCATTGGAATTATTCGTATTAATTCTTAACCAATCGTCAGATGCCCTAAGGGTTTCCTTACCATTCATGTACAAATAATCATTTATTTCAAGGTTACCTTCTACATCTAAAGCTCTATTATTAGTTATGGTAGTAGTTCCAATACCAACATTGCCTTGGGTAAAAATGTTATCGTTTATATTATCTGGCGCGGATGTTCCACCTACTTCGTACCAATCATGGTCTGATAAATTAGAAAGATCTACAGTTGTATTTGAACCTGTTCCATTAGCCAAAGTAATAATGTCACCAGATAGGCTTATTTGCTGATTATCTGTATTTGCTAAGCTTGATAAATTAACAGTTTCACTGCTACCATCCTCAATACCAATAGTTAACGTAGTACCTGACAAACCAGAACCTTGTATACTTTGATTATCTGCCAAAGCAGCTAAACTTACCGTATCAGAACTACCGTCTTCAATACCTACCGTTAAAGTATTACCTGAAAATGTTAGATTTCTAATACTTTGGTTATCAGTCCCTGAATTATCTAAATGAGATAGATTAACAGTTTGACTATTACCATCTTCAATACCAACCGTAAGCACATTTGAACTTGTATTTATAGCAAGGTTTTCAATATTTTGATTATCACTACTCGCCGGGAAATTAACTGCTAAGTCGTAGTCATTTCCTGAAGGTGTTAAGGTAACAGAACCGTTATTCGAAGTTAAGGTCTGAATCTCGTTCGTTGCATTTGAATCGGCATCATTTACATTTAAAGTAATTGCATTACCTCCAGTAATTGATATTTGACCTGCAGCACCTGTTGTTGCCAATGTTTGGTCATCTGTTGCAGGATCACCTGCAGGACCTGTTGCTCCAGGTGCGCCTGTTGGACCGGTTAAATCCGATGTTGTAAATGTTGTTCCGTCATCATAGGTCAACGTAAAGGTTCCATCTCCATTATCTGCTGTTGATGCTATTCCGTTTCCGTCATCACCATCTGTTCCGTTAGTTCCATTGGTACCGTTTGTTCCATTCGTACCATTTGTCCCTGCAGTTCCCTGAGGTCCTGTTAAATCTGATGTCGTAAATGTTGTTCCGTCATCATAGGTAAACGTAAAGGTTCCATCTCCATTATCTGCTGTTGATGCTATTCCGTTTCCGTCATCACCATCTGTTCCGCTAGTTCCATTGGTTCCATTCGTACCATTTGTCCCGGCAGTTCCCTGAGGTCCTGTTAGATCTGATGTCGTAAATGTTGTTCCGTCATCATAGGTCAACGTAAAAGTTCCATCTCCATTATCTGCTGTTGATGCTATTCCGTTTCCGTCATCACCATCTGTTCCGTTAGTTCCATTCGTACCATTTGTTCCTGTAGTTCCCTGAGGCCCTGTTAGATCTGATGTCGTAAATGTTGTTCCGTCATCATAGGTCAACGTAAAAGTTCCATCTCCATTATCTGCTGTTGATGCTATTCCGTTTCCGTCATCACCATCTGTTCCGTTAGTTCCATTGGTTCCATTTGTACCGTTTGTTCCTGCAGTTCCTGCAGTTCCCTGAGGTCCTGTTAGATCTGATGTCGTAAATGTTGTTCCGTCATCATAGGTCAACGTAAAAGTTCCATCTCCATTATCTGCTGTTGATGCTATTCCGTTTCCGTCATCACCATCTGTTCCGTTAGTTCCATTGGTACCGTTTGTTCCATTCGTACCATTTGTCCCTGCAGTCCCCTGAGGTCCTGTTAAATCTGATGTCGTAAATGTTGTTCCGTCATCATAGGTCAACGTAAAAGTTCCATCTCCATTATCTGTTGTTGATGCTATTCCGTTTCCGTCATCACCATCTGTTCCGTTAGTTCCATTGGTTCCGTTGGTTCCATTCGTACCATTTGTCCCTGCAGTTCCCTGAGGTCCTGTTAAATCTGATGTCGTAAATGTTGTTCCGTCATCATAGGTCAACGTAAAAGTTCCATCTCCATTATCTGCTGTTGATGCTATTCCGTTTCCGTCATCACCATCTGTTCCGTTAGTTCCATTGGTACCGTTTGTTCCATTCGTACCGTTTGTTCCTGCAGTTCCCTGAGGTCCTGTTAAATCTGATGTCGTAAATGTTGTTCCGTCATCATAGGTCAACGTAAAGGTTCCATCTCCATTATCTGCTGTTGATGCTATTCCGTTTCCGTCATCACCATCTGTTCCGTTGGTTCCATTTGTACCGTTGGTTCCATTTGTACCGTTTGTTCCTGCAGTTCCCTGAGGTCCTGTTAGATCTGATGTCGTAAATGTTGTTCCGTCATCATAGGTAAACGTAAAGGTTCCATCTCCATTATCCGCTGTTGATGCTATTCCGTTTCCGTCATCACCATCTGTTCCGTTGGTTCCGTTGGTTCCGTTTGTTCCTGCAGTTCCCTGAGGTCCTGTTAAATCTGATGTCGTAAATGTTGTTCCGTCATCATAGGTCAACGTAAAGGTTCCATCTCCATTATCTGCTGTTGATGCTATTCCGTTTCCGTCATCACCATCTGTTCCATTGGTTCCAGCCGGACCTGTATCTGCGTCAACCCAAGAATATATTCCCGAACCGTCGGTAGACAAAACTTGTCCGTTAGTACCACCTGTTGGTAATTCTATTTCATTATTTGGATCGCTATCCGCATCATCTACATTATCTACTCCGTCATTATCTAGTATGATTGAACCACCATCGGCTAATACTACTGTTGAAGTTCCATCTCCATTATTTGTAACTGTAGATGCTTGGAATGAAACTGGTGCTCCGCTTTCATTTGTATAAGTAAAGCTACCATCACCATTATCCGCTAATGTTGTAATCGTTTCTGATATTGTAACCGAAGCTACATTTAAATATAAAGCACCGTCTGTACCAAAAGCAATATCATTATCAGCGTTTCCACTAATAAGATTTACCGATTCTGTACCGCCACCATCGGTAATCTCAAGACTACCATTTGTAATCGCACTTCCTGTGTTGTATTCGTTTCCGATTAGATTATCCGCATCGTCAACATTATCTACTCCGTCATTATCGACCGTTACCGAGTTACCATCGATATCTTCAATTGTTGAAGTACCGTCGCCATTGTCAGCAACTGTGGTAATCTCATTTCTTGGATCGTTATCTGCATCGTCTACATTATCTACTCCGTCGTTGTCAACTGTTACCGAATTACCATCGATATCTTCAATCGTTGAAGTACCGTCGCCATTATCTGCAACTGTGGTAATCTCGTTTCTTGGATCGTTATCTGCATCGTCTACATTATCCACTCCGTCGTTGTCAACCGTTACCGAGTTACCATCAATATCCTCAATAGTCGAGGTACCGTCACCATTATCGGCAACTGTTGTAATCTCATTTCTTGGGTCATTATCTGCATCGTCTACATTATCCACTCCGTCGTTATCAACCGTTACCGAGTTACCATCAATATCCTCAATAGTCGAGGTACCGTCACCATTATCGACAACTGTTGTAATCTCGTTTCTTGGATCGTTGTCATTGTTCGTTGGGAAAGTAACCGATAAATCAAAATCATCATCCGTTCTTACTACCGCTACAGAACCATCACCTGATGCTACTGTCTGTATTTCATTAGTTGGATTGTTATCTGCATCATCAACATTATCTACTCCGTCGTTGTCAACCGTTACCGAGTTACCATCGATATCTTCAATCGTTGAAGTACCGTCGCCATTATCTGCAACTGTTGTAATCTCGTTTCTTGGATCGTTGTCATTGTTCGTTGGGAAAGTAACCGATAAATCAAAATCATCATCCGTTCTTACTACCGCTACAGAACCATCACCTGATGCTACTGTCTGTATTTCATTAGTTGGATTGTTATCTGCATCATCAACATTATCTACTCCGTCGTTGTCAACCGTTACCGAGTTACCATCGATATCTTCAATCGTTGAAGTACCGTCGCCATTATCTGCAACTGTTGTAATCTCGTTTCTTGGATCGTTGTCATTGTTCGTTGGGAAAGTAACCGATAAATCAAAATCATCATCCGTTCTTACTACCGCTACAGAACCATCACCAGATGCTACTGTCTGTATCTCATTGGTTGGATTGTTATCCGCATCATCAACATTATCTACTCCGTCGTTGTCAACTGTTACCGAGTTACCATCGATATCTTCAATCGTTGAAGTACCGTCGCCATTATCTGCAACTGTGGTAATCTCATTTCTTGGATCGTTGTCATTGTTCGTTGGGAAAGTAACCGATAAATCAAAATCATCATCGGTTCTTACTACCGCTACAGAACCATCACCAGATGCTACTGTCTGTATTTCATTAGCTGGATTGTTATCCGCATCGTCTACATTATCCACTCCGTCGTTATCAACCGTTACCGAGTTACCATCGATATCCTCAATAGTCGAGGTACCATCGCCATTATCCGCTACTGTGGTAATCTCGTTTCTTGGATCGTTGTCCGCATCGTCAACGTTATCTACTCCGTCATTATCTACAGTGATTGTTCCACCATCGGCTAAAGCTATTGTAGAAGTCCCATCGCCATTGTCTGTAATTGTAGAAGCCTGAAATGACACTGGTGCTCCGCTTTCATTCGTGTATGTAAAGCTACCATCACCATTATCTGCTAATGTTGTAATCGTTTCTGATATTGTAACAGATGCAACGTTTAAATACAAAGCACCGTCCGTACCAAAAGCAAGATCATTATCAGCGTTTCCACTAATAAGATTGATTGATTCTGTACCGCCACCATCTGTAATTTCTAAACTACCGTCGGTAATAGCACTTCCTGTGTTGTATTCGTTTCCGATTAAATTATCCGCATCATCAACATTATCTACTCCGTCGTTGTCAACAATAATTGTTCCGCCATCAGCTAATACAATTGTTGAAGTACCATCTCCATTATCAGTAATTGTAGATGCTCGAAATAAAACTGGAGTTCCACTTTCATTGGTATAGGTAAAGCTACCATCTCCATTATTTACTAAAGTTGTTACCGTATTGTTTGTATCTACGGTCGCTGAATTTCCTGAATCATCTGTAATGGTAAACGTACCATCGCCATTATCCAAAACAGTTGAACGTTTTGCATCGAATGTTGTTACTACACCATCTTCATTGGTATACGTAAATGTTCCGTCCGCATTATCTACTAATGTAGAGTTTGTTTCTGTAAATGTTGTTACCGTACCATCTTCTGATGTGTAGGTTAAACTACCATCGCCATTACTTACTAAAGTTGTTACCGTATTGTTTGTATCTACGGTCGCTGAATTTCCTGAATCATCTGTAATGGTAAACGTACCATCGCCATTATCCAAAACAGTTGAACGTTTTGCATCGAATGTTGTTACTACACCATCTTCATTGGTATACGTAAATGTTCCGTCCGCATTATCTACTAATGTAGAGTTTGTTTCTGTAAATGTTGTTACCGTACCATCTTCTGATGTGTAGGTTAAACTACCATCGCCATTATTTACCAATGTGGTTACCGTATTGTTTGTATCTACGGTCGCTGAATTTCCTGAATCATCTGTAATGATAAACGTACCATCGCCATTATCTAATACTGTTGAACGTTTAGCGTCAAATGTAGTTACTACGCCGTCTTCATTTGTGTATGTAAATGTTCCATCCGCATTGTCAACCAATGTAGAGTTTGTTTCTGTAAATGTTGTTACCGTACCATCTTCTGATGTGTAGGTTAAACTACCATCGCCATTATTTACTAAAGTTGTTACCGTATTGTTTGTATCTACGGTCGCTGAATTTCCTGAATCATCTGTAATGGTAAACGTACCATCGCCATTATCCAAAATAGTCGAACGTTTTGCATCGAATGTTGTTACTACACCATCTTCATTGGTATACGTAAATGTTCCATCCGCATTGTCAACCAATGTAGATAAGGTCTCTGTAAATGTAGTTACCGTACCATTCTCTGAGGTGTAGGTAAAGCTACCATCTCCATTATCGACCAAAGTTGTTACCGTATTGTTTGTATCTACGGTCGCTGAATTTCCTGAATCATCTGTAATGGTAAACGTACCATCGCCATTATCCAAAACAGTTGAACGTTTTGCATCAAACGTAGTTGTAGACCCACTTTCATTTTCATAAGTAAAAGTACCGTCTCCATTATCTGTTAGAGATGTAATTGTTTCTGAAATTGTTACTGAAGCTACATTCAAATATAAACCTCCGTCTGTACCAACTACAATATCATTATTTGCTTCATTACTTATTAAATCTATTGTTTGATCTACACCATCTTCATTAGTATAAGTTATAGTTCCATCGTTATTATTAACAATGTTAGTTAATGTCTCTAAATCAGTAACATCGATGATCGTATCAATGCCATCTTCATCCGTATATGTAAACGTACCGTCGGTATTGGCTACTACCGTAGTCAACGCTTCTAAGTTCGCAACGATTGCCGATAGATCTAATTGGGTTACTAATCCGTCTTCGTCCGTATAATCGATATTCGTATTATCCGCATTTAAAGCGATTGTAGTCAATGTCTCTAGATCAGTAACATCGATAATCGTATCAATGCCATCCTCATCCGTATATGTGAACGTACCATCAGTATTGGCTACTACCGTAGTCAACGCTTCTAAGTTCGCAACGATTGCCGATAGATCTAATTGAGTAACTACACCGTCTTCGTCCGTATAATCGATATTCGTATCGTCCGCATTTAAAGCGATTGTCGTTAAGGTCTCTAAATCGGTAACATCAATGATCGTATCAACGCCATCCTCATCCGTATATGTGAACGTACCATCAGTATTGGCTACTACCGTAGTCAACGCTTCCAGGTTCGCTACGATCGCCGATAGATCCAATTGGGTAACTACACCGTCTTCGTCCGTATAATCGATATTCGTATCGTCTGCATTTAAAGCGATTGTCGTCAATGTCTCTAAATCCGTTACATCGATGATCGTATCAATGCCATCCTCATCCGTATATGTGAACGTTCCGTCAGTGTTGGCTACTACCGTAGTCAACGCTTCCAGGTTCGCAACGATCGCCGATAGATCTAATTGGGTTACTAATCCGTCTTCGTCCGTATAATCGATATTCGTATTATCCGCATTTAAAGCGATTGTCGTCAATGTCTCTAAATCCGTTACATCAATGATCGTATCAATGCCATCCTCATCCGTATATGTGAACGTTCCGTCAGTATTGGCTACTACCGTAGTCAACGCTTCCAAGTTCGCAACGATTGCAGATAGATCTAATTGGGTTACTAATCCGTCTTCGTCCGTATAATCGATATTCGTATTATCCGCATTTAAAGCGATTGTAGTCAATGTCTCTAAATCCGTTACATCGATGATCGTATCAACGCCATCCTCATCCGTATATGTGAACGTTCCGTCAGTATTGGCTACTACCGTAGTCAACGCTTCCAAGTTCGCAACGATTGCAGATAGATCTAATTGGGTTACTAATCCGTCTTCGTCCGTATAATCGATATTCGTATTATCCGCATTTAAAGCGATTGTCGTCAATGTCTCTAGATCAGTAACATCGATGATCGTATCAATGCCATCCTCATCCGTATATGTGAACGTACCGTCAGTATTGGCTACTACCGTAGTCAACGCTTCCAGGTTCGCAACGATCGCCGATAGATCTAATTGGGTTACTAATCCGTCTTCGTCCGTATAATCGATATTCGTATTATCCGCATTTAAAGCGATTGTCGTCAATGTCTCTAAATCCGTTACATCGATGATCGTATCAACGCCATCCTCATCCGTATATGTGAACGTTCCGTCAGTATTGGCTACTACCGTAGTCAACGCTTCCAAGTTCGCAACAATTGCAGATAGATCTAATTGGGTTACTAATCCGTCTTCGTCCGTATAATCGATATTCGTATTATCCGCATTTAAAGCGATTGTCGTCAATGTCTCTAAATCAGTAACATCGATGATCGTATCAATGCCATCCTCATCCGTATATGTGAACGTACCGTCAGTATTGGCTACTACCGTAGTCAACGCTTCCAGGTTCGCAACGATCGCCGATAGATCTAATTGGGTTACTAATCCGTCTTCGTCCGTATAATCGATATTCGTATTATCCGCATTTAAAGCGATTGTAGTCAATGTCTCTAAATCAGTAACATCGATGATCGTATCAATGCCATCCTCATCCGTATACGTAAATGTACCGTCAGTATTGGCTACTACCGTAGTCAACGCTTCCAGGTTCGCAACGATCGCCGATAGATCTAATTGGGTTACTAATCCGTCTTCGTCCGTATAATCGATATTCGTATTATCCGCATTTAAAGCGATTGTCGTCAATGTCTCTAGATCAGTAACATCGATGATTGTATCAATGCCATCCTCATCCGTATACGTAAATGTACCGTCCGTATTGGCTACTACCGTAGTCAACGCTTCCAGTTTCGCAACGATCGCAGATAGATCTAATTGGGTTACTAATCCGTCTTCGTCCGTATAATCGATATTTGTATTATCCGCATTTAAAGCGATTGTCGTCAATGTCTCTAGATCCGTAACATCGATGATCGTATCAACGCCATCCTCATCCGTATATGTGAACGTTCCGTCAGTGTTGGCAATAATAGTAGTTAGTGTTTCAACCAGATTCAAACTTGATAAATTTGTAGTAACTACATTTCCATCTTCAATCTCTAATGACAAAATATTTGTCGTATCATTAAAAGTGAAATTTTGCAATTGTTGATCATCCGTAGACGTTAACTCCCAGGTGGTTCCATTCCAATAGTAAATAGTTCCTGTATCTGTATTTACATACAAATCTCCTAAATCTGCACCTGCTGGAGTTGTTACCCCTGGCGCTGATACATCTATCCCCTGCAATACTTCACAATTACATTGATCTTCTAGAGTCACAGTTGTCTGTGCCATAGAGATACCTGATATTAGTAAAGTAAATAACACCATTATAAATTTTATGGTATTACCTAGGGTTGTATTAGCTTGACTCTTCATACTTTTAATATTCAATTCCACCTTCAATAATTCGTTGGTCATATAGGATTTTCAAAATGTGCTTTCCAAAAATTTACTCGTCATTAAATTCGACAAGATGGATCTATGGTATTCACAATGCACAAATATTGATTATAAGCAGTGCTCATTAAAATAAATGTTGTGTAACGCATTATTAACACCATATACAAGCATAAAGATGAGGTTTAGGTATGTTAATTTTTTATAAAAATGGACGGTTGTTCGTCGAAGATGTACGGTTATTCGGGTAGTTTTTTTCACTATTAAAATTCAAAATATGTAAAACCTTATTGATAAAAATCATTTAATATTAGTGGAAATCTTATTATATTTTAATACGTTTATTCCTACATTTAAATAATATTTAACTTACTTATTACAGAATTTTATGTATCCAAATACTTGTTTTTAATTTGCCTTTATACGATATGTAATTCGTCTATTTGTAATTACGGTTCTAACTTTTACAAAAAGTAAAGCTGCATTTGAAACTATTTCCACGCATATATTACTAGAATTAGAAGCGAGTAATCTATATGAATATCCTTCTTTTTGTTTTGATACATTCAAAACTGTCAGAGTTGAAGTTTCAGTACCTGAATACTCCGAGTTATTTTCCAAATTAGTATAATTTACACCGTCTATACTCACTTGCCATTGATAGATATCTGCATTAGTAACAGTTGAATTAAAAATTGCATCTTCTCCTGTAGATACAGTTTGATTTTGTGGTTGATCAGTAACAACTAGAGTTGCCGTAACTTGTAAAAAATCATAGTCGCCATTACCATCACCATCTGCCGGTGTATCATAAGTTGACGCAATTACAGAACCATCTACATTTACTGTTGGTAAACCAGAGCCATACATTCCATTATTATCCAAATCGGCAGTTGGATCAGCATAGGCTTCATCAGCATCGTTACAGCCATCGCCATCACTATCATCATCTAAATGATTAGGATTTTCGTCACCATCTAAATTACCTGTTCTGCATGCCGTAATACCAAATGCAATATCATCGAATATGGAAAAGTCTTGTGAAGAGTCATTTATCTGCCCATAGACATAGAATCTAAATATATATTGGGTATTCCCATCTAAGTAAACTGGACCATTATCCAAATGTTGAAAAGATGCATAACTAGCTCCATTATCCGTATGTAATACATCTGATGATAAAGTTGTCCAAGCATTGGAACCAACTCTGGTATAAGCCGTGGTCGTATAATATGAATCACCTTGATTTGGCAGGTACCAACCTGATCTAACTTCATTTAAAACTATTGAAGCTATATCTGAACTTGTGGTAAATGCAACTTCTATATAATCTTCATTCTGAACAGCCTCTTCTTTAGTTAAAGAAGTAATTGGCTCTATTCTAATATTACTACCTGATATTGAAAATTTTAAACCGTTCAATAGCATTGTTTCAGTGTCACTTAACACCCAATCTTTAATTTTTGCATCGTAATCGGTATCCATTTCTAAATTACCTGCTGGTGAATTTAAGGTCCACGCAAATTCATTGGTAACACTATCTATTGATTCTTCGCAATCTGACACTCCGTCATTATCATCATCTACATCACAGCCATCTGGCACTCCATCATTATCGCTATCTATGGCGTCATCAAAATATGGGCATTTGTCATTTGCATTGTTGACTCCGTCACCATCATCATCACACAACACCGAAGTAACCGTATAATCAGAAGCACTACCTATTCCCTGACCACCTGTAACCAAGGTTGGAACTCCATTTTCATCAACAGCTCCAGAAATGCTACCATTACCGTTTAAATCAGAAAAATCTAAATTATCATCTCCTTCCAATGCATCAAAACAACCATCGCCATCACTATCTAAGTCATAAATATTTATGATTCCATCTCCATCTAAATCACTACATCCCGTATTTAATGTCACATTATCAATATACATTCTGTCGTGGTTTGTTTGTGTGGCAACACCGTTAAAGCGAAGTTCTACCGTACTACTAGTTGGAACAAATGAAAAAGAACGCGTTGTCATATTCAATGCTTCATTACCATTTTGAGAACGACCACCGTTATTAACTACAATTTGATTTGAAGTTTCCGTTAATTGGGTAATACCACCAACCAAGACATTTAAGGTAACTTCTTTACCGTAGCTATTATCTGCACCAACATCAAAAGTTATGGTGTTTACCGCACCGACCGTAACATTGATCGTTTGATAAAAACTTGCCGTACCGGTACCGTTCCATTCTGGAAACCAAGCTCTATTGGCATTTCTATTCCACTGTTGTCCTGAACCTGTCCAACCTGGCGAGTTAAAAATCCAATAACCAAAATCGTGATTATTTACTATACCTGAAGATTGAGAACATTCATCAGCATCTAAAATACCATCATTGTCATTATCTAAATCGCAAATATCGTTTATACCATCACCATCAGTATCTATACCTGTTGGATCTGTACATGGTTCAAATATTCTAACCGTTGCAGTATCACTCTTACCTAAAGATGGACATAACGAATCTGTTGAATCAGTAATAGTATAGTCAAAAGTGGTCTCCCCAGGAAATGGATTAGCACCGCTATAGGTATAAGTTACCAGTCCGTTTTCCGCATCATTGATTACTACTGACCCTATAGCTGGTTGCGTAATACTTTCTATTGAAAAATTTTCACCATCTGGTTCCTCATCATTCGTAAATAATTGAATTTGTACAGAAACAGAATTTCCATAAACTACCTCAACCTCATCATCTTTTGCAATTGGGGCATTTGGATTCTCTATAAGCTCTGCATCTGTAGTGGTCAGGGTATAATGATTGGTACCTGCAATGGTACTTGGTTGTGCAATGGCAGTTGCAATTAATCTTGAATATCCATTTGAGTCAGAAGGATCATAAAAATTAGGATAATGCACTTCAATAATATAGGTTTCGCCTTCACCTAACGGTAACCCAAAATGAACTTCTTCTGGTTGTTGTGTACCATGACCATACACTCCGTTTACTTGTCTTAAACCACTAACAATATTACCAGAACAATCTCTAATCAGCACATTGGTACCAATGGCAACTCTACCTAAAAATCCGCCAGTAGAACCATTTGCTCCCCTATCTTCCGTAACATCTATTAGTAAGTGGTTATTTCTATTTGCCGCAGGTAAATTATTAATATATAATTGATTACTATTATTATTGATATTGATGTAAATATCCAAATCGCCGTCATCATCAACATCTACCATGGTAGTACCTTCCCCATCTCTACCGGAATTGAATTGTTGGGAGTCTAAGGAAAAGTTCATTGCCGAACCACTACCTATTACCCCTGGAGCTGGTGTAGGACTGTTCAATTGATTGATATATAAATAGCTTCTGCTATTACCAACTAGAATAATATCTATATCACCATCATTATCAATATCACCTCCGGCTAAAGCATCTATTCTAGCGCCTGAACTACCATTGTTTAAATTACCAGGTTGTGGTAAACCCGGAAAAGAGCCGGCACCTAAAGCGGTAAATATTCCGCCTCCATCATTTCTATGAATTTGAGTTTGACCATTTTCCGTCCAAACAGCATCTAAATCGCCATCATTATCCAAATCCCAAAGTCCGTTGCCACCTTTGTTATTATTTGCTGCCTGCCCTAAATCCGCACCATTAGAAAATGACCCTCCCTGATTTAAAAAAAAGTCATTTTCATCACGCTTACGCATAAAAATATCGACCCAACCGTCATCATTTACATCGGCAGCGGTACCATAATCTCCATCTGTAGCAAATTGATTTAAACCATATTCCGTTACATTGTTACCATTACCTGTTGTAATATGGGTAAACAATAGATTTGGCGCCGGATTGGCGACTGCATGATTGGTATGATCAATAAAGTTGTTTCTTAACAATTCTATTCCCATATCATGATTATCAAAGAAAATGTCTAAATCACCATCTCCCTCAAAATCAAAGAAACCTACTCCTTCAGAATTTACTCCTGGAACAACAATAGTTGCTCCCGATCTACCAATGGTAATTGGAGCTGAACCACCTATACCATCCCCAAATGTGCCATTAGTATTCTGAATAAATATTTGAATTGCTTTTCTGGCATTATTATTACCAGATGAGTTGATAATAAAGTCCGGTTTTCCATCATTATTAATATCTCCCCATACCGCTTGTCTTTCTGCCCAATCACCCAACATGCCGGGAACTAAGGTTGCTTGTACATTGGTAAACGTATTGTTACCATTGTTACGCATTAAAAAGCTTTTTATATTTTGGTTATTGTTATTCTCTAGAACGAGAACATCTAAATCACCATCGTTATCAAAATCTGACCAAGCGTGTCCACCATCTTTGGGTTGACCTAAATCAAGACCAAACGAAGCTGCACTTTCTGTAAAAGTCGTTTGTGCTAAAGTTACCTTAGTAGATAATAAGATTAAAACTACTAAACCTACATATCTAGATTTTATCCTCGTAAAGAGAGACGCCCTCATTGAATAGTTTTTACACTGCCAATATGGGGGAATTATTTAGCATGATTTGATATTATAAAAATCAGCCAATAAAGTGAGGTCTAAAAATTAATGTTGCCAATGGTATTCAGAACAAGGTCAACAATCTATAAACTGTTGCCTAAGCTGTAAACCCTAGTAAAACACAGAGCTAACAAAAATTATTTGTATGAATTTACTTTCGTAATTTTAATTTCCTTTGATACGATACGTAATATTTCTGTTGGTAATTACCGTATACGCTTTAATAATAATTTCTGGTGAGAACTCTGAAGTTGAATTACTTCTAGTACCTGTAGTTGTTATTAAATCTCCTACAACAGTTCCTGAAGGTAAAGGAAAAACAAACTTGTATTTATTGGTGTTATCAGCGTTACCATCAATATCCGCATAAGAAGAAGTTGTGCCATCTTGATCATCGCCACTACCTTCTATTGCTGTACCTATATATGTTTGACCTTCACCATAGTCTTGTGTTAAACCTAACTGATTATCACCTAAGGTCGCCGTACCTTCATTTACATCCGTGAAAAATACCTCTACCGAAGTTCCAGGAGATGCCCAGCCGGTTACTACTAGGTTTGTTCCAGAAATAAAAGCAGAGTTAATCACAGGGAAGTTTTCTAAATTATTTGGACCTGAATCTGAATCTGAAATATCATTTAATGTTACACCGTCCATATCTAAATCTATACCCAAACTTGGTGTTACCGTTCCATTTGCATAAATGGAGTTTTGACTTATTAAATTTGACGTACCATCAACAATTGCAATACCCGCTCCACCATTTTGATAAATAACATTATTAGAAATAGATGAACCATCACTTTCTATCTTAATTGCCATTTGTTGTGGATTTCCTTGACAATTACCTCCATCTTGACCTGAAGTTGTTAAGGAATTTTCTGTTATTAAAACACCGGTTACTTTATCTTCTACATCAATTGCTGTGGAAGCTGATGCTTCTATTAGATTTTGTTGAATAACAACACCTGAACCATCTTCCAGTAAAATAGCGTCATCACATGGTGAACTACCATTATTTTCAAAATGGTTATTTTGAATTAAACTTGAACTGCCACCATCTATTAATACTGCTGATTCCAAAATTGTTGCAAGATAATTTCCATTAACATTAATTTGCCCATCTTTATTTTCTACACCAACATCTATATCTCCCGAATTATTACCTAATGCATTCACGCCAATTAAATTTTGAGTGACTTCTAGTGAACCATCTTCTGCAACTATGGCTGAGGACTTATCTGAATAAATCGCTAAATTTCTTATCATCACATTTTCACCCTCATTAATGAAAACGTCGCCATCTTCTCGATGAACTTGAATTTCCGGTCTTTCATATGTTGGTAATATAGTATTGGAAATACCTACAGCATCTCCACCTGAACCTACTACACCTGTATTTGTGTCACCAGAATATGCAGTTTGCGTTCTACCATCTATAATGGTAGTACTACCTGTTATTACCGATAGAGGATCATTTTTAGAAATTTCGATATCAAAATAACCATTTGTAAAATTAACGTCTGCGGTTCTACTAAAACTATCACCAGTTGGTGGTATCATAAAAATAGACACATCTTCTCCTGCTCCAGGATCAAAAATTGAATTCGCTTCAATATCTAGAATTGTTTCACCCAAGGTATTACTATTTAAAATAAACTGTTCTAATGAACCTTGACCAAATACATTCGTATTTACAATTGTATTAAAGTTATATCCAAAATCAATATTTGCAACACCACTACTTGCTATACTAACTAAAGATAAACTTTGAGAATCTGAAAATACACCCAATGCAGAATCTGAAAATGCAGTAGGGTCAGCTCCTCCTATTTCATTTAAAACTTCAATGTTATTAGTGACATCACCATAACTTCTAAATGTTTGTATTGGTACACAAGTAGTACAATTAATACCATTATCTCTGTTAGACCTAACTGTAGAATTCACCAATTTAACGTAATAATCACCATCGGCCATACCACCAAAACTGTAATCACCACCTACTTTTGAAGTCGTTCTTCTTACAAAAGTACCATCATCTTCATATAATTCTACAATTGCACTTGCTATACCAACACCATTGGCATCCGTCATATTTCTACCTTGACCACCACCATAATTAACATCTTCAAAAACAGTACCTGCAATTAGATTAGATGGTACTTTGAGCACTACCGCAGCAGATATCAAGAAATCTTGGCCTACATCTACATTTGCAGTAACCTGAGAATCACCTGGAGAGATATATGTTGAAATATCATAGGTATCTAAATCTACGCCATATGTTGTATTTACATTATAATCTGGTGTTGTAGTATTATCATACATAGTTGAATTATAGGCATTATTGCCTGTTTGTCCACCATCCCCTGACAATACAAAAGGAGGTTGATTTGCCTGATTTGTAATAGATAATCTTTCCCCATTAGGATTGGTTGTACCTGAACTATTACCGTCTAATGTAGAATCCCCTTCCCATGATAAGAATGATGCTTTTGCACCAGCACCGGCAATGGCATAAAAACCATCCAATGTAAATGAATTTCCATCGTTACTTAAGCCATCAAAACCTTGATATAAGTTAATGTTTACCGCAGGTAGATTAGGATCTTCATAAAATACAAATAATGTCCACCCTCCTAAAACAGTTGCCGATGAACAATATGTATTCGAGTTATCTATGGATAAACCAGAAAAATCAAAAACGTTAGTTGACGGATCTGCTACACCCGCTACAATATCTGTGACATCACTAACATAGCCATAAAAATTTCTATTGGTAAGTGTTGTTTGATACTGAAAGTTAGCGTTAACCGTTTGTCCTTCAAAAGTTACACTACCATCAACTACTGTACTTGAATGAGCCCAATATAGATATGCTTTTTTAATAGTACCTGTGTTTGGAATAGGTGCAATAAGTGTATTGGAGGATGATGTAGTAATTGAACAAGCATCCGTATTGTTATCATTTGTTCTTAATGAACCACCTGTTGTAGAATAATCATAATAGCCATCAAACTCTTGAAATAGTGTTAATGGATCATTGGCTAAAATTTGTGAATTTATGTACCCATTGGCAGTATCACTATAATCTACAGTAGCATACTGCGCTGTAGCATCAGAGAACCCAACAGTAAAAAATTCTACTAACTCCGGTATCCCATCATCTACGATAGGCACTGAAAAAGTTTGAACATTACCTACTTCTCCTGTAAATGTAAGTGTACCGTTTACGGAAATATAATCACTACCATTTGTAGCTGTACCATCACTCACCATATACTCTACGGTAAATGGAGTTTCAACGAAGCCAAAAAACCAACTAAAACCATGACGGTCACGAACGTGAGTCACTGTAAATATAGCACTACCAGAATCTTCATCTACGTATACATCTTCTACCACAATTTTTGGTCCTGGAGGAGAACAACTAACAGTTGCTTGCCAACCATTACCCGTAGTATTGTTATTAGATGTAAATCTAAACGTCAAACAACCATTTGCATTTGTGGCGAAAATTTGAGTTGGTATATTATCATTATCATACTGCCCAATTAAAGTAGCACTAGTATTATTACCATCATACACATAGAGAATGTCACCAGGTATAACATCAAACTGATCAAAGTTTACCTGAGTATAATTATCAGCAATATCTGGACAAATAGTATACACCAAATCTTCATTATCCGAATAATTACTGATACCGCCAGAATCTAAAAATATATCATCACAAGTATTTGCAGAGCCCCCATCTGTAATAATTAAGGCATCATTAGCTAAAATTGTACCAATAGCCGTATCTGTAATATCTACATTGGGATCTGAAGTTGACGTAAACGAAAATTCAAAGGTTTCATCGCCTTCAAAAATGGTATCATCTGTTATAAAAACAGTTATAGTTTCTGTATCCCAAATGGTTCCATCAAAATTTAAAGTTCCGCTTGATGCCGTATAATCTTGACCGGCGGTTGCAGATATGTTAGTTGTTGTATAATTAACACTATAAGGTCCGCTAGCAGCACTACCGCCATGTCTTACTGTGAAGGTTGCTGTACCGGCATTTTCATTTACAGTAACATCATCAACAAGTACTTCTGAACCAAATGTTGCAGAAAATTGCACGTTATCAATAAATATAGTATCAGTGCCCTGCCAATTAGTATCACTAGGATAAAATATAACGGCAGGATTGGAAGCAATTTCAGCAGCGGTTAAATTATAGGTTAAAGATCCTGAACCTGCATTTAATCTTTGAATGAAATTCCAATTATTAGTATCAGCATTATAAATATATACATCAATAGCTTCACCCCCTGCGGAATTTGCATCGTAATCCAATGTTAAAGTTGCAGAACTTGCACCAGATAATGGTGCGAAACGATAAATCCAACCAGCATCACTATTTCTAAATCTTAGCTGACCACCAGTAATTCTAATATTTCCACCCCAAGCATTACCGTCATCATTCTGCTCTATCCAATCTGAACTGAAATTTTGTGTTCCTTCGTTACTTCCGTAAAAGGTACTGGTAAATGTGTCTAAATAGGTTTCCTGGGCATAGAAACCTGTAGAAATCATTAAAAATATGAAATAACAAAATTGTCTTAAACTCATAACTAAAAAATGGGGGTATTGAAAAGTAAAAACTTTCTACCATCAATATCATCCGTAAAAATAGCTAGAAGGACAGCCCGCCACTAATATTTGTTGTGAACTGGTGGTATTACCACATGTAGTAGGTTAATAGTGCTGTTTAAAAATAACAAGTAACATTATTATTTAGCTGCAATTCATCGATTACAACCTAATATAGATAGTAGCTACTCGATTATTTAAAGTCGAACACTCATATGATAAAACTAAAAAAGCAACCAATTTATTGGTTGCTTTTTATATGGTAAGAAATATTTATTATTCTAATATTATAAATTCTGATCTTCTATTTACATCATGTTTAACTGCCGAACATTTAACTCCATCAGAACACTCATTAAGTAATTTAGTTTCACCAAAACCTTCACTTATTAATCTGTCCTTCGATATGCCTTTTTTAATCATGTAACTTACAGTTGACTCTGCCCTTTTATCTGATAACCACAAATTATAAGCTTCTGTTCCTCTACTGTCTGTATGTGCATTAACTTTTATTTTTAAACTAGGGTATTTTTCCATAGCAGCAATCACTTTTTCAATCTCTACCTCAGAATCTTTTCTGATATTGTATTTATCAAAATCAAAATAAATGGTACTCAATTGAAGAAGCTTTGCTAAATCATCTCCAAACCCAGCCGTAATATTATCTCTTTCAAGATAAAAATCTATGATTTTTGGTTTTCCATCAGATACTCCTATATACTCTTCAAAAGGCACATAACCCTCCATTAAAGCTCTTACAAAATTTCCTTTATTACAATCAAGTTCCAAAGAATAATTACCATCAGAATCTGTAATTGTGGATAATATCTCTTCATTATTCTCGTCGATAACCTTAATAGTCGCGCCAACTAAAACTTCATTAGAAATTTTATCTCTAACTGTACCGGTAACTTTTTGTAAACAATCAAAAACTAGAGGTCTTGTTTCTGTAAAGCTATAAATATCATCATAACCCATACCCTCTTCACGGTTAGATGCTACATAACCTGTTCTTAATTCCTCATTAAAAATAAAGGTGAAATCATCACTATTACTATTTACAGGTTTACCTACATTTAAAACCTTACCTGTAAAATCTTGTCTTTTAATTTTGGTTGCAAATACATCTAGCCCTCCTAAACCTGGATGCCCATCTGAAGAGAAATACAAAATTTCTTCTGAAGTTATATATGGAAATGTCTCCCTAGCTTCTGTATTAATATTTGAACCTAAATTTTGAGGTGTACCAAAGGTACGATCTTCATTAATGGCAACCATAAATAAATCTGATGCACCGAGGGTACCAGGCATATCAGATACAAAATATAAAGTTTTCTCATCTGGACTTAAAGCCGGATTAGCAGTAGAATAAGAATCGCTATTAAAAGGTAGCTCTTCCACTTCTCCCCATACTCCTTCGTCAGTTAATACAGCTCTTAGAATTTTTAATCTAACAATACCTTTATCATCCTTTACAGTTTTTCTCTTTTCAGAATTGTTACGTGTAAAATACATTGTCTGACCATCTTTTGTTACTACTGATGTAGATTCGTGATAGCGTGTATTTATATTTTCATCTATTTTTTTTACATGATCTATCGATGAACTATCTGCATTTACTTCATATAAATCCAAAAAGTCTTTTGCATTCCAAGTATGACGATATCTTGCAAAATTACCTGTATCCCTATCAGAAGAAAAAATTAATCCTTCCTTATAAAAAGAAGGTGCAAAATCTGAATAAGGAGAATTATATTCAAAAGGTCCTAAATTATATCTACCTGAATTCTCTTCAATTTCTGACATGAAATCTCGATCTTCATCAAATGCCGTAGCGCGACCATCACTTTTGGTTACTTCTATGAATTTATCCATTATAGTTTCAGAAGTATCGTACTCTCCTATTGTCTTTAAGGACTGAGCATATTTAAAATAATCCTCAGGGGTAACCTCTAAAGCATAATCTGCCACTAATTTCTTGTATGTCTCCGCAGCATCCGTGTAGTCCGCATTATAATAATATGAATTACCCAACTTTCTTAGTAAGTCTGCTGAAACATACCCTTTATCCATCACTTTTTTATAGATATCTATAGCAGGACTGAAAGAATATGAGTCAAACTTTTCATTACCTTTTTGAATTAATCGCTCTTGAGCATTAACCAATCCTTGGATGGACAATAAGGCTACTATTAATAATTTTACTGTATACTTCATATGTAAGTTTGCCATTTAGAAAAAACGAGGTGAAACCAATCTTTGAAATGATTTTACCAATTCATATCTTAAGAGTACTTCAAATGATCCATCATTAAATTGTGTACCACCTAAATCTGTAGTTTCCCTATCATAAGCTAAACCAATCATGAATTGATCTGAAATTTGAAACCCAGCCATTGCACTAACTGCGGCATCCCATCTATAGGCTGCGCCAAAAGTAAACTTCTCATTGAACATAAAGTTTGCAGAAAAATCAACTTGCAAAGGAGCTCCTCCTACTACTTTAGTCAATAATGCTGGCTTAAACTTTAAATTTCCATTTAAATCAAATACATAACCCGTAATTAAATAGAAGTTGATTCTATCTTTAGATAAAAACTGAGTATCATTTGCATCTTGTTGAGAACTATCAAAATGTTCCGTTTCAAATAAGTTAGGTGCAGAAAGACCTGCGTAAAACTTAGATGAATGGTAGTATAGACCCACACCTACATTTGGTGAAAACCGGTTTTCAATATTATCAGTTCTTACAACTTCCTCATCAAAATTTCGAAGCTGACTAAAGTCTAAATTCATTAAATTACCACCTGCTTTCAATCCAAATGATAATTTACCTTCAGCAGATACATCAATGGTATAGGAAAGAACAGCATCAAAATAAGTTTCTTGAACAGCACCTTCCCCTATTTCATCATTAACAATTGAAAATCCATACCCTAATTTACTATTTCTAATAGGAGACTGAATATTAAATGTCTGTGTTGAAGGTGCACCTTCCAAACCTACCCATTGGGATCTATGTAGACCTGTTATACTCAACTGACCCCTTGAGCCAGCGTAAGCAGGATTAATACTCATTGTATTAAACATATATTGAGTATACTGGGCATCTTGTTGGGCAATGGCGCTACTAAATATTAGCAACAAACCTCCAAATAGAATTAAGAACTTATTTTTAATATTCATATTTTATAAACTATTATCTACTAATATAAAGATATTCACTATCTACTTTACTTTTTCCATCAAAGGTAGTATAATCAAATATATAGAAATATATTCCGGCTGGAAGATAATCATCTGTACTTAAAGTAGACCTACCTCTTGATCTACCATCAAATACGTTATTTTGATTATTATAATTTTCACCTTCGTAAACAGCAACACCCCATCTATTAAAGATTTTTAAGGTACTACTACGGATTTTATCTACACCTCTTATGAATAAGAATTCATTTCTACCATCACCATTTGGAGTCACCATTTGATTTACTTCAATAGGACTATCATCTGTTTCTGTAGAATCGTTATCTACAATTAATATATCTACCGTAGCCGTATCGCAATTTCCTTCAGCATCACAAACAGTGTACTCGATAGTATCTGTTCCTTCGTATCCGTCATTTGGAGTATATGTGATCGTATCGTCAGATATATCATCAGGTGTACCTCCATCGTTGATTTCCACCGTTCCGTTAGACGGATCAGTTACCGTTAACGTTCCGTCGGTAGGAATCCCAAAATCATTGTCAAGAATATCGATTATTATTGGAGTATTTATTGGCGTTGAAACAGAATCATCTACAACATCAAGAGCAATAGGCTCCCCTACAGTAATAGTTACCGTAGCAGTATCGCAATTACCTTCCGCATCACACACTGTATACTCTATTACATCGGTTCCTTCAAAACCATCATTTGGAGTGTACGTAATTGTATCATCTGAAATATCATCAGGTGTACCTCCGTCGTTGATTTCAACCGTTCCGTTAGACGGATCGGTTACCGTTAACGTACCATCCGTAGGAATCCCAAAATCATTGTCAAGAATATCGATTTCTATTGGAGTGTCTACTGGTGTTGAAACTATATCATCAATAGTATCTAAATCTTCCATAGGTACACTATCAGGATCTAAATAGTCCGGAGTGCCATCATTATCGCTATCGTCGTTGGTAGGATCGCCATCATTGTTCGCGTCCTCGTCCGGAGTATCGATACCATCGCCATCATCATCAAGATCACGGTAATTTACATCTTCCGTACCATCCGTATCGGGTAAGTCGTTCGCAGGATCGTCTATCTCATCGTTCACATCGAAACCATCGTTCACATCAGAACCTTCGTAACCATCGTCAAGTCCGTCACCATCGGTATCCACACCTGTAAAGGTCTGATCGGGAATTCCGTCAAAGTTGAAGTCGTTACCCTCGTTGTTATCAAAAACCAAATCGTTATCACTATCCAAATCGATATAATCATCATTGTCCGTACCATCCGTATTTACAGGTGTAAGTCCATCAGGATATGCACTATTGACACCATCGTTAGAAGCATACGTTGCGGCATCGTCCTCGTTTGGCGCTATATAACCGTCCGTTGTCTGTGCCTCAACATTATCCGGAATACCATCATCGTCGCTATCGATATCCAAATGGTTCGGTATTCCATCATTGTCAGTATCCAAAGGATCTGTCAACGGATCGTTGTCACCATCTAAATTAGGGTCTTCGACACTGTCCAAGATACCATCGTTATCATCATCAAGGTCAGCACTGTCAGGAACCCCGTCCCCATCGGTATCAGGTCCAGGACTGTTAGGATCTAAATAATCAGGTATACCATCATTATCGCTATCATCGTTGGTAGGGTCGCCATCATTGTTCGCGTCCTCGTCCGGAGTATCGATACCATCGCCATCATCATCAAGATCACGGTAATTAACATCCTCCGTACCATCCGTATCGGGTAAGTCGTTCGCAGGATCGTCTATCTCATCGTTCACATCGAAACCATCGTAGACATCAGAACCTTCGTAACCATCGTCAAGTCCGTCACCATCCGTATCCACACCTGTAAAGGTCTGATCGGGAATTCCGTCAAAGTTGAAATCGTTACCCTCGTTGTTATCAGGTACAGAATCGTTATCACTATCCAGATCGATATAATCATCATTGTCCGTACCATCCGTATTTACAGGTGTAAGTCCATCAGGATATGCACTATTGACACCATCGTTAGAAGCATACGTTGCGGCATCGTCCTCGTTTGGCGCTATATAACCGTCCGTTGTCTGTGCCTCAACATTATCCGGAATACCATCATCGTCGCTATCGATATCCAAATGGTTCGGTATTCCATCATTGTCAGTATCCAAAGGATCTGTCAACGGATCGTTGTCACCATCTAAATTAGGGTCTTCGACACTGTCCAAGATACCATCGTTATCATCATCAAGGTCAGCACTGTCAGGAACCCCGTCCCCATCGGTATCAGGTCCAGGACTGTTAGGATCTAAATAATCAGGTATACCATCATTATCGCTATCATCGTTGGTAGGATCGCCATCATTGTTCGCGTCCTCGTCCGGAGTATCGATACCATCGCCATCATCATCAAGATCACGGTAATTTACATCTTCCGTACCATCCGTATCGGGTAAGTCGTTCGCAGGATCGTCTATCTCATCGTTCACATCGAAACCATCGTTCACATCAGAACCTTCGTAACCATCGTCAAGTCCGTCACCATCGGTATCCACACCTGTAAAGGTCTGATCGGGAATTCCGTCAAAGTTGAAGTCGTTACCCTCGTTGTTATCAAAAACCAAATCGTTATCACTATCCAAATCGATATAATCATCATTGTCCGTACCATCCGTATTTACAGGTGTAAGTCCATCAGGATATGCACTATTGACACCATCGTTAGAAGCATACGTTGCGGCATCGTCCTCGTTTGGCGCTATATAACCGTCCGTTGTCTGTGCCTCAACATTATCCGGAATACCATCATCGTCGCTATCGATATCCAAATGGTTCGGTATTCCATCATTGTCAGTATCCAAAGGATCTGTCAACGGATCGTTGTCACCATCTAAATTAGGGTCTTCGACACTGTCCAAGATACCATCGTTATCATCATCAAGGTCAGCACTGTCAGGAACCCCGTCCCCATCGGTATCAGGTCCAGGACTGTTAGGATCTAAATAATCAGGTATACCATCATTATCGCTATCATCGTTGGTAGGGTCGCCATCATTGTTCGCGTCCTCGTCCGGAGTATCGATACCATCGCCATCATCATCAAGATCACGGTAATTAACATCCTCCGTACCATCCGTATCGGGTAAGTCGTTCGCAGGATCGTCTATCTCATCGTTCACATCGAAACCATCGTAGACATCAGAACCTTCGTAACCATCGTCAAGTCCGTCACCATCCGTATCCACACCTGTAAAGGTCTGATCGGGAATTCCGTCAAAGTTGAAATCGTTACCCTCGTTGTTATCAGGTACAGAATCGTTATCACTATCCAGATCGATATAATCATCATTGTCCGTACCATCCGTATTTACAGGTGTAAGTCCTTCCACATCGCTTGTATCATAAGCATTATCAAGACCGTCACCATCATCATCAAGACCTATAGGTAATACATAATCTTCAGTAGTCTGAGCTTCTACATTATCAGGGATACCATCATTATCAGAATCAATATCCACTCTATCTGGATAACCATCATTATCAGAATCAACATCTTCACTAAAAGATACCGTTTGAGGGTTTACAAAATTATCTAAACAAGAAAATTGAATTCCTGATTGCCTAGGCACGTTAGTAGTGAAATTATCTAAAGTCTGAGTTTCTATACCAAAGCGAAAAACAAACGTATTTATATTTACAAATTCTACTGCTACATTTACCGAAGGATTTAAATTTGAAATACCATCATATTCACTCATTCCACCATTTATCAATAAACCTCCTGAGGTATAATTAATACCAACATCAGTTGGATTGTCGTAAGTATAACTAGCCGGGGTATCAAATCTATTAAATTCTTGATATTGATTATTACCATCAACATCAATAAAATTAGCTATCAATTCGTCTAAAAAAGCTTTTTCAGTAGTTCCTGTTTTTACCATTGAAATACGTAAATCAACATAAGGCCTTCTTACCAAATCGGTAGTAGTAAATTGGATTTCTGGTTTGAAGAATTCTGGATCAACAGAATTTTGATCTAAAGTACTTATTTGACCATTTACAATTTTTTCAATTGTAACCAACGCATCAAGATTTTCTGATATATTTGAAAACCTATAAATAGCACCTTCACTTAGGCTCTCTCCAGATTCCAAAGTAGGAACATTACTAAAATTTAACTCTGGTACCGTATCACAATCAAAATCTGTACTAAGCTTACTAGATTCAAGACTATCCAATATACCATCATTATCTGAGTCTACATCTAAATAATCAGGAATACTATCTAAATCAGTATCTACAGGAACAAGACCTTCACCGCTTCCAGGCGAGGATTCATATCCGTCATCCAAGCCATTTTGGTCAACATCTATACCTGATGGTAAAATTATATTATTTGAAACCTGAGCTTCAATACTATCTAATATTCCATCATTATCAGAATCTATATCCAAATAATCTGGAATATTGTCCCCGTCTGTATCAGTTGAATTTGTTAGATGATTGAAATCACCGTCAAGATTCATGTCTTCTTTCGAATCAATTATTCCATCGCCATCATCATCAATATCTTCCGAATCAAAAATCCCATCCCCATCGGTATCCACTGAATACATATTTAAAGAATTGTATTCTACCGTATTAACGGAAGAGAAAGAAAACGTTAAAAATAACGTAGTAATAAGAAGAAAACCTTTTATCAAAAAAGGATAGCGTAATTTAAAAGTAATTTTACCCATAAGTGTTAGTGTTTTACTAATCACCATGGCATTTTGTAGTGTTTTTACGTGTTCGTTATAAGAAAGTGGGGCTGTCTTATTTAACGGTGCTAAGATATATCATTATTAAATCAACTCAAATTCTTTTTCGATTAACCAAGGAAATAAAGGGGTAATCGGCAGAAAACGCGCAATAATTAATTAAGAATATTTAACATTTCAATATTATTTACGAGAAATTCTGAATAAAAGATTATAAAAAATTAAATAATCCTAACCTTATATATACCCACGCACATAACTCACAGTTAATCAGTTTCATACACAATAAAATAAATTTCCCCTACCTACAGCAATTCATAAATCTTAAGAATTGAATTTGTATTACTTTTGCACAAATTTTGAATATGACCTTTAAGCAAGAAATAGCACGTAGAAGAACCTTTGGAATAATTTCTCACCCAGATGCAGGTAAAACTACATTAACTGAAAAATTATTACTTTTTGGTGGTGCAATTCAAGAAGCGGGAGCTGTTAAAAACAATAAAATCAAAAAAACCGCTACAAGTGATTTCATGGAAATTGAAAGACAAAGAGGTATTTCTGTAGCCACTTCTGTTCTTGCTTTTAATTATAAGGACAAGAAAATCAACATTCTTGACACCCCAGGTCACAAAGACTTCGCTGAAGATACTTTTAGAACTTTAACTGCAGTTGATAGTGTAATTGTTGTTATTGATGTTGCCAAAGGTGTTGAAGAGCAAACCGTAAAACTGGTTGAAGTTTGTAGGATGAGAAAAATACCAATGCTGGTATTCATCAATAAGTTGGATAGAGAAGGGCAAGATGCCTTTGACCTATTAGATGAATTGGAACAAAAATTAGGACTTTCCGTTACTCCTCTGAGTTTTCCAATTGGCATGGGTTACGATTTTAAAGGTATTTATAACATCTTTGAAAAAAATATAAACCTTTTTAGTGGCGATAGTAAAAAGAACATTGAAGAGACTATTGCTTTTGACGATGTTGCAAATCCAGAGTTAGATAAAATTATAGGAAGTAAAGCAGCATCTGAATTAAGAGACAACTTAGAATTGGTTTGGGGTGTTTACCCAAATTTTAACAAAGAACTATATCTTAAAGGAGACCAACAACCTGTATTCTTTGGTTCTGCGTTAAACAATTTTGGCGTTAGAGAGCTATTAGATTGTTTTGTTCAAATAGCACCTACCCCACGTTCAAAAAATGCAGAAGAGCGCCTTGTTGAAGCAAATGAAAAAGAAATGACTGGATTTGTTTTTAAAATCCATGCAAATATGGACCCTAAGCATAGAGATAGGTTAGCTTTCATTAAAATCGTGTCTGGCACCTTTGAAAGAAATAAGCCTTATTTACATGTTAGAAATGGTAAAAAATTAAAGTTCTCGAGTCCTAATGCATTTTTTGCCGAAAAGAAAGAAATT
The DNA here is from genome assembly GCF_056839145.1 of Maribacter sp. UH1. Taxonomy (NCBI): domain Bacteria; kingdom Pseudomonadati; phylum Bacteroidota; class Flavobacteriia; order Flavobacteriales; family Flavobacteriaceae; genus Maribacter; species Maribacter sp. UH1. The sequence goes on from NZ_CM166387.1 coordinate 779,746, forward strand.
GTAGATATTTCATATCCAGGAGATATTGTAGGATTGCATGATACAGGTAATTTTAAAATTGGAGATACATTAACAGAAGGCGAAAGTCTACATTACAAAGGCATTCCAAGCTTTTCTCCCGAACACTTTAGGTATATCAACAATGCCGACCCTATGAAGTCCAAACAGCTCTACAAAGGCATTGACCAATTAATGGATGAAGGTGTAGCCCAATTATTTACTTTAGAATTAAATGGCAGAAAAGTTATTGGAACTGTAGGTGCTTTACAATTTGAAGTTATTCAATATAGACTGGAACATGAATATGGAGCTAAATGTAGTTACGAGAACTTTAATGTTTATAAAGCATGTTGGGTAGGCACAGAAAACAGAAAAACAGATGAGTTCAAAGAATTTGAACGTGTAAAGCAAAAATTCTTGGCAAAGGACAAAAAAGGTCAATTAGTGTTTTTAGCAGATTCCCAATTCTCCCTGCAAATGACGCAGCAAAAATATCCCTCTGTAAAACTACACTTTACCTCTGAATTCGAATAAAAAAAAGCCCAACTTTATAAGTTGGGCTTTTTTTATGCTTCACCAGTCGGACCAAAATTCATTGGTATTGAAGGCTGTTCATAATCCTTTATTGTACCATTAGCTTTTTCAAACCGTTGTACATTATCATTCAATGCTTTTAAAAACTTCTTAGCATGTTGCGGGGTAAGTATAATTCTACTCTTAACCTTTGCCTTTGGAGCTCCTGGCATCATACTAATAAAATCAACTACAAATTCAGAAACTGAATGATTAATAATAGCTAGATTAGAATAAATTCCTTCTGCCATCTTCTCATCCAATTCAATATTAATTTGTTTTTGACTCGGATTCTTATTGTCACTCATATTATAGTTTTATTAAAAAAATAACCCCCAAATTAAATTTGAGGGTTAGTATAAAATTAGAATCTTAATGCCTCTTTTCTGGCCATTATTTCATCATATTCTTCTTTGGACCCTACAATAATGCTATCATAGTCCCTCATACCCGTACCAGCCGGAATCTTATGACCAACAATAACATTCTCCTTAAGACCTTCTAATGTATCAATCTTACCACTTACAGCAGCTTCATTTAACACCTTAGTTGTTTCTTGGAACGATGCAGCAGAAATAAATGATTTCGTCTGTAACGATGCCCTTGTTATACCTTGTAATATTGGAGTTGCAGTTGCTGAAACAGCATCTCTAGCTTCAACCAATGCCTTATCTCCACGTCTTAATAAAGAATTTTCATCCCTTAACTCTCTAGGAGTAACAATTTGACCTGGTTTAAGGTTATCAGAATCACCTGCTTCCATTACCACTTTCTTACCAAAGATTTCATCATTCTCCCTAATGAAATCATCTTTATGAATCAATTGATTCTCTAAGAAGATTGTATCACCTGGATCTTGAATTCTTACTTTACGCATCATTTGTCTAACAACGACCTCAAAGTGTTTGTCATTAATCTTCACACCTTGTAATCTATAAACTTCCTGAACTTCGTTTACCAAGTACTGTTGAACAGCAGATGGTCCTTTAATTGCCAAGATATCTTCTGGAGTAATAGAACCATCAGACAATGGCATACCAGCTCTAACATAATCGTTTTCTTGTACTAAGATTTGATTAGAAAGTTTCACTAGATATTTCTTAACCTCGCCTAATTTAGATTCAATGATAATTTCTCTATTACCTCTTTTAATCTTACCAAAAGAAACTACACCATCAATTTCAGATACTACAGCTGGGTTTGAAGGATTTCTTGCTTCGAATAATTCAGTAACTCTTGGAAGACCACCCGTAATATCACCTGCCTTAGCAGATTTACGCGGAATCTTAACCAACGTCTTACCTTCCTTAATCTTATCTCCATCATCTACCATAATGTGAGAACCTACAGGTAGGTTGTACGAACGTAAAGTTTCACCTTTAGCATCTTGAATCAATAATGTTGGTATCAACTTCTTGTTTCTAGATTCAGAAATTACTTTTTCTTGGAAACCGGTTTGCTCATCAATTTCAACTTGATAAGTTACACCTTGTTCAATATTCTCATAAGCTATCTTACCTGGGAATTCCGAAACGATAACACCGTTATATGGATCCCAAGAACAAATAACATCACCCTTAGTAACCTTAGCTCCATTCTCAACAAATAATTGAGAACCGTAAGGAATATTACTTGTACTTAAAGTAATACCAGTTTTGGCATCAACAACTTTTATCTCACTAGTTCTAGAGATTACAATTTCAGCTGGCTTACCATCTGAACCTTCACCAGTAACTGTTCTTAAATCTTCAATTTCAGCAACACCGGAGAATCTCACTTCTAATTTATTATCTTCAGAAATGTTACCTGCAATACCACCTACGTGGAATGTTCTAAGTGTAAGCTGTGTACCAGGCTCACCAATTGACTGAGCAGCAACAACACCTACGGCTTCACCTCTTTGTACCATTTTATTGGTTGAAAGGTTTCTTCCATAACATTTAGCACAAATTCCTTTTTCAGCTTCACAAGTAAGAGCAGAACGTACTTCGATTTTCTCAATCGGAGATGCTTCAACTCTCTTCACATCAGCTTCCATTATTTGCTGACCTGCTTGAAGTACTAATTCTTCGGTCATTGGGTTATAAACATCATGTAATGATACACGACCTAAAATTCTTTCACCTAAGCTTTCAACGATTTCTTCATTCTTCTTAAGCGCCTGAACTTCTACACCCCTTAATGTTCCACAGTCTTCAGTGTTAATAATTACATCTTGAGAAACATCTACCAATCTTCTTGTTAAGTAACCAGCATCTGCAGTTTTCAAAGCGGTATCCGCAAGACCCTTACGTGCACCGTGAGTAGAAATAAAGTACTCAAGAATTGAAAGACCTTCTTTAAAGTTAGAAAGAATCGGGTTTTCAATAATCTCCCCACCACCGGCAGTAGATTTTTTAGGCTTAGCCATCAAACCACGCATACCTGTTAACTGGCGAATTTGTTCTTTAGAACCCCTTGCACCAGAATCAAGCATCATATACACCGAGTTGAAACCTTGCTGATCCTCACGGATACGTTTCATAGCCAACTCTGTTAATTGAGCGTTAGTAGATGTCCAAACATCAATAACCTGATTATATCTTTCATTGTTAGTAATAAGACCCATATTATAATTGGCCATAATACCATCAACCTGAACATTGGCTTCACCAATCATGTCCATTTTTTCAGCAGGAATAATAATATCCCCTAAACTAAAGGACAATCCACCTTTGAAAGCGAATTCATATCCCATAGTCTTAATCTTATCCAAGAATGCAGCTGTAACAGGAACACTAGTTACCGCTAAAATATCGCCAATAATATTTCTTAAGGCTTTCTTATTTAATACTTGGTTAATAAAACCTGCTTCCTCTGGTACGTGATTATTAAATAATACACGACCTACGGTAGTAGGTATAATTTTATAAACCAACTCACCCTCTTCATTGAAATCTTTAGCTCTAACTTTAATACCTGCATTAAGATTTACCATGCCTTCATTAAAAGCAATCTCCACCTCTTCTGCTGAATAAAATGTTAAACCTTCACCAATAATTGGTACTTCTGGTGTTGATTTACGCTCTTTGGTCATATAATACAGACCCAAGACCATATCCTGTGATGGTACCGTAATAGGTGAACCATTCGCAGGGTTTAATATGTTTTGAGAAGCAAGCATCAATAGTTGTGCTTCTAAAATTGCTTCTGGTCCTAATGGTAAGTGAACCGCCATTTGATCCCCATCAAAATCCGCATTAAATGCAGTACATGCTAATGGGTGAAGACGAATTGCTTTACCTTCTATTAATTTAGGTTGGAATGCTTGAATACCTAAACGGTGTAATGTAGGAGCCCTGTTTAATAAAACTGGGTGACCTTTCAATACATTCTCTAAAATATCCCAAACTACAGGCTCTTTTTTGTCTATAATTTTCTTAGCGGACTTTACTGTTTTTACAATACCTCTTTCTATCAGTTTTCTGATTACAAAAGGCTTGTATAATTCAGCAGCCATATCTTTTGGAAGACCACATTCGTATAAGTTCAATTCCGGTCCAACAACAATTACCGAACGTGCAGAATAATCAACACGCTTACCAAGTAAGTTTTGACGGAAACGACCTTGCTTACCTTTTAATGAATCTGAAAGTGACTTTAACGGTCTGTTAGATTCAGTTTTTACAGCAGATGCCTTTCTTGTATTATCAAATAAAGAATCGACAGCTTCCTGAAGCATACGTTTCTCATTTCTAAGAATAACTTCTGGTGCTTTTATTTCAACTAATCTTTTTAAACGGTTGTTACGGATAATAACCCTTCTGTAAAGATCATTTAAATCTGAAGTTGCAAAACGACCACCATCTAATGGCACTAATGGACGTAATTCTGGAGGTATAACCGGAATTACTTTCATGATCATCCATTCTGGCTCGTTTTCTCTATTTTCTTGAGATTCTCTTAAAGCTTCTACAACTTGTAAACGTTTTAAAGCTTCCGTTTTACGTTGTTTGGAAGTTTCTGTGTTCGCTTTATGTCTTAACTCAAAAGAAAGCTCTTTAAGATTTATTCTACCTAACAAATCAATTAGGCACTCTGCTCCCATTTTAGCAATAAACTTGTTTGGGTCAGAATCTTCTAAGTATTGATTTTCTTGAGGAATAGTATCAATAATATTTAAATACTCCTCTTCAGTCAAGAAATCCATTTTTTGGATTTCCTCACCTTCAGGACCTTTAGCTATACCTGGCTGAATTACTACGTAACGTTCGTAGTAAATTATCATATCCAATTTCTTGGAAGGTAAACCTAATAAGTATCCTATTTTATTCGGTAAAGAACGGAAATACCAGATATGAGCAACCGGTACTACCAAGTTAATATGACCTACACGATCTCTACGAACTTTTTTCTCTGTAACCTCTACACCACAACGGTCACATACAATCCCACGGTAACGAATACGCTTGTATTTACCACAAGCACATTCATAATCCTTAACAGGACCAAAAATACGCTCACAGAATAAACCATCACGTTCTGGTTTATGAGTTCTATAGTTAATTGTTTCAGGCTTTAAAACTTCACCTCTAGACTCTGCCAAAATAGATTCTGGCGAAGCTAATCCTATTGAAATTTTATCGAACCTTTTTACTGGGTTATTATCTTTTATTCTAGCCATAATAGCGTGCTGATAATGTTTTAATTTGTTTTACTTAATAGTTCTTCAATATGTAATATTGAACTATTCCTCAAGTCTAATATCCAAACCTAATCCCTTAAGTTCGTGCATTAAAACGTTGAAAGATTCTGGTAAACCAGGTTCTGGCATTGTCTCACCTTTAACAATAGATTCATAGGTTTTAGCTCTTCCGATAACATCATCAGATTTAACCGTTAAAATCTCACGTAAAGTTGCAGATGCACCATATGCCTCAAGTGCCCAAACTTCCATTTCTCCAAAACGCTGACCACCAAATTGAGCTTTACCACCTAATGGTTGTTGTGTAATTAAAGAGTATGGTCCTATTGAACGAGCATGCATCTTATCATCTACCATGTGTCCAAGTTTCAACATATAGATCACACCTACCGTTGCAGGTTGATCAAAACGTTGTCCAGTTCCACCATCATATAAATATGTATGACCAAATCTTGGAATACCTGCTTCGTCAGTATAAGCATTAATTTGATCTAAAGTAGCACCATCAAAAATTGGAGTCGCGTACTTTCTACCAAGTTTAAGCCCAGCCCAACCTAATACAGTTTCATAAATCTGTCCAATGTTCATACGAGAAGGTACACCCAGTGGATTAAGAACGATATCAACAGGAGTTCCATCTTCCAAGAACGGCATATCCTCATGACGCACTATTCTAGATACAATACCTTTGTTACCGTGTCTACCTGCCATTTTATCACCAACTTTAAGCTTACGCTTTTTAGCAATATAGACTTTAGCCAACTTCATAATACCAGCTGGTAACTCATCACCAACAGATATTGTAAACTTATCTCTTCTCAAGTTACCTTGTAAATCGTTAAGTTTAATTTTATAGTTATGAAGCAAATCAGCTACTAATGAATTAGTATCACTATCCGTTGTCCAGCTTCCACCAACTAAGTGAGCGAAATCATCAACAGAGTTCAACATTTTCATCGTATACTTTTTACCCTTAGGTAATACTTCTTCACCTAAATCATTTAAAACACCTTGAGAGGTTTTACCATTAACTATAGTAAATAATTTCTCAACAAGAACATCTTTCAATTCTTGGAATTTTACTTCGTATTCTAATTCCAGTTTAGATAACTCTTCTTTATCTTCAGAACGTTTTCTCTTGTCTTTAACTGACCTAGAGAATAATTTCTTATCGATTACAACACCTCTTAACGAAGGTGAAGCTTTTAAAGAAGCATCTTTTACATCACCAGCCTTGTCACCAAAAATAGCACGTAGTAATTTTTCTTCTGGAGTTGGATCGGACTCTCCTTTAGGAGTAATTTTACCAATTAGAATATCACCAGGCTTAACCTCTGCTCCTATTCTAATCATACCATTTTCATCAAGGTCTTTTGTAGCCTCTTCTGAAACGTTAGGTATGTCATGCGTAAGCTCTTCTGCTCCTAATTTAGTATCTCTAACATCTAAAGAATACTCATCAACGTGAATAGACGTGAAAATATCATCACGAACAACTTTTTCAGAAATTACAATTGCATCCTCAAAGTTATATCCTTTCCATGGCATAAACGCCACTGTTAAGTTTCTACCTAATGCTAATTCACCTTTTTCAGTTGCATAACCTTCACAAAGAACTTGACCTTTTTTAACTCTATCACCAACTTGTACAATTGGTTTCAGGTTAATGTTCGTTCCTTGGTTGGTCTTTCTAAACTTCACCAAGAAATAAGTCTTACTATCGTCTTCGAAACTGATTAATCTTTCTTCATCAGTTCTATCATACTTAATAGTAACTTTTTGTGCATCTACATACTCAATAACACCATCACCTTCTGCATTGATCAATACTCTTGAATCTGAAGCTACTTGACGCTCCAAACCTGTACCAACAATTGGCGATTGCGGTTTTAACAACGGAACTGCCTGACGCATCATGTTAGATCCCATCAAAGCCCTGTTTGCATCATCATGTTCCAAGAAAGGAATTAAAGATGCAGAAATAGATGCAATTTGATTAGGAGCAACATCCGTATATTGAATTTCTGATGGATCTACAACAGGGAAATCACCTTCTTCTCTTGCAATAACCTTTTCAGCATCAATAGTACCGTCTTCTTTCATGGGAATATTCGCTTGCGCGATTTTCATTCCCTCTTCTTCTTCAGCACTTAGATATGTAAAGTTTTTATAATCTACTACAGAATCTGTAACCTTTCTATATGGTGTCTCTAAGAAGCCCATCGGATTTACTTTCGCAAATACAGATAAAGAAGATATCAAACCAATGTTCGGACCTTCTGGAGTTTCAATAGGACATAAACGACCATAGTGTGTATAGTGAACATCACGTACTTCGAAACCTGCGCGCTCTCTAGATAAACCACCTGGACCTAATGCAGATAATCTTCTTTTGTGCGTAATCTCTGCTAACGGATTTGTTTGATCCATAAACTGAGATAATTGGTTTGTACCAAAGAAAGAATTAATAACTGAAGACAACGTCTTCGCATTAATTAAATCTATAGGTGTAAACACCTCATTATCACGAACATTCATACGCTCACGGATTGTTCTTGCCATACGCGCAAGACCAACACCGAATTGAGAAGACAATTGCTCACCAACTGTTCTAACACGACGGTTAGATAAGTGGTCAATATCATCGATCTCTGCTTTTGAGTTAATTAACTCAATTAAATATTTAATAATAGTTATGATATCTTCCTTAGTCAAGACTTGCTTGTCCATTCCAATATCCAACTGTAATTTTTTGTTCATTCTATAACGACCAACTTCACCTAAGTTGTAACGTTGATCAGAGAAGAATAATTTATCTATAATACCACGTGCTGTTTCCTCATCTGGCGGCTCAGCATTACGTAATTGACGATAGATATGCTCAACTGCTTCTTTTTCAGAGTTCGTTGGATCTTTCTGTAATGTATTATGAATAATAGCATAATCAGATTGCGCATTATTCTCTTTATGTAAAAGAATAGTTTTTACATCTGCATCAATAATTTCTGCTATATGCTCTTTTTCAAGAATGGTATCTCTATCAAGTACAATCTCATTACGCTCGATCGATACAACCTCACCAGTATCCTCATCAACAAAATCCTCGTGCCAAGTGTTCAAAACTCTTGCCGCTAATTTACGACCAAGTACTTTTTTAAGTCCGGCATTAGAAACCTTAACTTCTTCCGATAGGTCGAAAATCTCTAATATATCCTTATCACGCTCAAAACCAATAGCCCTGAACAATGTAGTAACCGGTAATTTTTTCTTTCTATCGATATAAGCATACATAACGCCATTAATATCGGTAGCGAATTCTATCCAAGAACCTTTAAAAGGAATTACCCTAGCAGAATATAATTTTGTTCCATTTGCATGGAAAGACTGTCCAAAGAATACACCAGGAGAACGGTGTAACTGAGAAACAACAACCCTTTCAGCACCATTGATAACAAAGGTACCACTTGGAGTCATGTAAGGAATCGTACCTAAATAAACATCCTGTACAATTGTTTCGAAATCCTCATGCTCAGGATCCGTACAATATAATTTAAGACGTGCTTTTAAAGGAACGCTGTAAGTAAGACCACGTTCGATACATTCTTGAATAGAATATCTTGGTGGATCTATGAAATAATCTAAAAATTCCAATACGAACTGATTTCTTGTATCAGTAATTGGAAAATTTTCCATGAAGGTGTTATAAAGACCTTCGTTACCTCTTTCATCTGATTTAGTCTCTAGTTGAAAAAAGTCTTGGAAAGATTTAATCTGAATATCTAAGAAATCCGGGTAATCCGGTGTGTTTCTTGCGGAAGCGAAGCTTATTCTTTCAGTATTATTTGTGAACATCTACGGACAGTGTTTTGATCGTGAGTACTAAATGAGTAGTATACCTCTTAATATACCTAATTCTATAAAATGGCTTAGGTCTAAACGCAAAAAGCGCAAAGACCTAAACCAAAAGTAATATGGTTGTTGCTATTATTTAAGCTCAACTTCTGCTCCAGCTTCTTCCAATGATTTTTTGATACCTTCAGCCTCATCTTTAGTAACTGCTTCTTTAACAGCTTTTGGCGCGCTATCAACGATATCTTTCGCATCTTTCAAACCTAAACCAGTTAATTCCTTAACCAATTTAACTACTGCTAATTTAGAAGCACCTGCTGCTTTCAATATTACATCGAATTCAGTTTTTTCCTCTGCTGCTTCACCAGCTTCACCACCACCACCGGCAGCTACTGCTACTGCTGCTGCTGCAGGCTCAATACCGTACTCATCTTTTAATATATCAGCTAACTCGTTTACTTCTTTAACTGTTAAGTTAACTAATTGTTCTGCGAAATCTTTTAAATCTGCCATTTTCTATCGTTTAATAAAATTTTTAAAATATACTTAGTTTATTGTGCGTACTTATCTTTCAGATAATGTTTTAAGGATACCAGCGATTTTTCCACCACCAGACTTAAGTCCAGAAATAACATTCTTAGCTGGAGATTGTAATAATCCAATGATTTCTCCAATCATTTCTTCCTTAGACTTAATGCTAACTAAAGCATCCAAGTTTTCATCACCTATGTAAATTGCTTCTTCTACAAAAGCTCCTTTCAATAAAGGCTTATCAGATTTCTTTCTGAAATTCTTTATTAATTTTGCCGGAGCATTGGCAACCTCAGAAAACATAAGAGAAGTATTCCCTTTTAATATTTCCGGTAATTCACCAAATTCTTTATCAGAAGCTTCCATTGCCTTTGCAAGCAATGTATTTTTAACTACAGCTAGTCTAATATCAGCTTTAAAACAAGCTCTTCTTAAATCAGAAGTTGTTCCTGCATCTAAACCTGAGATATCAGCTACATAAATAGTGCTGCTATCTGCCAACTGCGTAGTCAAATCTTTTATAACCGTTGCTTTTTCTTCTCTTGTCATACTATTAATTTTTAACTACCAGTTGTTAAACTGACTTTGGATCTAATTGCAAACTAGGACTCATTGTGCTAGACATGAAAATTGATTTCATATAAACACCCTTTGCCGCAGTTGGCTTCATCTTATTCAAAGTATCCAACAACTCCTTAGCATTATCTGCCAATTTATCAGCAGTAAAAGAAGCCTTACCTATCGCAGCATGTACAATACCGGTTTTATCAACTTTAAAATCTATTTTACCTGCCTTAACCTCAGATACAGCTTTCGCTACATCCATAGTAACAGTTCCAGTTTTTGGATTAGGCATTAAACCTCTTGGCCCTAATACACGACCTAAAGGTCCTAATTTACCCATTACACTTGGCATAGTGATGATTACATCAACATCTGTCCAACCGCTTTTAATTTTCTCCAAATACTCATCTAAACCAACATAGTCTGCACCTGCTTCTTGAGCCTCTGCTTCTTTGTCTGGTGTTACCAAAGCCAAAACCTTAACATCTTTACCAGTTCCATGAGGTAATGTTACCACACCACGAACCATTTGATTTGCTTTTCTTGGATCCACACCCAAACGAACAGCTAAATCTACAGATGCATCGAATTTTGTATTGGTTATCTCTTTAATTAAAGCTGAAGCTTCCGTAACAGAGTATAATTTATCTTTCTCTATTTTGGAGTGCGCTTCCTTTTGCTTCTTAGTTAACTTTGCCATTTAATTACTTTTAAGATTTTAAAAAGGTTTTTTTCCTGCTACCTTCATACCCATAGAACGCGCAGTACCAGCTATCATACTCATAGCAGATTCTACCGTAAATGCATTAAGGTCAACCATTTTATCTTCGGCTATTGCCTTGATTTGGTCCCAGGTAACACTACCTAATTTTACTCTGTTAGGTTCGCCAGATCCTTTTTTAATCTTAGCCGCTTCCAATAGCTGAATTGCCGCCGGTGGAGTTTTTACAACGAAGTCGAAAGACTTATCCTTGTAAACGGTGATAACAACTGGTAATATCTTACCTGGTTTATCCTGCGTACGAGCATTAAACTGCTTACAGAATTCCATTATGTTAACACCAGCAGCTCCTAAGGCAGGTCCAACCGGTGGCGATGGATTCGCTGCACCTCCCTTAACTTGTAGTTTAACTACTTTACCTATTTCTTTTGCCATTGTTTAAAATTAAATTGAAAGTGTGTTTACGGAAGCAACACTACTTTAATTATATGTATGTAACACTTATTCTAATACTTATACTTTCTCTACTTGCATGTAACTTAACTCTAATGGTGTTTTTCTTCCGAAAATCTTAACCATAACCTCAAGCTTACGTTTTTCCTCATTTATTTTCTCAACAGTACCATTGAAGCCATTGAAAGGACCATCAATTACTTTTACCGTTTCACCAAATACAAATGGAATTGCAACGCTATCTGTATTTACAGCTAGCTCATCTACTTTACCAAGCATTCTGTTCACTTCATTCTTTCTTAAAGGAACAGGATCCCCTCCTTTAGTTTCACCTAAGAAACCTATTACATTCGTAATAGACCTTATAATATGAACCATTTCACCACCAAGGTTTGCTTTAATCATGATATAACCAGGAAAATAAACTCTTTCTTTGTTTATTTTCTTTCCGTTTCTGATCTGAACAACTTTTTCGGTAGGAACAAGAACATCTTCTAAATAGTCAGAGAAACCATGACGCTCTACTTCACTCTCAATGTATCCTTTGATTTTATTCTCTTGACCACTAACAGCTCTTACAACGTACCACTTTTTATCCAATACTTCTGACATAGTCCTATTAGTTTAATACGAAGTTGAAATAAGATTTAATCACTTTACTAAAGACCGTATCCACTCCCCAAGTTGCCAAAGCAAAAAGGATAGAAAACACAGCTACAATAACCATCAAGTTAGATGATTCTGCACGTGATGGAAGAGTAACATTATTCCTCAACTCTTCAACGGATTCTTTTATATATGTGAACATTTAAATGCTTTTTACAATTTCAACAAATAGGATACCTATATTCCAAATTCTATTGTGGCACGGGAGGAGAGACTCGAACTCCCGACACCTGGTTTTGGAGACCAGTGCTCTACCAACTGAGCTACACCCGTATGAATAGCGATAATTAAATCACGTATTCTATTATTTGCATGTAAAGGTGTCCCGCTTGAGCAGGACACCCTTATACACAATACTTATTTTAGATTAAAATTAATCTATAATCTTAGTTACTTGACCAGCTCCTACTGTTCTACCACCTTCACGGATAGCGAAACGAAGACCTACGCTCAATGCGATTGGCTGAATCAATTCAACTGTAATAGTTAAGTTATCACCAGGCATAACCATTTCAACTCCTGAAGGAAGTGCAATGTTACCTGTTACATCCGTTGTTCTTACGTAGAACTGAGGACGATAGTTATTATGGAATGGCGTATGACGACCACCTTCTTCTTTTTTCAATACATAAACCTCAGCTTCAAATTTAGCATGTGGCTTAACAGAACCTGGCTTACAGATTACCATTCCACGGCTAATTTGAGATTTTTCAACACCTCTTAACAAGATACCTACGTTATCACCAGCCTCACCTCTATCTAATATCTTACGGAACATTTCAACCCCAGTAATAGTAGAGTTCAATTTCTCAGCACCCATACCAATAATCTCAACAGGATCACCAGTGTTAGCAATACCAGTTTCTATACGACCAGTCGCAACAGTACCACGACCAGTAATAGTAAATACATCTTCAACAGGCATTAAGAAATCCTTATCAACATCTCTTTTAGGAAGCTCGATCCAATCATCAACAGCAGCCATCAATTCCATTACAGTATCAACCCACTTTTGCTCACCGTTCAATGCACCTAATGCAGAACCAGCGATTACAGGTCCATTATCACCATCATACTCATAGAAAGAAAGCAATTCTCTTACTTCCATTTCAACAAGCTCGATCAACTCCTCATCATCAACCATATCCACTTTGTTCATGAATACAACGATTCTTGGAATACCAACCTGACGACCTAATAAGATGTGCTCACGTGTTTGTGGCATAGGACCATCTGTAGCAGCAACAACTAATATAGCACCATCCATTTGAGCAGCACCAGTAACCATGTTCTTTACATAATCCGCGTGACCAGGACAGTCAACGTGTGCATAGTGACGGTTAGCTGTAGAATACTCTACGTGTGAAGTGTTAATTGTAATACCTCTTTCTTTTTCCTCAGGAGCGTTATCGATAGAATCGAAACTTCTCAATTCAGAAAGACCTGCATTTGCCAAAACAGTAGTAATAGCAGCAGTCAATGTAGTTTTACCGTGATCCACGTGTCCAATAGTACCTATATTTAAGTGCGGTTTGGAACGATCGAAAGTTTCCTTTGCCATGTTTAATGTATTTTATTCTTAGTTTATATTAGTGTACAAATTTATACCTTAATTGAGCCAATGACGAGAATTGAACTCGTGACCTCTTCCTTACCAAGGAAACGCTCTACCCCTGAGCTACACCGGCGTAAAGTGTTGAACCCACCCAAAAGATAGATTCCTGCCTTCGCAGGGATGACATTACTGTCAAATTTATAGAGCGGGAGACCGGGTTCGAACCGGCGACATTCAGCTTGGAAGGCTGACGCTCTACCAACTGAGCTACTCCCGCTTATAATATTACAATATTTCAATAAAATTCCTTAGAAAATAGTTTAGTGGGGAGAGCAGGATTCGAACCTGCGAAGACGTAGTCAGCAGATTTACAGTCTGCCCTCGTTGGCCGCTTGAGTATCTCCCCTCAAACTAATATTTTAAAGAACTTAAGAGCCGATGGAGGGACTCGAACCCACGACCTGCTGATTACAAATCAGCTGCTCTAGCCAGCTGAGCTACATCGGCTTATTTCACGACTTTTTCTGTCATAAAAAAGCCCGCTATTTCTAACGGACTGCAAATGTATAGTATTTTTTGTTTATTCAAAACAAATTTTGAAAAATTTTTATCAAGCATGTAATCTTATTTTTTCTTTTTGCTTTATCAGCCTACGTTCCAGCGAACTACAAGCAGAGTCTACAGCCTCTTCAAATGATTTACATTGTTTTTTTACCACAAATTTATCTTTAGGAACAGAAATTTTAATCTCTACTATTTTATTCTCTTTGGCACTTGTGTTCTCCACTTTCATATAAACATCTGAGCTAATTACCTTAGAATAAAAGGTTTCCACTTTGTCAAGTCTATTTTGAAGGAAATTAATCAACTTATCGTCTGCATTAAAATTTACCGATTGCGTATTTACTTTCATAGTCAGAAAATTTATGGCTTTAAGAATTTAGCCTGATTTAACAATAATTATTTGTTCCCCCTAGGATGAGCTTTTGCATGAACTTTTTTCAACTCTGCAATGCTATTATGTGTGTAAACCTGAGTAGAAGCCAAACTAGAATGGCCTAACAACTCTTTAACAGCATTTAAATCCGCGCCTTTATTTAAAAGATGCGTAGCAAAGGTATGCCTCAGAATATGCGGACTCGTCTTCACCTTTGAGGAAACCTCTCTAAAATACTTTTTTATTAACCTATAAACAAGTGTTTCATACAATTTATTGCCTGACTTCGTTAAGAACATAGTTTCTTCGTCAACCACTCCACTCAAGCTTTCACGCCCTTTTAAATAATCTATAAATTTCTCTTTGGTCTCTAAAAGCATAGGTATAATTCTCTCCTTATTACGTTTACCCAAGACCTTAATTGTCATTGCTTCAAAATTAACATCTAATACTTTTAGAGCAATAACCTCTGCCCTACGCATACCTGTCACATACAATACATGTATTAACAACTCATCTCTTTTACCCTCAAAATCTTCTTTATACTCTATTTGCGATAACACCTTCTCCATCTCTAATTCAGAAAAAGGAATCTCAACTTTCTTAGCAGTCTTTAATGCCTTATGCTTGTTCAAAGGATTAACATCTGTCACTTCTATTTTTTGAAGAAACTTAAAATAAGCTTTTAGCGATGCTATTTTCCTATTGATCGACCTATTATTAATTTTACTTTCAGACAGTTCAACTATCCAAAACCGAACAATATTATATTCTATAATATCAATATCATGGATATCATAACTTGATAAGCAAAAATTACTAAATTCAAGCAAATCATTCTCATACGCCTTAACCGTATGTTTAGAATAATTTTTCTCCAAAGAGAGATAAGAAATAAATTCACTTAAAAACATTATCTAAAGGTATCAAAGTTTTGAGTTTAGTAAAATTTGAGCAAAAAAAATCCCGCAAATTGCGGGATTTCATATCTTATACGACAAAGTCTAAACTTCTTCTTGATCTCTTAGACCTTGAATATATTCTGCTTTTTGTATCTGTGCTCTACGAACTACTGACGGCTTATTGAACTGTTGACGCTTACGTAACTGTCTCATTGTACCTGTCTTATCGAACTTACGCTTGAAACGCTTTAAAGCTCTATCGATGTTTTCTCCTTCTTTTACTGGTATTATTAACATGGGCTAAACCTCCTCTCTTTTGTGATTAAGGCTGCAAATATAGTAACTATATTTAAACCAACAACCTTTAAACTAATATTTAAAAATTTAATTTGACCAACTATACCGTAGCTGGTTTGTATTCTTTCTTATCAATAATGATCTTAGAAATAATTTCTCGCAATATTTCTGATGTACCACCGCCTATTGGCCCCAGCCTACTATCTCTAAAGTTACGTGCCATTGGGTAATCTTCAATATATCCGTAACCTCCTAAAAACTGCAAACATTCATAAGCTACTTCATCAGAGACTTTTGTAGATTTTAATTTAGATATGGTCGCCTCTTTAACAACATACTGTCCTTTATCTAAACGATACGCTACGGAATAATTATACTCTTTACACATATCTATATCCGCATGCAAATCAACTACACGATGTCTAAGTGCCTGAAATTTATTTATAGACCTACCAAAAGCTTCCCTTTCTGACATATAGTTTAAAGCGTAGTCTAAAACATGCTCTGCTCTCGCATGCGCATTAACCCCCATTATCAATCTTTCTAAAGAGAAATGCTCCATTATATATGAAAAGCCCATGTTTTCTTCACCCATTAGGTTTTCTACAGGAATCTTAACATTGTCGAAAGCCAATTCTGCAGTATCAGACGCTCGCCAACCTAATTTATTTAATTTGTTAGCTGTAACCCCTTCACTTTTTCTATCAACAGCAAAAATGCTAATTCCCTTATTACCCAGCTCAGGACTTGTTTTTGCCGCCACGATCATGTAATCGGCATATACCCCATTTGTAATAAAAGTTTTGGAACCATTTAATACATAATGATCACCTTGCTTTACAGCACTGGTCCTCATCGCAGCAACATCGCTACCGCCAAAAGGCTCTGAAATACAAAGACAGCCAATTTTATCACCATTTACACTTGGTCGCAAATACTTTTCCTTTAAAAAAGAATCTGCTTCCTTATTCAAATGGGTCATTGCCAAATACGCATGCGCCCAAATAGCCGCCGCAAATCCTCCAGAATTTATCTTTTGCAACTCTTCTAACAAAATAATAGTATAGAAAAGATCAAGACCCAAACCACCATCTTCTTCAGGCGTTGCCAGACCAAAATAGCCCATATCTCCAAATTTCTTCCAAATGAACCTTTCTATAGTTCCAGTTTCTTCCCATTTATCTATATGAGGGACCACTTCTTTCTGTAAAAAATCTTTTAGGCTGTTCCTAAATAATTGATGTTCTTCTGTGAAGTACATACTTTGCATAGCGTTTTTTTTATAATGACAAATATAAAGCAATTCTATTAATACGCTCTGACGGAAATTCCTCAATTTTTACTAATTCGTTCAAAGAATTGATACTTCCGTTGAGATTACGATAATTTACAATGCTCTTAGCGACGTGTTTTTGCAGATATATCAATTTAGACAATTCTTCAGCAGTCGCAGTATTTACATTTATTTTTAAAATATCAGGCTTCGTAACTACCTTAAACTCCTTTAAAGCCCTTTCAACTACATCTGCCTCTAGACCATATACATCTTGCAACTGTTCCTCAACTAAAAATCCGCCGAGACGATCTCTAAACTTAATTATTCTAGCAGACAATTTTTCTCCTATTCCACTTACTTGCCTCAAGTCTTCTGCCGTTGCAGTATTTAAATCTTTCCACACTATTTTCTTTACTTTATTATTTTGAGTAAATGTGTTTGATTTGAATGTAGATTTCGTTTTTCTATTTTGAGTCCATTCAGGAAATTTAAAAAATGGAGAAATGGTATTTAGTAATGAATCTGAAACTTTTGTTACATTTTGAAATTCTTGAGCTGAGTTCACAAATCTTTCCTTACTTCTAAATTCATGCAACCTATCTATTTCAGCAACAGACATACCTAATGTATACCCTTTAAAATCAGTAATAAAATTTGGATTAAAAGGATATATGCGAACAGTATCTTTTTCTAACGCCACAATTTTCAAAGAATCAATTTCAGATTGAAGCACACTATCAATTTGTAGGGGCGTAGATCGATCTATTGCCTTTGCTTTGTACAGATAATAACCACATTGTATACTAATCAGAAAAAATAGCAAAAAGAAAATCCCACTTCGTTCTTGTTTATTGAACTTAAAGTGGGATTTAAATGAATTCATGATAATTCTTAATCTTCTATAGCGTCATACTTTAGTTTGATCGCATCTAAATATCTATTCAATTGCTTTTTCACAACTGGAAACAAGAAGAACAGACCTACCATATTAGGGAATACCATCGCAAATATCATTGCATCTGAAAAAGCCCAAATAGATTTCATACTTGCTGCAGCTCCTATCACTATAAACGTACAGAATAACAATTTATAAACCATATCAGCTGTTTTACCTCTACCAAATAAATATTTCCAAGATTGCAGTCCGTAATAAGACCAAGATATCATGGTAGAAACAGCAAATAATACTACCGCTATAGTCAAGAATATATTAGAATAAGGAATATACTCAGCAAACGCAACAGCAGTAATACCAGCACCCTCATAAGGCATACCATCTATTAAAACTGCACCTGTACCATCACCACCGTACGTAAATGCGCCACCAAAATTAAAGATGATAATAACTATTGCCGTCATTGTACAAATTACAACTGTATCAATAAAAGGCTCCAACAAAGCCACCAAACCTTCAGAAGCTGAATATTTTGTTCTTACCGCAGAATGCGCAATAGATGCTGAACCAGCACCGGCCTCATTTGAAAATGCCGCTCTTTTAAAACCAACCAACAGCACACCAATAAGACTACCTACACCAATTGCCGTAGGCTTAAATGCCTCTGCAACTATTAAAGAAATTGCATCATCTACAAGGGTAAAGTTGCTAAGAATAATATACAAGCAAGCAACAATATACATTACCGCCATGAAAGGCACTACTTTTTCTGTTACCTGGGCAATACGCTTAATACCACCTATTATAATAACCCCAACAAGGATAGCAAGCACAAGACCTACAATAGCCCCAGCAGCAGTACTCTGCCAATTAAAAAGTTCTTTGATAACAATTGTAGCTTGGTTTGACTGAGCTGCATTACCACCACCAAAAGAGCCTCCAATACAAAAAATTGCAAATATAACCGCGGCAACTTTTCCTATAGTTTCAAATCCTCTTTCCTTTAGACCTTTACTAATATAATACATTGGTCCACCATAAACGGTACCATCTTCACCTACATCTCTATACTGAACACCAAGTGTACATTCCACAAATTTTGAGGACATACCTAAAAGTCCACATACAATCATCCAAAAGGTAGCTCCAGGTCCACCCAAAGCAATAGCTAAAGCTACACCTGCAATATTACCGTTACCAACAGTACCGGAAACTGCAGTTGCCAATGCCTGAAAATGGCTAACTTCTCCTTCAGAACTTTCATCTCTAATAGTATCAATGATATCACCATCTATAGCCAAATCATTTTCCATACTAACTAGATGGTCTTCAATATCTACGTTGGTCAAATCTTGACCTTGAGCAATACCATCTTCACCATAAAGATTTTGCGCTCCATGTTTTTCAATATCCTCATACTTACCACGAACAGTATTAATGGCTTTACCAAAGAATCTAATGTTAGGAAATCCAAAATAGATAGTAAAAAATAATGCACTACCTACCAATAGCACTAATACAAATGGAATGTCTGGATCATGCCAAACATTAAAGAAAATTACCGCTGAAAAGAAGTCGGAAATAGGTTGAAAAGCTTGATCAATTTGTTGATCCAATCCTTGTTCTTGAGAAAATATTAAAAAGGGAAATAAAAAGGTAAACAGGTTTAGAAGTTTATACTTCATAAGTTTAGAATTTATTTTTGAGTTAGTTTGTCTAGCAATATCCTAAAAATAATGGATGCAATCAAATATATATGGTAGAAAGATGATTATTCTATATTAAACATTTCGTTCAATTTCTTAATTTGTTCTGGTCTGCCCAATACTATAACCTTACTTTTTGGCTGTAATTCCATATCCGCTTCTGGATTTATAGTATACTCACCATCAGGTGAAATATAACCTATAATGGTACATCCTGTTTTTCTTCGTAAATCTAAATCCCGTAAAGAATTACATTCAATCTGATCCGCAAAATCCTCTATAGCAACCTCTTCTAAATTAGTAGTATGTTCACCTTCCATAGAGAGCTTGTCCATAAATGTAATAAGATCTGGCATTACCACTAGAGATGCCATATGGTCTCCACCTATTTTATCTGGCATAATTACCTTATTAGCTCCTGCCAAGAATAATTTCTTTTGTGAATTAACCAAAGAGGCCCTACTGATAATAAAAAGATTCTTTTTCATTTGCCTTGCGGACAATACTACAAAAAGATTGGCTGCATCATCTGGCAAAGTAGCAATTAAATACTGAGCTCTTTCTATACCCGCCTCTAACAATATGTCATCATCGTTGGCATCGCCTTCAATAAATAAAACATCATCTTCATAACGCTCTATCACCTCTTTATCTTTCTCTATAACTACAAAAGGTCTTTTGTATGCTTTTAGCCTTTCAGCAGCTTGCATACCATTTCTACCAAAACCACATACGATAACATGCTGATTTAAATTTGCTATAGCGTTTTTCATTTTTTTCTTTTTAAGTAGTTCTACAGAATTTCTAGAGAGGAGGTAGTCGGTAACTATTGTAATAGCAAAACCAACTATAAATACACTTGTAACTATAAGAATTATGGTAAAAATTTTTCCTTCGGGACCCATTGGCCTAACCTCTGAAAAACCAACAGTGGTTACCGTTATTATGGTCATATAAAATGCATCGACCCAAGAATAGTCTGCCACAAAACGATACCCTAAAACCCCAAAAGCCAAAACCATCAGCATTAAAGTCAATGCTAAATATATTTTAGACTTAAATAATTTCATCATATGCTAAAGATCAAAAACCGAATTTCGTTTTGTATAAATCAAATCTTTTATTCTAAGCCAAAAAGCCAAGAACAGATAAAGTGCAAACCCAAAGCCTACGGTAACAAAGGTGAGATAAATGAATGATGTTCTTACCACTCTAGCCCTTATACCTAATCTTTCCGCGATTCTACCGCATACCTCATACCCCCGTTTTTGAAAATAATGTAGTAATTTATAAAATACGTTCATGGGCTATAAAATTAGACTTTTATATTCATTAATGAAGCCCCTACCGCACAATCTAAACATTTGTCTTTTACACAATAGTTAGTATATAACTGAAGGTATGCCTGAGAATCCTTAGCGTTTTCAAGCCTTTCGCCTAGCTTACCAAAGTTAGTTATAATACTGTTTTCTTCCTTTTTAATTTCTGACATCATTTTTAGAAACCTTTCATCATCTAAACCACCTTTATACCTACTAAAAGCAAACTTTAAAGGAATTATAGTATTTATAAGCAGTAAATTCAAAAACGAAGTTGAAATTCTTTTTTTACTTTTTTTCGAAACCTTACCAAAGTTAAAATGGGTTTCCCAATATTCAGATGTTCCTATATTTAAGATTTCAGAAAAGTCAGTCTGAGCACTTTCTATCAATAAATGAAATAGGTTATTATTTTCTGAATATAGAGCGCTCAATTGAGCTAGTCTAATAGTTGGGAAATTTGATGGTCTTAAACGAAAAAACTCTGGAGACTTAAAAACAGGGCTTAAACCGAACTTATGTTTTAAGAATTCATACTCCTTTTTTAATTCCGCCAAATAGGTGTCATTACTATTTTTTCTATCCAATAAATTTGCTTGCCCAAAGAACAAGCTTTCCATTTGTATGGGTTTTCCATACAACTTACGGATAATTGAAAAATCAATTGACTTTCCGATCTCAATAAACGATTCTCTATTAATTTTAGAACCAAAGGTTTTTAAAAGCATTAAAAACAACACCTGCTCCCAGTCATTGTTTGTTTCCTTTAATAGTTGATTAATAAAAATTGATTTCTGTTCTAATCGCTCCACAAATAAACGATCAAGCAAATTGCTCTTTAAAAACTCATCAACATCTTTAAACTCGTTTTCACAATTAATGAATTTATAATTTTTACTATTAAAAAGTCCTTGATAGGTATGCAGTAACTTTAAGGGTATGATTTCTTTTAAAGACAAAGTTGGTATTTCTGTTCCATTCTTTCTAAAAACAGCTACATCATCTTCCCATACCACATGCAAAATAACATTATTGTAGTTATCATCTTCTTGATGATTATGTGCATACCAATCTGATGATTTTATATGAATTTCAACATTACCTGCCCATAATTGCCCGTTTAATTCTATTTGAGCATTAAAAAAATCTGGACCACTCAAATGATTATGCAGACCTGCAGATACTACATGCACTACTTCGCCAGACGTAGTCACAAGTCCCTTTAAGGGGTATTTCTTGTACTTCCAAATAAAATGAAGCAAGTCTTCCTTCATTCTATAAAAATAAAAAACCCGCCGTTAAGCGGGTCATTTTTTTAAAAGAAATAAAACTAAGCTGTTTCGCCTTCCCAATTCATAAACCCTCCTTGAAGGTTAAATGTCTTGTCAAAACCTAAGTTATTCATAATTGCACATGCTTGACCACTTCTTGCGCCAGACCTACAATACACATAATAATTTTTAGTTTTATCTAGCTTCTCTATTTCCGCTACAAACTCTGGTCCTTTATAAATATCAATGTTTATTGCATTAGGTATAATCCCATCCTCTATTTCTTCTTCTGTTCTAACATCTAGTATTACTGCATTAGAATCTTTCTCTAATTGCTCTTCCCAATCTTGTTGTGATAAATCTGCCATAGTATATATTATAAGTAGTAAAAATAATCGATTTTTATTTATTAGAATACTACACACGAATTTAACAAATTTTTAATCTACACCTAAACTGGAATACTAAAAATAATTATACATTTGTATATACAATTATTGTATCAACATGAATGTAGAGGAAATCATTAAAACCAACCAACAGATGCCGTTAGAGAAACGGACGCTTATACATATAGCTTTGGTTGCTAATAAAATTGACGAAGAAATAGCAACGGTACTTAAACCTTTTGATGTCTCTATTCAACAATTTAATGTTTTAAGAATTCTTAGAGGTCAAAATGGCAAACCAGCTAATCTTTCTACCATCAACGAAAGAATGGTTACAAAGATGAGCAACACCACTCGCCTAGTAGATAAATTAATCTTAAAAGGTTTAGTCAATAGAACTATCTGCCTAAAAAACAGGCGCAAGGTAGAAATTGTAATCACAGAAAGTGGCTTACAAATGCTAAGCAATATTGATGGAATACTTTTTGAAGCCGAGAAGAAAATGCTTGAAAATTTTGACGAGACAGAATTACACGAACTCAATGAACTATTAAATAAATTTTAAGAACTATAATGAACACATTAATAGATAAATTAAACTGGCGCTATGCCACCAAAAAATTCGACAGCTCTAAAAAAGTGAGCACAGAGAATTTAGAAACCTTATTAGAAGCAGCAAGATTGACAGCTTCATCATACGGTCTTCAGCCTTACCACATATACGTTATTGAAAATGCGGACATAAGAACTCAACTAAGAAAAGCTTCTTATGACCAACCTCAAATAACAGATGCATCCTACATCATTGTTTTAGCCAACAAACCTACTTTTGATAGCACTATGATAGATGAATATATTGCTAATATTATGGCAACTAGAGGTCTTTCCAAAGAAGATCTTGAAGGTTTTTCACAGACAATGAAATCAACTTTATTAGATTTACCAGATGCCCAAAAAAGCTCTTGGACATCAAACCAAGCATACATTGTATTAGGTAATTTAATGACGGTAGCGGCAGAAATGGAAATAGACACTTGCCCAATGGAAGGTTTTGAAAATGCAAAGTACAACGAAATTTTAGGTCTTAACGATAAAGGTTTAAATGCTGCGGTAGTTTTAGCTGTTGGCTATAGATCTCCTGAAGACGAGACGCAAAACTACCCTAAAGTGAGATATTCTAAAGAACAAATTATTACACATATATAAATTAAACACAATCATTTTAAAATTAGACACATGAAAAAATCATTATTAAGTTTAGTATTCGTTGCCGTTTTTGGATTTACAGCAACAGCTTCTAATCCTATCGACTCAGAGAAAAAAGAAGTAAAAGTCAGCGAAAGTTCAGTGACTTGGAAAGGTTATAAGGTTACTGGTTCTCATGAAGGAACCATCAATCTAAAATCTGGTCATTTAGAAATGAAAGGCAAAAAATTAATAGGTGGAGAATTTGTTGTTGATATGACTTCAATTTCCAATACTGACCTAGAAGCCGGTAAAGGAAAAGAAAAGCTTGAAGGTCACTTAAAATCCGCTGATTTCTTTGGTGTAGAAAGTAACCCAACTGCAAAAATGGTTTTTACTTCTGTTAAAGCCATGAACGACAATTCATACACCGTAACTGGCGACTTAACCATTAAAGGTATTACAAAGCCTGTAACTCTTGTGGTTTCTATGTTTGAAAATAAAGCTACTGCAACTCTTAAGGTAGACAGAACAAAATATGACATCAAGTATGGTTCTGGAAGCTTTTTCGATAACCTAGGTGATAAAGCTATCTATGATGATTTTGATTTGGTTGTAGACTTAGCACTATAATCGTTTTAATACAATCAAATTACAACAATTTAAAATCCCTTTGATAAATTTCAAAGGGATTTTTATTTTTGACAAGCTAAAGTTTGATAGTTTAAATTTCCTTTTTATATTTGATGCTCAATGAAAAATTTAATCGCAAATACTTGGTGGTGGAACAACTTACGAAAAACATCGTGAGCAAAGCATCATTGTAGTAAAACTATATAAAGGCTTGTCATCACGACAAGCCTTCTTTATTTTATAAAAGTACCTATGACCTATCAATTTAAGACATATCACAAAAAAATTCTTGCCGACACCATGACGCCGGTAAGTGTTTATCTAAAAATAAGAGACCGTTTTCCGAATAGTATTTTATTAGAAAGCAGCGATTATCATGCTAACAATAATAGTTTCTCTTATATATGTTGCAACCCAATCGCTTCTATTAAAGTGGAGAATGAAATCATTGTCAAACAATTTCCTGATGGGGCTACTGAAGAAATTCAGGTTACAGCAGATACTAATGTTGTAGAGATTATAGATACTTTCAGTAAAACTTTCAAAGCAGATAACAACGACTATAAATTCATTAATAACGGCTTGTTCGGTTATATGGCTTACGACGCCGTTCGGTATTTTGAAGATGTAGATATATCGGTTAAAGATGACTCTGTTCATATACCAGATATTTACTATGCCGTATATCAAAATATCATTGCTATAAATCATTATAAGAACGAAGCTTATCTTTTTGCACATTGCTACAATACAGAGAATAATATTCCTGAATTAGAGCAACTATTAAGTATTAGAAATTTTGCTACTTATAATTTTAAAATAGAGGGCAATAGAGAATCTAATTTAAAAGATGAGGAATACAGGGAACATGTAGAACTAGCTAAAAAACACTGTCAACGTGGCGATGTTTTTCAGCTAGTTTTAAGCCGTCGTTTTTCTCAAGGTTTTAAAGGTGATGAGTTTAATGTGTATAGAGCTTTACGCTCTGTTAATCCGTCTCCATATTTATTCTATTTTGATTATGGTGATTTTAAAATATTTGGCAGTTCACCAGAAGCGCAGCTGATCGTTAGCGAAGGTAAAGCTGAAATACACCCTATTGCGGGTACTTTTAAAAGAACCGGAAACGATGAACAAGATGCGCAACTTGCCAAAGAACTAAAGACCGACGATAAAGAAAACAGTGAGCATGTTATGTTAGTAGATCTTGCCCGTAACGACCTTAGTAGAAACGGTAGTGTTGTGAAGGTAGAAAACTATAGAGAGGTGCAATTCTTCTCCCATGTCATACACTTAGTTTCTAAGGTTACAGGAATGAAGAAAAGTGATATACCTACCATGAAAGTGGTAGCTGACACTTTTCCTGCTGGCACATTAAGTGGAGCTCCAAAACACATGGCCATGCAACTTATAGAAAAATATGAAAAAACCAGTCGTGGGTATTATGGTGGCGCTATAGGTTTTATGGATTTTTATGGAAATTTCAACCATGCCATCATGATTAGAACTTTTTTAAGTAAAAATCATAAACTACATTATCAGGCTGGTGCCGGATTGGTCGCTGCATCAAACCCAGAAAGCGAACTACAAGAAACATATAACAAACTAGGCGCTTTGACCAAGGCATTAGAAATAGCTGAAGACATTTAAGATGAAGAAAATATTAGTTATAGATAATTACGATAGTTTCACTTATAACCTAGTGCATTATTTAGAGGAATTAGGTTGCGAGGTTATTGTAAAACGTAATGACCAGCTTACCCTAAAAGAGGTTGATGCTTTTGATAAAATTGTACTTTCTCCAGGTCCAGGTATTCCTGATGAAGCTGGATTATTAAAACAAATCATAGAAAAGTATGCACCTACTAAAAGTATTTTTGGTGTTTGTTTAGGGCAACAGGCAATCGCTGAAGTATTTGGTGGTTCCCTAATAAATTTGGATGAAGTGTATCACGGTATTGCAACTAAAATAAAAATCACAAAAGATGATATTATTTTTGAAGGGCTGCCAAATGAAATGGAAGTTGGCAGATACCATTCTTGGGTGGTAAATACTGATTTACCAGAAGTTTTAGAAACAACGTCGGTTGATGAAAACGGACAAATAATGTCTTTACGCCATAAGGAATATGATGTACGTGCCGTGCAATTTCATCCCGAATCGGTACTTACGCTACAGGGTAAAAAAATGTTAGAAAATTGGTTACGTTCCTAGCTACTTAAGGGGAAACTAAATAAAAGGATGAAGACTAACACGAATAAAAACAAATAAGGAGACCTTTATTCCTCCCCTTTGGGGAGGTTAGGTGGGGCCTATGAAAGAGACACTTAATAAACTTATTAATCACGAAATACTTTCCAAAGAAGATGCGAAACGCATTTTGGTAAATATTGCTAAAGGTGATTACAACACAAGTCAGATTGCTGCTTTTTTAACAGTATATATGATGCGTAGTATTACTATTGAAGAACTTGAAGGATTTAGAGATGCATTGCTAGATTTATGTTTAGCGGTAGATTTATCCACCTACAATCCTATTGACCTTTGTGGTACTGGAGGTGATGGTAAAGACACATTTAATATCTCTACACTTTCTTCTTTTGTTACTGCTGGCGCTGGTATCAAAGTTACTAAACATGGTAATTACGGTGTATCTTCTAAATGCGGTAGTAGTAATGTAATGGAATTTTTAGGGATAAAATTCAGCAACGATGCCGGCTTCCTTGAAAAATGTATTGATGAAGCAGGTATTTGTGTATTACACGCTCCCCTATTTCATCCTGCTATGAAAAATGTGGCTCCTATTCGTAAAGATCTAGCAGTGAAAACATTCTTTAATATGTTAGGCCCAATGGTAAACCCTGCATTTCCAAAAAACCAAATGGTGGGTGTTTTTAACCTTGAGCTAGCTCGTATGTATGGCTATCTTTATCAGAAAACCGATAAGAATTTTACTGTGCTACATGCTTTAGACGGTTATGACGAAATATCATTGACAGGTAGCACCAAGACCATTTCAAATACTACCGAGGCAATGCTAAAACCATCTGATTTTGGTGTGGCAGAAATTAAACAATCGGATATTGTTGGTGGTGATGGTATAGAATCATCCGCTCAAATTTTCATGAACGTTTTACAAGGCAAAGGTACTGAGCCGCAAAACAATGTGGTATGTGCCAATGCAGGTATCGCCATTGCTACGGTAGAAAACCTAACTCCTCTTGAGGGTTTTGAAAAAGCTAAAGAATCTTTATTGGGAGGACACGGACTAGCGGCTTTGAAGAAAATACAAGAACTAAGCAGAAATTAAGCATATTACTTCATACCTTGGAATGACGAGGGAATAAAGAACATATATTTCATGAATATTCTAGATAAAATAGTAGCCGATAAACGCAAAGAGGTTGAATTGAAAAAATCGATCATTCCGGTGTCGCAATATGAAGCATCTGTACTTTTTAATCGAAAAACCAACTCTTTAGCACAAGCACTTAAAAATAGTGATACGGGTATTATTGCTGAATTTAAACGCAGATCGCCATCTAAAGAAAGTATTAACCAGAACGCAAATGTTGGTCAGGTAGCAATGGGTTATGAAAAAGCAGGAGTTTGCGGAATGAGCGTACTAACAGATATTAAATATTTTGGTGGTGCTATTGAAGATTTAATTCTAGCACGTGCATCGGCTCAACTTCCATTATTGCGGAAAGAGTTTATTATTAGCGAATATCAAATAATTGAAGCTAAATCATATGGCGCAGATGTTATTTTACTTATCGCAGCAATTCTAACAAAACAAGAAATTAAGACCTATTCTGAACTTGCTAAAAGCTTAGGCTTAGATGTTTTATTAGAGGTACATAATGAAGAAGAACTTCATAAATCTATAATGCCAAGCTTAGATATGTTAGGAGTTAACAACAGAAACCTAAAAACTTTCCAGGTTAGTTTAGATACTAGCAAATCCTTATCGAAATTGATACCAGATGATTTCGTCAAAGTCTCTGAAAGCGGTATTAGTTCTATTGATGCAATCAAAGAATTAAAACCTTATGGTTATGAAGGTTTTTTAATTGGTGAGAATTTTATGAAGACAGAGAACCCAGGCAAAAGCGCCATTGAATTCATCAAAAACTTAAAAAACTAATGAAACTGAAAATTTGTGGAATGAAACTGAATACGACTGAAGTTGCTCAATTGCGACCAGACTATTTGGGCTTTATTTTCTGGGAACCTTCTTCTCGGTTTTTTGAAGGTAAAATCCCCGAACTTCCACATACGATTAGTAAAGTGGGAGTTTTTGTTGATGCTGAGTTAGATTACATCATTAATACAGTTCAGAAATATCAATTACAAGGACTGCAATTGCACGGTCATGAAACTCCAGATTATTGTACTAAAATTGCAGCTGAATTAAAGAAATTGAATCATAAAGTCGACATTATAAAAGTATTTTCTATTAAAGAGGAATTCAATTTTGATGTACTAACACCTTATGAAAATGTGTGCGACTATTTTCTTTTTGACACCAAAGGAAAATTACCAGGTGGTAATGGTTACACATTCAATTGGTCTGTTCTTAAAAATTACCCTTCTACCAAACCTTTCTTTTTAAGCGGTGGAATTGGGCTGAACAATCTTGATAAGATTAATGAATTTATAAAAAGCCCCGAGTCTAAGTATTGCTATGCCATTGATGTAAATAGCAGATTTGAAATAGAACCGGGTTTAAAAAATATTGAAGAATTACAAAAGTTTAAAGAAGCGCTATGAATTATAATGCTGACGAAAAAGGATACTACGGTGAATTTGGCGGTGCCTTTATACCCGAAATGTTGTACCCAAACGTTGAAGAACTACGACAAAATTATTTAAAACTGATGTATGAAGATTCTTTTCAGAAAGAATTCAATCAACTTTTAAAAGACTATGTTGGTAGACCTTCTCCCCTATATTTTGCTAAACGTCTTTCTGAAAAGCACGGCTGTAAAATATATTTAAAAAGAGAGGATTTAAACCACACTGGTGCGCACAAAGTAAATAATACCATTGGTCAGATTCTAATGGCTCAAAAGCTAGGTAAGACAAGAATTATTGCCGAAACCGGTGCTGGGCAACATGGTGTTGCCACCGCTACCGTTTGTGCCCTAATGGGCATGGAATGTATTGTTTATATGGGTGAAATTGATATTGCCCGTCAAGCACCTAACGTGGCTCGTATGAAAATGTTAGGCGCAGAAGTAAGACCTGCAAAATCCGGAAGTAGAACCTTAAAAGATGCCACGAACGAAGCTATTAGAGATTGGATCAATAATCCGGTAGATACCCATTATATTATTGGGTCAGCTATTGGTCCACATCCATACCCAGATATGGTGACACGTTTTCAATCTGTAATATCAGAAGAAATAAAATGGCAATTAAAAGAAAAAGAAGGTCGTGAAAACCCTGACTACGTAGTGGCTTGTATTGGTGGCGGTAGTAACGCAGCTGGTACGTACTATCATTTCTTACATGAACCTGAGGTTGGTATTATTGCCGTTGAAGCTGCTGGTAAAGGAGTAAATTCTGGCGAAAGTGCCGCAACTTCCGCACTTGGTAAAGTAGGTATTATTCATGGTTGTAAAACCATGTTGATGCAAACAACAGATGGTCAAATTACGGAGCCCTACTCTATTTCCGCAGGATTGGATTATCCTGGCGTTGGTCCAATGCATTCGCATCTTTACAAATCTGGTCGCGCAGAATTTTATTCGGCAACAGATGATGAAGCTATGGCTGCAGGATTGGAACTTTCACAATTAGAAGGTATTATTCCTGCTATTGAAACGGGACATGCGTTTGCAATTTTTGAACATAAAAAATTTAAAAAAGATGATGTTGTCGTTATTAGCCTTTCTGGTCGTGGAGACAAAGATTTGAATACATATATAGATTATTTTAAGCTAGCATAATACTATTATGAACAATAGAATTACAACAAAATTACAAGAAGACAAAAAGCTTCTTTCCATATATTTTACGGCTGGTTACCCTGCACTCAACGATACCGTTAAAATCATTGAAGATTTAGAAAAGAATGGGGTTGATATGATTGAAATAGGATTACCATTTAGTGATCCTTTAGCAGACGGACCAACAATTCAAGAAAGCTCTACTGCTGCATTGAAAAACGGAATGACTACCGAAGTACTTTTCAATCAATTGAAAGATATTCGTAAAACGGTTTCTATACCATTGATTATCATGGGATATTTTAACCCCATGCTACAATACGGTGTTGAGGCTTTTTGCAAAAAATGTCAGGAAATTGGTATCGACGGACTTATTCTACCCGATCTTCCGTTAGATGTTTATCAGGAATATTATGAAGAAACTTTTAAAAAATACGGACTTTTAAATGTTTTCCTTATTACACCACAAACTAGTAACGAACGTATTGATCAGATCGACAAGGCTTCAGATGGCTTTATCTATATGGTAAGTTCTGCAAGTGTTACAGGATCAAAATCCGGATTTGGGCAAGAACAAGAAAGTTATTTTGAACGTATTGCCGCAATGAATTTAAAGAACCCTCAAATAGTAGGTTTCGGTATTAAAGACGAAGAAACTTTTAAGCAGGCAACTAAAACTGCTAAAGGTGCTATTATCGGTTCTGCTTTTATTAAGCATTTGACTGCTAATGGAACCGAAAAAACCGCTGAGTTCACTAATTTAATACGCTAATTTGAAAGAGTTTTTAAATAATTGGAAATTAATTATTCTACTATGCCTTACCTTGGGCTTAGCACCGTTTTTTCCCGAACCCCATATTTGGGGTAAACTGAAATGGATTTTTGGTGGAGCAAAAGGAATGGTCTTCATGGATTGGTTTGATGTAGTTTTACACGGCTTTCCTTTTATACTTTTAATTCGTTTAATTATCATGAAGATAATCAACTCAAAAACTTCGGATTAAATTGACAATTTTTAGTCATTTACATAATTGTTAGCTCATTCTATATTGAGAAAATGAAAAAGGTTGTCTTAATTGGGCAACCTTTTTCATTTTCTACCCTACTTCTAAAACAGCCTTAACAAGTTTATTCATTTTTTATATAGAAAACCTTAACAAATGCTACCTTATAATTAGAGTACAGTTCCCTTCAATTTGCTTACATTTAAAGAATATATCCACGAGAACTAACATGAAAAAACTACTTACCCTTTTATTAACTATAACTCTTTATTCCGGCTACTCACAGGACTCCATTTTAATAAAATCTAAAGTAGCAAATGCTATTACAGAATTACGAGAATTTGTAGCCATACCTAATGATGCTTTAAACGCAGATGATATAGATACTAACCTTTTTTGGCTTAGAAAGAAATTTACAGAACGAGGTTTTAACAGTACTATTTTAGAGACAGAAGGTCTACCGCTATTTTTTGCAGCTTTACCAATGGATGATAATAAACCTACCATCTTGTTTTATATGCATTTAGATGGGCAATCTGTTGATGCTACTAAATGGGACCAACCGGACCCTTACAAAGTAGTTTTAAAATCTAAATCTAACGATGGTTGGAAAAAAGAATCATTTTCAGAATTAGATGATGATATTAATTATGATTGGCGACTTTTTGGCAGATCTACTTCTGATGATAAAGGACCTATTATTATGTTCTTAAATGCTATTGATGCGCTTAAAAAAGATGGTATCGACATACCGTATAATGTAAAAGTCATTTTAGATAGTGAAGAAGAAAAAAGTAGTGCCCCATTACCGCAAGCTGTGCGCACCTATAAAGACTTACTTAAAGCAGATTTTTTAGTTATCAATGATGGTCCGGTTCATGTTTCTGGCAAACCAACTGTAATTTATGGTTGCAGAGGAATTACAACATTATCCATTACCACGCACGGACCTATTAAACCTCAGCATAGTGGCCATTACGGAAATTACGCTCCAAACCCCGGTTTTCAATTAGCGCAACTTCTAGCCACTATGAAAGATGTTGATGGTAAGGTTTTAATAAAAGGTTATTATGACGGAATAACCTTAGATGAAACTACATTAGAAGTTTTAAAGAGTGTGCCAGATAATATTGAAGAAATCAATAAAAACCTAGCAATTTTAACTCCTGAAAAAGTAGGTAGTTTTTATCAAGAAGCTTTACAATACCCTTCTTTAAACATAAGAGGTTTGGGCTCTGGATGGATCGGTGATCAGGCAAGAACAATTTTACCTGCTACAGCAACCGCAGAATTAGATTTAAGATTAGTACCAGAATCTGATGGCAACAGACTTAAAAAATTAGTAACAGAGCATATTAAAAATCAAGGCTTTTATGTTATGAGTACAGAACCAACTATGGAAGACCGACTTAAATATGATAAAATTGTTACCATAAAAGAAGGTACGGTTACAGATGCCTTTCGTACAGATTTGAATAATCCGTTTGGGAATAGTATTGTAAAAACAATGGAAGCAAAATTTGGAGAAAAGCCTGTTCAAATAAGAATAATGGGTGGTACAGTTCCTATTTCCCCTTTCATAAACGAACTGAAGATTCCGGCGTTTATTGTACCAATGGTTAACGCAGATAACAATCAACACAGCCCCAATGAGAATTTAAAAATAGGTCAGATTGCTTATGGTATCGAAACATTTTATGCCCTCTTGAGCACTAAAATGTAATATTCTGCCACAATAGAAACTTTTCACGGTCTTTTTATAAATGCCGATTCTTTTGCCTACCATCAGCAAAATTATCGGCATAATATTTGAAACTAAGTTTTTATGATATTTAAATTAAACATTTTCCTTCTTTCTATCTTTATACTAACAAGTAGCTTTTCATTAAGTGATTCTAAAGCTATCGAAGAATACAAATATTCAGTAGAACGATTTCCAACCATGGTAGAATCATTACAAAATGGAAATCATTTTACCATTCAAATTAAATCTATTGGCTGTTTTCATAACGAACGCCAAACTATTACAATCATAAATAATGAAGGTATTTTAACTGCACACTTTAATAATAAAAGAAAACTTTTGTCTCCATCAGACATAAAAGAACTTATTAATTTTGAGCTTCAATTAAGAGATTTACAATTAGGCGGCTGCACAACCGTAGACACTTATGTTCTTACTAACAACTACGAATCTTTTAAATATAGCGACAGTACATGCAGATGGTCTGGTTACAAAAAACTTATGGCTATATTTTAAACATAAAAAAGAGCCATCTATAATCAGAAGATTACCTCTTTACTTTCAAAATAAACTGCCTTACAGCTTGTTTATTTTAAATAATACAATCTTTAAGCAAACCTCTTAAATATTTTATGTCTTATAGAACTATATTCTTTAAAGATCTCAAATTCAATAAGCTAGCACCACACTAAGTATCTTCGGAAAATTTCATCAATTATCACAAAAACATCACAGAAGTTATCACAACATGTTGATATTCTTGTGATTACCCTGTTATACCATTTTCATTCATTTGTCTGTAACCAAAAAAAACAGAACATATGAAAAATTTCAACTTTTTATCCTTTTTAATGCTATTGCTAGTTATGGCAAGTTGTTCAGATGACGACAATGCCGTTGCCGATGTTATCATACCCGCATCTGGTGATATTGCCGGTGGTCCCTTTACTTTTTGTATAGATGGAATACCAGATATGGTAAATGGTATTGCCCTAAATAGCGAAAGCTCTGCAGGCAGTTTAAGCACTTGGGTTATTACCGATGACCAAAATAACATTCTTGGCCTTCCTCCTACTTTAGATGCGGTCTACGGTGTTGACTTTGACGCTGCTGGAGCAGGCACTTGCTTTATTTGGTATCTGCGCTATGAAGAAGGATTGGCAGGACTGGAAATGGGCTTGAACACCAATAATTTTGAAGGCTCATTTGATCTATCCAATTCTATAGAAGTTCAAAGAAACGAAACCATTGCAGGTGTTCTTTCTGGCGGACCATATGAATTTACAGTTGACGGCAATGCAGATTTCGTTACTGATATTACATTAAATTCCGAAGGTGCACTAGGTACGAATAGCACTTTTGTAATTACCGATGACGAACTTAACATTCTTGGATTACCGCCTACTCTAGATGCAGTCAAAGAAGTTGATTTTGATATGGCCGGAGCTGGAGTTTGCCTCATCTGGTACCTTCGTTTTGAAGATGGTCTTGTAGGTGCAGAAGCCGGTATGAACGCAGGCGAACTTGAAGGATGTTTTAGTTTATCGAACTCTATTCAAGTTACAAGATTGGATGCAGCAAATGCCGGTACTATCTCTGGCGGACCTTTTAACTTTTGTGTTGATGGGGAAGTAGATAATGTATACGGTATCACTTTAGATAGTTCTAACGCCAAAGGAAGCAATAGTAGTTGGGTAATTACAGATGAGCAAGGTAAAATATTAGGATTGCCACCAACATTAGATGCAGTTGAGGGAGTTAATTTTGATGGAGCAGGCGAAGGTACTTGTCTAATTTGGTATTTACGTTATGAAGGCGAATTGAACGGACTAGCGGTAGACATGAATGCAAACGACCTACAGGGTAATTTTAATCTATCAAACGCTATAGAAGTAGTACGTAGCAAAACAGAAGCCGGTCAATTAATAGGCGGTCCATACAAATTCTATGTGGATGGCGAGGCTGATTTTGTTACCGATATTATGTTAGATGGTTCTGAAGTTTCGGGCACTAATAGTACATGGGTAATTACTGATGAAGATTTAAATATTCTTGGACTTCCACCAACTTTAGATGCTGTAAAGGGTGTAAATTTTGATGCTGCAGGTGCTGGCACTTGCCTTATATGGTATTTAAGATATGAAGATGGTTTAGAAGGTGCTACCATGGGTAGTAATGCGGCAGACTTAACAGGGTGCTTTGATCTGTCTAACGCCATTGAAGTAGAAAGATTACAGGGTGTAAGTGCAGGTACGCTAGAAGGCGGTCCATTTAGCTTTTGTGTTGATGGTGAAGTAGACAATGTTTACGGTATTTCTCTAGATAACTCTAATGCTACAGGTTCACAGAGTACTTGGGTAATTACTGATGACCAAGGAAAAATATTAGGATTACCGCCTACTCTTGCAGCTGTTGAAGGAGTTAATTTTGATGGAGCAGGTGCTGGAACTTGTCTTATATGGTACGCTAGATACGATGGTGAAATTACAGGACTAGAGGTTGACATGAATGCAAACAATGTTTCTGGAAATTTTGCTTTATCCAACCCATTAACAGTGGTAAGAACAGCCCCACACGCCGGAACGATTACTGGAGGTCCTTTTGAGTTTATAGTCGATGAAACTTCTGATTTTGTAACCGGTATCGCTATAAACAATGAAAATGCTTCTGGCGCCAATAGCTCTTGGATCATTACCGATGAAACTGGTAAAATACTTGGTCTTCCGCCAACTATTGCAGATCTTAAGTCTGTAGACTTTAATGCTGCTGGCGAAGGAACATGTTTTATATATTACATTAGATATGAAGACGGACTAACAGGTATGGAACCTGGCTGGACATTTGATGAATTCAATGGTTGCTTTGATATTTCTAATTCCATAGAAGTTGTACGTAAAGTTCATTAAACATAAATACTTGTAATGAAAAAGGCTCTGTAATTATAATTACAGAGCCTTTTTACTTTAATGACATTAATTATTATGCCGAGTTTCTACTGGCATTAATATTTCCGTAAAGAGATCTTGTAACAATTTTCTCGTACAACTCCTTAAACTCCGTACCCTCGCCAATTCTCTGTAGCGCATATTGCTGTATTACCAATAATGGCAGAACAATATTCTCACGTATTTTAATGGACTCTCTAGATATTGCTTCTTTCTTCATTAGTATCTCCATACCTGAAAGTTTTAAAAGCATTGATTTTGATAATTCATATTCCGCATGAAGAATTTCCCAAAATGCGCCATACTCCTTATTCTCTTTCATATAACTGGTCAATTCAAAATAACATTTTGTAAGACTCATCATACTATTCATCATCAAAGCTTGAAAGAACGGTACGTCTTTATATAATCTTTTAGCTTCTTCTAATCTACCATCATCTTCCAACGTTTTTAAAGCGGTACCTATACCGTAATACCCAGGAACATTTTGTTTTAACTGGCTCCATGAACCTACAAAAGAAATAGCTCTTAAATCTGATAGTTCTAATTTAGCTTTGTTCCCTCTTTTTCCAGGTCTACTTCCAATATTCGCCTTGGTGTAGTATTTAAGGGTGCTCATATTTTCCAAGTATGGCATAAACTTGTCATGATGTTTTAAGTCATCATATTTCTTGAAGCTCAGTTCAGATAATTCTTCGATCAAATCTCTATCGGCATCAGAAATAACAATTTCTTTTTCTAAAATAGTATTAGAAAGACCAGCGGTCAATAACTGCTCACTGTTGTAAATGAACTGTTCTTTTGTACCATAGGTACTGGTAATGGTCTGCCCTTGAATAGTAAGTTGAATTTCGTTGTTCGCTACCTTATTTGTTTGTGCTGCATAAAAACGATGTGTTTTACCACCACCTCTTGCCGGTGGTCCTCCTCTACCATCAAAGAAGACTGCTGCTATACCGTGCTGATCACACACTTCTGAAAGTTCTTCTTTTGTCTTTAATATAGACCAGTTTGCCTTTAAATAACCACCATCTTTAGTACCATCAGAAAAACCAAGCATTATGGTTTGCTTTTTATTTCTGTTTTCTAAATGTGCTTTATATTCAGGTAAATTGAACAAGAACTGCATGGTGTCTTGTGCAGTGTCCATGCCATTCATAGTTTCAAACAATGGCACAATGTCAAAAGTAATTTTCTTATCTGCCCAACCACACCATCTAAACAATGCATAAACAAAAAGTATAGAGAACTTATCTTCAGAATTACTAATGATGTACCTATTACACCCTTCTTCACCGTTCTTCTCTTGTATTGTCTGTAACTGTAGTATGTTCTTAATAGTATCTTTTACAATATCTTCCTTGTAATCATCTGGAACTAACTGTAAATTCTCATGTATTAAAATATCTATTAATCTCTCTTCAGATAATTCACTAAGCTCTTCTTTTATTAATCCGTTCTTTTTCAAAACCTCAACCATAACCTTGGTATGCATACTATGGTCTTGACGAATATCTATTGTTGCAAAGTGTACTTTGAAGATTTTCACTTTATCAATAAAGTTCTCTAAATCTTTTAAATAAAGGCTTTGATATTTTTCAATAAGAATTAATCTAATTTCTTCTAAAGGGATAATTAAATCTTCATAACCAATATCCTTAGAACTATCAAACATTGCGGTATACAAGTTAGACCTCAATTTCTGAATGGGTTCTTGGACATCTTTGAATGTAAGTTTATGAACTAAGCCTTTTAAATCATTGTAATAACACTTCATTAAGGTTAAACGAAGCTCGTTCATGACATCTCTTGTAATATCCGCTGTTACAAACGGGTTACCATCTCTATCACCACCTGGCCAAAAACCTAATTTTACTATATCATGATTTTCAAATTGTTGGGAACCTGTACTTCCTTTTATATACGCGTACATATCACCAATAGCATCATAATACACATGTCTTAGTGTATAAATAATATTTTTTGCCTCGTCTAAAGGGGTAGGTTTTTTAGCATTAATCAAAGAAGTTAATCCTAATTGCTGCAATCCAACATCTATCTCATCAATTTTATCCTCTAAAATTAATGTTCTAAGGTTCGTAATAATATCTAAAACCGCTGGAGTATAAAATTGAGTTGGGTGTGCCGTAAGAACAATACGCGCACTGAAAGTGCTCAACTTATCCCAAATGGTATCCCATGAATTATTTTTTTCGACTAATTGAAAATAATCTTTCAATGATAACGAGCTAGAATGCTTTTGCAGTTTTGGGAAAGCAGCATCTTCTACACTATCATAAAGTACCACCTGACGTTCTACATATTGTATAATGCGGAACATGAAATCTATCTGTTCTTTTTCAGATTTAATATCTACAAAATTTTCGAAAAAATTCTCTAATATTTCCTTCGGGTTAAGACCATCACTCAATCCCTTTTCAGATTGACTGAGTAATAACGGTATTAGCATACCCACATTCTCAATATTCTCGTAAGGTAGGTTTAAGAATAGACTATTATAAACATTAAATTTATTTTGGACAGACTTCTTAAATTCTGCCAACCTTTCTTGTTGTTGCATATATCAAAAACTTTACGCCGTACCATTACGGCAAACTTTCTAAAATTCGAACATAAATATCGCTATTCCAAGAGAATTTAGAGAATCATTTTTGTGAAATATCATATTCCTAGCAGTATACCACAAAATTGTGTGTATTGACAACAAATAATTCAAAATACTGTATAAGCTGTCTACCTTTACAGTGTTAATAAGAAATAAAAATTTTCATTTTCATATAGTGTTCTCGTAAAAGAGTCTTGTTTTAAAAACAGGACTCTTTTTAGTTTTAAGAAGTTTTAAAACTAGACACCTCTTAGAAGTAATTCTTATATTGAAGTATCCTAAAATCCAATGTATTGAACTTAGGGATTTCTTTTTTCATCCTCTTATAACTTTCAAGACTACCTACTGCCCTATTTGCAGCTCCAGAAGGAGCAATTAAAGAAACCGTCCTAATTGTAGTTTTTGTGGTAGGATGTTTAAACTCATGTATTCGTGGCACATTGTTAGAAATTAAATGCAATACTACGTTATGCTCCTTTAAAAGTTTTCTAAAGAAATACTTTGGTCCATTTTTACTGTTGCCTCCAGTAAATAATAAGGTGGTTACTTTAGTATACTTTTCTAGATACTCTAAAACATTTCTTAATTGAATATTTTGCATACCAATATCAGAAGCATCTATTTTTTCCCTTTCTGCAGAAGCAACAATATCACAAACTCCTATTTTCCTTTCCCTTAGAAATGTTTTGCGTTGTTCTATGGCTTCTAATGTAGTTTCAAACTTTAGATTTAAATTAAATATTTTATCTAAAATAGGCCACAGCTGACCATCACGACTTCCATAGCAAAAATTGACATCACCCGCTTTTAAATCTCCAATGGTAAAACGGGGCGGCGGTAATGTTCCTACAATTAACTTTTCAGTAAATTCATCTATAAAAGGTTCATACGGGTGAGTATGTTGAAATTTCTTTTGCATTAGTGTTTTATTCTCATGAGCCTATTTTACAGATAAATCTTCTCTAATTTACTAACTTAAACAGAAATCAAAGAAAACGAGATATGGGAAAAGGAGATAAGAAATCTAGAAAAGGAAAAATATCGAATAATTCTTATGGTACTAGAAGACCACGTAAAATTAAAAAGAGACCTACAATTGAAGAAAAAATAAAAATCAATAAAAAGAAGTAGCCCTAATCGTCTATTCTAAAGGTTAAGTCTACTTGATTCTCTTCATCTAAAGATATCTCGTACGTATAAAAACCTATTGGCAAAGTGTCTGTTGACATCTCTACAGGCACATAATTTAAGCTAGTAGAATCTGTAAGAATTGATATTGCCGTAAACGCATACGCCCTTTCAAATTCCATATATTCTGAAAATTCACCTGCTTCAATATTCTCATAAACAGTGTCATTTTCAACTATACGCACTTCGCTAAAAAAAAGTTCTGTACTGTTTTGAACGCGAATATTGACTAAGTTAACCTCATCATCTCTATCTGTACAAGAGAACAATACAACAACACAAATAACAGCAAGCAAAATAACCCTTTTCATAGACGTATTTTATATATACTTAAGAACGAAAAAGAGAAGATTATATTTTATCTAATAAAGACAGGTTGGTTTTCCTTTAAGGTATGTTCTTGACTAAATTGATAATCATCTAAATTGAACCCTTTAATATCTTCTAATGTTTTGGCATCGGCATCTATAATATACCTAACCATTGCCCCTCTAGCTTTTTTTGCGAAGAAACTTATAATCTTTAACTTATCGTTCTTCCAATCTTTAAAAACCGGAGTAATAATTTCCGCTTTTATTTTTTTAGGTTTTAAAGCACTGTAATACTCATTACTTGCTAGGTTCACCAACAACTCATCTTCTACCATCTCATTGTTTAAATGATCGGTAAGTCTTTCTCCCCAGTATTCGTACAAGTTTTTCTTTCTCCCAAATTTTAAAGAAGTACCCATTTCTAGACGATATGGTTGCATTAAATCCAATGGTTTCAAAATACCGTACTGTCCAGATAAAATTCTAAGGGTTTGTTGCAACTTCTCAATTTTTTCTTCGGATAACGTGTACGCATCTAAACCTTGGTATACATCTCCGCTAAAGGCATAAACCGCAGGCCTTGCGTTATCTGGTGTAAACGGTACTGTAAAATCTTGATTACGTTGCCAGTTTAATTGCGCCAAATTATCTGAAATAGACATTAGTTCAGAAAGCGCTTTCGGTTTCTTTTTCTTTAAAACCTTATTCAGCTTTTCAGCATCTTCTATAAATTCTGGAGAAGTATATTTAGTTGTTGGCAACTCACTTTCGTAATTCAATGACTTAGCCGGAGAAATAACAATTTTCATAGTGCAATTTTAATACTCCAAAAATAAACAGGATTAACAGGAAGACCTACAAAAGACAAAAAAGAGTTTAAATAGTGGTATTGAAGAATCTTATTCTGTACTATTTTTACTGTAACCCCTCCATTTTTCT
Organism: Maribacter sp. UH1; assembly: GCF_056839145.1. Lineage (NCBI taxonomy): Bacteria > Pseudomonadati > Bacteroidota > Flavobacteriia > Flavobacteriales > Flavobacteriaceae > Maribacter > Maribacter sp. UH1. The sequence continues at coordinate 820,864 of NZ_CM166387.1, forward strand.
ATGGCACTGGTCATATCTTCTGGTACTTCAGAATCAAAGCTCATATGCTCTCCTGTGACGGGATGAACAAAGCCTAATGTCTTGGCATGCAATGCTTGTCTTGGCAGTAATTTAAAAGTATTCTCTACAAATTGCTTGTACTTTGTAAAGGTTGTTCCTTTTAAAATCTTCTCTCCACCGTAACGTTCATCATTAAACAATGTGTGCCCAATGTATTTCATATGCACACGAATTTGATGTGTTCTGCCGGTCTCTAATTTACAAGATACCAAGGTGACGTAACCTAATCTCTCCAATACCTTAAAATGGGTTACCGCTTCCTTACCTTCTTCCCCTTCAGGAAAAACATGCATTTGTAGGCGATTTTTAGGATTTCTACCCACATTACCAATTACAGTACCTTCATCTTCTTCAATATTACCCCAAACCAAAGCAACATATTCACGCTCAGAAGTCTTATCAAAAAATTGCTTTGCTAAATGTGTCATAGCTGCCTCTGTCTTTGCAACTACCAACAGACCAGAGGTATCTTTATCTATACGATGCACCAAGCCCGGTCTTTCATTGCTGTTTGATGGTAAATTATCCGTATGATAAATCAATGCATTGATCAACGTACCAGAATAATTACCGTGCCCTGGGTGCACTACCATGCCCGCAGGTTTATTCACCACCATTAAAACATCGTCTTCGTAAACGATATCTAAAGGGATATCTTCTGGCACCAACAAAAATTCGTGTGGCGGATGTTCAAATAACACCTTAACCTCATCACCTGCCTTAACCTTATAATTGGATTTTACGATTTTGTCATTGACCCAAACGTGACCATCTTTAGCCGATTGCTGTATTTTATTTCGTGTTGCATTTTCAATGAAATTCATTAAAAATTTGTCTACACGCAAAGGAACTTGACCTTTAGAAGCTACAACCTTATGATGCTCAAAAAGTTCTCCATCTTCATTTTCCGGCCGCTCAATATTATCCTCCATCTAATCTTCAGATTCCGCTTTAATTATTGCTCTTTCTGTAATACTACCATTACCACAAACCAATTCTATTTTAGAGGTTTTAGGTAGTTTGTCGCCTGGCTTAATATCTTTTCCTTTATACTTTATACGATATACCATATCCTTACCCAATTCATCTACATAGGTTACACGTTGTACATCTAAACCTACGGCTTTCAACATTGAAGATGCATTACGCTTGGTTACTTGAATAATTTTAGGAACGGTTACTTTTTTATATCCCGATGGATTAACAGTGAAATATATTTTTCTATTCTCCTTAACTTTTGATCCGGCAGAAGGGTTTTGTTCTATAATAGAGAACCTAGGGTAATCTGGATTGTAGTTTGCAGAGTCTAAAACTTCATATCGCAAGCCAGCTTCTTCAATTGATTTTCTCATATCCATAACAGATTTTTTAGAAAAATCCGGTACTTCTACAAACTCACCATGATTGGTGGTACTGTTTAGGTATCTTAATGTGACAAAAATCACTATAATCAATACCAACAACGCAAGACCAAGCTGAATTAAAAAAGTCTTACTTTTTAAAAAATTGAAAAAATTCCTCATACGTATTATTTGACCCGACAAATATAGTAAATGCCCTCATACCATTTTACAGCATTGGTTTATAGTTATGAGTATCATAAAAATTAATTCTTAATTAGTGAATGCTGTATGTTTTCTTTTTTATTTTATTTCAATACTCCATCTTTGCTTTAACATTCTTAATAGACCATACACATGAAAAAAAATATTGCAATTATAATGGGCGGTTATTCTAGTGAATATAAAATATCGCTTAAAAGTGGAAATGTGGTTTATGATTACCTGAACAAAGAAAAATTCAATCTGTATAGAATACATATTTTCAAGAACAAATGGGTCTTTGTAGATGATGCAGGTAACGAAACGCCAATTGATCGTAATGATTTCTCAATCCCTTTGAACGGCAATTCTATAACATTTGATTGTGTTTTTAATGCTATTCATGGTTCTCCCGGGGAAGACGGACTCATGCAAGCTTATTTTGAATTATTGGGAATAAAACACACTTCTTGTGATTTCTACCAAGCTGCTTTAACCTTTAATAAAAGAGATTTGCTGAGCGTTTTAAAACCTTACGGAATTAAAGCAGCACCATCTTACTATCTTAACTTAGGCGACGAAATAAATGAAACCGAAATTATAGATAAAGTCAAATTGCCCTGTTTTGTAAAAGCTAATAAATCTGGTAGTAGTTTTGGCATTACTAAGGTCTATAAATCAGAAGAGCTTAAAGCCGCTATTGAAACAGCTTATAAAGAAGATGATGAAATTATTATTGAAGGTTTTCTTGATGGTATAGAGGTTTCAGTTGGTGTATTGAAACTAAATGGAAAAACCACGGTATTTCCTATCACAGAGATTGTATCTGAAAATGATTTCTTTGACTATCAAGCAAAATACGAAGGTAAATCTCAAGAAATAACTCCTGCAAGAATAAACGCTGAACAATTAGAAAAAGTAACCATAGCATCAAAAAGAATTTATGATGTACTAAAAATGACAGGGTTCTCTAGAAGTGAATTTATATTCATAGATAATGAACCTTTCTTGTTAGAAATGAACACTACACCAGGTTTAACTACTGAGAGCATTTTACCTCAACAAGCAAAAGAAGCTGGTATTGAGCTAGGTATGTTATTCGAGTACGCCATTAATGAGGCATTGTCATAAATTGCCTATATTTAAAAAGAAAAATACACTTATGAGACGCGCAATTTTCCCCGGTTCTTTTGATCCTTTGACTTTAGGACATCATGATATAATTATGCGTGGCATAACTTTATTTGACGAGGTCATTATAGCTATAGGAAAAAATGCCGATAAAAAGTACATGTTCAGCTTAGAACAACGTATTCAATTTATTGAAGAAGCTTTTAAAGATGTACCTTCTATAACCGTGAAATCATATGTAGGACTAACAGTGGATTTTTGTAAGAAAGTCGATGCAAATTTTATTTTAAGAGGATTACGAAATCCTGGAGATTTTGAATTTGAGAAAGCAATTGCACATACCAACAGAAAACTATCTGAGATAGAAACCGTGTTTCTATTGACCTCATCGGGCAAATCATACATCAGCTCCTCTATTGTTAGAGACGTTATACGCAATGGTGGTGATTATACGGGTTTAGTACCCGATTCTGTAAGAAAATAAGTGTAGTTCGTCGGCCTGACAACAGGAATAGCACTTTCAACCACAACTTTTTGTAAAAACACAACAATTTAGGTGGGCAAACTACAATTTTCCTATAAATTCGTAAGAAAATTCTTTCCACCTATGTTTAGATATCAAAATAACTCATCATTTTCACTAGATTGGATCAAGCAAATTCCATCTTCTATTGTTATTATAGATACCGATTTTAAGCTCATTAGCGCATCTCCAAGATGGGAGGCTAATTTTCAGTTAAATTTAGAGCAGATAGAAGGTAAATATATTGTTGACTTGTTTCCCGAAATAGCTCAAGAACTTAAAACTAGGTTAAAATATAGTTTAGATGGGCTACGTGACATAAAGTTTAAATATAATGCTAAAGATTGCCAGTATTCATCTAATGATTCTATTTGGCACCTTAATCCATGGAAAGATGGGTATGGCAATATTATAGGTGTAATCATAAAAATTGAACCTATAACCAAAACTCAAGAATTAGAAATAGAACTCAATAAGACCAAGTTATTACTTAACAACAAAACTTCTGTAGCCAAGATTGGTAGTTGGGAACTGGATGCTGTAAATAAATCTTTGCTCTGGACACCAATAGTAAACAAGATTTACGGTCTACCTATAGATTTTGAACCTAGTCTAGAAAATGCTATAGAATTTTATGTAGATGAATCTCAAGAGGTCATTAAAAATGTTGTAAATGACGCTATTAATCTAGGAAAACCTTGGAATGTAAAAGCGCAATTGAGACAAAAAGATGGTACCATTATTTGGGTTAATACCATAGGCAGACCTAAATTTAAAGATGGCACTTGCACTAGAATAATTGGAACGATACAACAGGTTGATGAAGAAAATAAAATAGAAGTTAAAAAAACCGTTCTTGAAGCTGAATTAAGTGAATACCCCTTATTTGAAAAAGTGCCTTTAGGTTTAGCTATTATAGATTTTGAAAATGGTAACTTTTTAAATGTAAACCAACAGTTCATAAAGCTATCCGGTTTTGAAAAAGAATACTTTATAAATAAGAACTTTAAAGAATTTATAGGCAAATCCTTTCTAAACAAAGAACAAGACCTGGTAGCACAGTTAATAGAAAAGGAATCTTTTAATCCTGTAAAATTTACATTTTCAAACAAATTAAAACATACACTGAACCTTAAGGTTACCGGCAACCTAGTTAAGGGATTAAATAATAAGAAAAGTATTTTATGTACTATTGAAAATATCACCACCCAAACTAAATTAGAGAAGAAATTAAAAAATACCATAATTACTTCTAGAGAGAAAAATGATCAACTTCTAAATTTTGCCCATATGGTCTCTCACAACCTTAAAACACACGCTACCAACTTTTCACTGTTATTAAATTTCTTAAACGATGAAAAAGGACTAACACAGCGTAATAAGTACATGACAATGCTATTTAACGCATCTGACAACTTATCAGAAACTATAAAAGGGTTAAGAGAAATCGTTGCTGTAAAATCAAATCTAAATAACGAGAAAAAATTACTCTCCTTAAATGAAAGTGTTTTTATTGTTGAACAAAATGTAGCCGGTCTAATAAAACAAACCAATGGTAAAATTATAAACGAAATATCAGATGATATTAAAGTAAAGGCCCTGCCTGCCTATTTAAATAGTATACTAACAAATTGCATTACAAATTCAATAAAATATAGAAGCGACAACAAGCCACCTATTATTATCCTGAGTACTAAAGAAACCAAGGATTATACCATACTAAGTATTGAAGATAATGGTCTAGGTATAGATTTGGAAAAATATGGTGATCAATTATTCGGACTCTATAAAACTTTTCATAGAAATAAGGAATCTCGTGGAATTGGTCTTTACATTACCAAAAACCAAATGGATGCCATGAACGGAAAAATTACTGTTGACAGCTCACCTGGACAAGGTGCAACTTTTAAGTTCTATTTTAATAAAAAGTAAAAAACTAAACTTAATGCAATGTAATAATCTATTTACAACGTTAATGATAGTATTCACAACAAATATGTAATAAAACGCAGTAATCCCCTTACATTCGTAAGAAATTACATCAGCATGGTAAAGGTTCCCCTAAAATCAAATACCTCGTACATAATTAGACAATTACCGTCACCAACGGCATTCATTGACACTAATTATAATATTGTTCAAACATCTGACAAGTGGACGAGTATTTTCAACTTAAATGAAGAGCGTAACAGCTTTAAAAGCTTATTTGCGGTTTTTCCCAAATTAAGTCATAAATGGAAAATGGTTTTAGATAATTGTTTTAAAGGAAACCCACAACCTATGGGCATTCACCAAACTATTGACGCCAATGGTCAAGAGCTATGGTTTGAATGGACAAATGCGCCGTGGTACGACACCAATGAAAATATAGTTGGGGCTATAATTCAATTAAGTGACATTACCGAAGCTGTAAACAATGAGCTAGAACTCAACAAGAAAGAGTTACTCTTGCAACAGCAAGCAGAAATTACCAAAATTGGAAGATGGGAATATAATATTGTAGACAACCGATTATTTTGGTGCTCCACCACAAAATCTATTCATGAGGTTTCTCCAGATTTTCATCCAAATATTGAAAATGCCCTTTTTTATTATAAAGAAGGTCACAGTAGAAACGCTATTTCAATGGCATTATTTGAAGCTCAAAACAAAGGTAAATCCTGGAGCAATCTAAAGCTGCAAATCATAACGGCCACAGGTAAAGAAAAATGGGTAATGGCCGGCGGAAAACCTATTTACAATAAAGGCGAAATGGTTGGTTTAATAGGTACATTTCAAGATATTCATGAGCAAGTAGAAGCGGATTTAAAGACTATTGACAATGAAAAATTACTTAGAACACTGATTGATAACCTACCCGTAAATGTTTATATAAAAGATACCGAATCTAGAAAGGTTTTAGTCAATAAAGCTGAATGTGAGTATTTAGGGATTAATGACCCAAAGGAAATTATAGGAAAAAGTGATTTTGAATTGTATTCATACGATGCCGCTAAAAAGTCTAGGAAAGAAGATTTAAAGGTAATGAATACGCTTAGACCTGTAATAGGGAAAGAGACTGTAAAAACCACTTTAGATGGTAAAGAAACCTCTTTTCTAAGTTCTAAAATACCTCTTTTAAACAATAAAGGTGAAGCATATGGTATTGTAGGAATCAGCTTAGATATTTCAACATTAAAAGAAAAAGAAAAAGAGCTTAGGAATATCATAAACATTGCATCGGTTCAAAATAAAAAACTGTTGAACTTTGCGCATATAGTTTCACATAATCTACGTTCTCACTCTGCTAATTTCTCCATGCTCTTAAACTTTTTGGAAAGCGAAGAAGATGAAGTTGAAAAGAACAATATAGTTTCAATGTTAACTAAAGCTTCAAATAATCTATTAGAAACCTTAGATAATTTGAACGAGGTTGTTTCAATTAATACAAATACCAATATTGAAATTAAAGAAATAAACTTATATAACAAGGTTGTTGATGTATGCCAAAATCTATCTCCATTTATTTCTAACAACAAAAGTAAAATTGAAAATAATATTCCTGCGAATTTCAACATAAAAGCAGTACCGGCATACTTAGACAGTATCATAACCAACTTTATTACCAATGCAGTTAAATACAGACATCCAGAAAGAGGCGGACATGTTATTCTAAGTGCTGAAAAAAAGGAGGGTTACTCCATTCTTTCCATAAAGGATAATGGGCTAGGTATTGACCTAGATAAATACGGTGAAAAACTTTTTGGCATGTACAAAACTTTTCATGACCACAAAGATGCAAGAGGCATTGGTCTGTACTTGACAAAAAACCAAATAGACGCTATGAACGGCAAAGTAGAAGTTAGTAGTGAAGTAGGAAAAGGAACAAAATTTAAAATTTTCTTTAATGAAAAAAATTAGTGACATCACTATAATTGACGACGATGCTATAACAGTATTTGGTTTACGTAAATTAATATCTTCAAGTGTTGAATGCAATTCAATACAATCATATGAAAACGGTAAAATTGCATTAGACGCAATAACGGATTTCTACACAAATAAAAAGGCAATTCCACAGGTTATATTTTTGGACATCAATATGCCCATTATGGACGGCTGGGAGTTTTTAGAGGCCTTTATTGAACTTCCAATAACCAACAAAATCAGAATTAACATTGTAACCTCTTCTATAGACCCCTATGACAAGAAACAATGGGAATATTACAAAAACAAAAGCCACCACTTAATTACTTTCAACCAAAAACCAATTGACAGAAATAAAATTACAGAAATTACCCAAGTAGCTTAAGCCAATAGAAGTATTGATTATTTTTACATTCAGTGAATGGAATTCATCACCATTATAATTGTCTGTACATGAAAAATATATCAATCCTCATTTTAGCGCTTATAATTTTCTCTTGTGAAAGTAAAGTTGAAAATACAAAGACAGATTTCCCTACTCCTTATGAAGTATCGAACAAAACAGAAACTGCCACCTATGAGGAGGTCATAGATTTTTACCTAAAATTATCAAAAGAATTTTCTTCAATCAACATACAAACCATTGGTACTACAGATAGCGGTAAACCGTTGCATATAGTTACTTTCAGCGAAAAGGGCGATTTTGACTTTAAAAAGTTAAGCGAAAACAATACTATAATGTTAATCAACAATGGTATCCACCCCGGTGAAAGTGATGGCATTGACGCAACCATGTTATTATTTCGCGATTTGGCAAGCAATGAGATTGAAACTCCAAAAGAAACTATAATTGCCACTATACCAATTTATAACGTTGGTGGCGCACTAAATAGGAATAGCACCTCACGTGCAAACCAAAACGGACCTTTGGAATATGGATTTAGAGGTAATGCCAAAAACTACGATTTAAATAGAGATTTTATAAAAACGGACACCAAGAATGCAGAAACTTTTGCAGAAATCTTTCACCTCATAAATCCTGATGTTTTTATAGACAACCATGTAAGCAACGGTGCAGATTACCAATATACCCTTACACATTTATTTACACAACATAATAAAATGGGCGGTGATTTAGGTGAATATATTCATAGTTCATTAATGCCTCAATTACATGATTCTTTATCCAAATCTAATTGGGATATTACACCTTATGTAAATGTCTTCAATAGTCCGCCAGAAAAAGGTTTTAAACAGTTCATGGATCACCCTAGATATTCTACAGGCTACACTACATTATTTAATACTGTTGGTATGATGGTAGAAACTCATATGCTAAAGCCATACGACATGCGTGTAGAAGGCACTTATGAACTCATGCGAAAAATGATTGCCATTGCCGAAAAAGACGGAAGTAGAATAAAATCTTTAAGAGATGCCGCATTCTTAAAAAACAACACAAAAGAATATTACCCCATTGCCTATGAAGTTGACACTACTAATGTTAGCAAGTATATATTTAAGGGCTATAAGGCAGATACCATAATTAGTGAAGTTACAGGTTTAAAAAGATTAAAATACAACCGAGAAGTACCAATAGAAACCGAAGTAGCCTATCAAGATTATTTCATTGCCTCAGATTCTATTAAAATTCCTAAAGCATACGTGATAGGAAGACAGTGGGATAATATCATTGAAAAATTACATTTAAATAAGATAACCTATACCACTCTTCAAAAAGATTCAACCATATCTGTAGAATCTTATAAAATACATGAATACCAAACATATTCATCACCTTATGAAGGCCACTACCCACACTATAATACTACTGTGACTACATCGTATGAAACAAAAGAATTTCATGCAGGAGACATCATAATACCTACAAATCAGCCTGGTTTTAGATATATTCTAGAAACATTAGAACCATCTGCGGTGGATTCATTTTTCAACTGGAATTTCTTTGATACCATTCTTCAACAAAAAGAGGGCTTCTCCCCTTATGTGTTTGAAGATACCGCCCTTAAAATTTTAGAAAACGACACTATTCTTAAAGCAAAATTTGAGGATAAAAAAATGCTTGACTCAGATTTCAACGAAAACTGGTACAAGCAATTAGATTGGCTTTTTAAGCAAAGTGATCTTTACGAAAAAGCACATTTACAATATCCGGTTTATAAGATAAAAAAGTAACTTTTAATCTTCTCCGAATAGTATTTTGATGTTTACGTATGAATTTTCCAGGGCCTTTTTAATTTTCTCTGGTCCTTTCCAGCGTACTTTAAAAATGCCTTCTTTTTTCTCTGGCTTTAATTTGCCATCAAAATCGGTACTCATATCATACCAATAAACCTGTTTAAGTTTATTGATTCCGTTACGCTTAAAGATATGATACGTTGTTCTAATATAATTATCTATAACAAGACCTCTAACACCAGTTTCTTCTTCTACCTCACGTATGGCACATTCCTCTATGGACTCACCCTTATCCAATTTACCTTTAGGTAAATCCCATTTATCGTTTCTGTAGATAAAAAGTACTTTTCCCTCTTTATTTCTTACTACACCGCCACCGGCAATCACTAAGGGTATAACTTGAGTAAACTTTTTTAAAATTTCATCGTAATTAGGATGATAAATAAACGCTTCCCTCAACTTCCCCTTCCTCAATGAACTTATTGCCTCTTCTATTGATTCTTGATTTAATGAAAAATACTCTCCATTTGTTGTATCAGAGAGTTTATTTGTCAAAATCAAAGGCAATTCATTAACAAAAACTTTATACATTTGCGTCATGGTTTTAGACAAAAACACTGCAAAAAAAACAGCAGAGCTTCTCTTGCAAATTAATGCAATAAAATTGACACCGGAAAATCCTTTTACATGGGCTTCGGGTTGGAAATCTCCAATATACTGCGATAATAGAATTTTACTATCCTATCCTATCATCAGAAACTATATTCGCGATGAAATGGCAAAGCAAGTAGAACAACTTTATGGTAAGCCAGATTGTATTGTAGGTGTAGCTACAGGAGCAATAGGAATTGGGGCTTTAGTCGCTGACAAACTAAATTTACCTTTCGTATATGTAAGGCCTGAGCCTAAATCCCACGGTCGTCAAAATCAGATAGAAGGTCATTTAGAAGCGCACCAAACGGTTGTTGTTATAGAAGATTTAATTAGCACAGGAAAAAGCAGCTTAAATGCCGTAGACGCCCTAAGAGCTATTGACGCGAACGTAAAGGGCATGTTGGCAATCTTTACTTACGGATTTGAAACCGCTACCAAAAATTTTGAAGAAAAAAATACAGAGCTACACACTTTAAGTAGCTACGAATATTTAATTGAACAAGCATCTGAAACGGGATACGTAAAAGAAGAGCAGTTGATTACATTAATGGAATGGAGGAAAGACCCTTCTAAATGGACAAATAAATAATTATGTTTATAGAAACACCTAAGGCAGAAATATCTAAAAATACAGAAGACACTTTTAACTTCTTAAATGACCTGCCTAATTTTAGATTGTTAATGCCTGAAAATATTGACAAATTTGAAGTTTTAAATGAGAATAGATTTCTTTTTGCTTTAAAAGGTATGCCAGAAATTGTTTTGGAAAAGAAAGAACAAACACCTTTCAGTCAAATTGTTTTGGGTGCCGCTAGTGAAAAATTACCTTTTACTTTAACAGCGGATATCATAGAAATAGATGCGAATAAGAGTGAAGTTGTTTTAAGTTTTAAAGGTGAATTCAATGCTATGATGGCAATGATGATCAAAAAACCTATTACCAATTTCATCAATACATTATCAACGAATTTGGCAAAGGTCTAATACATTAGCTGTATTTCTTTTAACCCATATTCTTGAAGATCACCATCTTCATGTCTCACAATAAGTTTACCGCCAATTGAAACTTTTTCTATTGTGCCGGTAAATAGTGAACTGTCTTGATTTTTAAAACTACTCCTATCTCCTATTTTAAATAAGTAAGAATGATATTGTGCGTACAATTCTTGCTCTAAAGAATCTATTGGTTTGTTTAAATACAAATGCAACTGTTCTGTTAAGGAATAAAAAACCGAATCAAGATCAAAATCTACATCCATAATATTTTTCAATGAAGATGCATTTGGTGCGTTTTTGAACACTTCTTGATTCACATTTAAGCCAAATCCTATAATAGTTCGTTTAATTTTAGATCCAGACAAAATATTTTCTATCAATATTCCCCCTATTTTAGAATTACCTGACAGAATGTCGTTAGGCCATTTAATGCTTAAATCAGGTATTCCCAAACGGTTTAAAGCATCTACAATGGCAAGAGATACACAAACACTCACCAAAAAAACACGCTGTATTGGTATGTTAATATTATTTTTCAACATACTGAATGCTAAGTTTTTACCCGGTTCAGACTCCCATTTAGCACTCATTTGCCCCCTACCTAAAGTTTGATTACTTGTGGTAATCACAGTAAAATCATCAAGTTCTTTTTTAAATGACAAGTCTTTTAAATAGGTGTTTGTAGATTGCGTGGCATCAAGTTTGATTATTTGCATTTACTGTTCTTATTGTGAATCTTTAATGTATTGTTAAAAACTAGTCCTAAAAGAACAAAAAAATAATAACTTTGTAAAAACTAAAATTTTTGAATGCAGGAAAGTAAAACTAGCAAAGATGAGTTAATTGCATTAATAATTCAGGGAATTGACGAAGTAAAAGGTCACAATATCAACCTATTAGATTTAAGAGAAATTGAGAATACCGTTTGTGATTACTTCATAGTTTGTAACGGTACTTCAAATACGCATGTAAATGCTATAGTAGGTTCTATCCAAAAAACAGTAAGTAAAGCGATTCAAGATAAACCTTGGCACGTAGAAGGCGAGGACAATGCGGAATGGGTACTAATGGACTACGTAAATGTAGTTGTTCATATATTCCAAAAGCAAGTTCGAGAGTTTTATGACATAGAAGGTTTATGGGGAGATGCAAAATTCACAACCATAGAAAGTAGCGTAAACTAATAAAAAATTAAAATGGCAAAAGAAAACAAAACAAATCCGAAAAAACCAAAATTTAGTTCTTGGTGGATTTATGGATTGGTAGCAGTATTACTAATTGGATTTCAATTATTCAATAGTGATGATTTAGCTAGTACCCAAAAAACGACTACTTCAGAATTACAGCAGTATTTGCGAAATGGTGATGTTAAGAAGATTTTAATTATAACGAACACCAATCAGGCTAAAGTATTTTTAACCGATGAGGCTATTGCTAAAGAGGTACATAAAGATGTGAACGAGAAATCATTTCTACCATCTTCTGGTAATGTTCCTCAGTATACCTTAGACTACGGTGATCTTCAAATATTTCAGAATGAAATAACCGAAATCAAAAAAGAAAATAATTTAGATACTATTATTGAATTTGGTAAAGAGTCTACAGCCATTTTAGATTTCTTGTTATCTCTATTACCATTTGTATTGATTATTGGTATTTGGATATACTTAATGCGCAGAATGTCCGGCGGTGGCGGCGGTGGCGCAGGAGGTCAAATTTTCAATATTGGTAAGTCTAAAGCAAAATTATTTGACGAAAAGACAGATACTAGAACTTCCTTTAAAGATGTTGCCGGTTTAGAAGGTGCAAAAGAAGAGGTTGAAGAAATTGTTGAGTTTTTAAGAAATCCTGATAAGTATACTTCATTAGGTGGTAAAATACCTAAAGGAGCATTGCTTGTAGGACCTCCAGGAACGGGTAAGACCCTTTTAGCCAAAGCCGTTGCTGGTGAAGCTAAGGTGCCTTTCTTCTCGTTATCCGGTTCAGATTTCGTAGAAATGTTCGTAGGTGTTGGTGCATCTAGAGTACGTGATTTGTTCAAGCAAGCAAAAGACAAATCTCCAGCCATTATTTTTATTGATGAAATTGATGCCATTGGTAGAGCTAGAGGTAAAAATAACTTTACAGGTTCTAATGACGAACGTGAAAATACATTGAACCAATTATTAACTGAAATGGACGGTTTTGGTACAAATACAAATGTTATTGTACTTGCAGCAACCAACCGTGCAGATGTATTGGACAAAGCATTAATGCGTGCAGGTAGATTTGATAGACAAATTTATGTTGACCTACCGGATATTCGCGAGCGTAAAGAAATTTTTGAAGTTCACTTAAGACCTATTAAAACGGCAGAGACTCTTGATCTTGATTTCTTGGCTAGACAAACTCCTGGTTTCTCTGGTGCAGATATTGCAAATGTTTGTAACGAAGCGGCATTAATTGCAGCTAGAAACGAGAAAAAAGCGGTAACCAAGCAAGATTTCTTAGATGCTGTAGATAGAATTGTAGGTGGTCTTGAAAAGAAAAATAAAATTATTACCCCGGGTGAGAAAGAAACTATCGCCTATCACGAAGCTGGTCATGCAACTACTAGTTGGATGTTAGAACACGCTGCTCCTTTAGTGAAGGTTACTATTGTACCAAGAGGGCAATCATTAGGTGCTGCATGGTATTTACCTGAAGAGCGTTTAATTGTTAGACCTGAACAAATGTTGGACGAAATGTGTGCAACTATGGGTGGTAGAGCTGCAGAGAAAGTTATTTTCAATAAAATTTCTACCGGTGCTTTAAGTGATTTAGAAAAAGTTACCAAGCAAGCAAGGGCAATGGTAACTATCTATGGTCTTAATGATGAAATAGGTAATATTACCTATTATGATTCTTCTGGTCAAGATTCTTATGGTTTCTCAAAACCTTACAGTGAGGACACCGCTCGTAAGATAGATGCTGAAATTTCTAAAATAATTGAAGAGCAGTATCAACGCGCTATCAAGGTTTTAACTGACAATAAGGATAAACTTACAACTTTAGCTGAAAGATTGTTAGAGAAAGAAGTTATCTTTAAGGAAGATTTAGAAAAAATCTTTGGTAAGCGAAATTTCGAAAAGGATATTTTAGCCTTGGAAAACGAAAAGAAACTGAAAGAAGAAGAGAACAACAAATCTACAGAAGAGCAAGAAATTACAGAGAATAAGTAATATTGCAATACTTTAGATCAGCAATTATTTCAACAACATAAATGGGGTTTTTAGATATTTTATTTGGTGGTGGCAAGAAGAAGGTTTCGAAAGAAACCGCAGAAACGCGCGGCGATCATATGCCTGATTTAAATATTCCCGTTGATGAAAAATTTACAATTCATTTTAAGCAGAATGGAGGTAAGTTCATTTATTGCGATTCTGACGCAGAAGTTTCAAAAGCAATTAGAAATATTGTTACAGAAAATAATTGGGAAAGTGAGCCTTTCTTTGTTCTCAATGAAAGGCTAGCCCAAAAATTTTCTAAGGAATCTATTACGTTTACTGATAATGCTCGCGACAGCGAAGTATTTTTTACCACTTGTGAGCATCTTATAGCCCAAAACGGCAGTATTCTAGTTTGCTCCAACCAACTATTAGAAAAAAAGGTAAACGAACTACCTAGCAATGTTGTGGTGTTTGCCACTACTAGCCAGTTAATAGAATCTATAGGAGAAGGTTTAAAGACCATCAAGAAAAAATATGGCCAAAGAATACCGGCCAATATAACTACATTAAAACACTTTAAAGCTACCGCAGAGAATTCAGATGATTTTCTAACCTATGGTAGTAGTACTAAAAATCTTTATCTTTTACTTCTGGAAGATTTATAGTATGAAAGAAATTCTAAGAAGGTCACTAACAGGGGCTGTGTACATAATCCTATTATTGTCAGCAGTCTTTTTAAGTTCTGATGCCTTTGATTTTTTATTCATGACCTTTGGACTTGCTTGTTTATACGAGTATAAAAAATTAGTACACTTAAAAGGCTATCATATTTTTGCAGCCTATTTAGCACTATGGTGGGCCTATATTTATTTAGTCAAAGACCAGCAGATCATTAATATTCTTATGGTTATTACCATAGCAATAGATATTTATCTATTATATAATCTATTTGCTAAAAAACCTTTAAAACTTAATACGACCTTAAAATTCTTAATCGGTCTTTTTTACATAGGCGGAGGTTGTATTTTTCTAACAATGATACCTTATAAAAACGATGCGTTTGCCAAACTATTGATTATGGGTATTTTTATTTTAATATGGGTAAACGACTCATTTGCATACCTAGTAGGCAAAAGTATTGGCAGAACTAAACTTTTTCCTTCAGTTTCTCCTAAAAAAACCATTGAAGGTACTTTAGGAGGTTTTATATTTGCACTAGCGGCAGCTTATTTAATGGCTACTTTTGAAGCTCTTATAAGTCCTGTTCAATGGATGATACTTGCTACGGTTATTGTAGTAGCCGGAAGCCTTGGTGATTTAATAGAATCTAAATTTAAAAGAGCTGCAGGTGTAAAGGATAGCGGAGCCATATTACCTGGCCACGGTGGTATGTTAGATCGATTGGACAGCTTGGTCTTTGCCGCCCCATTTGCTTATTTAACTTTAAATATATTCAGTTATGTTTCATAGAGAGGGACAAAAAATAATATTGTTTTCTTTTTTGATTATAGGTTCAAGTATAATCTTGGCCCACTACTTTATTGACATAGCATGGCTAAAATTAGCTATACAAATTCTTGGTCTAGTTTTACTCATTATAATTTTGCAATTCTTTAGAAATCCAAAGAGATTGGCAAGAAAGGATTTCAATGAAATTCTTTCACCTGTAGATGGGAAAGTTGTAGTTATAGAAGAAGTTTTAGAAAAAGAATATTTTAATGAAAAAAGAAGACAGGTTTCTATTTTTATGTCTCCGGTCAATGTTCACGTAACTAGATATCCCGCTAGTGGTTTAATTACTTTTTCCAAATACCACCCTGGTAAATTCTTAGTTGCCTGGCACCCAAAATCAAGTGAAGAAAACGAAAGAACCACTGTAGTTATAAAAACCCCTAAGTTTGGCGAAATCCTATACAGACAAATAGCTGGTGCACTTGCCAGACGAATTGTAAATTATGCCGAAAAAGGAGAAAGCGTACAACAGGGAGATGATGCAGGATTTATAAAATTTGGTTCTAGAGTCGATTTGTTTTTACCTTTAGATTGCCAAATTAATGTAAAGCTAAACCAAAAGGTTAAAGGTAATGAGACTTGTATAGCTACTTTTGTTGACCCAAACGAAAATGAAGAAATTACGTATTGAATTTGAGGAGACCGTTGCCTTGGTCAATAACTATACTGAACCAATACCGGCAGATATACTTTTAAAACTATATGCTTACTATAAGATTGCAAATGCCAATTTTGACAATCCTGGCAGTAAAACTCCATTAATTAATGCTTTTAAAGCAAATGCACTAATTCAGGCAAAGAACATGAGCAAGAAAAAAGCCATGCAGTCTTATATTGATTTAGCCAACAAAGAATTAAATACTAATTAACCATTATCTTGGTGTTTAGTAAATGCTGCCTATATATGGTCTAAAATAATCATTAAACAAATGTCTAACATTCGATGAAAAGATTAGAAAAATTAAAGTCCAATATTCTTCGAAACTCTATTGGAGTTGTTTACCTAATTTTTGGATGTATTAAGTTTATACCACATTTGAGTCCGGCTGAAGATTTAGCCAAAGACACTATTGGTATACTAACATTAGGATTTCTACCTTCTCAATTAGGGTTACTATTATTAGCAGTAGGCGAAACATTGATAGGCATCTTTCTTCTACTTAATTGGAAACCTAGAATTATTATCAGTATTGCTATAATTCATATTCTATTCACATTTACACCTCTATTTTTAATGCCAGAGGAGATTTTTGGAAAAGGTGAATTGGTTTTTACTTTAGCAGGGCAATACATATTTAAAAATATAATTATTCTAAGTGCCCTTTTTTCTTTAAAAATTGATTTGGATATTCACTTAAAACGAGCAGCAATAAAAGAATCTACAGCAGAACATTTAATTGTTATAAAAAATTAAATATAAAGATCTTCCAAATCAGCGTCGCAAAGTGAGCAAAATAAATCATCTAACTTTGCACACACATCATTAAAAAAACGCTCTCCTTTATCTGTAGTAGCAAACTCCGGATTACCTATACCCGTATCACTACTAACCTTTGACCACTGCCTTTCTGCCCAAGCCCAACCTTCATTATAAGCCTTTATCCTAAACTTTTTAGCACTACCACTACCCCATTTCTCCTTTGACAATACTAAATCAGGTCTTAAATAAAGCATTAAACTCGTTTCCATTTCATCGGCATGATCACCCTCTTCCTTAAAATATTTAGATTTATCGAACATGGGAGGAAAGAAACAAAAACTGATAAACATGTCTGGGAACAATAAACCTAATTCCCTTATAATCGGTTTAAAATTATTACCTCCGTGACCATTGAACAGCAATAATTTCTTTATGCCTTGCCTATTTAGTACGGTTACCAAATCCTTTAAAATAGCCAATTGAGTAGACGGATTCAAATTCATATCTAAATATATGTCACTCTGACCTGTATTAACACCAAAAGGTATAGTAGGCAAAACCATTACCTTTCTTCCTTTCTCCCAAGAGACACCAGCTGCAGACTCAGCCATACTTTGCACTTGATAATTATCCGTACCATAGGGTAAATGATAATTATGAGCTTCTGTGGCTCCCCACGGCAAAATTGCCAATTCTATTTTTTCATCTTTTAAATGTTCCCAATTGGTTTCGGCAAGTACATAAGGTCTAATCATAGTACTAAAGATACTATTTAAGCATAAAAAACCCTTGACATTAATCAAGGGTTCATATATTTTTTTGATAAAATTGGTTTGTAAAATTGAACTTACAAGACCTTTTTACCTGAAATGATATTGTAAAGAATAACGATAACCGCTATTACTAATAAAATGTGAACTAAACTACCGGTTGCAAGACCAGGTACTATACCTAACATTCCCAATAACCATATAATTATACAAATAACTGCTACTAACCATAATAGACTTCTCATAATGTGTGTGTTTTTAGATTGTTTATACTACAAAACTAAAGGGATTAGCCGTGTTAGCTTAACTCAAACAAATTGATTACTAGCTCTATATCAGAAACTTCACTAGTACAATCACACCTACAAGTCCTTAAAACCAGTGCTTTATACTAACTTTTTCTTGAAAAAATCCATGGTACGTGACCAAGCTAATTCTGCCGCTGGTTCATCATACCTAGGTGTAGACGTATTATGAAAACCATGATTTACATTGTCATAGAAATAAGCAACATTCTCTTTACCTAATTCATTCAATGCTTTTTCATATGCTGGCCAACCCGCATTCACGCGTTCATCCAATCCGGCATACTGTAACATTAATGGTGCATTAATGTTTTCAATACCCTCTGTTGGTTGTCCTCCATAAAAAGGTACTGCAGCAGATAAATCCGATACTTTTACTGCCATCATATTAGAAATCCATCCACCGAAACAAAAACCTACTACACCGATTTTACCATTGCAATCTTCATGATTTTTCAAATACTCGAATGCCGCTATAAAATCTTCAAGCATTTCATTTCTATCTCTTTTACGTTGCATAGCTCGACCTTCATCGTCATTACCAGGGTAACCACCTAAAGGACTCAAAGCATCTGGTGCTATAGTTATAAAACCAGCCAAAGCTGCTCTTCTCGCTGTATCTTCAACATAGGGGTTCAAACCTCTATTTTCATGAACCACTAAGATACCTGGCAATTTGTCTTCTGCCGATTTTGGCTTGGATAGTAATGCATTGATTTCACCACCTCCTTTATCAGAATTATAAGTAATGAAACCCGAATCCAAATCTGGATTGTTTTTATCCACCAAAAAAGTATTCTCATAATCTGGCATTAGAAAACTCATTAACGATGGCACTGTAAGACCACCTACGGCGTACATGGACAGTTTCTGCACAAAGTCTCTACGTTCTAGTTTATTATGGGCATAGGCATCATATAAATCAAATACCTCTTGCTTAATATCTTCTTTTTTTAGTGGTTTCATTTTCTTAGCTTTTTTGTTCTATTTAAAAATACGAAAACAACATGACTACCTAAATACTTTTAACAATAGAAAAAGCCTCACTCCTAATTGTTTAGGAATGAGGCTTTCGTAATTTATGGAATGAAATGTTAGCCTAAACTAGCTAAACTTTTTTCCAATGTTTCTATTTTAGCTTCGGCATCAGCTAATTTTTTGCGTTCTATAGCTATAACCTTTTCAGGAGCATTATTTACAAATCGTTCATTAGAAAGTTTCTTTTGAACTGATGTTAAAAAGCCTTTAGTATATTTTAGCTCTTCATTGATCTTAATGATTTCTGCCTCTATATCAATAGCACCTTCCATAGGCACAAAATACTCGTTACTCTTTACCCTAAAAGTCAATGCACCTTCTAACTGTTCATCTAAATAACTGATTTCAGATACATTGGTAAGTTTGGAAATTACCACATCCCAAAGATTACTTGCATTTTCAGAATTTAGAACTGACAGCTCCAATGATTCTTTCATTGGAATATTCTTATTCTTTCTTATAGTTCTAACACCGGATATTACCTCAGCAGCAAAATCGAACTGAGCTATTAACTCTTCATCAATTTTACCAACGGTTGGCCATTTTGATATGACCAAAGCTTCAGTTTCATCTCTTTTTGCAATATGTTGCCAAACTTCTTCCGTCAAAAATGGCATAAAAGGATGCAACAATTTAAGGTTCTGCTCAAACAACTCTATTACCTTATTAAAAGTAGTTCTATCTATAGGCTGTTGATATGCAGGCTTAATAATCTCCAATAAAGAAGAACTATAATCGTCCCAAACCAATTTATATATTGACATTAAAGCATCTGAAATACGGAACTTGCTAAAATGATCTTCTATCTCTAATAATGTCTTATTTAACTTAGACTCATACCACTCTAAACCAAGTTTTGAAGCCTCTGGTTGAGGAATATCTGCAATTTCCCATCCTCTCACCAATCTGAAACCGTTCCAAATTTTATTGGCAAAGTTTTTTCCTTGCTGACAAAGATCTTCATCGAACATTAAATCATTACCTGCAGCTGAACTTAACAAAAGACCTACACGAACTCCGTCAGCTCCATAATCCTCTATTAATTTTAAAGCATCTGGTGAATTACCCAATGACTTTGACATTTTTCTTCGTTGCTTATCTCTTACCAATCCGGTGAAATAAACATTTTCAAAAGGCTTCTCTCCTCTAAACTCATACCCGGCAACTATCATTCTAGCTACCCAGAAAAATAAAATATCCGGCCCGGTTACTAAATCGTTTGTTGGGTAGTAATAGTTTATCTCTTCATTATCTGGCTCCATAATACCGCCAAATACACTCATTGGCCATAACCACGATGAAAACCACGTATCTAAAACATCGGCATCTTGTCTTAAGTCACTTTCTTTTAAATCTGACTTACCTGATTTCTCTTTTGCCAGTTTTAATGCATCTGCTACATTAGCCGCTACAACAAAATCTTCTTGTCCGTCTCCAAAATAAAATGCCGGTATTTGTTGTCCCCACCATAGTTGTCTAGAAATATTCCAATCCCGAACATTCTCCATCCAATGACGGTATGTGTTTTCAAATTTCTTTGGATGCAACTTTACATCACCACTCTCCATCACCGCTTCTAAAGCAGGTTTTGCCAAATCTTCCATTTTCAGGAACCATTGATCAGATAATTTAGGTTCAATAACAGCCTTGGTTCTTTCTGAAGTACCTACTTTATTAATATGGGTCTCGGTCTTAACCAGAATACCTAAATCTTCTAATTCTTTAGAAATCTCTTTTCTTACTACGAAACGATCTTTACCCTCGTAATGCAATCCAAAACTATTTAAGGTTGCATTATCATTAAAAATATCGATAGTTTCTAGATTATGTTTTTCTCCTAATGCTTTATCGTTGATATCATGTGCAGGCGTTACTTTTAAACACCCTGTACCAAATTCCACATCTACATATTCATCTTCTATAATAGGAATTACTCTATTACAGATAGGAACAATTACTTTTTTACCTTTTAGATGTGTAAAACGCTCATCGTTCGGATTAATACAAATTGCGGTATCCCCTAATATAGTTTCCGGTCTTGTGGTTGCAATGGTTACTTTTTCATCTGATCCTTCTATAGCATAAGACAAATAGTATAAAAGACCTTGTTTTTCTTCATAGATAACTTCTTCATCAGACAAGGTTGTTTGTGCTTCAGGATCCCAATTCACCATTCTATACCCACGGTATATCAGCCCTTTATTATAGAGATCAATAAAAACCTTAATAACACTATCATAACGCTCTTGATCCATGGTGAACGCAGTACGGTCCCAATCACAAGAACAACCTAGTTTTTTCAACTGTTCTAAAATGATTCCACCATATTCATTTGTCCAATCCCACGCGTGTTTTAAAAACTCATCTCTGGTAAGATCGTTTTTATTGATGCCTTGCTCTTTTAATTTCGCAACTACCTTTGCCTCGGTTGCAATAGAGGCATGATCCGTACCCGGTACCCAACATGCATTTTTTCCTAAAAGACGGGCTCTTCTTATGAGTACATCTTGTATTGTATTGTTCAACATATGCCCCATATGCAAAATACCAGTTACGTTTGGTGGTGGTATTACGATACTATATGGTTCTCTTTCATCTGGTTCTGAGTGAAAGTAGCCGTTTTTCATCCAGTAATCATACCATTGTGATTCTGTGGCCTGCGGATTATATTTTGAAGGAATTTCCATTTTTTGGAACAGTTTTTGAATAATAATAAACTGGGTTATTAAAAATTAAAGCCGAACTGACATTCTAACGGTCATTTCAGCTAAATTTCACCCAAAGATAAATACGAAACAAAAATAAGTAACGTTAGAGTATAACAAAAGGATTTTGAGGTTGATCTGAAAAGATTTAATTTTGACATCCACCCAAAATTATAAATGATGAAAAAAATAGTACTTGTATTATTTGTTGGCTTACTAGGTTTTAGTTTAACTGCACAGGACGCAGCTGCCAAAATAGAGTTTAAATCTGAAACTGTGGATTACGGCGAAATCGCTAAAGGATCTGACGGAGTAAGAGTTTTTGAATTTACAAACACAGGAACTGCACCACTTATAGTGAGTAAAGTTAGTTCTAGTTGTGGTTGTACCATTCCAAAAAAACCAGAAGATCCAATTTTACCAGGTAAAACAGGTGAAATTCAAGTGAAATATGATACCAATAGAGTTGGTCCTATCCGTAAAGCAATTACGGTTATTTCTAACGCGGACACTCCTACTAAGGTTTTAAAAATCAAAGGAGAAGTTCAAGCTACTACTGGTACCAAATAAAAGAACTTTTTAAAAATTAAAAGCCCAACTGAAAAGTTGGGCTTTTTTTATGCTTTACTGTTCGTCAAATAAAGGTTTTAAGACAAAACTAAAGAGCAGGTCGCTGTCATACCTTTCTACCAAAACCTTAATTTTTTTGTCCTTTTTAAAATTAAGCATATGCATAATCTCTTGTAATTTATATCGATGGATTCGCTTACCGTTCACTGCCAGAATGACATCGCCTTCTCGTAAGCCCGCCGAATGTGCCGGACTTCCTTGACGTATGCCCGAAACTATAATCTCTGGCACCAAACTTAACCTTGTGGCACCCTGAAGTATAATTTGTACATTTCCATACGTCTTGGCACTGCTATTTAACACACCGTTTGAATCGGTAATTCGTTCTGAAACATAACGCATACCCGCATGTTGCAAATCAATACCGCTAATATTATATTGAAATAGTTTATCAAAATTGGTATTCTTAGTCATTATCAATTTTTCATTTCTATAATCGAATACCACATTAAAACGCTTTATCACCTCACCGCCCAAGCTTCCGTTTCTACCTCCAAAATCTGAAATTGTCGTGAACGTCTCCATATCAGGAAAAGCCGCCTTTGCATCACTCAGTACAAAATCTGCAATCTTTAAATGACTGATTTTTGTTCGCTTCCCAAAAATATCACCTGCCAACCCTTTTCCTAAAAAATCTTGATAATGCTTTTCGGGCAATTGAATTCTTTCATCTTCAAACAACCATACTGCATCGCTACTACCCGTATCCAATAACATTTTTACAGGTATTTCCTCATTCTTACTTATCATAACAAATGCATCTAAATATGCCTTCTTTCTAATGACAGACATATCTACAACCCTAGTGTTCTTAGATTTTTTGTACCTATAAAGTTCAGGATCATGAAATTTTATAGTTTGCTTTACATAGTTTATATCAACTACAAAATCTCTAAATAGATCATATCCAATTATACCATGCACAGGCACACCAAGGCTTGGCGAGAAGTTGACACCAGCATCCATTACTACATAAATGTTTTGGGAAGTATTCTTGACATTACCTAACTGCACAAAATTTCCGGTAGATTTTAATGCATTGATCGGGTCCCCTTCCCCTAGCCCATTAATTGTAATTTCGGTTACATTATTTAATTGAATAGAATCTTGATCCGCCAAATTGAATAAAATTGGGGTGCCAACACCAGAATCTAACACAAAAGATAACTCCGTGCCATTAACATCAATAGGTATGACCATGAGATTATTAATCAATTGAAACTTGACTTTATGAAATTTCTTTCCGGCAGGTAATTGATAGGTTTGTGCTATTCCTGAAAAGGAAAAACAACAACACAAAAGAATCAATAGCATCCTATATTTACGTAACATAATATGTATGAATTAGTTAACCCTTTTTAAGATACACAATAATTTGATACAGTACCTAATTTTAACACGATAGGCAAAACCAAATAAAAGCTTAATTACTTTGTAAGAACCATAATCATTTATCACTTTTGTGAAAAATTCGAATAATATGCCATCTGTATCAAATAAGGGGCTTACCATGCCTCAATCACCTATAAGAAAGTTAGTTCCGTTTGCTGAAAATGCAAAAAAGAGAGGAGTTAATGTAATTCATTTGAACATAGGGCAGCCAGATATTAAGACTCCGCAGCAAGCTTTAGACGCTGTGAAAAATAATGATATAAATGTATTGGAATACAGCCGTACCGAAGGTTCTGAGACCTTTAGAACCAAAATTGCGCAGTACTACCTTAAAAACGACATTCAAGTAAGTGCTACAGATATTATTGTTACTACCGGTGGATCAGAAGCCTTGTCTTTTGCAATGAACACCATTGCAGATACAGATGATGAAATCATCATCCCTGAACCTTTTTATGCGAATTACAACGGATTTGCAACTGCATGTGGCGTAACCGTAGTACCTGTAGTTTCTAAATTAGAAGATAATTTTGCACTACCTCCTATTGAGGATTTCGAAAAACTAATTACACCTAAAACCAAGGCTATATTAATATGTAACCCTGGTAACCCTACAGGATATTTATATAGCAAGGAAGAAATTCAAAAATTAGCTACCCTAGTTAAAAAACACAATATTTATCTAGTTGCAGATGAAGTATACAGAGAATTCACATATGACAATAAAACCCATGCTTCTATTTTAAAAGAAGAAAGATTAGAGGAACATGCTATAGTTATTGATTCGGTTTCTAAAAGATATAGCATGTGTGGTGCTAGAATTGGATACTTGGTATCAAAGAACAAAGAGTTTATTGCTACGGCAATGAAATTTGCACAGGCTAGACTATCACCACCTACATATGCACAAATTGCAAGTGAAGCGGCTTTAGATACACCAGATAGCTATTTTGCAGAAGTAAAGACGGAATATGTTGCAAGAAGGAATCTGCTTATTGCGGAATTAGAAAAAATTGAAGGTATTAAAATTGCTAAACCCCAAGGTGCTTTTTACTGTATAGCAGAACTACCTATTAAAGATGCCGATCACTTTGCTCAATGGTTGCTAGAGGAATTTAACATAGACAACGAAACTGTTATGGTAGCACCTGCAGCAGGGTTTTACGCTACAGAAGGACTAGGCAAAAATCAAATTAGAATTGCATATGTTCTTGACCAAGATAGTTTAAAAAGAGCTGTTCAAATTTTAAAAGAAGCACTTAAAAGCTACAAAGGTTAATGATCGTACATGAACACTTTTCCCTAAAAAACTATAATACTTTTGGTATTGATGCTACAGCAAGATTCTTTGTTGAAGTTACGTCTATTGAAGAATTACAGGATATTCTTGGTAATCATGATTATGACAGAAAAATCATTATAGGTGGCGGTAGTAATATGTTGCTTTCAGATTATATTGAAGCATTGTTTATTCATGTAGATTTAAAGGGAAAGAAAATTGTATCAGAATCTGCAAACAGCGCACAAGTGAAGGTGATGGCAGGCGAAAACTGGCATGATATGGTCATGTGGACCCTTGAGAATAATTTTGGAGGATTGGAGAACATGTCCTTAATACCTGGAAATACCGGTACCGCACCTATTCAAAATATTGGCGCATATGGTGTAGAGTTAAAAGATTGTTTTGTTAGTTGTGAAGCTATTAGAATAGAAGACCAAGAATTAATTACCTTAACCAAAGAGGAATGTAAATTTGGCTACAGAGATTCATTTTTTAAAAATGAAGGAAAAGATCAATTTGTAATTACGTCGGTAACTTTTTCCTTCACCAAAAAAGACCACAAAATCAACTCTGGCTACGGAGCAATTGAACAACAATTAGAAAAAGAAGCGATAACCAACCCTACTATAAAAGATATTTCCAATGCGGTTATTGCTATTAGACAAAGTAAACTACCTGACCCAAAAGTTTTAGGTAATAGTGGTAGCTTCTTTAAAAACCCGATAGTTGATAAAGAAATATTTGAAGAATTTACGCGTAAAAATCCTGAAGCTCCTTTTTATAAAGTATCAGATGAATTTTATAAAATTCCGGCAGGTTGGCTAATTGAGCAATGCGGATTTAAAGGAAAACGTTTTGGTGATGCAGGTGTACACAAAAATCAAGCCTTGGTTCTTGTAAACTACGATAAAGCAACAGGTAAAGATATTTTAGACTTAGCGGCAAAAATTATTGATGCCGTAAAAACAAAGTTCCATATTGAAATAAGTCCTGAGGTTAATTTAATAAAATAACCCCTGTAAAAATTACAGGGGTTATTACCAAACCAAACCAACCAAAAACAAAGTGGGCAGTTACCAGCTGACCACTTATTCAATATATATTTTCAGAAAACGCTTCCTTAACAATCAATTTTATAATTTAGCGTTTAATCATATACGGTTCAATGTTAGCATTTGGATGTCCATCATAAAAAAAATATGTACATCTTTTAAATTATGAGCACTCTATTAGAAAACCATATTGTTGAATTACTACAGGAAAGAAACGAAAAAGCGATTTCTCTCTTGTATGATAATTATGCCGATACCCTATTAGGTGTGGCAAATAAGGTAGTGCGTGATCCTGATCTAGCACAAGATGTTGTTCAAGAATCTTTTGTAAAGATTTGGAAAAAAGCAGACTCTTATGACCCTAAAAAAGCGAAACTGTTTACTTGGCTTTTTAGAATTACACGTAACACTGCCATTGACAAATTAAGAAGTGTCAACACAAAATCCGATAAAGAAATCCAAATAGACGTTTCTGACGTATATACTTTAGGCGTGGAAAGTACAAGGCCAGAGTTAATGGATGTAAGAGAACATCTAGACAAAATTGAAGATAAATATCAAATTGTTCTAGAAGCTCTTTTCTTTCAAGGCATGACCCAACAAGAAGCAAGTGATGAGTTGGATATACCTTTAGGAACTATTAAGTCTAGACTTAAAATTGGATTACGCGAATTAGGCAAAATCTATGGCCCAGCCGTAGTTGCCATGTTATTAAATTTCGTATTATGAAAGACAAAATAAGAATTTTCCTTGATTCTGATTTATTAGAAAAGTATCTTTTGGGAACAACTACCGAGTTGGAAAGCCTTCAGGTAGAGCGCTATATTGCCATGTACCCAGAGGTTAGGGAAACATACAGCGAATTACAGGATAATCTTGAAATCTTCGCTAAGCTTCATGCTATTGAAGCACCACAAGGTTTAAAGGATAAAATCAACTCTAGAATAAAAGCTGAACGTAAGGGCAGAAAAAGATTCTATAGTTATGCTATTGCAGCAAGTATTACCGCTATCATGTTCATAGGTATCTCTACTTTTTTCTGGAACCAAAACCAGAGTTTACAAGAAGAGAACAGCGTTGTTAGCAATAAAATAAAATTGCTTGAGGAAAACATGAAAGAGCAGTTAGAAGATGTACGTAATCAGTTCATTGTTCTAAACAACCCACAAACTAAAAAGTATAATGTTAAAGGGAACCAGAAAGCAAAAGATTTAAAAGCTGTGGCCTATATAAATCCAGTTAAGAAATTATCATATATCAATGTGAGCAAATTACCTCATATTCCAGAAAGCCAATGTTTTCAAATGTGGGCAGAGGTTAACGGTAAAATGATAAACCTAGGTATTATTGAAGAAGCTGGCGATCAGCAAAAGCTGCTAGCGCTACCATACGCTGAAAATGCCGTTGGTTATATTACAATTGAACAAAAGGGAGGTAACCACGCCCCTAACGTAGAAAATATAGTTGCGAACATAGCTTACTAAGCTTGCACACATAAAGTATTCTTAAAGCCCCATTTTTGGGGCTTTATTTTTTATCTTTGTTTAAAATTTAGCATATGAAACTAGTATTATTGACCATTGGGTTGTTAGCATTGGCTTTTGCAGGTATTGCAATTAAAATATGGTCTAAAAAAGATGGGGAATTTGCAGGAACTTGCGCAAGTCAAAGTCCTTTTTTAAATCAAGACGGACAAGCTTGTGGTATGTGCGGTAAAATGCCAAACGAACAAGATTGCAAGAAAGATTTAATCTCCGAATAAATTTAGTACCTAATCAAAAACATACGCTTACCAAAATTAATATTTGAACAACATAGATACTTTAGAAGAAACAATCATTAAAGCGAAGCAAGGCAAACAGATTGCCTTTAGTCGTTTGTTAGATATGTTTTGGAACGATGTTTATGGATTTCAATTAAAGCGTACGGAAAATGAAAACGATTCTGAAGATATAACCATTCAGACATTTTCAAAGGCGTTTGATAAGATTAATACCTATAACGATTCTTACGTATTTAAAACTTGGCTAATAGCTATTTCAAAGAATATACATATTGATCTAGTTAGAAAGCGAAAAAAGAATTTGTTAGATTCTAGCAGCAATTCTGATGCTATTACCAGCGCTTTAGACGCTACGCCTTCTATGGAAGATCAATTGATCCAAGAACAGAATTTAGCAGATTTACTCAGGGATATTAAAAAACTAAAGCCCCACTACCAAGCAGTCATCAATCTAAGATATTTTAATGAGTTAAGTTATGCCGATATTGCCACACAATTAAACGAGCCCATAAACAGTGTAAAAGTAAAACTTCTAAGGGCTAAAAAATTACTTTCAGAAATTATCAAGGAACGAAAGTAATCAACAAACTAATAGTAAATTTCTCATAATTTGGAACTCATTTGTGTAGGATGTAATTCTACTTTACCCACACTTTATTAGTTCGTATATTTGTAATAAAATTGAAAGCATGTCTACAGTTTTAAAAGAAAATGTTGCTCCACCAAAAGGTAAACCGAAATGGCTAAGGGTAAAATTACCTACGGGTAAAAAATACACTCAGCTTAGAGGTTTGGTAGATAAGTATGACTTACATACTATTTGTACCAGCGGAAGTTGCCCTAATATGGGAGAATGCTGGGGAGAAGGTACAGCAACTTTTATGATATTAGGTAATGTATGCACCAGATCATGTGGTTTTTGCGGCGTTAAAACCGGAAGACCAGAGAACGTTGACTGGGCAGAACCTGAAAAAGTAGCTAGATCCATAAAAATTATGGGTATTAAGCATGCTGTTATTACTTCGGTAGATAGAGATGACCTTAAAGATATGGGGTCTATCATTTGGGCAGAAACCGTAAAGGCCATACGCAGAATGAACCCAACTACTACTCTAGAGACTTTAATTCCCGATTTTCAAGGTATAGAAAAGCATTTAGATAGAATTGTTGCTGTTTCTCCTGAAGTTGTTTCTCACAACATGGAAACTGTTAAGAGACTAACAAGAGAAGTGCGTATACAAGCAAAATACGAACGTAGCCTAGAAGCCTTGAACTACTTGAAAAAACAAGGTATCAACAGAACCAAATCTGGTATTATGTTAGGTCTTGGCGAACATGAAGATGAAGTAATTACCACATTGGCAGATTTGCGCAATGCAGATGTTGATGTTGTTACTATAGGACAGTACCTGCAGCCATCTAAAAAACATCTCCCTGTTAAAGAGTTTATTACTCCTGAGCAGTTTAAGAAATATGAAGATATAGGTCTTGAAATGGGCTTTAGACATGTTGAAAGTGGTGCCTTGGTTAGATCTTCTTATAAAGCACACAAGCATATTCTATAAAATCTCAAGAACTTACTTCTTAGCTACTACGCTAACATAATTTGATAGTTCTAATTTAAGTGGAATTATCTGTATTAACTGAACACATTCATCAGTAACCAATGCAAAAACTAAACATAGGCATTAATGGTTTTGGAAGAATAGGCAGAACCCTATTTCGTCTTATGCAAGCACATGAAAATTTAAATGTGGTTGCCATTAATGATTTGGCAGATACCCGTACTCTTTCGCATCTATTAAAATATGATAGTATTCACGGTACTTCTCCGCTAAACATCTCTCATGACGATAAGCACATTATCGTTAATGATAGAGCCATAGCACTATTTAACGAATCTCATCCGTCTAAAATAAATTGGTCTTCTTCTGCAGTTGATTTAGTTGTTGAATGTACCGGTAAATTCAAGGATAGGAAAACCTTATCTTTTCATCTTAAAAATGGTGCCAAAAAAGTTATTTTGTCCGTACCGCCTACTGAAGATGATATTAAAATGATTGTCTTTGGCATTAATGAAAATACCTTGACCACATCTGACGATATTATATCCAACGCATCATGTACTACGAACAATGCTGCACCAATGATAAAAATAGTCAATGACCTATGTGGTATTGAGCAGGCGTATATTACAACGATACACTCATATACTACAGATCAAAGTTTGCATGACCAACCGCATAGAGATTTAAGAAGGGCACGGGCAGCATCACAATCTATAGTACCTACTACAACCGGAGCCGCAAAAGCATTGACCAAAATATTTCCTGAACTAGCAGATACCATTGGTGGTTGTGGCATTAGAGTCCCTGTACCAAACGGCTCATTAACAGACATTACGCTAAATGTAAAAAGGGAAACAAGTATTGAGGAAATAAACTCTACTTTTGAAAAAGCGTCTAAAAACCAGTTTAAAAATATAGTACATTATACTAACGACCCAATAGTTTCCATTGATATAAACAATAGTTGTTATTCTTGTACGTTTGATTCTTTGATGACCTCCGTAATAGGAAAAATGGTTAAAATTATTGGCTGGTATGATAACGAAACCGGCTATAGCAGCAGGATCATTGATTTGATTAATTTTATAAGTACTAAAAATTATATTTGAAGATTTTATTTTTAAATAAAACGCTTAAATTTTTACTAGTCCCCATTCTAATTTTGGCGGCTACCACTGCCCTATACTCGCAAAATCCGGTTCCACATAAAGACATACAGCCATACTTTGATCAAGCAAGAAAATTCAGAAATCAAGATAAAATTGAACTTGCCTTAGAAACACTGAATACAGCCGCAAACGAAGCCGAAAAAAGCGAAGATGTAAAAGGACTTATAGATAGCCTTCACGAACTAGCATTATTGTATTTAAAAATAGATAAAGAAGGGGACACTGAATTTTATTGGGATCGCGCAAGTGTTCTGTTAAAAGACATTGAATATCCTTACGGTGATGGTATGCATAAATATATAGAGGCTATTCTTTTACATAGAAGTAACAGAAACTTTCAAGCGCTGTTTATGCTAAACGAAGCTAAGCAACTAAATAACGACCGTAATTTTTACAATAACTTATTATTGACAGAAGCTAAAGTATATCTCAGTTTAGAGAAATATGACAGTGCTACAAAAAATTTGAATTCACTTATTGTAAATACTGATCTTTACGAAAAGGAATACCTGACAACACAAGCCTACTTAACACTTGCTGAATTAAATTTAAAAATCGATAATTTATCCGAAGCTGCTAAAAATGGGGAAAATGCGTTAACCCTAGCTGTTGATAATGGATTTTTAGAAGACATTAAAAACTCCAACACCTTGTTATCTTCTGTTTATGAAAGACTGGGTTTATACCAAAAGTCTCTTGTAAATACCCAAAATCTGGTACAATTAAAAGATTCCATATTTAATATTGATAAAAATATAATTGAAGCCAAAACAGCTGATAAGATAAGAGATGATTATAAAACGGAAGAGATTGCACGCCAAGAAAAGAAAATAGAAGAACTTACAGAATCTCAGAACAGGTCTGAACTTACGGCAATTTTAACCTCTGCATTTTTAATTATTATTTCATTACTAGCGGTTACATTATATAGAAATAACCAGATAAAATTAAAAACCAACGATCTTTTACAGACTAAGAACAAAGAGCTACAAATTGCTCGTGATGGTGCCGTACAGGCAATGGAAGCAAAAACAAACTTTCTATCTACCGTAAGTCATGAACTTAGAACTCCGCTATATGCGGTTACCGGACTTACCCATTTACTGCTAGAGGAAAACCCAGAAGAGCACCAAAAAGAACATTTAAAGGCATTAAAATTCTCTGGCGACTATCTTCTTAATTTTATTAATGACATTCTACACATCAACAAAATTGATGCGAATAAATTAGAACCCCTTAACATGGAGTTCAACCTTAATAAGGTCATTAATGAAGTTATCAATTCTCTTGGTCAAAGTGCTAAGTCCAATAAAACAAACCTGATTTTAGAATACGACTCAGATATACCAAATAGCTTATTGAGCGATCCATTAAAGCTCTCTCAAATTTTCATGAATTTAATTGGTAATTCTATCAAATTTACCAAAGGTGGCGAGGTAAAGGTGATTGCAAAATTATTGAACAAAGTTGAAGATGATATCACCATCTATTTTGAAGTTAAGGATAATGGTATAGGTATCTCAAAAGAGAAGCAAAAAAGTATTTTTGAAGGTTTTGAACAAGGTTCCATTCAAATAAATAGAGAGTATGGTGGTACCGGTCTAGGTCTTACTATTGTTAAAAGTTTATTGAGCTTATTTGAAAGTAAAATTGAGCTTGAGAGTGAATTAGGCGAGGGAAGCTCTTTCTTCTTTGAAGTTAAAATGAAGAGTCTTGAAAGTGAATCAGAAGATGTATCATTTGAGATTACGCCTAAAGATTACGACTTTAAAGGACTACACTTGTTAATTGTTGAAGACAACAAAATTAACCAAGTCATCACCAAAAAAATGCTCTCTAAGCGAGATATGACCAGTGACATAGCCAATAACGGTCATGAGGCCGTAACAGCCGCTCAAGAAAATGTATATGACGCCATATTAATGGATATTCATATGCCAGGTATTAGTGGTGAAGAAGCTACAATACAAATTAGAAAGTTCAATCAAGACACACCTATAATTGCATTAACGGCTATTTCTTTAGATGATAGCTTAGAAAGTTTTTATGCCGCGGGTTGTGATGATGTGGTTACCAAACCATTTAAACCAGATGTTTTTTACCAAAAGATAGGTGAGAATATTTTTGATAAAAGAGCTAAGAAATCGTTGTCATAAATTTTAATAATTCCTTCTTCATTAGTTCGCGGGAATTATCAAAAAACTCATGTTTTACTTCTATATAACTTAAGTTCGTTAGCTTAGTTTCTAAACGCACGAAATCCTTCTCTGTAGTAAGAATACATTCTTTTTCTTTTAAAACATCAATTTCTTGATCAGTAAAGAAATGGTGATCCTTATATTTTAAATGCTCAAACGTAATTCCTTCGGAATTTAAAAACTTTACTAACGGAGTAGGATTGGCAATACCGGTTACCAAAGTCACATTTTTTTCTTTTAGCGTATCTAAAGTCAAGATATCACCCTTTAGTTCTTTATTATAAGATAAATAACTGAACAATACTTTTTGATGGGGTTTAGGATGTATACTTTCCTTAATCTTATTTTTTTCTAATGGCGACAAGTTAGCAGGGCATTTAGTTACTACAATTAAATCTGCCCTACCCGCCTCTCTTTTAGAATCTCTTAAATCTCCCGTTGGCAGGTACCAATCTTTCATATACAAATTATCATAGGAAGTCAACAAAATTGAAAACCCAGCTTTTACTTTTCTATGTTGAAAAGCATCATCTAGCAGAATAACATCTGGACTAATCAATTTCTCCAACTGACTAATTCCGTTTCTTCTATCCGCATCAACAGCAACAGTAATTTTAGGGAATTTGGTTTTTATCTGAAATGGTTCATCACCCAATTCTTCAACAGTGGTTTGTTCATTTGAAAGCAAAAAGCCTTCTGATTTCCTTTTATAGCCTCTACTTAAAATAGCTACATTATAATTCTCAGAAAGCTCCCGTATCAATAGCTCGATCATTGGTGTCTTACCCGTACCACCAACACTTAGGTTACCCACACAAATAGTTTTTACGGCAAATGATCGAGAAGAGAAAATACCCATATCATACAAGCGATTTCTAAGAAAGACAATCAGTCCGTAAATTAATGAAATAGGAAAAAGAAGTTTTCGTAACACCTGCATTAGAACGAAATTATAATAATTTATCTTTGAATATCTTATTTTCTTATAAAATGACCGTAAAAGACATCACCCTAATATTAGAAGAATTTGCCCCATTAACTTATGCCGAAGATTTTGACAACGTAGGTTTACTAGTTGGCAACGCGTCCAATGAAGTAAGCGGAGTATTAGTTACATTAGACACTTTAGAAAATGTGGTAGAAGAAGCCATTGCTAAAAAGTGTAACATGATTGTTAGCTTTCACCCTATTATTTTTGGTGGGTTGAAGAAAATAACGGGAAAAAATTACGTGGAGCGTGTAGTTATCAAAGCAATCAAAAACGATATTGCCATCTATTCTAACCACACGGCGCTTGACAATGCAAAAGAAGGCGTAAACGCAAAAATTTGCGAAGTACTTGGACTTTCTAATACCAAAATATTACTTCCTCAAAAAAATACGATTAAAAAATTAACCACCTATATCCCTAAAGATAATTTAGAAGAGGTAAAAAATGCTATGTTCAAAGCTGGTGCCGGTAACATAGGAAACTATTCTGACTGTAGTTTCACTATTGAAGGTAATGGTACTTATAAAGCAAATGAAGATGCCAACCCTACAAAAGGAAGTATTGGTACCACGCATACTGAAAGTGAAATAATGTTTACATGTGTTTTTGGCAAGAATGAGGAATCTGCAGTCATCAAAGCTTTATTGTCATCTCACCCGTACGAAGAGGTGGCTTATGACATACAAACTATAGAAAATACCAACCAACATATTGGTATGGGCATGATAGGTGAATTGAACAAAGAGGTTACGGAAACCCAATTTCTTGAACATTTAAAGCTTAAAATGAACGCCAAATTGGTACGTCATTCAAATTTTTTAAATAAACCGATTAAAAAAGTAGCAGTACTGGGAGGAAGTGGTTCTTTTGCCATTAGTGCTGCCAAAGCGGACGGAGCAGACGTATTTGTTACTGCAGACCTTAAATATCACCAATTTTACGAGGCTGAAAACCAAATAGTTTTGGCAGATATAGGACACTTTGAAACTGAGCAGTTTACAAAAAACCTTTTAGTTGATTATCTTACGAAAAAAATTCCTAATTTTGCAATCCATTTATCGGAAAGTATAACAAATCCCATCAATTATTTTTAATATGGCAAAAAAAGAAGATTCGTCTGTAGAAGCAAAGTTAAGAGCATTATATGATTTGCAATTAATTGATTCTAGGGTTGATGAAATAAGGAACGTTCGTGGTGAACTTCCTTTAGAAGTAGAAGACTTGGAAGATGAAGTCCTTGGCCTAAAAACGAGAATGGATAAACTTAAAACTGATTTAGAGAATATCAATTTCGAAATCGGTGCTAAGAAGAACCTTATTGAGGAAGCAAAGACTTTAATTAAAAAATACGGCGAGCAACAAAAGAATGTTCGTAACAGTAGAGAATTTAATTCTATCAGTAAAGAATTGGAATTTCAAGAATTGGAAATTCAATTAGCTGAGAAGAACATTAAAGAATTCAAAGCTCAAATAGATCAGAAGAAATCTGTTATTTCTGAAACTAAAGAACGTTTATCTGAACGTGAAGCTCACCTTAAGCATAAGAAAAGCGAATTGAACGCTATTCTTGCTGAAACTGAGAAAGAAGAAAAAGCGTTATTAGAAGAGTCTATCAAATTTCAAGATAAAATTGAAGAGCGTTTGGTAAAGGCATATGCACGTATTCGTAACAATGTTAAGAATGGTTTAGCTGTTGTGCCAATTGAAAGAGGTGCTTCTGGTGGTTCTTTCTTTACTATTCCACCTCAGGTACAGGTTGAAATTGCTTCAAGAAAGAAGATTATTACTGATGAGCATAGTGGTCGTATTTTAGTTGACCCTACCCTTGCTGAAGAGGAAAGTGAAAAAATGCAAAAAATGTTCGCTAAATTATAATAGCAAACATCTAACATATATTAAAAAAGCCATCTTTTAAAGATGGCTTTTTTTGTTTACATTCATGGCTATGAAATCTTTTAAAATCCTTTTAATTTTTATAATGATGTCTAGTCTTAATATAGAAGCTCAAGATTTATCGGACTACAAATGGAAAAATAGAATAGTTATTCTTTACGAAACTGAGAGTAATATTACCGAAG
Source organism: Maribacter sp. UH1 (assembly GCF_056839145.1). NCBI lineage: Bacteria > Pseudomonadati > Bacteroidota > Flavobacteriia > Flavobacteriales > Flavobacteriaceae > Maribacter > Maribacter sp. UH1. The sequence continues at coordinate 856,955 of NZ_CM166387.1, forward strand.
TAAAATCTGCCTTAGAAACTACTGAAAGTAATGCTTCAAAAATTAATGAAAGAGATATTATTGTTTTCACCTATATAGACAATGTATTATATACTACGGAAGGTAAAGCGACAGCTATTAAAAAATCTAGCACACCACCAAAATCCTATAATGGCTATATATTAATTGGAAAAGATGGTGGCATTAAAGCCAAAAGCCCCTATCCTTTTAAAATACAACAGCTGACTGACTTAATTGACAGTATGCCCATGCGCAGAAGTGAAATGAAGTCCAATAAGTAATTACCCCAGTGACTTAAGCATTAGCTCTTCTACCTCCTTACTATCCCATTTTTCAGCTATTCCTGCTGTGCTCATGACTTTTTTCATAATCTCTTCCTGAGCATCTCCTTCTGCTAATGCTTCTGCATAAGGTCTATTTGAAAATGTAACCCTACTATAAGCAGGAATCCATTTCTCTGGATGTTTTGCCGCAAAGTGTTTTTCAATTTTCTTTTGTAACAAGAAATTGACATCTGCAGTTTTACTGCTCATTTCTACAAAGTTGCGATAGCTTAGCTCTGCAATAGCATCAGCGTTTGGCTTGCGCCTTTCTTGATAGATTTCAAAAATACGCTGCCAGTCATCACCTAACTCCTGTATAATCTGATCTAAGACATAAATATCCTCAAAACCAGCATTCATGCCTTGACCATAAAAAGGCACTACAGCATGCGCAGAATCGCCCACAAGAGCTACTTTATCCCAATAGGTCCATGGGTAGCACTTCATAGTTACCATGGCACTGGTAGGGTTCTTAAAAAAGTCTCCCGTTAAATTTTCTATATCATCCATTACGTTAGGGAAGTACGTATTGAAAAAATGTACCGCATCCTTTTTTGTCTTCAGACTTTCAAAAGAAACATCACCTTCAAATGGCATAAATAAAGTACAGGTAAAACTGCCATCTAAATTTGGCATTGCTATGAACATAAACTTACCACGTGGCCAAATATGAAATGAGTGCTTATCTAATTTATGTGAACCATCCGCATTTGCAGGTATAGTTAATTCTTTATATCCTACGTCAATAAAATCTTGCGAATAGTCAAATCTACTTCGCCTTTGCATTTTATGACGTACTCTTGAAAAAGCACCGTCGCATCCAAATACCAAATCAAAAGGGTATTCTATCCACTCCCCTTTTTCGCTTTCTCCCGTATAAACTTTTGCTTCGGGCAAATTAATATCCCAGACCTTTTCCTCAAAACGAAATTCTACTCCGTTCTTTTCGGCAAGATCAATCATGCGTCTATTAAGCACACCACGCGATATAGACCAAATAGCCTCACCGTCTTTGCCATATTTTTGAAAATACTGCTCTTTTCCAATGACGTGCATCGCCCTTTTATCTAAGGGTATGGCTATTTCTTTAATCTCTTCTTCTATGCCAACCGCCTTTAACGCGTTCCAACCTCTATTACTCATTGCAAGGTTGATGGATCGTCCAGAAAATTCAACATTTCTAATATCTGGTCTGCGATCAAAAACGGTAATTTGATGTCCGTACCTCTTAAGGTAAATGGCTAGCAAGGATCCTACTAAGCCTGAGCCAATAATGGCAATATTCTTTTTTTCTTGCGTCATGTATATGGCTTTAAGCCAACATTAATTCAATGTTAAAAATAGGAAATTATGCCCTCATTTCTTGTATAAACAGATAAACTAAGCAAATCATTTACCTTATTGAGTCCATATCTGTTTAATTTTTAATTATTTTTGTTAAACAAAATATACAATTTGAAACATTTTGGTAAAGAAGAACTAGGCAAAATGCCTAGTAGATACAGAGCTCATTTAATCAATAGTTGTACCGGTTATAAATCTGCCAACTTATTAGGTTCTAAATCTGAAGCGGGTATAAGTAATTTGGCTATTTTCAATTCGGTGGTTCATATTGGTAGTACACCACCTATGCTAGGGTTTATTCTTAGACCTTTAACCGTTAAAAGAAATACCTATGCTAACTTTAAAGAAAGTGGATTCTTCACAGTAAACCAGGTAAACGAATCTATCATAAAAGATGCGCATCATACTGCGGCCAGTTATGATGAAGATATTTCAGAGTTTTCAAAAACCAAATTAACCGAAACATATTTAGATAATTTTCAGGCTCCGTACGTAAAAGAAAGTGCTATAAAATTGGGGTGCAGCTATGTAAACGAATATGAAATTAAAGAGAATGGTTGCCTACTGATAATCGGTGCTATTGAGCATGTCTATTTACCAGACGATATTTTACAAAATGACGGTTGGTTGCAATTAGATAAGGCGCAGACTGTCGCTATTAATGGATTGGATGCTTATGCCTTACCTCAGCTTTTAGCAAGATTCGCATATGCAAAACCAGATGAACCCAGTAAACCTATATAATAGTGGCTCATAAAAAAGTAAACCTGCAAACAAAAATTTGCGCAACGTGTAATAAACCATTTTCATGGCGTAAAAAGTGGGAACGCAATTGGGACGATGTAAAGTACTGCGGAGAAAAATGTAGACGAAATAAATTGAAAACAACAATTCATGAATAATCTAATTTGGTTTAGAAACGACTTACGGGTGCAAGACAACTCTTCATTAACTGAAGCAATGAAAGGGTCTAATATTATTGGCTTTTACTGTTTTGAATCTAAATTTTTTGAAACCGATGAATTCGGATTTAAAAGAACTGAAAAGTATAGGGCAAAATTTTTAATTGAGACTGTTCAGCAATTAAAACAGGAACTTGAAAAAATCAATATACCATTATTTATTTTTCACGGTAATTCAGCAGATTACTTACCAGATTTAATTCGAAATCATTGCATCAATTCTATTTTCTTACAAAAAGAATGGACTAGAGATGAACAGGTTATACTAAACAATGTAAAGAAGAGGTTAGATCCCAATATAAATATTCAAGAAGTATATGATCAATTTTTATTTCACCCAGATGATATTCCTTATGATGATTTTAGTTCAATTCCTAATGTCTTTACCACCTTCAGAAAAAAGTGCGAAGCAAACTCCAAAGTAAGACCAATTACCTCGTTACCTAATCAAATGCCTAGTGAAAATTTAATTGACACTAAAACCAAAACCCCTACTTTAAATGATTTAGGTTTAGACAATTATACTAACCATATAAATACCGCATTCCCTTTCAAAGGCGGAGAATTAGAGGCGTTGAAACGAATACAGAACTACTTTTGGGAAACGAAAAAACTGAGTTTTTATAAGAAAACCAGAAACGGATTAATTGGTACGGATTACAGTTCAAAACTTTCTTCTTGGCTGGCTAACGGTAGTATATCTCCAAGAACCATTTACTGGGAAATAAAGAATTACGAGAAAGAGATTGTAAAAAACCAAGATACCTATTGGTTAATTTTCGAATTGATTTGGAGAGATTTTTTTAAATATATTTCTCTTAAACATCACGATGCTATATTTAAGTTGGATGGTATATTAAATAATACTTACGATCCTAAAACCAACGAAAAAGCCAAACATACTTGGATCAATGGTTTAACTAAAGAACCTTTCGTAAATGCCAATATGAAAGAACTATTAGAAACCGGATGGATGAGTAATAGAGGGCGACAAAACGTAGCTAGTTTTTGGTCTAAAGAATTAGAACAAGATTGGCGAATTGGTGCAGCCTATTTTGAAAGTATGTTAATTGATTATGATGTGCATAGTAATTGGGGAAATTGGATGTACAACAGCGGTGTAGGAAATGACCCTAGAAACCGAAAATTCAATATCAAAAGCCAAGCTGAACGATATGATGCTTCCGGTAAATATCAACTGTTGTGGTTACAAGAAACATTGTTCTAATCACAACTTCCAAAAAGACACGAAATAATGAAAATAGTACGCTTAATATTAGGTGATCAATTAAATCAAAATCACTCTTGGTTCTCAAACGTAAATGACGACATTACCTATGTAGTAGCTGAAATGAGACAAGAAACCGATTATGTTAAACACCATATTCAAAAAGTGGTCGCGTTCTTTTTGGCTATGCGAAGTTTTAAAAATGACCTTTCTCAAAAAGGGCATCGATTTATCTATTACAAACTAGACGATAAAAACAATCCACAAGATTTAGCACAGATAATTTCAAACACTATCAAAGAAACAAATGCTGAAAAATTTGAATATCAGTTACCAGACGAATATAGACTAGATCAACAATTACAAAAAATTTGCAGTTCGCTAGCCATAGCTACCGATAGTTTTGATACCGAACATTTTTACACCACCAGATATGAGTTAAAAGATTTCTATACCGGCAAAAAGCAAATGGTCATGGAAAGTTTTTATAGGATGATGCGAAAAAAACATGGTATTATGGTAACTAATGACCAGCCTGAAGGCGGTAAATGGAACTATGACCAGAGCAACAGAAATAAATGGAAGGGCAAAACACCTATACCTAAAGAAAAAGAGTTTTCTAAAAATGTAGATGAAATAGTTCAAATGTTGAACGATAAAAATGTTCAAACATTTGGCAATATAGATTCCACAGAATTTCCATGGCCGGTATCAAGAGAAGAATGCTTGAATACATTAGATTATTTCTGTAATGAATTACTACCACATTTTGGTGACTACCAAGATGCCATGCATACAGATGAGAAGTTTCTTTTTCACTCACGCCTATCATTTGCAATGAATGCTAAGATATTAGCACCAAATGAAGTTATCAATACTGTCTTAGACCATTTTTACGATAAATCCAACGATATAAACATATCTCAAGTTGAAGGTTTTGTACGACAAATTTTAGGATGGCGAGAGTATATGAGGGGTATTTATTGGAAAGAAATGCCCAAATACAAAGAACTGAACACATTAAACAATACCAATAAATTACCTGAGTTTTTCTGGACAGGTGACACAAAAATGAATTGTTTAAAAAAGGCTATTGGTCAAAGTTTAGATGTTTCTTATGCTCATCATATACAGCGCCTTATGGTTATCGGTAATTTTTCTTTATTGACCCAAATAGACCCAGATGAAGTTGATAAGTGGTATTTAGGTGTTTACATAGATGCTATTGAATGGGTAGAAATCACCAATACTAGAGGTATGAGCCAGTTTGCCGATGGCGGCATTGTTGCTACTAAACCATATGTTAGTAGCGCTAATTATATAAACAAAATGAGTAATTACTGCAGTGGTTGCCATTATAGCCACACCAAAAAAATTGGTGAAAAAGCATGTCCTTTCAACTCGTTATATTGGAATTTTCTATCTGATAAAAAGGAACATTTTAAAGATAATCAACGTATGAACATGATGATGGCTCTTTTAAATAAAATGGACGGAAACAAACTAGCTGAAATTCAAGAAAGAGCTGCCGAAATAATTAAAAATCCCGATGCATTTTAATAGTTATTTAAACTAAAATTAACATCGTAAAACGTTCTAATTCATACTTTTGAAGCGAAAATTAATAGAACATTCCGCGAGAGCGCCTATATAAAGAAAACACCTTTTCATTTAAATGAAAAGGTGTTTTTGTTTCGTCTTAAATCATAAAAACAAATACACTTTTCAATCTTCATTATCAACCTTATGATTATCTCTAATAGGTTGAATACATTGATTTTATCGATGAAATACATTTATCCACTTTAAGTGATTTCAATCACTTCTTTAACAACAATTTTAACAGTCTACAACAATTATACATGAATTGTAAAAAATAACTTTTGTTTAAACTTCTTACTGTTTTAAATGAAATATAAATTATAAAATATTGATTTTCAGTCTTTTATAATTACTAAATATTTAAACAAAACAAAATTACATAATAAATGAAAGAAACAGATTACAAACTAATTACCACAGAATAAGAGGGCTTCACAACAAGAATTAAATATTCATAAGGTATCAACGTTATTTTGCCAACGTATGTTCATCGACGAATGACACCGTGTGGACTATAAAATTTAGTTTTTAAACAGTTAGGTGCTAATTTTGTATCAGAATTAGATCCCAAATCTGTTCTAAAAACTTTTCTTAACCTGCTAGCCAGTAATCTTTTGCATATTACTTGCAATCATTTCTGATAAGGTTAAGGATTAATATTAAGAATTAAACTTAACCATTATTATGAAGTCAATTGACACTTCTAACAACATCATCACCCTTTACAGAGAATCAGTTCCTGTACTTTCTACTACCGGAATACATGAAACATTAGATAATTCATCTTGTTTCAATCACGCTTTCTGTACTTCAAATAAAGATGAATTTGTTCGTTCCTCAGACCGCTCTAGTATTAGTATTTACAATATGCTGAATTTCCACCATAGTTCTTCTACAATTTTATTGAAGAAAAACTATTCTGTTTTCTCAAATCATACATTTTCAAATAACCTAAAGAACCTATAATGAAAAATTCAACGTTCATAAAATCGACATTGTTTTTATTTGTCATGTGGTTCTTTATTGGGTCTGCAAATGTAATGGCACAAACTTTTTCAGTTTCAGATGCAAGTGCTGACGAAGGATCTGACATGACTTTCACTGTTACCTCTAGTACACCACTTACCGGTAACTATACTTTTGATATAGCTTATACTCCTGGAACTGCAATAGCTCCAGATTATAATGGACCTACTTCGGTAACCCTTAGCTTTTTATTAAGTACGAGTAGAACATTTACAGTTGAAGCTCTAAATGATGACTGGGTAGAAGATACCCAACAAGAATTTACGTTGACCCTAAGTGATCCTTCCGGTACTTATTCATTTTCAGACGATACCGCAACCGGTACCGTAATCGATACCGATGTAGCATATGTTACAGGCGGCAATTACGATATTACCGAGGGTGATGAAATACAGTATGTTTTAAGATTATCTACCGGCACAAATTCTGGTGGACAACAATATGTTGGTATTGAAGACGCCTATAATGTTGATTTTACTACAGAAACAGCCCCTACCTCAACAAGCCCGGCAACAGATGGTTCTGATTTTAATTCTTTTGCTACTACAGTTACTTTTCCTGCCGGATCTGTCGCTGGTACTGAAATAGTCATACCTATACCAACAATTAACAATACTATAGTTGAACCTTCTGAAGAATTTAATGGAGTTAAGTCTAGAAATGCGGCAGAGGCTACAAAATATGGCACTTCCCCATCTAGGGTAAGTATCAATACTGAACGTTCTGCATTACGTATTCATGATAACGATATTGCTACGGTTAATTTGAGTAACGCAACAGTCTTAGAATCTGCTCCAAATACCCCTATTACATTTACCTTAAATGGTGAGGTACAGAATGCTTTTGACATAGGTTTTGCAACATCAGATAATTCTGCTACCCAAACTTCAGATTACGTTATAACTACGGGAACATTAAACTTCAGTGGATCTCATGGACAGAATTTAATAGAAGATTTCAGTATTGTTAATGATGCAATTATTGAACCTACAGAGTTTTTCACCGTAGTTCCTTCTTATACTCCAGCTGCTAATGCAATGACCAATTATGTGCCACAGAATATCGTTTTCGTTGCTGGTGAAGGTCGTATCACAATTACTGATGATGACTTGGATACTGATTTTGATGGTGTTAATGACTTAGTTGATGAAGATGATGATAATGATGGTATTACCGATGTTAACGAAGGTAGTGGAGATGCTGATGGCGATTCAATCATAGATAGCCTAGATTCCGATTCTGATAATGACGGTTGCCCAGATGCTGTAGAAGCAGGCCATACAGACCCAGATGACGATGATTATTTAGGTACTTCTCCTTTATCTGTTGCTGATGGTACTGTTGATGCTTCTACTGGTCGAGTGATTGGTCAAGGTGGTTATACTGGTACCGATAGTAAAGTAACAACAGCTTTTCAAAACGTTAGTATCTCCTCTCAACCTACTGATGTAGTAGCTAATTTAGGTGAAACCGTTACATATACAACAGCTGTAAACGGTACGGCACTAACTTACCAATGGGATGTTAGTACTGATAATGGAACTACTTGGAATCCTATATCTAACGGCGGCGTTTATTCTGGTGCTACCACAACAACGTTGACCCTTACCAATATTACTACGGCTGAAAGCGGAAATCAATATCGTTTTAGTGCTTTTGATAGTGGAAACCTTTGTACACCATATACCTATTCTAATGCTGTAGATTTATTTATTAGACCAAATGTTACCATTGCAGATGCTACAGTTGATGAAGGTAACGATCTTATTTTTGCCGTTAGTCTTTCTCATACCGTTAATGAAGTAGTAAGCTTTAATTTAACGTACGTGGATAACTCTACTACAAATACAGATTATACGGCATTGCCCAGTTTTTCAATACCAAGCAATACCCTAAACACAAGCATAGCTATACCCGCTTTAGATGATAACACTATTGAAGTGGATGAAAATTTTACGTTAGGTATGACCAACGGATCTTCAAATGCAGGAGATATTACGGACACCGCTATTGGAACTATTAGAAATATAAATACACCTTCTGCCGGTGAAGGTATTTCAATTGCTGGTTTTTCAGTGGAAGAAGATATATCTACCACAAGCTTTGCCGTAACTTATGAGGGACCTACCGTTCAGGATGAATTTACAGTAGATTATGCCATTACAGATGATACTGCAACTACTGGATCTGATTTTAATATTGCTACCGGTCAAATAACTTTCCCGGCAAATACGCAAAATAATGATATTGTTAACTTAACCGTTGCCATTACAGATGATACTATTGTAGAAGGTGACGAAAGTTTTAGCATAGCGTTGACCACTATTTCAAACACAGATTTATCTATTGTAAACGGTAACGCCACCGGAGTTATAGAAGACAACGATACTAATGCTTCAACAGGTTTATCGGTTGCAGATTTTTCAATAAACGAAGATCTTGGTACCGCTAACTTTGTAGTTACTTATAGTGGTGGTAATGTAAAAGATGCTTTTAACGCAGATTACACCATAACCAATGGTTCCGCAATAAGAGATTTAGATTACACAGTTTCTTCTATGACAGGCAATGTTGCCTTTCCTGCAGGAACAATTGAAGGTAATTCTCAAAATATAGCGATAACTCTTTTACCAGACGATATTATTGAAGGTGATGAAAACTTAACTATTCAATTATCAAATTCATCTACCCCATTAATAAATTTGGTTGATCCAGATGCGGTCAGCACTATTACAGATCAAGATTTAAAGACGCCAGCTACAGGTTTATCCGTTGCAGATATAAATGTGGATGAAAACGTAGGTACTGCCAATTTTGCAATTACCTATGAAGGTGCAACTGTTCAAGAATCTTTTATAGTAGATTATACCATTACAGATGGCACAGCAACAAGCGGAGATGATTATAGAGGTAACTTACAACTTACCGGTAACATTACGTTTCCTGCAGGTACAACAAACGGACAAGTTATTGACGTGAGTTTTATAGTAGAAGACGATACCATTATAGAGGATGATGAAACCCTTAATATTGAATTATCCAACCTTTCTACAACTCTTATAAATTTAGTAGATGGGACTGCTATTGCAACTATTGTTGACAATGATATTAAAACTACCTCAACAGGTTTAAGTGTATCAAATTTCAGTGTTAACGAAAATGTAGGTACTACCACATTTACCGTAACTTATGAAGGTGCAGATGTTCAGGATGAATTTACAGTAGATTATGCCATTACAGACGGTACAGCTTCTGAAGGTAAGGACTATACCACAACGCCATCTACATTATTAAACGGACAATTAACTTTTCCCGCAAATACAAAAGATGGTGACAATCAATCTGTAACCGTTGATATTTTAGAAGATAGTTTTATTGAAGCTACGGAAGATTTGAACATTCAGCTTTCAAACTTATCCACGGCTTTAATCAATATTGTAGAACCAACAGGTACGGGTGCAATAACCGATAATGATAATACTGCTACAAGCGGTATAGATTTTCAAAATGCTACGATTACCGTTGTTGAAGGAGACCCTGCAGACAATGTAAATGCAACTTTCGTTGTAGAATTCACTGGCGATATTGATACTGACGAAACTGTGGAAGTTGATTACTTTGTAAACAATGGTACCGCTAATAACGCGACAGATTTCAACCCTAATGCTACTATAGAAACTTTAATTTTCACCAATGCTATAAAAACGCAGGATATTATTGTTCCAATCATTAGTGATGACGTAATTGAAGATGAGGAAGATTTCTTTGTAAACTTAGTTGACATTCGTTCTAATGTTGGTATTAACTTATTAAACAACCAAGCTAGAGGGGTTATTACCGATGATGATGGCGGTGCTGTTTCAGTAACCGGTTTTAGTATTATTGAACAAACAAACGGCATCAATTTCGATGTAACCTATTCGGGCGATAGATTAAACGGTGGTTTTGACTTAGAGTACGCCATAATTGATATTTCTACTACTGTTACCGATGATTATACATTGAACACGGCCCCTTTTACTACAGGAGAATTAAGTTTTAGCGGTGTTGATACCGAGGTACGTTCTGTTCAAATTAATGTAGTAGGTGATGATTTCATTGAAAATAATGAAAATTTGCGAATTGTTATTTCTAATCCGCATAATGACGCTGACCCATCAGTATCCTCAAAAATAAGTATTACTAATGCTGAAGCCATAGGTACTATTACAAATGATGATACGGGTACAATTGAAGTAACCGGTTTTTCTGAAGATGAAATTAACGCTACTACCTATTTTGATATTACCTATACAGGTGACCCAGTAAATGGTGGTTTTACTGCCACTTACGAAATAACCGATAATACCACTACAGCTGGCAGTGATTATTCGGCAACCTTAACCGGTACACTTAATTTTTCTGGCGCGGCAACAGAAACTATACAAGTTCCTGTAACTATAATTCAAGATGCAATAATTGAGGGAGATGAAACTTTAAGACTTACCATAACCTCAATTTCACCTAATATAATTACAGCAACTACCCCAACTGCTATTGGTACAATTATAGATATTGACCATTTACCAACTGCCGTAGATGATTCTTTTGTTGTATTCCAGAACCAAAGTTCTGCCAATATAACGGTATTGGACAATGATGATTATGGCTTTGACGGACCCGCAACTGCCAATGCATTACAAATAGTGAACAGCCCTATAAACGGTACTGTCACCCTTATGAATAACGGTACACCTAGTGATGCTACAGATGACTATTTTGAATATCAACCTAGTGCGTCATTTAATGGTAACGATTCTTTCAGATATAAAATAGTAGATTCCAATGGATCTGAAGATGAAGCCGTTGTTAATATATTCGTAAACGATACCAATCTTAAAAAGGATTTTGAAATACGTTATTCTGGTAGTATTAATGGAGATTTTACCATGATCGCCAATAATGTCTTATCAAGAAATTCTACCGGAAACTATAACGGAGAAGCTGGTAACCATGATTTTAATGATAATGTATTTGTCGATATAGATTCTGACCCAACCACTTTTAATTCCACAAGTGCAAATTTAGCCAACCCAGAGCCTAGCTTAAGTTGTTTAAATATTAAGAAGGCTTACTTATACTGGGCTGCCGCAGATAAAGAATATGATGGTACTACTGGTGGTGGTGCAACTGAACCTTCTTGGAACTATGACCAAGTAAAATTAATGTTACCTGGACAATCTTCTTATTCAACTATTTCTGCGGACGAGGTAATCTATAGAGGTCGTGATGATCATTTCCAAAATGACCCATATGTATGTGTTAAAGATATTACCGATGATATAAATGCACTTTCTACTCCTTTTGGTTCTTACCAAGTTGGTAATGTAAAGGCTACTGAAATGGATTTACGTTCTCACGGTATAGCTAACATTACAGGTACATCAGGTGGATGGCAAATAGTATTTGTCTATGAAAATGTTTCCTTAGATCCAAAGAATATTACGCTATATGACGGTTATGTACACACATTTGCCTCTGATGGAGCCGGTGAAACCGAATTTAACTTTAGTGGTTTTGAAACTATCCCTAACGGCACTATTAATGCTAATGTAATGCTAGGTGCTCTAGAAGGGGACCGTGACCTTACCGGTGACCAACTATTAATTTTTGACACTACTAATAACTGGTCTAAACTATCTACTACGCTAAGAGATGAAGATAACTTCTTTAATAGCCGTATTACTATTGACGGATTCGATTATACGGATAGAAATGCCGCAAGTACCAATACCTTAGGTTATGATGCTACCGTATTTCCATTGGCGAATACATCCAACAGATATATTGACAACGATCAAACTTTTGCCCGTTTTAAAATTACTACCGATCAAGAATCATACGGTCTGTATTTAATGGGACTAAGTGTTGATGTATATAAGCCAAGTTTAGGTGCTTTGAGTTTAACTGCAAATACCACTGGTCCATCAAACGCAGGTGATATTGTGCCATTAACTTTAAACGTTACAAATATTGGTAATGATGACATTCAAGATCTTGAAATCATCACGATTTTACCGGCTGAGGCTAATTTCTCTAGTGTAGGTACCTTACCAACAGGAATTACACATTCTTATGATCCTGTAACTAAAACATTGACATTTACAGCTCAGAACGGTTTAACCGATATGGGCGACAACTATGACCTTGATTTTAATATAGAAATAATTGAAGCTTGCTATTTCCTAGAAACTGCATGTACGGCGAGTTTTGAATTACAAGCTACTGCCACATACAGTGGTGTTATTAATGGCGACCCAATTACCACCAATAGTTCTTCTTCTACAGATTCTTGTGGTATTGGTACGCACACACCTACCATTATAGATGTTGAGCAACCTGCACAAGTAAACTGGTCTACTGCACCAAATGCCTTGGACAGAACTATTGACTGTGACGACATTGCCGCTTTGAACAATGCCAATTCATTGGTACCGGCAACTGCTTCCTGTGATTTCACTTTACATAAAACAGCTGGTAACTTTGTACAATCTGGCGCATGTCCTACAGAAGGTACATACACCAACACATGGACGTTTACAGACGCTTGTGGTAGAGTAAGTGATACATACACCCAGGTTATAACCATAGAAGATGATGAAGCTCCAACTTTTAACGAGTCGTTACCACAAGATTCTTACGCTGCTCATGATAATATTCCTGTAGCACCTGTACTTTCTGCTAATGACAACTGTGATTCTAATTCTACGGTTACTTTTTCTGAAACTTATGATGGTGATAATACAAGTACTGATTATACAATTATTAGAACATGGACTACTAATGATTGTGCAGGTAACACCACAAGTCACACGCAAAACATTTTTGTAAGTGAGAGCGGTAACCCTATTGGTATAAGTATTAATGATGTTACGGTTAATGAAGATAATGGAACCGCAGTTCTAGAAATAGTACATACCGGTACGGTTTCTGGAGGCTTCACCTTAAATTACGCTACCGCAGATGATTCTGCCCTACAAACAGATGACTACGTTTCAATTAGCAACTCAGTTTCGTTCGCCGGTACTAATAATGAGACAAGAGAAGTAACCATTACCATCAATGATGATAATATTATAGAAACTACAGAGCAATTCTTTGTACAACTTACCAGCGGTACAAACACTCCTACCATTAATGACAATGAGGGTATTGTTCAAATTACGGATAATGATAATGTACCTGGCAGCACAGGTGTTTCTTTTGCCAATGACGTAGTTATCGTTACTGAAGGCACAGATACATTCGCCAGATTTACGGCAACATTCACAGGTAATATTGCACCAGGACAAACAGTTACCGTGGACTATAATACAGATAATGATTCTGCCATAGCACCAGGTGATTATATATCTTCTACAGGTACGGTTTCATTTAACAGTACAACAAATTCCGTGAACATAGATGTTCCAATTTTAGATGATACTATTATTGAACCATCAGAAGATTTCACCATTACCTTGTCTAATATACAATCTAATATTAATGTTGGCTTCTTGGATGAGCAACCAACAAACACAGCTACTGGTACAATTAATGACAATGATAATATTGCCGGCACAGGTGTCTCTTTTGCTGATAATAACGTCATAGTTACAGAAGGCACAGATACCTTTGCCAGATTCACTGTTACCTTCACCGGTACTATTGCACCAGGTGAAACCGTAACTGTTGATTATGCTACTGCAGATGATTCTGCGGATAATCCTAATGACTATACCGAAACTGTAGGTACATTAAGCTTTGATGAAAACACAAGCTCAATTGATATTGATGTACCTATAATAGATGACACCTTTATAGAGAATACAGAAGTTTTTGACCTAACACTTTCCAATGTACAATCAAATATTGGAGTTGGCTTTGTAGATCAACAATCCACAAACACTGCTACAGGTACCATTAATGATAATGATAACTTAGCCGGTAATGGTATTTCATTCCAGAATGATGATATTATTGTTAGTGAAGCAGATGGTACGGCAACTATAAATGTGATGCTAACAGGAAAAGTGCAAGGAGGAATAAGCTTGGATTACACTACTAATAACGACTCTGCAATAGAACCTGGCGATTACCAAACAACATCCGGAACCTTAAACTTTACCGGAACTAGCGATACGGAAATACTGCCAATCACAGTTCCAATAGAAGATGACGACGTCATAGAAAACTTAGAAAGTTTATTTGTAGATCTTTCCAACTTCTCTAACAGTCTGGTAAATATTAATGACGACCAAGGTACAATCAGTATTACAGATAATGATAACATCCCAGGAACTACAGGTATATCTATAGTTCAGACAGATGTAATAGTTACAGAAGGACCTGGAGTTACAGCAATTTTTGACGTAACCCTAAGTGGTGATTTCGCCGCTGGTTTTGATGTGGATTTCTCTACTGCTTTTGATAGTGCAACCGCGTCAGATTTCACTGCCATAACAAATGGAACTATTTCTTTTGACGGAAACGATAATGAAGTAAAACAGATAGCAGTAACCATCTTAAACGATGATATACTAGAGCCACAAGAAGCATATATGGTTACACTTAATAGTACCACCAATCCGCTTGTCCCAATTAATAACGCAACGGCTAATGGTATTATTAACGATGACGATGCTCCAAATGCCGGTGAGGGTATTGCTGTTGCAGATTTCAGCGTATTGGAAAATGTTGCAGGTGGAACTACAGATTTTGTAATTACTTATACAGGTCCTACTGTACAAGATGAATTTACGGTAGACTTTACCGTAACAGAGGGTACGGCTATTGAAGGGGACGACTATACTGTTGTTGTGGCTTCAGGGAACGTAATATTCCCAGCAGGTACATCAACCACAGCTACACAAGAGGTTCAGGTGACCATCATAAATGATAATATCATTGAGCCCAATGAAGATTTAACCATCACTTTAACTAGCATATCAACAACACTAATAAATATTGTAGATGGTTTTGCTACGGGTGTTATCCTTAATGATGACAATGCGCAACCTGGAGACGGGGTAGCATTTACACAACTTACAGTTTCTGAACTTGAGGGAGATACGAATATAGATGCAACCGAAATAGTATTTGAAGTAACGTATACAGGGGTGATACCTGCAGGAGAGACCGTAACGGTTGAATATACTACCAATGTTGGTTCTGCAGATATCACAGACTATACACCGGTCAATGGAACAATAGACTTTACAAATAGTGTTAATAGTCATACCATTACTATTGAGGTGACTGAAGACACCGTTATTGAAGCTGATGAAGATTTCTCTGTGGTTCTTTCTAACCTAACTACCGCTAACGGATTTGTTACTGGATTTGTTGACGGAGATACTTCAAATACAGCTACAGGTATCATTCTAAATGATGATAATGCACTACCGGGCGATGGGGTTTCGTTTACACAAGTTGATGTTTCCGAATTAGAAGGTAATACAGCTGCCGATGCTACTGAAATCAATTTTGAAGTAACCTATACAGGAGCTATACCTGCAGGGGAAACCGTAACGGTTGAATATACGACCAATGTAGGCACTGCTGATGCTGCGGACTTTACACCTATAAATGGCACGGTAGACTTTACAGATACTGTAAACTCTCAGACAATTACAATTGAGGTTACCGAAGATACCAATATAGAAGCTGACGAAGACTTTACAGTGTTACTTTCTAACATTACCACAGATAATGGATTTGTTACCGGTTTCGTAGATGGCAATCCTACAAATACTGCAACTGGTGTAATTATTAACGATGATAATGCCCAGCCAGGCGATGGAGTTTCTTTCACCCAGCTTACTGTTTCTGAACTGGAAGGTGATACTACTGCTGACGCTACTGAAATTACTTTTGAGGTAACATATACAGGTACTATACCTGCAGGTGAAACCGTAACAGTAGAATATACCACCAACTTAGGTTCTGCAGATAATGCTGACTTTACTCCGGTAAATGGTACGGTTACTTTTACAGAGGACGTAAAATCACAGACTATAACGGTTGATATCACTGAAGAAACCGTTATTGAAGCTGATGAGAACTTTACCGTTGTACTTTCAAACCTGACTACGGACAATGGTTTTGTTACAGGTTTTGTTGATGGAAACACTACGAACACTGCGGCAGGAATCATTCTTAACGATGATAATGCTTTACCAGGTGATGGTATTTCATTTACACAACTTACAGTTTCTGAACAGGAAGGGGATATTGCTGCAGATGCTACTGAAATTACTTTTGAGGTAACCTATACAGGCGTTATTCCTGCAGGTGAAACGGTAACGGTAGAATATACCACCAATATAGGCTCTGCAGATTTAGCAGACTTTACTCCGGTAAATGGTACATTAGATTTTACTGATACCGTAAGTTCTCAGACAATAACTATTGAGGTTACCGAAGAAACAATCATTGAAGCCGATGAAGACTTCACAGTGGTACTTTCTAATATTACTACTGATAATGGCTTTGTTACAGGTTTTGTAGATGGTGACACCACCAATACTGCTACGGGAGTAATTATAAATGATGATGCTTCTGACGCTAGTGAAGGTATTTCCGTGGCCGACTTTACGGTTACCGAAGATATCGCTAGTGGTGCTGTAGATTTTGTAATCACATACACGGGATTAACCATACAGGATGAATTTACCGTAGACTTTACGGTAACGGACGGTTCCGCTATTTCTCCTGACGATTACACAGTTGTTATTGCTTCTGGTAATGTAACATTCCCTGCGGGTACAACAAATAATGATACGCAAGTTGTAGAGGTGACCATTATAAATGACCTTGTATTGGAATTCAGCGAAGATTTAAATATTACGTTGGGTACAATATCTCATCCATTGGTAAATATGATTGATGATAACGCCGTTGGTACTATTACGGATAACGACTTGCCAGACGCAAGTGAAGGTATTTCTGTTGCTGATTTTACGGTAGCCGAAGATATCACAAGCGGAACGGCTAATTTTGAAGTTTCCTATACAGGACCAACAATACAAGAAGAATTTACAGTAGACTTTAACGTAACAGATGGTACGGCAATTTCTCCTGATGATTATTCTGTTGTTATTGCCTCTGGTAATGTAACATTCCCTGCAGGTACAACTGATTCAGATATACAGAATGTAGCTGTTACCATAGTAAATGATGCGCTTATAGAATTTAGCGAAGACCTAACCATTACGTTAGGCGCTATATCGCATCCATTATTGAATATGATCGATGATACTGCTATAGGTACTATAACAGACGACGATGCTGACCCAACTTTATATGGTGTAGAGTTCGATGTTACTTCAATTGATGTAAACGAAGATGCGGGTACCGTTTCTATTGATGTTGTGCTTAATGCAGATGTGCAAGATGAGTTTACGGTAGAATATTATACTGTAGACGTAACTACTACAGATGGTAGTGATTACACCGGTGTTCCTCAAGATACGCAGACATTAACATTTGGCGGTACAAATAGCAATACACAGACTATTGTAATTCCTATTATTGATGATACTCTAATTGAATTTACAGAAAACTTTAATATTGTACTGGAAGATATCTCCTCTCCTATCGTAGGTATTCTTTCAAATGATACAACGACCGTTAATATTATAGATAATGATGCTGACCCATCTTTATACGGTGTTCAATTTGATACTGCTTCTGTTACGGTAAATGAAGATGCTGGTACGGTTACCTTAAATGTGGTGCTTAACGCAGATGTGCAAGATGAATTTACGGTAGAATTCTATACAGTAGACGGTTCTGCTACAGAAGCTAGTGATTACACGGGTGTTCCTCGTAATTCCCAGACGTTAACATTTGGTGGTACCAATCCTAACATGCAGCCAATAGTAATTCCTATAATAGATGATATTCTTATCGAAGACCCAGAAACGTTCAATGTAATTCTTGAGAACATTTCAAGTCCTATCGTAGGTATTTTATCTGACAATATCGCTACCGTTACCATAATCGATAATGACGGTGACGAGGGCTGGCCAACAGATATTACTATTGAGGCTTGTGATGAAATACCTGATGCTTTTTTAATTACTTCTGATAGCGATTGCGCTATCACGGTAGATTACACTGAGTTAGTTGAAGGTCAAGATGATGAATGTGCTACAGAGTATATTATTACTAGAACATGGGCCATTACGGATTGTGTCGGTAATGTGCGTACACATACACAGGTAATTATAATCGAAGATACGGTTGCACCAACATTTAATGAAGCGCTTCCACAAGATATGACGGTTGAGTGTAATATGGTGCCAGATGCATCTACACTTACCGCTACAGACTCTTGTGAGCCTAATATTGATGTTGTTTTTGAAGAAACGATTACAAATGACGAAAACTGTGCTTTAGGGTATACGGTTACCAGAACATGGACGGCTACGGATTGCGCAGGCAATTCTACAGAACATACTCAGGTAATTACCGTAGAACCAACAGGTCCTATCATGAGTCAACCTTATGAAGAAGAAATAACCATAATTTGTGGTGATGATATTCCTGAAGCGCCAGAAATGAGCTTTACAGGTGGCTGTGGTGACTTTGATGTGATTTATAACGAAGAAACGCAACAAGCTGATGATTCTGATGATTATATGATCATAAGAACTTGGAACGTTACAGATTCTTGTGGCAACACTGCTTCTTTTGAACAAATCATTTTTGTTCTTCAGCCTCAATTGCAAGAAATTACAATCAACGTTTGTATTGAAGAGGAACCAATTGATTTATTGAATTACTTACCGGCAGATTTTGACAGCAACGGTACATTTATGATTCTTGAAGGTGATGTGGTTTTAGAGGAAAACATATTTGACCCAATGAACCATGAACCTGGCGAGTATAAAATTGCTTACAGCTCTACCGAAGGTACATGTAAATACTATGTTGACTTTACGGTTATAGTAGATACGGAATGTGTACCATGCGGAAAAGGTGATATTATTATCTCTAAGGCGGTTACAGCAAATGGTGATGGTGTTAACGATTTCTTTGAAATTACAGGAGTGGAGTATTGTGCCTTTAGTTTTGATGTAATGATATTTAACCGTTGGGGAACTAAAATTGCCGAGGTTAAAGATTACCAAAACGACTGGGGCGGTGAATCTCCTGATGGTTCTTTCGGGCAATCTGGAATGTTACCTACAGGTACCTACTATTACATTATTACAGCTACAGATAAAAACAGTGGTACAATCTTAGAACCATTCAATGGTTATATCTATCTAGGTACTAACTAATAAAAACTAAATTAAATTTAAAAAGCCTCATCATTTTCATGGTGAGGCTTTTGTATTTCACTCATATATGATCTTTTAAAATTCACTAAAAAGGAGACTTTTTAAGGTCAATTTAATTCGTCCGATAAATACATCAATTGAACGAATTTGCGGTTTCAGAACGAATAATCTGGGGTGTCAGCCGTTATTTTTCAGATACTTGAGTACAGCTATTAAATTTGTAATTATTAAGATAACCTACTTATACATTAACACATAGCCTTAAAAGCTAAACCCAAACACAACCATGAAAAAAGCTAATCTACTTTTAGCCATTCTACTTTTAACAGGTGCCTTTGTAAGCGCACAGCAGTTACCCCAGTTTACACAGTATATGTATAACACTATTTCTGTAAACCCTGCATATGCCGGTAGTAGAGAAACTCTGAATGCTACAATTTTGCATAGAAACCAATGGGCAGGTCTTGAAGGTAATCCAAGAACTAGTACCCTATCTATTCATTCTCCAATGAAAAATGAAAGAGTAGGTATTGGTGTTTCTTATATCAATGATAAACTAGGTTTTGAAAGTACCAACTATTTCTATGGTGACTTCTCTTATACAGTTCCAGTAAGTCAAAAAGTAAATATGCGTTTTGGACTTAAAGGTGGCTTCACCAGTTACAACTTAGAAAATCCTGATCCTAACGATCAGTTCTTCAATGCTAATTTTAATAGTATCAACCCTAACTTTGGTGCTGGTTTTTATATCGGCTCTAACAGATGGTATGCTGGTATATCCTCACCAAGAATACTGAATACAGATTTAAACGATGGTGAGTTTGAAGCTATAGAACGTAATAGCTATTATGCTATTGGCGGTATGGTATTTGACCTTTCTGAAACTACAAAGTTTAAACCCACCGTTATTACAAAATTCACCAATGGTGCACCGGCTACATACGATTTTACCATAAACTTTTTATTCAACGAAAAGTTTTGGATCGGTACTTCTTACCGCGTTAACGACGCATCTAATTTTGGTGCAATGATGGATTACCAAGTATCAAGAGATTTTAGAGTAGGTTATGCCTATGATCTGCCTACCTCAACGGTAAGACCTTACACTGGTGGTACGCATGAAATTATATTGATCTATGAACTTTTCAAAAAGGTGTTAGGCCCTGTAAAGTCTCCTAGATATTTCTAATAATTTAAAATCGATAAGATGAAAAATTATAAAAATATTGTGGTATTGATGTTGCTTTTACTAGTAGCTGAAATATCTATTGCTCAGGTAGCATCACAAAAAAAAGCAGATTATTATTTCAGTAAATTCTCATATTCATTGGCAATACCAGAATATGAAAGAATGGTGGAAACAGATTTCAATGCAGAATATGCTCATCAGCAATTAGCGGAATGTTATTTATTAATACGTGACTATAAAAAATCTATTCCGCATTTTAGTGCCGTAATCAATAATGCAACATTACCTACTGATTATTATTTTAAATATGCCATGGCGCTATATGCCAATGGTGATATGGATGAGTCTGAAGCTTGGTTAAAAAAATATAAGAAATACCATAAGAACGATTCTCGTGTTAAACGATTTTTACAAGATGGCAATTTAGCCTCCGTAGTCTTTAACAGTAGACAACGTTACGAAGTGGAACCTGTTGCTTTCAATTCTACGGATAGTGATTTTGGTGTGTATCGGTTTATGGGAAACTTATACTTCAGCTCTTCAAGAAGAGATGTGGTTACAGGTGAAAGTTATGGTTGGAACGATGAACCTTGGCTAGACCTTTTTGCCGTTCAAGAAGACAACCCTATGTCTGAACCTAAACGCGTAAAAGGGAATATCAATACAAAGTACCATGAAAGCTCAGTAGCCTTTTCTACAGATTACAAGAATGATACAATTATGTATTTTACCCGTAATAACTTCTATGACAAAAAAGCTGGGTACGGAGTATCAAATGAAATTAATTTAAAAATATACACGGCTAAATTTATTGATGGTAAGTGGGAAGAAAACAGTAACCTCAGGGTTAATAGTGACTACTATTCCACCGGGCATCCGTCTGTGAATCTTGCGAGAACACGCATTTATTTTGCATCGGATAGACCTGGTGGTTATGGTGGTACCGATATTTACTATGCTGAAATTCATGAGCGTGGTGGTGTACAAGAACCTATTAATGCCGGACCTATTGTAAATACAGAAGGCAACGAAATGTTCCCTTTCATTAATGAAGAAGGCAAATTATTCTTCAGCTCTGATGGTCATGTTGGTTTTGGTCAGCTAGACGTTTTCTCAACCATTTCTAATGAAGACGGTGAGGTTATCGACATTATTAATTTAGGTACTCCTATTAATAGTTCTAGTGATGATTTCGCGTATTATGGTTTACCAAACGGTTTAGACGGTTACGTAAGTTCTAATAGAGAAGGTGGCGTTGGTAGTGATGATATTTACAAATTTAAATTTACCCCTGCCTTAGATGTTGAAGGTTATGTTGTAGATGGTGTAAACAACCAAATGTTAGACAGTGTTAAAGTAACTTTATATGATCAAGTAACAAATACATTGGTTGCACAGACCACTACAGATGAAAATGGGTACTACAGATTCCCTGTCAATAGAAAGACCGCTTATATGATTGAGGCCGTACGTAAAACGCACCCTCATAAAAATGTATTTTTCAATACATCAAAGACACCAAAGGCACAAAAGATAATGAGACAAGATATTGTTCTTGAACCTGTACTTGACCTTAAATTATTAGCGGGACTAAATAAAATATACTTCGATTTTAATAAAAGTGATATTAGACCAGATGCTGCAAGAGAGCTAGATAAAGTGGTACGTGTTATGAACAGTACCTACCCAGATATGATAATAAAACTAGAAGCACATACCGATCCCGTTGGTAGTCATGCATACAATGATGACCTTTCTGAAAGAAGGGCAAAATCTACCTATGAATATCTCATTGAAAACGGAGTATCACAAGATAGAATTGTTTCTTATAAAGGCTTTGGTAAACGTGTACCTATTAATAAATGCACGAGTAAAGAAGATTGTACTCCTGAAGAATTGGAGCTGAACAGAAGAACGGAATTCCCAATATTACAGATTAAAAAAGGTGTCTTGGCATCCAAATGATTTTTTTAAGCATACCTCATAAATTCAACAACAACCTTGTCTTTTTAAGATAAGACCGGATAGTATTTTGTTATCCAAAATTAACTACCAACCACAAAAAAGTCCTTTACCATTTTGGTAAAGGACTTTTTAATTTTAATAGCTTTTTGTAATCTATTCCATTATACCGTCAACGATACCATATTTAATAGACTCTTCTGCATTCATCCAATAATCTCTATCGAAATCTTTTAGAACTTTGTCAAAATCTTGACCACAGTTATCTGCTAATATTTGTGCACTTAACTCTTTGGTCTTAATAATTTCTCTAGCCTGTATTTCAATATTAGAAGCCTGACCTCTTGCGCCACCACTTGGTTGGTGAATCATTACCTGTGCATGTGGCTGAATAAATCTTCTACCTTTTTTACCAACTGATAATAAAATAGAACCCATTGATGCCGCCAAACCTGTACAGATAGTTGAAACCGGACTCTTTAAGGCTTTTATAGTATCATACATTGCAAAACCAGAAGTAACATAACCACCCGGACTATTAATATATAGTTGTATTTCTTTATTGTTCTGCATATCTAGATATAACAACCTGTCAATTACATGTTTTGCAGAATCGTCATCAACCATACCCCATAGAAAGACTTTTCTTTCCTCCAGCATTTTTTCATCTATGGCTTCCTGAATTTTTCCTTTTTTAGCACTCATATTTTAAGTTTATTTATCTCTAACAAAATTAATGAATTAAATCATAAACATGATTAGCAATAATCCTTTAGATTATTACCAAACCTGTTTCTATAAATTAAAAAACGTTAATATTCGTTTAGGATTGTTCTTCTACGGTAACTGTTTTCTCTACCACCTTTTTAATCGGGATAACTACTTTACCGGTTTTTGTTTTTAATATCATTGAAATATTATCGATACCTATTACCGTACCTTGTAAATCTCCAATTTTCACCTTATCCCCTACCTCATAAATTTTTCTTGAGTAAAAGGTTCTTAGCAAATCACCTACAATTTCTCTTGACCCTAAACCTAATGCCAATGCTATAGCCAATAAAAATGCACCTAATACGATTGTAAAGTTATTAGTGATTATTTGTGTATCAATACCCGCTTGGTTTAAAGCCGTAATACTTACAAATATGATAATTAAGTAAAATAATACGTTACCTAAAAGCTTACCACCACCTAAACCTATAGAGTCAAATACCTTGACTATAGTTTCTTTTATAGTTTTGGCTAAAAACAGACCGATCATAAAAATGATCATCGCTGATAATAATATAGGTAAGTACCTTAAAAGGTTAGCAATTTCGGTAGATATAATGGTTAAGCCCATAATATCGGATGCAACGATTATAAATACCAACCATAATAGCACTTTTATAAAAGTGACGATTATTTTAGGTAAGTCTATTTTGATATCGGCATCTCCAAATAATTTTGCTTCATTAATTTTTTCAGAAGCTTTATCTAATTTGATCGCTTTAAATATTCGTTTTAATACGAAGGTGACCACCTTAATGATGATCCACCCAAAAATAATTACGATAAATGCCCCAAATATACCTGGCAATGCAGAAGCAATATCCTTGAATATATTGCTTAAAGAATCGAAGGTGAGGTCTTTCCACTTATCCATTGTTTCCATATAACTTTTCTACTTTATTTTTATTCGTTTTTCGATTTTGTATTTAGCATACCTTCAATAATAGAAGCAAAACTACCTGTGAATAAATGAGACAACTCCATTATCAACTTAGCCGTAGCAACGTCTTCCATAACTTTTTTACGTAGTTCTGGTGGAACATCTTTAAGATCTCCTTGTAAGTTTTTAAATGGATTTTTGTCCTGTTCTAACATTAAGGTAGGGTTTTATACATTTCCGTAACTTTTGCTTTTGCTCTTTTGAGCCTCATTTTAATAGCACTTGATTTTAATTCTAAAATATCTTCCAACTCTTTAATAGATGCACCATCTTGATATTTTAATAGTAATATCGATTTTTCCTCAGGCGCTATAAGTTCTAAGGCTTTCTTAAGTTTATCCACTTGCATTTCAAGCAACAAATTATCTGTCACCTCTACCGGAACATCTTCATGTGTTTCAAACTTAACCGAATTATCATTTATTTTTCGCTCCTTATTTCTATTCACGTAATTAACGCAGAAATTATAGGTAAAAGAATATAACCAGGTAGAAAATTTTGAATTTCCTTTGAACGAACCCAATTTTACATAAAGCATTAGAAAAATATCTTGGGTCAAGTCCTCTGCCTCTTTATTAGATTTGGCAAAACCCAAACACTTATTGTAAACCAATTTCGAGTACCTATCATAGAGCACACCAAAGAGCATAGAGTCATTGTTAGCAACAATGCGTTCTACTAACTCTAAATCGGTATATTCTTCCTTCTTACCACCAGAAACCGATTTTCCACTGAATTGGTTTCCGATAATAATAAAACATAGCTTTTTAAGAAATGTCACTTTGATAGATGGTTTACAAAAAATAAAAGTAGGTTAAAGATACTGTAATTGATATATTTACTTGAAAATCTGCCGAAAATGAAAAAATTAATTATTCTCTCCGTTCTTATATCAAGCGTTTTCACAGCATGTAAAACCGACCAAAAAAAGCCTAAAATTGCTGTTGCCGAAGATACGCAATTGACAGTTCTTGAAAAAATCGCAAATGCGAACGGTTTTGAAAACTGGAAAAATGTAGAAAGTATTAAATTCACTTTCAATGTAGATCGTGAAGATGAGCACTTTGAACGTACCTGGTTATGGGAAACGGCACCTAACAACGTAACCATGATGACCAGACAAGATACCATTACATACAACAGAAAATCTGTGGACAGTACTATGACCGCGACCGATGGCGGATTTGTAAATGATAAGTTTTGGTTGTTGGCACCATATCAATTGGTATGGGACCAAAATAGTTTTACCCACAAGCTTACAGAAAATGTAGAAGCGCCAATAAGCAAAGCTACTATGCATAAATTGACTACTGTCTATAATAATGAAGGCGGTTATACACCTGGTGATGCTTATGATTATTATTTTGGTGATGATTATATTATTAAAGAATGGGTGTATAGAAAAGAAAATCAATCTGAACCTAATATGACGACCACTTGGGAAGACTATAAAACCCTAAATGGATTGCACATTAGTATGATGCACAAAAGACCAGATGCTGATTTCTCTCTTTTCTTTACAGGTGTTGAGGTGAGATAATTAGGTACGGAGTTTGATATTGTTCAGAACTAACTAACCAATTATGAAATTATCACTTTACACATTACTTCTTTTTTCCTTTTTCGGCTATACCCAATACAGTACTAGCGCTATTGTCTTGGATAGTGTAGATAATACACCATTAGAATTTGTTGGCGTTTACAATAGTAAAGACCATACTATGACCAATGCTGACGGAAGGTTTCAGTTTTCATCATCATTAGATTCCGTTACAATTTACAGAGTTGGCTATGATAAATTAAACACCACTTTTCAAAAAGTGGGAGATACTATTCACCTCAACAAAAGTGTATTAGAACTAAACGAAGTTACCGTAACTAATGAAAAAACGCTATGGCAAAAGGTTGGAGATTCCGTGAGATCAAACTACCCTATTTATCCTTATAAAGAGAAATTTTTGTTAAGAGGCGTACTACGGTATAATGGTGAAATTACCCGTATACAAGATTTACAAGGAAAGTTGGAAAGGAGAACACTTCTATACACTAAAGAGATAGATCCTGATAAAAAAGACTTTAAAGTAGAGTTAACCAATATGCGTAAAGTTGGTTTAGTCAAAGATGAAAATGATGTTTACTTTATTTTCGAATCGTTCAATAGTCTATTCATGAATCTAATTCCTATGAACGCAACAGGAGATGATTTTGATTTGACTGAATCTAGTTTCGATAATGGTAATAAAATCAGCATTAATTTTCAATCAAAATCCGCTATAAAAGATGAAGATTTTTATGGATATTATATTATAAATACAGAAGACTACGCAATGGAAAGGTTTAAAATGACAGTAGAACTTTATGATAAGCCTTTTAAAAATAGTGGTAAGCATATTAGATATAGAACAGTGTCCTATGAAAAGGAAATATCTCTTTCTAAATCTTCCAATACGAGTAAATATTACATAGCTTCCGCTAAGTACGATGTAAAAGTAGAACTGACAGATGAAGAGAACTCTTTTACCTCTTTTTACGATGTTTCATTTATTCTAACCACATCTGACAACGAAGGTGATTTTGACGTCAAGAAAAACGTGAGCACATCCAAAGACTTATTCAAGATAAACTACCCGTATGACCAAAGTTACTGGAATGCACAAAACCAATTGCTTTTAACTGATGAGATGCTAGAATTTATTGAGATAGTTCAAGATCCCGCCAGTGAATTTAAAATCAAGAGTAATATTAAAAATTAAGAAAAGCTAAGCAGTTTTTCGCTTCAACAAAAGTGTAAATAATAGTATGAGAAATGCGCAGATTAACAACACAACGAAGCTTCTAGTTAAACTGTAATTCTCTGCTAGAAAACCCAAAATCGGTGGCGCACATAAAAACCCCGCATAACCCGTACCTGCTATAAATGCAATGCCTTTAGAAGATTCAATTCCTTTTACATTCCCTCCTATTCTAAAAACTTCGGGTACCATTACAGAAAAACCTAATCCATTTAAGGTGAAACCAATAATACTTAAAGTAATGTCTGCCGAAAGCACTAAAAAATAACCTAGTATCGCGAAAACAGCTCCCAAAGCCACAATTTTCACAGACCCAATTTTATCACTAATACCATCACCTAAAAACCTACCTAAGGTCATGGTAATTTGAAAACCCAAAAACCCAATTCCCCATAAAGCTTCCGGAGCTAATGCTACTTCCTTTAGATACAATCCGCTCCAATCCACTATAGCTCCTTCGCTACCCATTGCTATAAATGAAATTA
Source organism: Maribacter sp. UH1 (assembly GCF_056839145.1). Lineage (NCBI taxonomy): Bacteria > Pseudomonadati > Bacteroidota > Flavobacteriia > Flavobacteriales > Flavobacteriaceae > Maribacter > Maribacter sp. UH1. Next base: position 884,889 of record NZ_CM166387.1, read on the forward strand.
GACCTAGTAACAATAATGGCTTTAAAAGCCCTAAGCTAAATGGTTCATTTTCAATTTCCTCCGCTATTTCCGAAAAAAACTGACTCCTAAATTTTAAATTGACCAATACTACCAACAAGACGGCAAGTGACATGTGTAAAACGGGAATTGATAACGGACCAATTAAAAAACTACCCAAACCAGCCAATACTCCACCTAGACTAAAAAAACCATGGGAAGCTGCCATAAATTTTACCTTGTCTTTTTTTTCGATCTCGGTTACCAAAGTATTCATAGCGATATCGGTAATACCGTTTGCCGCTCCAAAAAGAAATAATGCCACCATCAACACATAATAATTAGGTGCCAATAAGGGCAAAATAGCCGCGGTACAGCTCATCATTACACCATAAAAAGTAACCTTACCTACTCCAAACTTATTGACAATACCAGAAGCAAACGGAAATACGGTAAACACTCCCAATGCCAAAAAGAATATAGCTATACCTAATTCAGATTTACTAATTTCCAAAGCATCTTTTACCGTAGGTATATAGATTGCCCATGTACCAAATAGAATATTTATACTAGCGAAAACCCACGAGGGACCAAAGTATCTAGCATTCCCTAAAATTAATAGTAATGACTTCACTTTTAGTTGGTTGTTGGTTACTTCGGCTACGCTCAGCACAAGTGTCCGTTAACTATTAAAATAATCTATTTTCTATTCTCTAAATTCTATATTCTAAAAATCTATAAAATCTAATTTGCAAGTACCCCTGCTTTTAAGATCTGACCAAAACGATACATATCTTCGTAGGTAGAATAAAAAGGTGCCGGTGCTAAACGGATTACGTTAGGCTCTCGCCAATCGGTCACTACGCCGTTTTCCATTAAATAATTGAACAAAGATTTTCCCTGCCCGTGTAAGAAAACAGATAGTTGACAACCTCTATCTTTGGGAGTGATAATTTCAAAAGAACTATCTACTTCTTTATCTATTTCATGTAAAATGAACTCCAGATACGAAACAATTAACTTTCTCTTTTCTATCAGCTTTTGCATGCCCACTTCTTCAAACATGGTCAGTGATGCTAGATATGGTGCTACAGATAAAATAGGTACATTACTTATTTGCCAGGCATCAGCGTTTTCCATAGGCTCGAATTCTGGCTTCATAAGAAAACGGGTTTCCTTCTTCGTTCCCCACCAACCTTCAAAACGTTGTATGTCTTTTTTGTTCAAGTGTTTCTTGTTCACAAAAATTCCCGATGCATTTCCTGGTCCGCTATTCATGTATTTATAACTACACCAAGATGCAAAATCGGCATCCCAGTCATGTAATTTTAATTCCACATTACCAACGGCATGTGCTAAATCCCAACCAACATTGGCACCAACGGCTTTTCCGGCTTTTGTTATGGTTTCCATATCCATCACTTGTCCGTTGTAATAATTGACCCCACCTATTAAAACAAGTGCCAGCTCATCGCCTAGCTCTTCTATTTTTGCAAGTATATCTTCTGTTCTCCAGTGATGCTCACCTTCACGCTTTTTAATCTCTACGATAGTTTTTTCTGGTTCTAAACCGTGAAAGCGAACTTGACTTTGAAACATATATTGATCACTAGGGAAAGCCTTTTCCTCACATAGAATCTTAAATCTTTTTTTTGTGGGATTGTAAAATGAAACCATCAACAAATGAAGATTTACGGTCAAGGTATTCATTACCGATACCTCTTCCGGCAATGCTCCAACCACTTTTGCCAAAGGTGCCGCTAACCGCTCATGATAATCCCACCAAGGTTTTTCAGCATAAAAGTGACCTTCTACCGCTAATTCCCCCCAATCTTTCATAACCTCATCCACAAAAGCCTTTGTTCGTTTTGGTTGCAGACCTAAAGAGTTCCCTGTAAAATAGATAACTTCCTCCCCCTTAATTTTAGGAAAAATGAACTCATCTCTATATGCTTTTAAGTTGTCTTGCGCATCTAAAGACTGTGCAAACGCCAACGTATTTTTAAATTCCATAACTAATTTTGTATAAAAGTAATCATAAGCCTATAATTCTATAGACTCTATTCAATAATTGGGTACTACGATTCTGTTCTTAAGCGCATTTCTATCATATGCCTTTTAAATCCTTTTTTCTCATAAGCTCTAATAGCAGGATCATTATCATTGTACACATGCAACCGTATTTCTGTTAAACCTGCTTTTGTTGACCAATCTTGCAATGCACTTACTATTTTACCATTTATACCCTTACCTCTATAATCCGGTTTTGTATACATGAATCCAAAGTAAGCATATGTTTCATGATCTAGGTAATGTCTAGCCGGTTTTTCCAAGGCATAGCCAGTTGCTACAATTTTATCTCCGTCACAAGCAACCATAACTGTTGCTCTAGGGTTTTCCATTAACATGTCTAAATTATAATAAGTAACGTCGCTACTTCTAATGGTAGGGTCCATTGGGCGTTCTGCTTTCACAACTTCCTGCTCATGTTGTAACAAAACAGGTATATCACTTTTTACCGCTTCCCTAATCGTAATTTCAGTATTCATCGCTCTACTCTTTTTCAGTCCTTTAAATTAAGGCTTAAAACCCTATTTTTGCAAAAAGAAACGCATGCATTTTCTATCACCCCTTTTAGAAAACTATTTAGCCGATAATTCACAAGCTGAACCTAAATTATTACAGGAGCTTACACGCGAAACGCATTTAAAAGTCATACAACCACGTATGCTTACAGGGCATTTTCAAGGACGTGTTCTTAGCTTGCTTTCTAAATTGATGAATCCCACCAATATTCTTGAAATTGGCACTTATACCGGGTATTCTGCTTTATGCTTGGCAGAAGGCTTACAGAAAAACGGACAATTACATACCATTGATGTCAATGCAGAACTAGAACAAATTCAGCGTTCCTTTTTTGACCGAAGCGATTACGGTTCTCAGATTTTTCAGCACGTGGGCAATGCATTAGATATCATCCCAAAAATGGATATTACTTTCGACCTTATTTTTATTGATGCCGAAAAAAAACAGTATGATAAATACTTAGAGGCCGTTTTACCTAAAACCAAATCTGGATCTGTTATTCTTTCTGATAATGTATTGTGGTCCGGAAAAGTAGTTGAACCGTTAGACCCTAAGGATGTTACTACAAAAGTATTGTTGGATTACAATAAGAAACTAAGCGAACACCCGCTTTTAGAAACCGTTTTGTTGCCTATACGTGACGGCTTGACCTTAAGTAGGGTAAAATAAGTAGACAATATAACCTATAGAACAGCCAAGCTGATACAATACCTACCACAGCACCCACCATTAGATCAATGGGGAAATGTACACCCACATACACTCTACTCATAGCAAATAATAGGGGCCAAGTATAAAATAGGTAAACCCACTTAAATTTATGTCTTAGAAAAAGCACCGTTAAAGTGATAATCGAAAAAGATGATGATGCGTGACCTGAGAAAAAACTGAAGCCAGATGGACTACGCAATATGCGAATTAAGGTATTTAGTTCCTCATCATTATTAGGGCGTAGTCGTGCAACAACATGTTTTGTTAAATCGGTTATGGTAGCTACAAAAGCCGCCATGACCAAAATGGTAAAAATCATTGTTATGGCCTCACGTTTTGGAAACTTAAAAAAGAAAAGAAAAACGATAAGTGCAAATAAGGGAATCCAAGGTGGAAATTTGGTTACCGTTGACCAAAAAGCATCATATTGTTCAATACCAAGACTGTTTAGATAGACAAAGGTATCTCGGTCCCATTGTAAAATGTCATCTAACATAGAAGTTTACTTTCGCTTGATGCTGCCCGTTACTTCATTGATATTTTTACTGACATCCGTAATTTGTTTTTTAACATCACTACCCAAACCAGAGCTAATGTCTTTTTTCATATCGTCGATATCTTTTTTGATATCGGTCACAAAACTAGTATCTATACCCTGCTTGTCAGCACTCTTCTGAATTTCTTGTTTAATATCTTCGGTAGCATCTTTAAGTTGACGCATACCTTTACCTAAACCCTTGGCAATACCAGGAATCTTGTCCGCGCCAAAAACCATCACTACAATAAACATAATGAAGAAAATTTCCGCGCCACTAATAAATAATGAATACATAGCAATCATACTACAAATATAAACAAGTTTCGCAACCAAAATTAAAAAAGCCCCGTAGTTATACGAGGCTTTTAACAATAATTATTTTCTTAATTATTTTCCTTTTACTCCATTCTTCATTTTATCGAAATCGCTCTCTTGCTCTTTCTTAGGCCAGCTATTGTTCGTTGTATCAATATCCGCCGTTTCCATTTTAGGATCAATGTTAATTCCTTTTAACTCAGAAGTAGATGAAATTACCATACTTACCTCTTTGCTATTCTTTCTCCAAATTTCTGGAGGATAGGTAACATTCTTAACTGAACCGTCTGCATACGTATATTCTACGATCAATGGCATTGGTAAGCCACCCGGACTGTTATATGTTACTTCATAGAAAAACTTAGGCTCTTTTATTGCCGCTCTCTCTGCCGCTGTCATGTTATCCATCATAAACTCTTTTAAAGTTTTAGATGTTTCAGATGGCAAGTTATCTTTCAATTCTGGTGAAACCATAGCTGCATCATCATACTCCTCTAAATATACCATTGGTGGCAAATTAGATTCTGGAATACCACGCTCAGCTAAATACGCCTTCATTTTTTTGTTTGGCTGATCACTAACATAATATTTCTTGATACCCTTTACGGCCATATCAACATAATCCGTAGTATAGAACCATCCTCTCCAATACCAATCTAAATCAACGGCAGACGCATCTTCCATTGTTCTAAAGAAATCTTCTGGGGTAGGGTGCTTAAATTTCCAACGGTGAGAATATGTTTTAAAAGCATGATCAAACAACTCACGCCCCATTACAGTTTCTCTTAATATATTCAAAGCTGTTGCTGGCTTACCATACGCGTTTGGACCTAATTGAAATACATTCTCAGGATTTGACATAATCGGAGATATAGTACTTTGATCACCGCTCATGTAAGGTACGATCTTTGCTGGATCGCCTCTTCTAGATGGGTATTTATCATTTGGAGCTATTGCCGTAGGGTATGCCTCGCCAAATTCCTGCTCTGCCATGTACTGCATAAAGGTATCTAGACCTTCATCCATCCATCCCCATTGACGTTCGTCTGAGTTTACGATCATTGGGAAGAAGTTATGACCTACTTCATGAATAATTACACTGATCATACCGTATTTAGTTCTATCAGAGTAGCTACCATCTTTGTTTGGTCTACCGTAGTTCCAGCAAATCATAGGGTATTCCATTCCTTGACGCTTAGCGTGTACAGAAATTGCCTTAGGATAAGGGTAATCAAAAGTATGCGATGAATATGATTTCAATGTGTGCGCAACTGCCTTAGTCGAATACTCTTCCCATAAAGGGTTGCCTTCTTTAGGGTACATAGAAACAGCCATTACATCTCTGTTTCCCAATTTAACGGCTTGCATGTCCCAAATAAATTTTCTTGAGGTTGCAAAGCCAAAATCACGAACATTTTCAGCCTTTAGCTTCCATGTTTTTGTTTTCTCTGAAAATCCTTTTTCTGCTGCTTCCGCTTCTGCTTGAGTAACGATAATAACAGGCTTGTCATAAGATTTTTTAGCCTTTTCATAACGGCTCATCATTTCCTTACTGTAAACTTCTTTTCTATTTTGAAGTACACCTGTTCCATCTAAGATATGATCTGCAGGTACCGTAATATTTACTTCATAGTCACCAAATGGAAGTGCGAATTCGCCATTACCCCAAAATTGGTGGTTCTGCCATCCTTCTACATCATTATATACTGCCATTCTTGGAAAGAATTGAGCAATTACATATGCTCTGTTGCCATCTTCCTCAAAAAATTCATAACCAGATCTAGCTCTATTTACTGTGTGGTCAGGTATGTTGTAGTTCCACTTTACATCAAAAGAAAACTTATCTCCACTTTTAAGCGGTGTTGGTAAATCTACACGCATCATAGTAAAGTTGATCGTAAATGGCAATGCTTTCCCAGAAGCATCTTTTACATAATCGATATTGAATCCACCATCGAAGGACTCTGTCATGTAATTCCCAACAAATTTTTCAGGAGAATCACCTAATGAAATACCGCTACCGTTCTTTAATGCAGCTTTAGAATCTTTTTCTCTCACATTCTGATCTAACTGTACCCATAAATACTCTAGATCATCTGGAGAATTGTTGGTATATGTAATGGTTTCTTCACCAAACAATTTGGCATTCTTGTCGTCTAAACGAATATCCATTACATAATCTGCCTGCTGCTGATAATAATCAGGACCAGGAGCACCAGATGCCGACCTATAGGTGTTCGGCGTAGCGAACTCTTCATATAATTGTTTAAACTTGCTCTGGTTGTAGTGCCCAGGCTCCTTTTCTTTAGTGACAGCCTCTTGTGCAAAAGATACTGCTGCGAAAAGGAATAAAACAGACGCGAACGCGTACTTTACTCTTATCATTTCATAGTTATTTAGTGATGGAAAAATAAAGTTTTTATAGGGATATCTTAATGTATGTTACAAATTTAACATTCCTTTAATACGTGACTTTATGAGCACATGGCTCTTTTTCTTGCCATTTACCTTCATATGCACCACATTCTGCTGATCGTCATATATATCGGTCAAAACCTCATTGGTAATACCTATTTGCTTTAAAGTTTTTAAAGGAACATTTGGCACTTCTAAATAACAAATGACCATATCAGAATCGTACTTATGCCCAATAAAGTCATACGTAACAGTTTTACCATTGATCTCTACCAAGAATTTGGTACGTAGGTATTTCTCCAAAAACTCTTTATCTACGGATGACTCTTCATCTGTACCTAATACTGCGGGGTAACTATAACGCTCTTTCAGCACCAGGTTCATATCATCTATAAATACACGGGTAATTATTTGTACTGCCTCATCCTTCTCAGAATAATCAACATTGGTAACACTAATGTAAAATTTATGTGCTCCGGCAAATGCAAAAAGTGGAAGTATAAATAATAGTAGTACCGGTTTAAAAATTTTCATATTGTTTTGTTTCATCACCTTATTACAAAGCATATGCCAAAGATTTGGCGACTAATCTAAAGAATTATTTTCTCTGTATAACAAACTTTTCCTTCGTAAATATTCCCAAATCTCTATTTTGCTATGGGTATCTACTATTTGTTGAAATCTAGGGTCTACCTCGCAGTAATATAAGAAATCATCAATTTTATCTTCAGGAATAGATAGCTGTTTTACATACACGCTATCGGCATAAAACGCTCTTACACGTTCTGTACGATCATAAAGCTTATTACGCTCTACCCTTTTCTTTAACATTTTGGTACGTCCGCTTATGGCATTGATCAAGGGATCAAAACTCATAATAGGATTTCCCGTGGCAGCCTTTAATTCCCGCTCAGCCTTAGTAGGTATTTTTACATATGCATTTGGCAAACCCAATGTAGACGACGTAACCACTGGATCTATATCTAACGTAGACAGATCCGTTAATAAATTGCCACTAAGACTATATGGTGTTACCGTCACTTCATCTAATTCCGTTAAAGCATCTTCTAGCCCAACAGAAATCAACTTACTTTCAAAAATTGCGGAACTGATTACTATAATTTTCTTTTTGTATTGAACGGCTGAGAACTCCAAGGTATCATATAATTTTACTGGAATAGCAAAATACCCGTATTCATCTGTTATACTGGCTCTTTTAGAAGTAAGGTTAAGTACATGCGTAGCGGCAACATCACCGTCATCACTATACACCCTACCCTCTAATTTTTTAAACTCGCCAATTTGCGCCCATGAAAAGACACTAGAAAAAAGTAATAATAAAAGGAGTCTACTCCTCATTTAAATCTTTAAGAAAAGTCTTGCTGTGATTAACCATCGCATCTATTAACTGAAATTCATTCTCCTTTTTAAGGAGCGATGTTGCAGGCATTTGATCATCACAATAGTATAGAAACTCATCTATTTTATCTTGTGGTATCTGTAAATCCATTACAAAGAAAGAATCATCATAAACTTGACGTAGCACTTCGCTTACCTTCAATTTAGGCGCTTCCTCTACATTTTCGTTTTGAGATTTAAAAATAGCCCTAAATATGTTTACAAAATTTAAACCGTCTTGCATCCCTTTTTCAGCATCTGACATCGCTATATTATCTACTCCTGTACCACGATCAATTTCGTATTCGTACTCTTTAAACTCTTGGTTCTTTACTTCTAAAAAACGTTCTTGCTGTTCTGGGGTAATTACTACCTCGTCCAATTCCGTCACCTTTTCGTTTACCTCTACCACCAAACGATTATTGGCTAAAATTTCTTCTGTAATGGTCACTACTTTTATTTTGTAATTAACGGCAGAAAAAGCAATTTGGTCACCCACCTTTACATTTATTCTGAATAAACCTTGATCATTGGTTATGGTGGCATGTTCAGCAGTGACATTGATCACATTTTCATTGGGCACCCCAATGTTCATATAAATTACGGAACCACTCAAAGGTCGTCTGGTTTCATCTTGTGAAAAGCCTGATATTGTGGTAAATAATACGAGTAAAAAAAGTAATTTTTTGGTCATTTAGTGTATATTAAAACTGATTACACTCTTATTAAAGTGCATTCAAAAGATAAAGAAAAGATTTGTAATCTTCATAAAAAAAACTGCGCCAATAAACTTTTGTTAATTTCTTCATCTTTAGAAAAAATTTATTGGAAGTGCTTTGCTTATTTTCGGCGCCATAAAATAAGCCGTTCAACGAGGTTAGATGTTCTTTAACCCATTACCCTATTATTTCAACTTATAAATAAAGGGTATTCATAAGATAATTCTATTTTTGTTTATCACTATATTCTCGTCATAAGACACTAAGTATGAAAGCAATAATTTTCTTTCTTTTTTTTACGGTACTCACGGTTTCTACTGTACATGGACAAATTAAAATAGGAGATAATCCCCAAAATATTGATGCTTCATCGGTTTTGGAGCTTGAAAGCACCTCTAAAGTTTTGGTCATTACCCGTGTTACTACATTAGAAATGGAAGCTATTACGCCACAACGTGGTGGTATGGTCTATAATACAGATACCGAGTGTATAAATTATTACGACGGCACCCAATGGGTTAATTTATGTGATGCTGTTGATTTTTCTATTACCAATGATCCCATAATAAATGGTAGAAGTACCATTGAAATTACCGAAACTGCTGGAAGCATTAATTTAGAAGTTGCAAAGAACAGTATTCTGGGCGATAACATTATAGATGGTGGCATAGGACCAGATGATATTCAAGACAATTCTATTACACAAGAAAAACTAGCTGCCGAATCTGTTGGCTCTAGTGAACTTAGACAGAACTCCGTTGGGTCTGAAGAGATTAGAGATGGTAGCATTGCCCCAGCAGATATTGCCAACTCTGTACCTGGACAAGTATTGACTACCGATGAAAACGGAATTGTACAATGGGAAGATTCTGACGGACTTTACGATCTAACGTTCAATAAACTAGATACCACATTAACTATTGCAAGATCTACAATTGCGGGAGTTTCTACTATTAGCCTAGGTGCTTTAATTGGTTCTGACGATCAACAATTAGATCTTACAGACAATATTCTCAGTATAGAGAATGACCCAAATACGGTTGATTTATCTACGTATTTGCAAGAACTAAGTTTTGACACCGCGGCAAATGAAATTAGCTTGACGAATGGAGGAACTATAACTTTACCGCAAACAACCGGCTCTGAAACTAAAGTCACAGAAGGTGACAATATCACAGTAACTGGTGACGGAACAATAGCCTCTCCATATATAATCAGTACCGATGATGCAGTGGTTGCTAACGGATCCGAAACAATAGTGACCGAAGGAAACAATATAACAATTACCGGAAACGGAACAACCGCCACACCTTATATAATAAACGCTGCGGATGGAGCTGTTGTAGATGGTACCGAAACAATTCTTCAAAACGGAACTAATGTAACCATTACTGGTGACGGATCTAATGATGACCCATATATTATTAATGCTTCTGAAGTTATTGAATTAAATAATGGCAATATTCTTATTGGAAATGGTACCGGGGAAGCAGCTGAAGCTTTTATAAATGGCGATGCCACTATGAATGATCAAGGTTTGCTTACTATTGAAGAAGCTGCAGTAACACCTTTAAAAATTGAACCAGGCCTAGACGGTCAATTCTTAAGTACTGTAGGTGGCGCAGTTACATGGGCACCTGCTCCGGGCGGAACTGGAGGTGGTTCAACCGAAGTAGCTGACCAAACTACCATTACCGGTGTAGGAACAGCTGCAAGTCCTTTTACTATTGAACCCGGAGCCAATGGAGAATTCCTTAGCACTAACGTAGATGGAGATGTTGTTTGGGCAACTCCTCCAGGTGCTACAGGTGGAACTACCGAAATAGCGGACGGTGTTACAATATCTGGTAATGGAACTACACTTACACCCTTTACAATAGCACCGGCTACTTTGCCTTTAACTGACGACCAAGTGTTAATCACAACTGTTTCCGGAGTTGTTGAATGGACAGATTACACACCTGGAGGCGGTGGTGGTACCGACCAAAATGCTAGCGAAGTTGACTACGACAATACCACTTCCGGTTTAACGGCAATTACAACACAGGCTGCTATTGATGAACTTGCAGGAATAGCAGAAATTGATGGAATTGTCGGAAACGAAGTTTCTGCTGTGGCTGATGCAACTCTTGAACTTACTGGGACAGGTACAACAGCAGACCCTTTGACATTGGACGTTGCTGCACTTGGAATTGACACAGACGAACTTGCTGCTGGTGCAGTAACATTACCTAAAATGGCTGATGGAACTACAGCTGGGCAACTTCTTCAATGGGACGGAACCGAATGGATATACATAACTGAGGCAGATATTACGGCTACAGTTACGGAAATTGATGGAATTGTCGGAAACGAAGTTTCTGCTGTAGCTGACGCAACTCTTGAACTTACAGGAACAGGAACTAATGCAGACCCATTAACTTTGGATGTATCTGAATTGGGAATCGATACAGCTGAACTTGCGGCAGGTGCTGTAACATTGCCTAAAATGGCAGATGGAACTACAGCTGGGCAACTTCTACAATGGGACGGAACTGAATGGGTATATATAACTGAGGCAGATATTGCAGTAACGGAAGTCGATGGTATTTTAGGAAACGAGGTTTCTGCTGTAGCTGATGCAACTCTTGAACTTACAGGGACAGGTACTAATGCCGACCCATTAACTTTGGACGTATCCGCGTTGGGAATCGATACTGCTGAACTTGCGGCAGGTGCAGTAACATTGCCTAAAATGGCTGACGGAACCGCTGCGGGTCAACTTTTGCAATGGGACGGAAATGATTGGGTATATATTACTGAAGCCGATATCACGGCCACTGTTACAGAAGTAGATGGTATTATTGGTAATGAAGTTTCTATAGCCGCAGATGCAACTCTTGTTCTTACAGGTGCAGGAACAAATGCCGACCCATTGGCTTTAGACGTTGCCCCATTAGGAATCGATACAGCTGAACTTGCGGCAGAAGCCGTTACTCCAGCAAAAATAGAACCGAGTATAACTACAGGACAAATTCTTGCTACTAACGGAACAAATGTTGAATGGCAAGACCTAACTAACCCAGCAAATACAGGATCAATATTATTTTCAGATGGTTCTGGAGGTATTGCAGAGAACAATAATCAACTTTTTTGGGATAATTCAACATTAAAATTAGGTGTAGGTACTGTTGACCCAGATTCAAAACTTGATGTAAACGGTCAAATTAGAGCGAGTACTATTGCAAATGGTGATGGCTCTGTAGGTTTACCCTCTTATCGTTTTCAAGATGATTTAAACTCTGGAATGTGGTTACCTGCTGAATCTGAATTGGCATTTTCGACAAATAGTTTAGAAAGATTAAGAATAATTGGAAATGGAGATGTAGGAATAGGCGTCACCGCTCCTGAAGAAAACCTTCATGTTGCCGGTAATATTAGAACGGACATGAGTTTCCTATCTATTGACCCAGCAATTGGAGTTCCCGACTACGTTTTCCAAAAATACTTTTTAGGCAATTCCATTTTAAACCCTAACTATGAGTTTAATGATTTAGCTGAAATAGAAGCTTTTGTGAAAGAGAACAATCACTTACCAGGTATTCAATCTGCTGCTGCAGTAAAAGAACAAGGTTTTTGGAATTTGAGTGAATCTTCTAGAGTTAACCTAGAAAAAATAGAAGAATTATTTTTGCATACTATTGAGCAAGAAAAGAAAATTAAAGAATTACAAAGTGCCAATACTAACATGAGTACAGAATTAGAGGGGTTAAAAGCTCAAATGGCAGAGATCAAAACCATGTTATTAGAAAAGGAGAACAACTAATGAAAGCATACATACACATATTATTCATCCTATTTGCGGCAACTGTTACTGCCCAAACAGCATTATACAATAACGGCAACTTACGTATTCACGAAGGTGGGCAAATTGGTTTTCATACCAACCTCATTAATGAATCTCCTTTAGATAATAATCTTGGGTTAGCAGGTTTTTATGGGTCTGAGCTTTTGACTGTTTCGGGTAATGTAACTCCGCAGTTCCATGATATGGAAATTGCCCTAGAAAACAATATGCAGCTGAACCTTGGTATGGACAATACCAATAACACCAATTTCATTTTTGGTAGTATTCTTACCCCAACTGCACAACCAGATATTTTTTACAATTTTGTAGACAATTCATTTTACAGCGGCGAGAATGACTTTAGTAAAATTGAGGGGTATGCTGCTATTACCAATCAGCAGAATTTTGGTTTCCCGGTAGGTGATGTGCAATTTCTAAGACCGTTAATTATAAATTCAGAAAGTGTCAACCTCTTTGCTAAATGCGCTTACTTTTACGAGAACCCAAGTAACGCACCTGCACCACTTACCTCTTTTGATACCAGCGCAACAGATTTAGATGTAGAACTGGTAAATACCTTTGAGTTTTGGAGGTTAGAAGGTACCGTTCCTTCAACGGTTACCTTAAGTTGGAATTTGCGTAGCACTATTGAAAGTTTAACGGATAACGTGGATGAAGTCATTCCTGTAGGTTTTAGCAAAGCATCACAGCAATGGGTGAATTTAGTGGGTAGTGTACCCGTAGGTACTTTAACCGAAGGTTTTGTAACCACGGAATCATTTATACCAGATGACTATGAAGCAATTACGCTTGGATCATCTAAAAGTCCGTTTGAACCGCTATCTAGAGATGTACTTTTTATAGATAATTTCTATGTTTCTGTAAACGGAGATGGTATTAATGATAACTTTTACATTGAAGAATTAGAAGAATATGACAGTAACTTTCTTCAAATTTATGATCGCTACGGACTAAAAGTATTCGAAAAGACAGATTACGTAAATGATTTTGTTGGATTTTCTAATTTAAACAACATCCCTTTTGGTGAATCAGAAGGTCTACCAACCGGCGTATATTTCTATACTATTTATATTCCAGAAGACGATTTAAACTATCAAGGATTCTTATATCTAACAAGATAATAATCACAATTTAAAAATCAAGTCTTACAAAATAAATGTAAGAATTATCTTATTTTGTTAAATTCCTACAAGATTTTGCTAGTATATTAAATCGATGAAATACAAGTATAAACGTTGTAGCTACAGACCTTTCTTGTTTGGCAACAAATTTGTCTACCTACACAACAAATTCTAATTTTCCTACAAAAGTCGTTCTATTTTTGTGAATGTTAACTATTCCCCTAATATTACGATGTCTACAAAAATTAAATTGCTCCTATTTTTCGTATTAATTTCCCTCTGTGCAAATGCCCAGGTAAAAATTGGCGAAAATCCCAATATTATTGATTCCGCTTCCATTGTAGAGCTAGAAAGTACAGATAAAGCATTTGTACTTACCAGACTCACTACTGCACAAATGCAAGCCATTACCCCGCTGAACGGAGCCGTAGTTTATAATACCGACACCCAATGTGTTCATTATTACAACGGTTTGATCTGGACAAACCTTTGCGACGGTAATTCTTCTCCGTCATTTTCATTCACTGATAACGGCGATGGTACCATTACACTTTCTGACGGAAACGGAAACAATGTAACTTTCAATGGAGCAGCACAAACTATATCCACTCTTGCAGATAATGGTGACGGTACATACACTTACACCAATGAAAACGGTTTAGAAACGATTATTGCCATTGCAGAAACCGACAACCAAAATTTACAAACGGACAATACGCCTGGGAATATTAGTATTGACAATGGTAATGCAATTGCAATCAATGTAGACGATGCAGATGCAGATGACCAAAACGAAATTCAGACTTTAGATTATACCTCGGGAGTATTAACACTGTCTAACGATCCAAATGCCACAACAGTTGATTTATCAGCATTTGACCAAAATGCAGCTGATGATTTTTCAGGTAGCTTCAACGATTTAAATGACCTACCTGCAAATTTAGACACAGATGCTACAGATGATTTCAATACAGGAATCTCTTTTGACGGAACAAACTTAACAGTAACGGATGCCGGTGGGGATGTTAGTACTAATATTAGCGGACTTGCATATGACGACACTGCTATTAGAGCGGATGTTGATCAGAATACTGCCGATATCGATACTTTAGAAGCGGAGCAGACAACTCAGAATACCGCTATAGCTGCAAATGCAACGGATATAGATACTCTTGAAGCGGAACAAACTACACAAAACACCGCTATCGCCGCAAACGCTACCGATATTGATACCCTTGAAGCGGAACAAACTACTCAGAATACCGCAATAGCTGCAAACGCAACGGATATAGATACCCTTGAAGCTGAGCAAACAACACAAAATACCGCTATAGCTGCAAATGCAACGGATATAGATACTCTTGAAGCGGAACAAACAACACAAAATACCGCTATAGCTGCAAACGCAACGGATATCTCGACCAATGCAACTGCAATTGCAGCGCACAATACTGCAGATGGGGATTTAAGTGATTCTAACGAATACAATACAGGTATCAGTTTCGACGGAACTGACCTTACGGTCACGGATCTTGGTGGTGACCAAACTATCGACATTAGCGGACTTGCATATGACGACACTGCTATTAGAGCGGATGTTGATCAGAATACTGCCGATATCGATACTTTAGAAGCGGAGCAGACAACTCAGAATACCGCTATAGCTGCAAACGCTACAGATATCGATACTCTTGAAGCTGACCAAAGAACACAAAATACCGCTATAGCTGCAAACGCTACAGATATCGATACTCTTGAAGCTGAGCAAACAACACAAAATACCGCTATAGCTGCAAATGCAACGGATATCGATACCCTTGAAGCGGAGCAAACAACACAAAATACCGCTATAGCAGCAAATGCAACGGATATAGATACTCTTGAAGCGGAACAAACTACACAGAATACTGCAATAGCCACAAACGCAACAGACATAGATACTCTTGAAGCGGGACAAACTACACAGAATACTGCAATAGCCACAAACGCAACAGACATAGATACTCTTGAAGCGGGACAAACTACACAAAACACCGCTATCGCTGCAAACGCAACGGATATCTCGACCAATGCAACTGCAATTGCAGCGCACAATACTGCAGATGGGGATTTAAGTGATTCTAACGAATACAATACAGGTATCAGTTTCGACGGAACTGACCTTACGGTCACGGATCTTGGTGGTGACCAAACTATAGACATTAGCGGTCTGGCTTATGACGACACTGCAATAAGAGCGGATGTTGATCAGAATACTGCCGATATCGATACTTTAGAAGCGGAGCAGACAACACAGAACACCGCTATCGCTGCTAACGCAACGGATATAGATACTCTTGAAGCGGAACAAACTACACAAAACACCGCTATCGCCGCAAACGCAACTGATATCGATACCCTTGAAGCGGAGCAAACAACACAGAATACTGCAATAGCTGCAAACGCAACGGATATAGATACTCTTGAAGCTGAGCAAGCAACTCAGAATACCGCAATAGCTGCAAATGCTACAGATATAGATACTTTAGAAGCGGAGCAGACAACACAGAATACCGCAATAGCTGCAAACGCAACGGATATAGATACTCTTGAAGCGGAACAAACTACACAAAACACCGCTATAGCCACAAACGCAACAGACATAGATACTCTTGAAGCGGAACAAACTACACAAAACACCGCTATCGCTGCTAACGCAACGGATATAGATACTCTTGAAGCGGAGCAAACAACTCAGAATACTGCAATAGCCACAAACGCTACTGACATCGCCACGCATAATGCAGCCGATGGGGATTTGAGCGCTACGAACGAATACAACACAGGTATCAGTTTTGATGGAACGGACCTTACGGTCACGGATCTTGGTGGTGACCAAACTATAGACATTAGCGGTCTGGCTTATGACGACACTGCTATCCAAGCGGATGTTGACCAGAATACTGCCGATATCGATACTTTAGAAGCGGAGCAGACAACTCAGAATACCGCTATAGCTGCAAATGCAACGGATATAGATACTCTTGAAGCGGAACAAACTACACAAAACACCGCTATCGCCGCAAATGCAACGGATATCGATACCCTTGAAGCGGAGCAAACAACACAGAATACTGCTATAGCTGCAAACGCTACAGATATCGATACTCTTGAAGCTGAGCAAACAACACAAAATACCGCTATAGCAGCAAATGCAACGGATATAGATACTCTTGAAGCGGAACAAACTACACAGAATACTGCAATAGCCACAAACGCAACAGACATAGATACTCTTGAAGCGGGACAAACTACACAAAACACCGCTATCGCTGCAAACGCAACGGATATCTCGACCAATGCAACTGCAATTGCAGCGCACAATACTGCAGATGGGGATTTAAGTGATTCTAACGAATACAATACAGGTATCAGTTTCGACGGAACTGACCTTACGGTCACGGATCTTGGTGGTGACCAAACTATAGACATTAGCGGTCTGGCTTATGACGACACTGCAATAAGAGCGGATGTTGATCAGAATACTGCCGATATCGATACTTTAGAAGCGGAGCAGACAACACAGAATACCGCTATAGCTGCAAATGCAACGGATATAGATACTCTTGAAGCGGAACAAACTACACAAAACACCGCTATCGCCGCAAACGCAACTGATATCGATACCCTTGAAGCGGAGCAAACAACACAGAATACTGCAATAGCTGCAAACGCAACGGATATAGATACTCTTGAAGCTGAGCAAGCAACTCAGAATACCGCTATAGCTGCAAACGCTACAGATATAGATACTCTTCAAGCGGAACAAACAACTCAGAATACCGCTATAGCTGCAAACGCTACAGACATAGATACTCTTGAAGCGGGACAAACTACACAAAACACCGCTATCGCTGCTAACGCAACGGATATCTCGACCAATGCAACTGCAATTGCAGCGCACAATACTGCAGATGGTGATTTAAGTGATTCAAACGAATACAATACGGGTATCAGTTTCGACGGAACTGACCTTACGGTCACGGATCTTGGTGGTGACCAAACTATCGACATTAGCGGACTTGCATATGACGACACTGCAATAAGAGCGGATGTTGATCAGAATACTGCCGATATCGATACTTTAGAAGCGGAGCAGACAACACAGAATACAGCTATAGCTGCAAACGCTACAGATATCGATACACTTGAAGCGGATCAGGCTACTCAGAATACAGCAATAGCCACAAACGCTACTGACATCGCCACGCATAATGCAGCCGATGGGGATTTGAGCGCTACGAACGAATACAACACAGGTATCAGTTTTGATGGAACGGACCTTACGGTCACGGATCTTGGTGGTGACCAAACTATAGACATTAGCGGTCTGGCTTATGACGACACTGCTATCCAAGCGGATGTTGACCAGAATACTGCCGATATCGATACTTTAGAAGCGGAGCAGACAACTCAGAATACCGCTATAGCTGCAAACGCTACAGACATAGATACTCTTGAAGCGGAACAAACTACACAAAACACCGCTATCGCTGCTAACGCAACGGATATCTCGACCAATGCAACTGCAATTGCAGCGCACAATACTGCAGATGGTGATTTAAGTGATTCAAACGAATACAATACGGGTATCAGTTTCGACGGAACTGACCTTACGGTCACGGATCTTGGTGGTGACCAAACTATAGACATTAGCGGTCTGGCTTATGACGACACTGCTATCCAAGCGGATGTTGACCAGAATACTGCCGATATCGATACTTTAGAAGCGGAGCAGACAACTCAGAATACCGCTATAGCTGCAAACGCTACAGATATAGATACTCTTGAAGCGGAACAAACAACTCAGAATACCGCTATAGCTGCAAACGCTACGGATATAGATGCTCTTGAAGCGGAACAAACAACACAGAATACCGCTATAGCTGCAAACGCTACAGACATAGATACTCTTGAAGCGGAACAAACTACACAAAACACCGCTATCGCTGCTAACGCAACGGATATCTCGACCAATGCAACTGCAATTGCAGCGCACAATACTGCAGATGGTGATTTAAGTGATTCAAACGAATACAATACGGGTATCAGTTTCGACGGAACTGACCTTACGGTCACGGATCTTGGTGGTGACCAAACTATAGACATTAGCGGTCTGGCTTATGACGACACTGCTATCCAAGCGGATGTTGACCAGAATACTGCCGATATCGATACTTTAGAAGCGGAGCAGACAACTCAGAATACCGCTATAGCTGCAAATGCAACGGATATAGATACTCTTGAAGCGGAACAAACTACACAAAACACCGCTATAGCTGCAAACGCAACGGATATCTCGACCAATGCAACTGCAATTGCAGCGCACAATACTGCAGATGGGGATTTAAGTGATTCTAACGAATACAATACAGGTATCAGTTTCGACGGAACTGACCTTACGGTCACGGATCTTGGTGGTGACCAAACTATCGACATTAGCGGACTTGCATATGACGACACTGCAATAAGAGCGGATGTTGATCAGAATACTGCCGATATCGATACTTTAGAAGCGGAGCAGACAACTCAGAATACCGCTATAGCTGCAAATGCAACGGATATAGATACTCTTGAAGCGGAACAAACTACACAGAATACTGCAATAGCCACAAACGCAACAGACATAGATACTCTTGAAGCGGGACAAACTACACAAAACACCGCTATCGCTGCTAACGCAACGGATATCTCGACCAATGCAACTGCAATTGCAGCGCACAATACTGCAGATGGGGATTTAAGTGATTCTAACGAATACAATACAGGTATCAGTTTCGACGGAACTGACCTTACGGTCACGGATCTTGGTGGTGACCAAACTATAGACATTAGCGGTCTGGCTTATGACGACACTGCAATAAGAGCGGATGTTGATCAGAATACTGCCGATATCGATACTTTAGAAGCGGAGCAGACAACTCAGAATACCGCTATAGCTGCAAATGCAACGGATATAGATACTCTTGAAGCGGAACAAACTACACAAAACACCGCTATCGCCGCAAACGCAACTGATATCGATACCCTTGAAGCGGAGCAAACAACACAGAATACTGCAATAGCTGCAAACGCTACGGATATAGATGCTCTTGAAGCGGAACAAACAACACAGAATACCGCTATAGCTGCAAATGCTACAGATATAGATACTCTTGAAGCGGAACAAACTACACAGAATACCGCAATAGCTGCAAATGCTACCGATATCTCGACCAATGCAACTGCAATTGCAGCGCACGATAGTGCCGACAAAGATATCTCGGCAACGAACGAACTTTCTGATCTGAACTTAGATGCTACTTCTAACATTCTTACCTTAACCAATGCGGAAGCCGGAGCAACAGGTGTAAACCTTTCTGGATTTAAATTAACCGGCACTACAGGTTCTGTTTTCTTTGCTGATACTGACGGAACTGCCACTGAAAACAATTCGGAATTATTTTGGAATAATAGTAGCAATAGTTTTGGTGTTGGAACAAATACACCATCAAATAAGTTAGAGGTTTCTGGTGCAATTCGTTCTCAGGGCATGCTTAATTCAAATGGAACTGTTGGCGAGCCTTCTTACAGATTTTCAAATGATACCAATACGGGTATGTACAGACCGGCTGCAGACGAAATTTCATTTAGTGTTGGCGGTATTGAAGCTTTAAAAGTTGAAGAAACATCTAACAACACTTCTGTAATAGTAAACGAAACTTTAGAATTAGAAGGTGCAGTATTAGATGAAAATGATTCTGCCGGTACTGCAGGACAAGTACTGACATCTACCGCTACAGGTACGGAATGGGTAGACAATTTCAACCCTGTTAAAGCAATAGGCAAAATTAGTTCTACCGGTACAATTACTAAAGCAACCACCGGAGTTACGGTTACAAGAATAAGCATTGGCTATTACAGAGTAACATTACCAGCAGGTTCAGTGTCTGATTCAGATTATATTATTCAATTAACACAACCAGGTAGAGCAGGTGCAGGTAATGATGACCCAGGTATCTCCTACTCTAACCAAACCGCGACCAGTTTTGAGGTAATCATTGGTGATAACGATAATGGTGGCACAGATAGAAGTCGTTTCGATTCTGAATTTATGTTTACTGTTTTAGATTTATAATATGAGTTTATTTAAAAATATCACATATACTATAACACTTCTTTTTAGCATAGTAACCTACGCCCAATTAGATAGCGGATTACTTGTTGGTTTAACAACGGGCACTACTAGCGAAATTAATGCAACGACAAACGCTGCTCAAGGCGCTCTAGTTTTTAACACAGACGATAATAAAGTGTATGTTTTTGATGGCAGTTCGTGGAATACGATGGAGAGAAAAAACACCTATGCCGGAACTTTCAGAATTACTGGTACCGGAGCTATTACCATTACCGGAATCCCTTTTCAGCCTACATCTATTACATTTTCCGCGTATGCCAATGTTGAAGATTACAACTTAGACGCTGATAATGGAACCATAAACAATGAAACAGGTTTACCTAATGCTTATGGAAGCATGAGTGGTTTCGCAAGAGATGACGATGGATCGTTTGCTGAACAGGTTATATATAATGGAGGTAGCGGTAATTCTATAAACGACATTTCAAGATACGCCTCTAGTACACACTGTATAGGTTTACGATATTCAAATCAAAATGGAGATAACTTAGGTTTAACCACAGCAACGGTAACTAGTTTTAATGCTGATGGATTCAGTTTAAATGCCGACAATTTTGCTGATGGTGTAGTTGTAATTTTTGAAGCTTATAAATGATAAAAAAAATACTGATTATATTATTAATTTCAATTGCCAGGTTAGGTTTTTCACAAGCACCTACCGCAGGTGACTTGGTAGCTATACACTCGGCTACTTTAGCTGAAATAAATGCAATTGTAAGTCCGCACGAGGGATCATTAATTTACAATTCCGATGACAGCTTTCTGTATCAATTTACAGGTAGTTCATGGCAAAAACTTACCCCAGAGGGGAATGAAACTAAAATAATATCTGACGGAAATGTTAGCATATCCGGTTCAGGGACTTCGGCAGATCCCTATATTGTATCGTCATTTAAACCAACTTTTACTACCAACCCTGATGGTTCTTTTACATTTTCTAATGGTGTTGACCCAGATGTAGACTTCTTGCCAACTGTTCCAGGTAATACTCCTATTGTTTCAAATTCTGATGCCGGAACCGGCAATTGTACTTTATTCGGAACTAATGAAACCAGAAATGTTATCATTCAAGGTGCCTACTTTGACGGTGCTTCTACAGTTGCTATTACAGGACAGACAGTAAATTCAGTAGTTATTAACAGTTCTTCTCAAATAACTGCAAATGTTACTTCTGGTTCTTCGTTTGGCAACTATGATATTACAGTAACTAACAATGCGGGTGCCAGCACATTAGTTGGAGGGTTTGTACTGCAGGCATCAACAAATCTAACTACCAATAGTATAGCCATTGCAGATATGGTCCTGACAGGCTCTATGACCTATGATGGAAATACACTGACAAAGACAGCTACTGCTGGTTGGAATGCGCAAGGATATTCTCCAGCACATGCAATTAGCGCAACAACTGGCGGTCACTTAGACTGGATTGCCGATCAATCTAACAAATACGTTATGATCGGTTTAAGTACTACCCCTTCTACAAGTGCATCCTATACTAATTTAGATTACGCCATGTATATGGTAACGAACAGCAATATTCAAATTAGAGAAAACGGAGCAAGCTTAGGCTATGTTAGCGGTTATTCTGCAGGAGATAAGCTAACCATAAATATAGATTGTCTAGGTAACGTAACTTATTTGAAGAACGATATTGTCATATTTTCTTCATCTAAAAAAGCTACCAACCCACTGTATTTTGATTCGTCATTTCACGGTGTAGATGCCTCTATTTCTAATATAACAATGACCTACTAAAATCATGAAATTATTCAAAATCATATTTGCCTTCTTACTACTACAAAATACAATTGTAGCACAAGATGCAGTGCATAATCATGGTAATATTCAAATTCATGATGATGGAATTGTTGGTTTTCATATGGATGTTATCAATAATGGTGCATTTAATCAAAACAAAGGACTAGTAGGTTTTTATTCTTTTGATAAGGCTTTGACCATTTCAGGCGGGTCTAATCCTATTTTTTACGATTTTGAAGTTGCAGTAGATTATGACCTGTATATTGATAATACTGTAGGAGTTCAAAATAACGCAAACTTTATTGTGGGCGATATTGTTACATCAAGAGCAGCATCCGAAATAAATATAAATTTTATAAATGATTCCTTTTATACAGGAGAAGCTAATTTCACAAAGGTTGATGGCTACACTGCCATTAGTAATAAATCTAAATTTACATTTCCAATAGGGCATTTTGATAAAATACGTCCTTTGACCATAGAATCAACCACTGCTAACGATTACGCAAAAGCTGCTTACTATTATGAAGACCCAAATACACCAAGTGTATTTGCAACAAGCTTTAGTACGTTCATCAAAGAGAATGAAGCATTAGCTATTAGTGAATATGAATTTTGGCATTTAGAAAGTATGATCCCATCAAAAGTGACCTTAACTTGGGACGAAGAAAGTTATGCTCACTTATTTGGAGTTGACATTACAGATATAAAAGTGGTAGGCTGGAGTGTTGATGATAAAATTTGGGTTGATTTAGGCAATACAAATGTTGAAGGTGATTTTACCAATGGTTCAATAACTTCCGAAGAATTTATACCTAGCGATTATGAAATTATAACTATTGGCGGTAAAGCTGACCTTTTAGGAGTCTTAGATAACATTATGTTAGATAATTATTACATGACTCCTAACGGTGATGGTATAAATGACTTCTTAGAGATTGAAGGTATTGAAGGTTCACCAAATAACGAATTACAAATTTATAATAGGTATGGTAGACTCGTTTTTTCAATGAATGGATATAGGGATCAGTTTACCGGCATTTCTAATGTAAACAGCGTAGTAACTAGAAATACCGGCCTACCTTCAGGCATCTATTTTTATATTGTAAAACTGAATGATTTAAAATATAAGCATCAAGGCTATTTATATCTTACCTCCTACGCGGAAAATTGATGTTAAATTCTATTCCACTCAATATTTATTACTTTTACTTTAAGATTGCATGATTTACAACTTTCAAAAGTTTTTCTCTTTTGGTATAGTTTGGCAAATCTTTTGCATTGAATAACACAACATATAATTATGCAGAGAAGAACATTTATCAATAGAAGTAGTTCGGCAGCTTTAGCCCTTGCCCTTGCCCCTAATTTCTTTATACAAGAAGAAACCGAGTATGGTATATTAGAACTCATGGGCAAAGAAGATATTAAGTTGTACGGTAAAGACATCAATCTTAGAAAAGAAGCTCATGATGCTTTTCTGGAAATGAAGAAGGCCGCATATAAAGATGGTATTGATCTAAAAATAGTTTCAAGTTTTAGAAGTTATGATAGACAAGCAGCTATTTTTGAACGTAAGTTTTTAAGATATACAGATGACGATGGCATGAACCCAATAGATGCTATTAATAAAATAATAGAATATTCTACTATACCTGGTACCAGCAGACATCATTGGGGTACAGACATTGATGTAGTAGACGGCTATAGAAAAGTGGACGGGGATGTATTGGTGCCTCATAAATATGAAGGTGACGGCCCTTACGTAGATTTTAAAAAGTGGATGGATGAAAATTCTGAAACTTATGGCTTTTTTCTAGTTTACACAGACGAACCAAAAAGAAGAGGTTTTAAATATGAGCCTTGGCATTACAGCTACGCCCCTCTATCAGTACCAATGCTTGAACAATTTAGAAGTAAAAATGTCGCTTCAATTATAATTAGAGAAGATTATTACGGGGCAGAGCATTTTACCATGAACTTTTTAAAAACGTACATTCAAAATAATATATTAGATATCAATAGAAACTTATTATAAGCATTTCGTACATTAGAACCTGTACAATAACACATTACCATGAGAAGAGGAAGTTGGAAAATTAGAATATTTATCGGTTTGGCAATTGTTGCCTTTGCATTTATACAAAAATGTAGTAATACCGAAGAGAACCCATATACAGGTCGCTCGCAACATATTACCATGTCTTCTGATCAAGAAATCGCTATTGGTTTACAAAGTGCCCCAGAAATGGCACAACAACATGGCGGGCTCTACCCTGACCAACGTTTACAGGCTTTTGTGGAATCTGTTGGTAATAAATTAGTTGAAAACAGCATAGCACGAGAAACACCATATCAATATGATTTTCATTTGTTGGCAGATGACCAAACTATAAATGCCTTTGCTTTACCGGGCGGACAGTGTTTTATAACCTATGCATTATTTTCCCAACTTAACGAAGCTCAACTAGCCGGAGTTCTTGGTCATGAGATCGGTCATGTAATAGGTAGGCATTCCGCAGAAAGAATTGCAGACAGCCAAACATGGCAAACCGCTACTATGGGCGCCACAGTTGGTGCTGGAGATATGGGTAGTATACTAGGAAGCATAGGTCAGAATACCTTATTAAAAAATGGTCGTGGTGATGAATTAGAAAGCGATGAACTAGGCGTACTATTTATGATTCAATCTGGTTATGATCCTTATGAAATGATCAAGGTGATGGAAATTTTAAAGGCAGCAGGTGGTCCAAACCGTACTCCCGAGTTTCAAAGTACCCACCCTGATCCTGAAAATAGAATCGAAAAAATTAAAGAAGCTATAGACAAGTACAAAAACCAAGGTTAATCGGTTTTTTTATACACTTGGTCTATATGACCATACTCGGTACATATATTTGTATACATTTGCCGAAGTCCCAAGTTAATATTACCATTTATCATTTACCTTTTATAGCTATGATTTAATCATAGAAGAACACTATAATGGGAACAATTACACATTTCAGAAACTTGTACGTGCAGGCGTTTGAGAACTGTAGGCCAATAATATTGGTTACACTTTTAAAAGTCTACTCTGTATTTTGTGCCTTAATGATATTTTCGGCAATGTATGCATTTGTTGTCAGAGCGGCAAATGGATTTGATTTTTAATTCGTTTTACTCTTTTACCTGAACACTATTTGGAGTAGAATTATTAGTATTAAAAAAGGCTCATTGAAATTTCAATGAGCCTTTCTTTAGTTTGTTCTTTACAATTAAGAATCTTGTTTTATTACCTCTAACACATCTTTTGCATTAGACATCTTAGCGTAATCTTTAGCGGTATAACCTTGGTCGCTTTTAATACTTAAATTAGCACCATTCAACAATAACACCTTTAAAACTTCTGACTTATTATATCTGGCAGCGTACATTGCAGGTGTTAGCCCCAAAGACTTTTCATTTAATTCTTCCCCTATAGCGATAAGACTTCTAACTTTGTCAATATCCCCCTTCATTACCGCCTTGCACAATGAGCTAATTTCATCATTTGCCGAAACTGATATAGTTTCGTTTAAATTGATAAGATTATTTGTATTTGCATAAGCCCCAGTTAAAGTGAACACGCTAATGAATAACAAAATTGAAATTGAATTTTTCATAATATTTATGTTGTTTTAATTAATAATTTTATTGATAACGTAAATTTACGTATACAATTATATTAATAACACTATTTTAAGAAAGAAATAATAAATATTTAACAATTCGTAAATATAGAAAAATCCCTATGACCCATTATATTTAAAAACCAGGCATAAGGATTCGTATGTACAAGTAGAGAAAAATCAGAATAGAATTAACTTCCTATCGACGTTTCGATTAATTTGAGAGCCTCTGTGGCATTAGATAATTCAGCATATCGCTTTGCTGTATGTCCATGACTACTCTGTATTTTTAAATCGGCTCCATTCTTAATTAAGATCTGTAATATTTCAACTTTATTGTAACGTGCGGCAAACATTACAGGTGTCATTCCTAAAGATTTTTGATTTACATCCTCCCCTAAATCTATTAAACGACTCACAGTTTCCAAATCGCCCTTTATTACCGCTTTACAAAATGAGCTGATATCAACTCGTGATACAAGGTCAATTTCAGTTGTTGTTGAAAGATTTGTATTTTCTGCAGCCATTACTGTCGTGCCCATGGTAAGAGCTACCATAGATAATGTTAGAATTACTTTTTTCATGATGATTAATTTTAATTGATGAGTACAATAGTGTACAAATAAAAGACGCCGGTCAGCACAAATTGTTTCATCCTTTAACAATGTTATAACTAAACTTTAACAAACAAATCTTCATTGAAATTGGAAAAATGTTGTGTTACGCTATCAAAATAAAAAAGGTAGGTCATCTAGTAGCTTAACTTGGTAGATCATAGTATTTTTGTACTCCTAAAACCTTATGAAGATGAACAAAAAAGTAATCTTAATGATATTAGATGGATGGGGTAAATCTCCTGACCCATCCGTATCTGCCGTAGATAAAGCCAATACTCCGTTTATAGATAGTTTATATACCAAATATGCTAATTCTAACCTTCTTACAGATGGTATGAATGTAGGGCTACCTGAAGGACAAATGGGTAACAGCGAAGTTGGTCATATGAATTTAGGTGCCGGCAGAATTGTCTATCAAGATTTGGCTAAGATTAATAAGGCGGTTAAAGAGAATACTTTAAGTTCTGAACCTGTTTTAAAGAGCGCTTTTGAATATGCTAAAAAGAACAATAAAGATGTTCATTTTTTAGGTCTTTTAAGTGATGGTGGCGTTCATAGCCATACCAATCACATTAAAGGGTTAATTGCTGCGGGCAAAGAATCTGGAGTTGAAAACATGTATCTACATGCGTTTACAGACGGTAGGGATGTTGACCCAAAAAGTGGAAAAGGTTTTTTAGAGGATATTGTACACTTTGGTGCTGATAAAAACACAAAACTAGCTACGGTTATTGGTAGATATTACGCAATGGATCGCGACAAAAGATGGGAACGAGTTAAAGAAGCTTATGATGTTATTGTAAATGCAGAAGGAGAAAAATCTACTGACATTGGCAAAACTATTCAAAAAAGTTATGATGCCGATATCACAGATGAATTTATAAAACCTATTGTAATGACCAATACAGATGGTACGCCTGTAGCATCTGTAAAAGAAGACGATGTTGTTATCTTCTTTAATTTTAGAACGGATCGTGGAAGAGAATTAACACAAGTATTAAGTCAGGTTGATATGCATGAACAGAACATGCACAAACTAAACTTGTATTATGTTACGTTAACAAACTATGACGAGTCTTACAATAATGTTCACGTTGTTTACAATAAAGATAATATTGTTGAGACATTAGGAGAGGTTTTAGCCAATGCTGGCAAAAAACAAATACGTATTGCCGAAACAGAAAAGTATCCACATGTTACTTTCTTTTTTAATGGTGGTAGAGAAGTTCCTTTTGAAGGCGAATCGCGTATACTATGCCCGTCGCCAAAAGTTGCTACATATGACCTTCAGCCAGAAATGAGTGCTTATGAAATTAGGGATAAAATTATTCCTGAAATTCAAAAAGGAGATGTTGATTTCATTTGTTTAAACTTCGCAAATCCTGATATGGTTGGTCATACAGGTGTTATGGAGGCTGCAATAAAAGCTTGCGAAACGGTAGATGAATGTGCTAAAGATGTCATTACAGCAGCTATAGATAAAGATTACTCTGTTATTGTTATTGCAGATCATGGCAATTGCGAAACAATGGTTAACAAAGACGGCACTCCAAATACGGCACACACTACTAACCCTGTTCCATTAATTTTAGTGGATAAAGATATTCACCAAATTAAAGATGGTGTTTTAGGAGATATAGCACCTACAATCTTAAAATTAATGGGTGTAGAAAAATCAAAATATATGACCCAAAATTCATTGGTTTAAATTTGGGCACAACCGAAAGTAATTCGTTTTATGATTAAATTAAAAACAGCCGAAGAAATTGAATTAATGCGTGAAAGTGCACTGATTGTTTCTAAAACATTAGGAATGATTGCCTCTGAGGTAAAACCAGGAGTTACCACACTACAGTTAGACGCTTTGGCTGAAACTTTTATCCGCGACCATGGTGCAGTGCCAGGTTTCTTAGGCTTATATGATTTTCCAAATTCTCTATGTATGAGCCCAAATGCTCAGGTGGTACATGGTATTCCAAATAACACCCCTTTGGTTGAAGGGGATATTATTTCTATTGATTGCGGAGCTTTAAAAAATGAGTTTTACGGAGATCATGCGTATACTTTTAAGGTAGGAGAAGTTAGTCCTGAAATTGAAAAACTACTTGAGGTCACTAAAAAATCGTTGTACGTAGGCATACGAGAATTTAAAGTTGGTAACCGTGTTGGTGATGTTGGATATGCTATCCAAAAATTCACTGAAGATCACGGATATGGTGTGGTACGAGAATTAGTAGGTCATGGTCTTGGTAGAAAAATGCACGAAGGTCCAGAAATGCCAAATTATGGAAGACGTGGCAGAGGAAAGAAATTTGTTGAGGGAATGACCGTTGCCATTGAACCTATGACAAACATGGGAACAAAGAACATTAAACAACTTAAAGATGGTTGGACAATTCTAACGGCAGATGGTAAACCTAGCGCTCACTTTGAACATGATGTTGCTATTGTAAACGGAAAACCAGAGTTACTTTCTACCTTCAAATACATTTATGAGGCATTAGGTATTGTTAGTGATGAGGAAGATGAGTTTACTTCATCTACCATGAAAAGTTAGAAAATACAGATGAAGAAAATTTTTAAATTTTTTCTTAACCTTGTTCCAAGGCCTGTATTAATTTCCCTTAGCTATTTGGTAAAGCCTTTCTTTAAAGCATATTACCGTGGTAGCACTTACGAAGACCCTATTGACGGAAATACTTTTCGTAGCTTTTTACCTTATGGATATGAAAGTCCGAGAGAAAATGTACTTTCTCCTTCCACTCTATCTTTAGAACGTCATCGCTTGCTGTGGTTATTCCTGAAAGAGGAGACTGATTTTTTTACAGCTCCGCTGCATGTATTACATTTTGCACCAGAGCAAGCTTTCTATAAAAGATTTAGAAAACTAAAGAATCTAAATTACGTTACCACAGACCTTAATTCACCATTGGCAGACGTCAAGGCAGATATTTGCAATCTACCATTTGAAGACAATACATTTGATGTTATTCTATGTAACCATGTATTAGAGCATATACCAGATGACACGAAAGCAATGTCTGAATTATATAGAATTCTTAAACCTGGTGGTTGGGGTATTTTTCAAATTCCGCAAGATTTGAACAGAGAAGCGACTTATGAAGATGATACCATAACCGACAAAGTTGAACGCGCTAAAATATTTGGCCAATATGATCACGTTCGTATTTATGGTAGAGATTACTTTGATAAATTAAGAGATATAGGTTTTACGGTAGAAGAAATAGACTTTACCAAAATTATGAGCCAAGAAAAAATAGATAGATATCGTTTAGCTCAGGGAGAAATTATTCCGCTTGTAAAAAAATAGCTATTTAACTACAACCGATTTAAAACCTTCTGTTGAAAACTCTTGTGTATTGCCATTCTCGTCTACATAAATGATATAAGCTTCTAACTTTTCATTTTCATTAATACGTTTAAAAGCATCATCTATATTCATAGCCATAAATGCAGTAGCATACGCATCGGCAGTAGCACAATTATCAGCTAAAATGGTAACCGCAAGCGTATTTGAAATCTGTGTATATCCTGTTATTGGATTTACGGTATGCACAAACTTTTTACCGGTTTCTTCATCTACCCTATACTTACGGTAATTACCTGAAGAAGCTAATGCTTTATCGTTTAAATGAATTAGTATTTTAGTAGCTCTACTCCCTTCCATTTCAGGATCATCAATACCAACTGTCCAAAACTTATCTTTAATTGTATTTTTACCTTTTGCAACCAATTCACCACCTACTTCTATAAGATAATTATCAATACCTTTAGCATCTAACATAGCCGCTAACCTATCTATAGCATATCCTTTTGCAATGGCGTTAAAATCCAAATAGATATTAGGATTAGCTTTTACAATACGATTATTATCATCTAAAGTAATTTTATCCAACCCAACAAAGTTCAACAAACTATCAATTTTTAAACTGTCCATAGAGATTTGGCGTTCAGGTCCAAAACCCCAAGCGTTGACTAACGTACCTACTGTAGGATCAAAGAAACCGCCAGTTTCTTGATGTATGGATTTAGATAGATTCAATACCTCTTGAAACATCCTATCAACAACAACGGTAGTATCTCCGCTATTAATTCTTGAAATATCGGACTCGGGAATATAAGTTGACAAAGATTGATTTACTACAGCAAATACTGAGTCTATTTCACTCTGTAAATCATTTTTTTCAGAAGTAATGGAGATAATATTGTAAGAAGTACCAAGGGCTCCGCCAGTATTCTGATTGCGTACATAATCTCCCTTATCCTGTTTACATGACTGCAAAGAGCCTACAGTTACTAAAATAGCTAAAATGTATCTTTTCATATCTCAACCAGACCATCATAGTCCACTATATATTCTTCATCTAAGTAAACCGGTAAATTGTGATCTGTAGCATTAACCAAACCTACCCCTGCATAAAATGTGGTAGCTTCAAATTTAATGGCATGATCCTTCATTTTTTTAAGGTCAGACATAAAGAAGTCCATTTCCTTTGGGTCGCCAGGATATTCAATAGCCTTTACAACAACAAAGCGCATCTTTTTGTCCTTAGTGCACACAAATTGTGGATTCTTACGCAATTCACTATTAACGGCTAAAAATTCAAATCCCGCTTCTTCCAATTGTTTTCCAACAATATTCATGGCTAAATTATGAAGTTCTTGTTCTGTTAGTACATGCATTTAAATATCTTTTTTATAAAAAAACCGATACATTACATATCGGTTTTTATACTATTTATTTAAGACTTAAAAGATTATCCTCCAAAGTCATCAAAACGTATATGCTCATCTGGAATACCGAAATCCTCACCCATCTTCTGAACAGCTTTGTTCATTAATGGAGGTCCACAGAAATAAAGTTCAATATCTTCTGGAGACTCATGAAGGCTTAAGTAGTTATCAATTACACAATTGTGAATGAAACCAACAAAACCATCACCAGGAGCATCTATATTCTCTTTCACTTTCCAGTTATCCTCTTCTTGAGGCTCTGAAAGTGCCAAGTAGAACTTGAAATTAGGAAATTCTTCCTCTAATTTATAAAAATGATCTAAATAGAATAATTCTCTTTTAGAACGACCTCCATACCAATACGTTACCTTACGATCCGTTTTTAATGTTTTGAATAGGTGATATAAGTGAGAACGCATTGGCGCCATACCTGCACCACCACCTACGTAAAGCATTTCTGAATCTGACTCATTGATAAAGAACTCACCATAAGGTCCAGAAATAGTACAATCATCACCAGGCTTTAGGTTAAAAATATAAGATGATGCAACACCAGGGTTTACATCCATCCAACCATTTTTAGCACGATCCCATGGTGGAGTAGCAATACGAACATTCAACATAATCTCTCTACCTTCTGCAGGGAAAGAAGCCATTGAATACGCTCTTTCTACCGTTTCTGGGTTCTTCATTACCAAAGGCCAAAGGTTGAATTTATCCCATTCTGCCTGGAATTTATCCGGAGTTTCATGTTCCTCTGGGTGTGCTGTAATATCAATATCAGAATATTTAACCTCACACTCAGGAATTTCAATTTGAATATAACCACCGGCTTTGTAGCCCATATCCTCAGGAATCTCAACTACAAATTCTTTAATGAAAGATGCTACGTTATAATTACGAACAACTTTTGCAGGCCATTTCTTAATACCAAACACCTCTTCTGGAATGGTAATCTCCATATCTTGCTTCACCTTAACTTGACAGGCTAAACGAGCACCATGGTTCAATTCTTTTTTAGAGAAATGAGGAGTTTCCGTAGGCAAAGCTTCACCTCCACCAGAAAGCACGTGACATTCACATTGAATACATGTTCCACCACCACCACAGGCAGATGGTAAAAATACTTTTTGGTTACCTAAAGTAGATAGCAAAGATCCACCAGATGCAACTTCAATTTTCTTTTCTCCATTAATCGTAATGGTCACTGGACCAGATGGAGAAAGTTTTTGTTTGGTAAACAGAAGCAATGCCACTAACACCATCAACAGTATTAGAAATGCGACAACAGTTATTAGTATTGTTCCGCCAGTACTTGCAGCTAAAATCATATTTATTTGTTTACGTCGTTATAAGAAATCACCTTTTCGTCAATTTCTTCGTTCTTATCTACTACTACTTCTTCTACAGGAGTCACTATTTCTGGTTGAACCGCCTGATTTACTTGTTCGTTAGCTTCTTCAGTTTCATCTCCACCGCCGGTTAACATACCTCCAAAACTTTGAAAGCCGATACCCATTAAACCAGTAATAATAAATGTAATACCTAAACCTCTTAAAGGAGCAGGAACATTACTATATCTAATTTTTTCACGAATAGCCGCAATTGCTAAAATTGCCAAGAACCAACCAATACCAGAACTAACTCCATAATTAAATGCCAATCCGAAGGTTTCAATTTCTCTTGCCTGCATGAATAAAGAACCACCAAGAATTGCACAGTTTACCGCAATCAATGGTAAGAAAATACCCAATGAGTTATATAAAGAAGGTGAGAATTTCTCTACCACAATCTCTACCAGTTGTACCATTGTTGCAATGGTAGCAATGAATAGGATAAAAGATAGAAAGCTAAGGTTGTAATCCGCATATTCAGGACCCAACCAAACTAAGGCTCCGTCTTGTAATAAATACTTATCTAACAACCAGTTCATTGGTACAGTTACCGCCAATACGAATATAACAGCTGCACCTAAACCAACCGCAGTAGCTACTTTTTTGGATACCGCTAAATAAGAACACATCCCTAAGAACACGGCAAACACCATGTTATCGATAAAGATGGACTTAAAAAATAATTCTACATGTTCTAACATAATTTCTACTTAAATGTCGTTTAATTTTCTTCTACAAGCGCAGGGTTTCTTGAACGTTGTACCCAAATAATGATTCCAACTACGATTAATGCCGCTGGCGGAATAATCATAAATCCATTATTCTCATAACCTGTAGCATATAGTCCTGTTTTCTCGATTGGATCTCCTAATACAGGAATACCGAATAATGTTCCAGAACCTAATAGTTCCCTAAAGAAACCGACTATTATTAAGATTACACCATAACCTAAAGAGTTACCAATACCGTCTAAAAATGAACGCCATGGTCCGTTTGCCAATGCAAATGCCTCAAAACGCCCCATAATAATACAGTTCGTAATAATAAGACCAACAAATACCGCTAAGGTTTTACTTAACTCATAAGCAAAAGCTTTTAGTACCTGATCCACAATAATTACCAACGTTGCAACAACAATAAGTTGAACGATAATTCTAATTTTTGATGGTATAATATTTCTCATTAATGAGATTACCACGTTACCTGCACCTAATACGAACATTACAGAAATTGCCATCACCAACGATGCTTTTAATTCTGCTGTAATTGCCAATGCAGAACAAATACCTAATACCTGTATAGTAATTGGGTTATTGTCCGCTAATGGATCCGTAATAAGATTTGTATCTTTTTTTGATAGTAGTGCCATATTACTTTACTCTAATTGTTTCTAAATAAGGTTTGTATAATTTGACAGTTTCGCTGATCATAGCTGAAACACCGTTACCGGTAATGGTAGCACCAGCTAAGGCATCTACTTCATTATCATCTTTTGTTTTGTTCAATGGATCATTGTTACCCTTAGCAACAGAGATACCAGCATATTTGGCACCATCAAGAATGGTTTCCCCTTTAAAATCGTCCATGAAATAACGCATTTTAATGTTAGCACCAAGACCTGGAGTTTCCCCTTTGTGATCAAAATATACACCTTGAACAGTCATTGTATCATCTAAGGCGATAAAACCCCAAATAGCATCCCAAAGACCTTTACCGTACATAGGAACGATATAGAACTTCTCACCATCTTTTTCTCCAATGAATACAGGTAATTTATAATCCTCACCCTTTTTCATGGCAGCTAATTGCTTTTTTAAATCAATCAAATAAGCTTCATTGTCCTCAGTGATTTTATCACCCTGTATAACCAATTGCTCTTTGACGTAACTAGCAAACTCATTTTCAACAACATCTGTTGGAATGAAGTTAACACTACCCGTATCATCTCCATTTTCATTAACACCCATAGCGTAAAGAATGTTTTGCTGCTTCTCAAAACGTTCATTCTCTTTGATGTTAGGACTTAAAAATGAAGCCAAAAACGCAAGTATTGACCCAACTACCACAACCATAACAGCAGCAAAAACTACTGTATAAACGTTACTATCTGTCTTTAGTGCCATAATTAAACTGTTTCAGCTTTAAGTTCTTCTGCCTTACCATCTGAATCTTTTGGATAGATAGTTGCATTTTTTAATCTGTTCATTCTTCTCTTAATATTACCCCTAACAACATAATGATCAATTGTTGGTGCAAATACGTTCATTAAAAGGATAGCCAAGAAAACTCCTTCTGGGTACGCTGGGTTGAATACACGAATCATCACAGAGATAAACCCTATAAAGAAACCATAATACCATTTCCCCTTATTTGTTTGTGAACCAGTTACAGGATCGGTAGCCATATAAACGATACCAAATGCCAAACCACCTACAATTAAATGTTTCCAGAAATCGAAACTCATTAAACCATAAAACTTACTTGATTCGCCAACCCAACCTAAATCAACAACTTGGTTGAATATTAAGCCCATTACCAATGAACCTATAACAGCACTTAGCATTATTCTCCAGCTAGCAATTTTTGTAAATATCAAAAACAAACCTCCTAATAGAATAAGAAATGTCGATGTTTCACCTACTGAACCTGGTATAAAACCGAAAAACATATCTGAAACAGAATAGGTCATTTCAGCTCCTTTATTCTGAGCCAAATATCCTAAAATAGTTTCACCGGATATCGCATCGACGTTTGCGCCAGCTAATATTTCTTCTGAACGTTCACGTGCTCCGTAAACCCAAACCTTATCACCACTCATCCATGTCGGATAAGCAAAGAACAAGAATGCTCTAATTGTTAATGCCGGATTAAGAATATTCATCCCCGTTCCTCCAAATACTTCTTTACCTATAACTACACC
This sequence comes from Maribacter sp. UH1, assembly GCF_056839145.1. Taxonomy (NCBI): domain Bacteria; kingdom Pseudomonadati; phylum Bacteroidota; class Flavobacteriia; order Flavobacteriales; family Flavobacteriaceae; genus Maribacter; species Maribacter sp. UH1. The sequence goes on from NZ_CM166387.1 coordinate 920,846, forward strand.
GAATACCACAGCAACGGATAACATCCAAAGTGGAGTATCAATAGGAACTATTAACGGCACTAACATACCGGTAACCAAATATCCTTCCTCAACTTCGTGTCCTTTAATTACCGCAAAAATAAATTCCACGATAAGACCAACTGCGTAAGAAACCACTACTAGTGGCAATACCTTGATTATTCCGATCCAGAAATTATCCCAAGTAAGGAAATCGTTCATTAAAGAAAAATCTGCCGGAAAACCATTAATAGCAGAATAGTGTTGATAACCTGCATTGAACATAGAAAATATCAACACTGGTACTAGTGCCATTATTACCGTGTTCATTGTACGCTTTAAATCATCTGCAGATTTAACATGTGTACCACCTGCATGAGTAGTCTCATCTGGCGAAAACAAAAAAGTATGAAAGGCATTAAAGGCAGGAGCCATTTTCTTACCCTGATACTTCAGTTTAAGTTCGTGTAATTTGCTTTTTAAACTCATTTCTTATCCTATTTCTTTTTGCAATAAATCTAACCCCTCACGAATAATCTTCTGGTGTGGTTGTTTAGAAATACATATAAACTCAGTTAACGAAAAATCTTCTGGAGCTACTTCATACAAACCTAATTGCTCCATTTCATCCAAATCCTTAACCATACAAGCCTTTAAAAGCTGCATTGGAAAAATATCCATCGGAAAAACTTTTTCATATTGTCCCGTTACCACGAAAGCCCTATGCTCACCATTGGTATTGGTATCTAAATCATATTTTTTATTTGGTTGCATCCAAGAGAAAGTCAATGCCCTGGTTGCCGAAATCTTATTGAAAACCGGTTTATTCCATCCAAACAACTCATAATCGTCTCCTTCCGGAATTACCGTTACCGTATTATTATAGTATCCCAAATAACCGTCTGGCTTACTTTTAGACCCCGTAAGCACATCTCCGTTTATAACTCTAAAATTTTCTTCGTTTACACCACTAGCATACAAAAACGTAGAAATCTCCGCTCCTATTTTAGTTGTATAATATTTAGGTGCCTTAACCGATGAACCTGCAAGAGCTATTGTACGCTCCGCATTGAATTTACCTGTCAATAAATATTCACCTATAATAATTAAATCTTGAGGTGTTACTGTCCAAACCAATTCTCCTTTATTAATAGGATCTAGTTTATTAATCTGTGTTCCAACCAAACCTGAAGGATGTGGTCCAGAAACATTATGCAGTTCAACACCATTCATTGAGGATAACGGTGATTTACCTGAACCTACGGATACATGAACCTTACCGGGTGTCAACTTACCCAAAGCAGTAATTGCCGTTTGCAATTCTTTTTCCTTACCCTGCAAAACATAATCCAAATCTGCCTGTAAAGGTCCACTTGAATAACCGGAAATAAAAATTGATTTCGGCGTAGTATCAGGATTAGCAACTACATCATAAGGTCTTTGCTTAATAAATGGCCAACAGCCACTTTTCAACAAAACTTCCTTCAACTCTTCTTTAGATGCCTTTTCAACATCTAATGCTGAACCTGAAAACGATTCTTGAGTTTTATCCGCCAATATCTTTAAGGTCAAAATACGTCTTCTATCCCCTCTTTCAATCTCTATAAGCTCACCACTTACAGGAGAAACAAAAAGCATGTTTTCCATGTTCTTGTTATAAAACAAAGGTTCTCCCGCTTTTACCTCGGCACCTTGTTTTACCATCATTTTTGGAGTAATTCCGTGAAAATCACTTAACTGTATTGCGTAAACATTACTTAAAACAGCTTTTGAAGTAGTCTGTTCTGCGGCGCCCACCAAGTTAATGTTGAGCCCTTTCTTAATTCGAATGTCTTTTGACATGTGCGTTTAGACCTTTAGGTTATCAAAATTTGAGCAAATTTAAGTACAAAAAGTTCGTTTTCATAATTATTGTCCCATAAATTAGACAATAGAACGAGGTATATTTTTTAGGCACCCTTTTTGTTTACCTTTACTTAAAAAAACGGGGTATAATGCGCATTTTCTTCAAACATTTTATTTGTCTATTATTTTTACAAAATTTAGTTGCACAAGTTCAGACAGAGATAAATCCGCCAGAAAACATAAAATCCATTGTTTTCAAAGGACCTACTGAAGATCAATTTCCCGTAATTAAAATAGGAGAACCTATTTATCTTGAGTTCGATGACATTTTAGCCAATGAGCAAGACTACTATTATAAGGTAATACATTGCGATTATGACTGGACACCTTCTTCCCTATTGAAATCTCAATATATTGATGGTGTGGACAACCAACGCATCACAGATTACGAAAACAGTTATAGCACTTTACAGTCATATTCTAATTATCAACTGACTATACCCAATGATAATGTTAGACTAAAAGTTAGCGGTAATTATTTAATAGAAATTTACAACAGCTACAACGAACTGCAGTTTTCAAGAAGGTTTGTAGTTTACAAAGACATTGTTTCTGTAGCTACGGAAGTAAAACGTTCTAGAGATTTTAATTTTATCAATGAAAAACAAGTGGTTCAATTCAGTATTACTTCTGGCTCGTTAAGATTAATAAACCCAAAGAAAGAAGTAAAAGTAGCCATTCTTCAAAATCATTATTGGCCAACGGCCATTACCGATATTGCACCACAATATACCATGGGAAATGAACTAGTTTATAAATACGACCAAGAAACTGCTTTTTATGGTGGTAACGAATATCTACTTTTTGACACTAGTGACCTTAGAGCACCAAGCTCACAAATATCAAGTATTGACCTGACCGACCTTTACAACCATTACTTGTTTTCTGACAATTTCAGAAACGACAAACCTTACACCTATTTTCCTGACATTAATGGTGATTTTGTCGTTAGAACCTTACAGGGTGATAATGCCTCTAGAGAAGCTGAATACACCAATGTTTATTTTAGCCTACCCTACACTGAATTCATAGCCCTTGATGATGTTTATATTTTTGGGAAATTCAACAACTATGCATTAACCAATGAAAATAAGATGGTCTACAATGAAAAAAATGGGATGTTAGAGGCTACCTTAAAAATGAAACAAGGATTTTACAATTATAAATACGCTGTTAAAAGCGGTGATAATATTAAATTAAACGGCGTTGGAGGGAACTTTCATTTTACCGAAAACACGTACTTGGTACTGGTATATTACCGAAACTTTGGAGACATGTACGACAGTATTATCGGTATTGGATCTGCTAATTCTAGAAATATCACCAACTAGCTGTATATTTACGTTTTTCATCATTTATGGAAAACAAACCAACCACTCAACCCAAAGGAAGATTTGAACTAAAATACAGAGGTGTAGACTGCCTAAATTGTGGTCACCCGCTGGAATTAAGTGACAAGTACTGTCCCAATTGCTCACAAGCAAACAGCACAAAGAAACTTACTCTTTTAGATTTTTTTGAAGAATTTCTTGCAAATTACTTCTCTTACGACTCTAAATTATGGAAAACGTTAACCGCTTTACTTCTAAGGCCAGGTAAAATAACAAGAGAATATATTAGTGGCAAACGCCTTACTTACACCAACCCTTTTCGCTTTCTATTAAGCTTATCTATTATTTATTTTTTGATTATTAGCTTCAACAGCGAATTTGAATCTTTTAATAAGTATGGTTACAACAATCAAAAACCAATTTTCGACCTGAACAAAGAGTTTGAAAAAATTGAATTTGACAGCGAAGAGGAAAGGCAATTAGCTTTAGTTCAAATGGATTCGCTTAAAATGAACAAGTTTTTTAAAAACGAAATCAGCGATAAAGATTCGACCATTTTAAATAATCCGAAGAAATATTTTAAAGAAATAAACACCGAAGAATTAACACGTAGATTTTTTGGAAAAATAGACTTCTTCAATACCATTATTAAACACGACACTATCTATTATTTTGAACAAGGTGTAACCAAATTTGAAATACCTGAAAACAGGGAAAATGAAATGTCTTTTAATTTAGCCAATAGTTTGGTAGATATAGAAAAAAGACCCGGGACGTTCGTAAACTCCTTAATTTCAAAACTGCCATTCACTACGTTTTTCTTTCTACCGTTCTTTTCTTTTTTCATATGGATGGTCTATATCAGAAAAAAATACACTTATACCGATCATTTAATCTTTAGTTTTCACAATCAGTCATTATTATTTATCTTGCTCATTGTTAGCAATTTGATCAACGCAGTGTTCAATATTAGTAGCGAAGGATTGTTTATTTTAATATTCGCTATTTACCTTTACAAAGCAATGCGCAATTTCTATCAACAAGGAAGAGTTAAAACGGTTATAAAGTATCTTTTCCTAAACACTATATTTTTTATCTTAGGGGTATTAGCAATAACCATATTAATAGCACAAAGCGTATTTACATATTAAATATGATGATAACACAGGTTACTAAAGGCATAAAAATTTCGGTTCAAACTACTTTTGAAGGCACGTTCTTCAAAAACTACAAAATGCATTATGCATTTGGGTACACTATTACTATTGAGAACCAAAGTAAAGACGCCGTACAATTAACCTCTCGTCATTGGAAAATATACGACTCCCTAAATGATATGGAAACTTTAGACGGTGAAGGTGTTATTGGTAAGAAACCAGTAATTCAGCCAGGGGAATCTCACACTTACAATTCTGGTTGTTTACTTACTTCGCCTATTGGCGCAATGAAAGGACATTATAACATGGTTACCATGGATAGTGCGGAGAAATTTAGAGTCTATATTCCTACTTTCAAATTTAGCGCGCCTTTTGCTTTAAACTAAATCCAAATACACCTCCAATAGTTTTTAGTCCAATACCCTTTTAGTACCTTTGGTTAACTTTTTAATATAAAAATTTAGACAATGGGTAAAGGATTTTTTCAAGTTCCTGCAGCATTTAACGAACCAATTAAAGGCTATGCTCCTGGATCTCCTGAAAGAGAAGCAGTTTTGGAACAATATAAAGCATATTTCAACGACAAGATAGATGTACCTATGTACATTGGTTCTGAAGAGGTACGCACTGGCAACACCAAGCCAATGTCCCCACCACACGACCACAAGCACATTGTTGGTACTTACCACACCGCAAACAAAGAAAATGTACAGTCTGCCATTGATAATTGCTTAGCGTCAAGAGATGCATGGGCAAACTTAACTTGGGAGCAGCGTTCTGCAATTTTCTTAAAAGCAGCCGAGCTGATTGCCGGACCTTACCGTGCAAAGATCAACGCGGCCACTATGATCGCACAATCTAAAAACATTCACCAAGCGGAAATAGATGCCGCATGCGAGTTAATTGACTTTTTACGTTTTAACGTAGAATACATGTCTCAAATTTATGCCGAGCAGCCAGATTCTGCCGAAGGTATTTGGAACAGAGTGGAATATCGTCCACTAGAAGGGTTTGTATACGCTATTACGCCATTTAACTTTACGGCTATAGCCGGTAACCTTCCTGCAAGTGCTGCTATGATGGGTAACGTTGTGATATGGAAACCAAGTGATTCTCAAATTTTCTCAGCAAAAGTTATTGTTGATATTTTCAAAGAAGCAGGTTTACCTGACGGAGTTATAAACGTAGTGTACGGCGACCCTGTTATGATTACTGATACTGTACTAAGTAGCCCTGACTTTGCCGGACTACACTTTACGGGTTCAACACATGTCTTTAAAGAACTTTGGAAACAGATAGGAAACAACATACACACCTACAAAACATACCCTAAAATAGTTGGTGAAACTGGTGGTAAAGATTTTATTCTTGCACACCCTACCGCTAACACTAAACAAGTAGCAACGGCTATATCTAGAGGTGCATTTGAATTTCAAGGTCAAAAATGTAGTGCTGCCTCAAGAGTATATTTACCAAAATCTACTTCTAAAGAGATTCTAGAATTTGTTAAAGCGGATATTGCATCTTTCAACAAACCAGGTTCGCCTGAAGATATGAGCAACTTTATCACCGCTGTTATTCACGAAGGTTCTTTTGACAAATTGGCAAAGTACATTACGCAGGCTAAAGAAGATGAAAATGCCGAAATATATGCAGGTGGTTCTTTTGACAAATCTAAAGGGTACTTTATTGAACCAACGGTTATCTTAACAACAGATCCTAAATACACTACTATGGAAACTGAATTATTCGGTCCTGTAGTTACAATTTATGTTTATGATGATAAAGATTGGAGCGAAACATTACAATTAATTGATGGTACTTCTGAGTACGCACTTACTGGCGCTGTACTTTCACAAGATAGATATGCTATTGACGAAGCTACAAAAGCATTACAAAACTGTGCAGGTAACTTCTATATTAACGACAAACCTACAGGTGCCGTTGTTGGCCAACAACCATTTGGTGGAGCAAGAGCATCTGGAACAAATGATAAGGCTGGATCAGCTCAAAACCTTTTACGTTGGGTTTCTCCAAGATTGATCAAGGAGACTTTTGTTACCCCTGTAGATTACAGGTATCCGTTTTTAGGATAAAAAAAAGCAACTTTAAAGGCTGAATGTAAATTCAGCCTTTTTTTTGATATAGCGCTACTTTTAGCTTAAATTACATGTATTACAAATTACTTTTAACAACCTTAACACACTAATTATGAAAAAGTTATTACTCGTAGTAGTCTTATTTGCAGGCTGCTTTTCTTATGCACAAGAAGAACTAACACAAACCACGATTAAAGCAGTTTTAGCTGGAAATCAATCTCAAGTGATACAACTAGCCGAAGCTTTCCCTGAAGATAAATATGATTGGAGACCAGCAGAAGGCATCAGTTCCGTGGGCGAAGCTTTGCTACATGTTGCGGGTGGTAATTATTTTTTAGCTTCTAAATTAGGATTTGCACCACCAGAAGATGTTGATGTTATGAATCTTGGTAAAATCACCGGAAAAGAAAACATCATTGCAGCACTTAAAAAATCAAACGAATTCGTTCTTGAAAATATCATTAAAGTAGAAGATGGAACTTTAAACGACGAAGTTGATTTCGGTTTTATGAAGTCTAACAAATTAGGCGGACTATTAGCTATCATGGAGCATAACGGAGAACACAAAGGTCAACTTATTGCCTATGCAAGAAGTAATAATGTGGTACCACCATGGAGTAAATAAGCTTTTATAAATCCTAAAAAAATGCCCGTTAACTAAAAAGTTAACGGGCATTTTATATTAATTAAGAAACATTAACACCTAACGAATACAATATCAATGTAAATTTAACGTTAATTAATTGTAAACTCAGGGTAATTTCCCGAGATTTGTACCTCACTTAAAATCAATTGTTTATGACTATCGATAGTATTAGATTACACATTACATGCATTCAGATTCACACTTGGAATTATTTAAAAGAGTTTGCCCGTAAATACAAGAAAGCTTATTACAGTTCTTTTCTACTTTAAAAGACTTACCCTTTATACTTTAACGGCAAATAGACCATTTTCTTTGTCTCAAAGAAATCTTCTTTAAAATAATCGGTCAAATTATAAATTTCAGCCGTTCTATAGTCTTTTAATTCTTCCTTTAAATCACCACCTTTTAAATACAATATCCCATTACGAATAGGGTGTTTAGATTCCTTTTTAATTTTCCCTTTTATCCAATGTACAAAAGTGGGCATAGCAGCCACAGCTCTACTGACAATAAAATCGAATTTACCAGGTATCTCTTCTACCCTAGCGTTTATGGTGGTAACATTTGTTAATTGTAGACCATCAACCACCTCATTTACAACTTTTATTTTTTTTCCTATAGAATCCACCAATGTAAAGTGTACTTCAGGAAATAAAATTGCTAATGGTATACCGGGAAAACCACCACCTGTTCCAACATCAAGTATAGATGAGCCATCCTTAAATTCTATAAACTTTGCTATTCCTAAGGAATGCAAAACATGCCTTAAGTAGAGCTCATCTATATCTTTTCTTGAAACCACATTAATTTTCTGGTTCCAATCTTTATATAATTCCTCTAGTTTTTCAAACAATTGTTTCTGATGTTCAGATAAATTGGGAAAATTTTCAAATATGATTTCAGCAGTCATCCGTATATTTGTAAATAGATATTATTAGTATTATCACTAATGCAAAGATTTAGCTTTTAATTAAGCTATCAAACTATTATAGATTCAATTACATTATATTAAGTAAAAGATTACCGAATTATGGAACAAAATATCATTCGTTTCCCTAGAACAGATTCTGCAAAGTTTTTTAAAACTTTGAACAGTAGAGTTAACGATTATTTTAAAACGAACAAATTAAAGAAAACAGGCAACTGGAAATTACACTTGAAAACCGTGGTAATGTTTGCGCTTTTTCTTGCTCCTTATTTTTTAATACTGACCTTAGGGCTACCTAATTGGGCCAATATTCTTTTAACCATTGTTATGGGTATTGGTATGGCGGGTGTTGGCATGAACGTTATGCATGACGGTAACCATGGCGCTTATTCCAATAAGAAGTGGGTTAACAAACTAATGGGTAGCAGCATTTACATTCTTGCTGGTAACGTATATAATTGGCAAGTACAGCACAATGTACTTCACCATACATATACGAACATTCACGAACATGATGAAGATATGGAAGCGGGCAGAATATTACGTTTTTCTAAACATGCGGAATGGAAAAAACACCATAGATTTCAACACTTTTATTCTGTTTTTCTTTACGGTCTACTAACGTTCAACTGGGCAATTACAACAGATTTTCAACAGATGTACCGTTATATGAAACGCAAATTATCTTATGGTAAATTGCCTAGCGCCACTATGAACTGGAGCACCTTAATCATTACAAAATTACTTTACATAACTATTTGGATCGTATTGCCAATGTTGATTTTAGACATCGCATGGTGGAAGATTTTAATAGGATTCTTTTTAATGCATTATGTTGCGGGGGTAATCTTAAGTGTTGTTTTTCAATTGGCACATATTGTAGATGACGCAGACACTCCTTTACCAGATGAATCCGGTACAATGAAAAATACTTGGGCAATTCACCAATTGTTTACCACGGTTAATTTTGGGACTAAGAACAAGATTGTTAATTGGTTTACCGGTGGTTTAAATCACCAAGTTGAACACCACATATTCCCTAACATAAGCCACGTACATTACACAAATATTTCGAAAATTGTGAAACAGACGGCACAAGAATTTAATTTACCATATCACGAGTATAAAACTACTAGAAAAGCTATAATTTCGCACTTTAAACATTTAAAAGAATTAGGCAAGGAGCCTACATTACAATACTAGAAATTTAAAGCAACCATGAGCAATCAACTTTCGGACAGAATTAACAGCGTTACACCGTCAGCTACTTTGGAAATGGCCGCTAAGGCCCGTGAATTAAGAGCACAAGGAAAAGATATTATTGGTTTGAGTTTAGGGGAACCGGACTTCAACACTCCAGATTATATTAAGGACGCTGCAATACAAGCAGTAAATGATGATTATAATTCCTATACTCCCGTTGATGGCTATGTAGAGCTTAAAAAGGCAATTATCACTAAATTCAAGAGAGATAACAACCTTAGCTATGAACCTTCTCAAATTGTAGTCTCTACAGGAGCAAAGCAGGCTCTATATAATGTTGCCCAGGTTATTTTGAATCCAGGTGACGAGGTTATATTGCCATGTCCTTACTGGGTTAGCTATAGCGATATTGTAAAATTAGCAGATGGTGTACCAGTTGAAGTTTCTACTTCTTTAGAGAACGATTTTAAAATGACTCCTGAACAGTTAGAGACAGCAATTACACCTAAAACAAAAATGCTATGGTATAGCTCCCCTTGTAACCCAAGCGGATCTATTTATAGCAAAGAGGAATTACGTGCACTTGCGGATGTTCTTAAGAACCATCCTCAAATTATTGTAGTAAGTGATGAAATTTACGAGCATATTAATTATGGTGTTACCGCACATGCTTCAATGGCAGAGTTTGACGATATGTATGATCGTACCGTTACCGTAAACGGGGTTGCAAAAGCATTTGCAATGACCGGATGGCGTATTGGTTACATTGGTGCCCCTGCATATATTGCACGTGCAACAAACAAGCTACAAGGTCAAGTGACAAGTGGTGCAAACTGTATTGCTCAGCGTGCCGTTATTACCGCTTTAGAGGAATCACCAGACCGTATCCAATACATGGTAGATGAATTTAAGGAAAGACGTAAATTAATTTTAGGTCTGTTGAACGAAATTGAAGGTTTTAAATGTAATGAGCCTGAAGGTGCTTTTTATGTATACCCAGATGTAACCGCTTATTTTGGTAAAACATTTAATGGTACTACCATTAATAACGCTTCAGATTTTTCAATGTACATATTAGAAGCTGCAAACGTAGCCACCGTAACAGGTGACGCCTTTGGCAACGGAAACTGTATTCGTATTTCTTACGCAGCATCAGTAAAAGAAATTAAAGAAGCTATATCGAGAATAAAAGAAGCATTGAAATAAACCTCAACATCTTTTTAGAACATAAAAAAAGTCCCATCAAATGATGGGACTTTTTTATGCTTGAAACATTTTAGTTTATTTAAGTTCTTTTCCAGAAATATGGTGTCAATAAGATAAGTACCGTAAAAAGTTCTAACCTACCTGCCAACATTAAAAATCCACACCACCATTTTGCCAGAGCCGGTAAACTATTAAAATTGCTCACAGGGTTCAAACTCCCCAACGCAGGACCAACATTACCTAAAGATGATGCCGCACCACCAATGGCAGACTCAAAGTCTAACCCTAAAAAGCCTAACACCAAAGCCCCTATTATAAATAGCAGCATGTATAGCACAAAGAACCCAATAATATTATAAACTATTTTCTCCTTTACGGTCTTGTTGTTATATCGTACAGGTATAATAGCATTTGTATGCAATGTTCGCTTAAACTCCAATACCCCATTTTTGATAATCAATAAGTGACGCATTACTTTGATACCACCTGCTGTTGATCCTGCCGAACCTCCTAAGAAGAACAATCCGAAGAAAAACACAGTTAAGAAAGGTGTCCATTGCGTAAAATCAGCACTTACGAATCCGGTTGTAGTTATCACCGAAATTATTTGAAACAAGGAATGCCTGAATGCACTTTCCGCCTTACCCAACACCATAGGATACCCAGGAGTCAGCTCAGTGATATTTGCCTGAAAATAAACTACCAATGCTACTATGATGGTAAATACAATTACAAAACCGGAATAATATTTAAACTCCTCATCTTGTATTACTTTTTGTACTTTTCCTTTGAAAGCAAAATAGCTTAATACAAAGTTACTACCTGCCAAAAACATAAAGAATATGATGATATATTGTATCATGGGCTGGTCGTTATAGTAAGCCACACTCGCATTTTTGGTTGAAAAACCACCAGTGGACAATGTTGCCATTGCATGATTTATAGCATCAAAAAATGACATCCCCGCAACTTGAAGCAGAATAGTTTCAGCAACCGTATAACCAAAATAGATCAACCATAGTCGTTTTGCCGTATCGGTAATTCTTGGGTGCAATTTATCTCCCGTAGGTCCTGGTGCTTCGGCAGAAAACAACTGCATTCCCCCGATTCCCAATAAGGGCAATATGGCAATCGCCAAAACAATAATACCCATACCGCCAATCCAATGGGTTAAGCTACGCCAAAACAAGATACCTTCTGGCATTGCTTCTATATCATCCATAATAGAAGCACCCGTTGTTGTATAACCGGATATAGTTTCAAAAAAAGCGTTAGTTACAGTGGGCAATGCACCTGAAAATAAATATGGTAACATCCCAGAAATGGACATAACAATCCACCCAAAGGTCACGATAATATAGCCTTCTTTCTGTTTTACTTCTTTTTTATGACCTCTAGTATAGTACATCATAAAAACCCCTACGAACATAGTGGTTATAGATGCAAGTGCAATGCTTAACGTTGCGCCATCTTGGTATATACCACTGACCACTGCCGCCAAAAGCATAAAGCCCCCATTGCATAACAACAGAAGCCCCATTATATGAATTATGATTCTTAAATTAAGTCGCATCTTAAAGGAACATTCGTTCTATTTTAGGTATCTCTGAAGGCAGACAACAAACCACTACCCTATCACCTTCCTGTATTTTGAACCCACCAAGAGCAATATGACCTTGTCCATCTCTTACAACTCCACCAATTGTAGCAGCTTTAGGAAAATCCAACTCCCTAATGGTTGCTCCTGTTACCTTAGAGTTTCTTTTTACAATGAATTCTAAAATTTCAGCATTTAAATTATTCAAACGCATTAAAGCTACTACTTCCCCCTTACGTATATGTCTAAATATATTATTTGCGGCAAGAAGCTTTTTATTGATCAACGTATCAATACCAATAGAGTGAGATAACTGAAAATAATCCATATTCTCAACCAAGGCAATAGTTTTCTTTATATACTTTGACTTAGCCACCAAGCATGACATAATATTGGTTTCAGAATTTCCGGTTACCGCAATAAAGGCATCCATAGATTCCAAACTTTCTTCATCTAGCAATTCAACATTTCTACCATCACCATTGATCACCAATGCATTTGGTAGCTCATCTGCAAGATCAAAAGCTTTCTCTTTGTTCTTCTCAATCAACTTTACATTGAATTTGTTAGCACAAAGATCTCTAGCGGTTTTGTAACCTACTTTACTACCACCAAGAATCATTACATTCTTGATTTCCGCTTTCTTCTTACCTGTTAATTTATATAGTTCGTCAACACCTTTTTTAACAGTTATAAAGTATACCTGATCACCTTCTTTAAAAAGGGTATCACCTCTTGGTATTACTGTATACTGTGTACCTGTACGCTGTAAAGCAATTGGCATAAAGTGTAATTCCGGGAAAATTTTTGCAGCTTCTTTTACTTGTTTACCTACAAATGGTGCAGACTTTAATAATGATACACCCACCATTATCAACTCACCATCTTCAAATTCGTAGGTATCGTTAAAGGCCGACTTATTTAAAAGCATCTGAATTTCAGTTGCCGCTAAAGCTTCTGGAGAAATCAATTCATCTATACCTAAATCTGAAAACCTCAACAGATCTTTATTCTTTATAAACTCGGTATTTGATATTCTGGCAATAGTTCGCTTACAACCTAATTGCTTAGCCAGCATGCATAGGGTCAAGTTCGTAGTTTCAGAAGAAGTTACCGCAATAACCAAATCTGAATCCTTCACCTGAGCATCGATCAATACCGCAATAGAAGTTGCATCACCCTTTAAAACTCGTATATCTAGGTGATTATCCGCGTAAGCAAGACTTTCTTTTTTAGAATCGATTAAGGTAATATCTTGTGACTCATAGGAGAGCAACTTGGCTAAATGAAAGCCTACTTCCCCAGCACCAGCAATTATAATCTTCATTTATTTTATTAGTCCGCTAAACATCAAGCACCAATTTTCTTCTCTTAACTATTACCTATACTTAAAAGTAGTCTTGAAAACAATAGCATTTATTATGGGGCAAAATTACATAATTAAATTAGTTTAATCTTTATTTTCAATTCTTTAACCCATCAATTACCAACCTAACTGATTAAAAAGTAATTAAGCAATAGCTATATTGTATATTTGCCAAAAAAATAGCTGTAAAATGCCCCAAAAAGTTACTCCTTATAAAGATTCCGAATTAGGTAAGAAAGAACAGGTTACTCAAATGTTTGACACTATTTCTAAAAATTACGATGGTCTAAACCGTGTAATTTCTTTTGGAATAGACATTAAATGGCGCAAAAAAGTGGTTGAAATCTTAAAAAAAGAACAACCGCAGTCCATTTTAGACATTGCCACAGGTACCGGAGATTTAGCTATTGCCCTAGTTAAAACAGGCGCAAAAAAAATTGTAGGTCTAGATATTTCTCCAGGCATGTTAGCTGTTGGCAAAGAAAAGGTAACGGACAAGAAATTGGACAGCACTATAGAAATGGTAGTTGGTGATAGTGAGAAACTAACTTTTGAAGACAACTCCTTTGATGCGGTTACTGTATCTTTTGGAGTACGAAATTTTGAAACGCTGAATACCGGTATGGCAGAGATATTACGTGTTTTAAAACCAAATGGAACACTGGTTGTTTTAGAAACTTCTGTACCTACTAAAACCCCATACAAACAAGGTTACAATTTTTATACTAAAAATATTCTTCCCTTAATTGGAAAATTATTTTCAAAAGACGATTCTGCTTATGGCTATTTAAGTGAATCTGCTTCTGTTTTTCCACATGGCGAAAACTTCAACAATATTTTACGCGAAATTGGGTTTATAGATGTAACGAATAAACCTCAAACATTTGGGGTTGCATCAATTTATGTTGCGAAAAAAGGCTAATCTATATCTTTAGCATACTCACAATATATTTTTGACGTTTTACAATCGTAAACCAGGATATATGAAGAAGTGGTTTTTTATAAGCCTAACGTTGTTGATTACGAATTTAGTGAGTGCTCAATTCAACGAAAGTCCCATATTGAATAAACAAAACGAAGATAAGAAACTCTTAAACTGGGGTTACTTCCTTGGTTTAAACCAATATGATTTTAAATTTGACTACAAAGAAGAATTAGGATTTGATTCTACAGGTAAAGATTTAACCACTATCCAAGTTGCAAAGTCCTTTGGATTTAATGTTGGGTTAATTGGCGAAGTGCGGCTTAACGAATTCTTAGATGTCCGTTTTGAACCTGGATTGCATTATGGATCTAGACTATTAGGCTTCCCATCTCCTTTAATTGATGAAAATGATGCTTTGGTAGAGGTAAAATCTACTTATATCAACTTTCCCCTACTCCTAAAAGCAAGTACAAGAAGATATGGAAACTTTAAACCATTTCTTTTGGGTGGTGTATCTACAGGACTTAACCTAGGAAGTAATGAAGAAAGTCTTGATGATAATGAATCTGGCACCTTTAGAATGAAGAAATGGGTCTACAATTATGAACTTGGTTTTGGGATTGATTTTTACTTAGAGTATTTCAAATTCACCCCTTCTATTCGTGGTGTTTTTGCCATAACCGATGAGCTAGTTCCAGACAATGACCCAAACAGTCCTTTTACCGGAAATATCGAGTCCCTAAAAACTCGTGGAATATTCATCAACTTCACTTTTGAATAGCAATTAGCAATTAGCAATTAGCAATTAGCAATTAGCAATTAGCAATTAGCAATTAGCAATTAGCAATTAGCAAAAGTTAAATTTTTAGGTATACAATACCTGATTACTTTCTAATTTCATGTAATAAAATTGCAGTTGCAGATGCTACGTTTAAACTTTCCGTAGTCACACCTCCAAACTGTGGTATAGCCAATCTATCGGTACAAAGTTTTGCGACAACTTCAGAAACTCCTTTTCCTTCATTACCCATAATCATTATTCCTTTTTTCGGCAACTCGGTGGTATTAACATTATCACCATCCATAAAAGTTCCATAAACAGGTAACTGGGTTGAAGTTAAGAATGCATCAAGAGATAAATATTGAATATTCACTCTAGTGATTGACCCCATAGTAGCTTGCAATACTTTTGAATTAAAGCAATCTACAGTATCCGTAGAACATACAATATCACTGACACCAAACCAATCGCAAAGCCTTATTATAGTTCCTAAATTACCAGGATCCTGTACTCCATCTAACGCCAAAATCCAATCAGAAGTTATTTTCTCGGTTGGTTTTGGAATATAGAATACCCCAAGATATCCGTTCGGGTTCTTTAGGCTACTCATTTGACTAAGCTCCCTAGCTGTTACTTTTTCAACTTGTAGATCACCCACATCCAATCCAATAGGATCAACTGCAAAAAGCTTATATACTTTCATATCAGAATTCACTACTTCTTCAATAGTCTTTTTTCCTTCCACAACAAATAGTTCGTGCTCATTTCGGCACTTTTTTTGCTGTAGACTTTTGATAAGTTTCAATTCACTTTTGACAACCATTCAAATAATGTATTTTTGATTTCTATGAGGATGGCACTTTGCTCCAAAAACAACATGGCTAAATTAAGCTTATTATCCCTACTGGCAATAGTCTTGTTATCCTGTAACTCGCTAAAGAAAGTTGAGGATGATGAATACTTAGTGATCAAAAACGCCGTTTATGCCGATTCTGTTAAAGTAAACAATGAAGAATTGGAAAGTCTCATCTACCAAAAATCCAATTCTACCGTATTAGGCTACCCTCTTAGACTTAATTTATACAACCTTGCAAAAGAAAATCCAGATTCTTCCTATAATGCATGGCTATACAGAAAAGAGAATAGAAAAAAGAGACTTGACAAACTACTTTCAGAAAAACAAGAGGAACGCTTGGGCGAATCATTTATAGTAAAAGGACTTAGTAATTGGTTAAAGGATATTGGCGAAGAACCAACCATCTTAGACACTACAAAAACACGTTTAAGCTTAGCAAAACTTAGTGCATACTATCAAAGTAAAGGCTATTTTACAAATAACACTTCGTACGAAATTGATAGCGCAAGAAGTAAAAAAGCCAAGGTAAATTATCATATTGAACTTGGCGACCCGTATATAATAGATTCGCTTGGCAATAATATTTCATCTAGAGCAATAGACTCCTTATACTTTTTAAACTCTGCAGAATCATTAATAAAAGAAGGGCAACAGTTTGACCTAAGTAATTTTAATGGTGAGCGTGAACGATTAACAGGTATTTTTAGAAATAGTGGAATTCGTAATTTTCAAGAAAGCTCTATTACCTTCGATATTTTAAGAGATACTATTAAAGCTGCTGATGATCAGCAAATGAACATCACTTTAAATATTGGCGATTTAAAAACTAGAG
Organism: Maribacter sp. UH1; assembly: GCF_056839145.1. NCBI lineage: Bacteria > Pseudomonadati > Bacteroidota > Flavobacteriia > Flavobacteriales > Flavobacteriaceae > Maribacter > Maribacter sp. UH1. The sequence goes on from NZ_CM166387.1 coordinate 937,675, forward strand.
GAGAAAATGAAGTGACCACCTCTGCATATAAAGTAGAAAAAATCAATAAAATACATATTTACACAGACTACCTTTCTACAAATTCACAAGATTCACTGTACACTATAGACTACCAAGATTACACTATTCATTACTCCAAGAATTTTGATATTAAGCCAAAAACCTTGGCTAATGCCATCTTTTTCAAAAAAGACAGTATCTATAGAGATGTAGATAAAATTAGAACATCTAGACAGTTAAATGCCCTGAACGTATTCAAATATCCAAATATCATATTTGAAGCTGATTCTGTTGACAATAAGGTGAACACAAACATTTACCTCGCTCCCAAAACAAAGTATTCTCTTGGTACTAACTTTGAAGTTAGTCGTTCTAACTTACGTAGACTAGGTGTTGGTTTGGGCACTACCCTACTTATAAGAAATATTTTCAAAGGTGCAGAAAACTTAAGTATCTCTGCAAATGGATCATACGGTCTTCTTAGCAGTAATACATTTGAAGCAAATTACTTCTCTGAATTTGGTGGTGACATTACCTTAGATTTTCCCCGAATTTGGTTTCCGTTTATAAATACCTCTAGAATAATACCAAACTATACCTTACCAAAAACAAGAATTGCCATTGGTACTAATTTCCAAAACAATATAGGTCTGGACAAACAAACTTTCAATACCGTTTTAGGCTACAACTGGGTACCTAGTGATTTTGTAAATCATGATGTTGAGTTATTGAACATTCAGTTTGTAAGAAATGTAAATAGTAGTAGATTCTATAATGTTTATACTAATACTTATGAACTTTTAGATGACATCGCAGACTCTTATGAAGATGCTACATTGTATCCAGAATTGGCATCATTCTTTGAAACTGGTGACGATGATGATGAACTTAACTTAATAATTCCTTCAGGCACAACCGGATTTACAAATGCAATCTTAGATGGTGATGTATCTTCTTCAAGTGACGATTTTGATGATGTAAACACTATTGAAGAAAGAAGAATTAGACTAACCGAGAATAATTTAATATTCGCATCTAATTACACATTCAACAAAACAAATAGAACCGGACCTATAGATAATTCTTTTTATCAATTCCGTTGGAAAATTGAAGGTGCAGGTAATGCTTTATCGGCTTTCTCTTCTTTTATACCATTCAACAAAAATGACGATGATCAGTTATTGGTATTTGGAGTACCATTTTCACAATACATTAAAAATGAGTTTGAATACGTAAAATACTGGGACCTAGAACGCTCTAATGTATTAGCTGCAAGAGCATTCTTCGGTATTGCCATTCCTTACGGTAATTCTGACAACATCCCATTTGTTCGTAGTTATTTTGGTGGTGGATCAAATGACAACAGAGCTTGGTTCCCATACTCATTAGGACCAGGAAGCACTTCAGCAATTAATGATTTTAACGAAGCGAATTTAAAATTAGCCTTGAACTTAGAATACAGATTTCCGGTAGCGGGTGATATTAACGGAGCCATATTTGCAGATGCAGGAAATATATGGAACGTGCTGGATAATGTAGAAGATCCAGATGCTACTTTTGACGGATTTAGTTCTTTAAAGGATATTGCCTTAGGAACAGGTATTGGTATAAGATACGATTTCACCTACTTCCTATTTAGACTAGATTTGGGCTTCAAAACTTATAACCCTGCTGAAATTCAGTCTAAAAGATGGTTCAGAGATTATAATTTTGCGAACTCCGTGTTGCAAATAGGTATTAACTATCCCTTTTAAATATAATTGTTTTATTACATTTGTTTTTCATTTTTTTAAGAAACAAACAACAACATAATTATGGCTCACAATATTAAACCGGGAGTTGCAACCGGAGATGAAGTTCAAGCAATCTTCAACTACGCAAAAGAAAAAGGGTTCGCATTACCTGCAGTAAACGTTATAGGTTCAGATACTATTAATGGTGTTTTAGAGACAGCTGCAAGTTTAAACGCTCCTGTTATCATTCAATTTTCTAACGGTGGAGCACAGTTCAATGCTGGTAAAGGTCTTTCTAACGATGGGCAAAAAGCAGCTATACTAGGTGCTGTTGCCGGAGCCAAACATGTTCACCAACTAGCAGAAGCTTATGGTGCAACAGTTATTCTTCATACAGATCATTGTGCAAAAAAATTATTGCCTTGGATAGATGGTCTTTTAGATGCTAGTGAAAAACATTTCGCTGAAACAGGAAAATCTTTATTCAGCTCGCATATGATCGATCTTTCTGAAGAGCCTTTAGAAGAGAATATTGAAATATGTAAAGGGTACTTAGAACGCATGAGCAAAATGAACATGACGCTAGAAATTGAACTAGGTATTACTGGTGGTGAAGAAGATGGTGTTGATAATTCTGATGTAGATGATTCTAAATTATACACACAACCAGAAGAAGTAGCATACGCCTATGAAGAGCTTTCTAAAGTTAGCCCTAAATTCACTATCGCTGCTGCATTTGGTAACGTACACGGTGTTTACAAGCCAGGTAACGTTAAATTGACTCCAAAAATCCTTTTAAACTCTCAAGAATATATTTCTAAGAAGTATGGTGTTGAGCACAACCATATAGATTTCGTATTTCATGGTGGTTCTGGATCTACAGTTGAAGAGATCAGAGAAGGTATTAGCTACGGAGTTATAAAAATGAATATTGATACCGATTTACAATATGCTTTCTTAGCAGGTGTTCGTGACTATATTCAAGATAATAAAGACTACTTGCAAGCACAAATTGGCAACCCTAAAGGTGCTGACGAACCTAACAAGAAATTCTACGACCCAAGAGTTTGGTTGAGAAAAGGTGAAACCTCTTTCATAGAGCGTTTGAAAAAAGCCTTTGAAGACTTAAACAATGTTGATACACTATAACCTTATTGGATAACCAAAAAATGGATGATATGACGGCTTGGTTTAAAAGAAAAGAAAAAGGTATTCAAACCTCTACAGAGGAAAAGAAAGATACACCTAAAGGACTTTGGTATAAATCGCCAACAGGTAAAATAGTAGAGTCTGACGATCTTGCAAAGAACTTTTATGTAAGTCCTGAAGATGATTATCACGTAAGAATAGGCAGTAAAGAGTATTTTGAAATTTTGTTTGATAACAATAAGTTTACTGAACTTGATGCAAACCTTAGTTCTAAAGATCCTTTAAAATTTGAGGATACCAAGAAATATAGCGAACGTTTAAAAGCGGCGCAGAAAAAAACCGGACTTAAAGATGCTGTGAGAACAGGATACGGAAAGTCTTACGGTAAAGACATCGTAATCTGCTGTATGGATTTTAAATTCATTGGTGGTTCTATGGGTAGTGTCGTTGGTGAGAAAATTGCACGTGGTATAGACTACGCCATTAAAAAGAAAACACCATTTATGATGATTTCTAAATCTGGTGGAGCTCGTATGATGGAGGCAGCGCTTTCATTAATGCAACTTGCAAAAACATCAGCTAAATTAGCTCAGTTATCTGAAGCTGGTTTACCATACATCTCTTTATGTACCGACCCAACAACGGGTGGTACTACGGCTTCTTATGCTATGCTTGGCGATATTAATATTGCAGAGCCAGGAGCATTGATAGGTTTTGCCGGTCCTAGAATCGTAAAAGATACTACTGGTAAAGATTTGCCCGAAGGTTTTCAATCATCTGAGTTTTTATTGGAACACGGCTTTTTAGATTTCATTTCACATAGAAGAGATTTAAAGAAAAAAGTGAACCTATATATCGACTTAATTCAGAACAACCCCGTAAGAGCAGAAAAAGCAACAGCGTGAAATCATTAGTATTCACTATACTATCTTTTTGGTTTTTATGCTGTTCTACAGATAAAGAAAAAGTGCTCGTCGAAGAATCAGATTCGGCGAGCATTTTTAATTCTAATGCACAAGTTACCCAAGTAAGCATATCAGGAGAACCAAATGCATACACTATCAATACTACAGTTTCAAGTCCCGATACAGGATGTGATCAGTATGCCGACTGGTGGGAAATTATAGATTTAGAAGGTAATCTTATCTATAGAAGAGTTTTGGCACATAGTCATGTAGATGAACAACCTTTTACAAGGTCAGGAAGCAACATTCCACTAGAAAGTACCACAGAAGTATATATTAGAGTACACATGAATACTACAAGCTATTCAAATGCGGTACTTAAAGGTGCTATTGACACTGGCTTCTCTTCTTATGAATTGGATATTGAATTTGCTAAAGAACTAGAAAACGTAGAACCATTACCAAATGGTTGTGCTTTTTGATTTTAAATTTTTAAAATTTAAATTAAACATTTCAAAAAATATCTTACCTTTGCGGCTTGATTGAAAATCAATCACGTACATAAAAATCATTTAAAATAATATTGGAATGTATTTATCAAAAGAAGTAAAAGCCGAAATTTTCAAAAAACACGGCGGTAGCGAAACAAACACTGGTTCTACAGAAGGACAAATTGCTTTGTTTACACACAGAATTAATCACTTAACTGGTCACTTGAAAAAGAACCATAAAGATTACAACACTGAGCGTTCATTAGTAAAGCTCGTGGGTAAAAGAAGAAGTCTTCTTGATTACATGATTAAAAATGATATTGTAAAATACAGAGAGCTAATTAAAGAGCTAGGTATTAGAAAATAATATTGCAAAAGGGGATAGCTAGCTATCCCCTTTTTTAATACTCCCGCCTTAGGAGTTTAAGCCAAATATTTGGCAAAGGAGAACAAAAAGCTACACACGGTTTTTCATTGGTCAACACAACAACACAACAACTCCGACCAGAGAAATTTCAGTCGGAAAGACCATTGTTTAACAAATTTGCATGATGCAAATTTTAATCGAATTTTATGATTCCAAAAGTATTTAAAGAGGTCATAGACCTTGGTGACGGTAGAGAAATTTCTATCGAAACAGGAAAATTGGCAAAACAGGCACACGGCTCTGTTGTTGTTCAATCAGGAAAATGTATGTTATTATGTACAGTTGTTTCCAACTACAAACAAAGTGATGTGGACTTTCTTCCACTAACGGTAGATTACCGTGAAAAATTTGCAGCTGCAGGTCGTTACCCAGGTGGTTTCTTCAAAAGAGAAGCAAGACCAAGTGACGGTGAAGTTTTAACCATGCGTTTAGTGGATCGTGTTTTACGTCCGTTATTCCCTAAAGATTATCACTCAGAAACTCAAGTGATGATTCAGTTAATGTCTCATGATGAAGACGTTATGCCAGATGCAATGGCAGGTTTAGCAGCTTCTGCCGCTATTCAATTATCAGATTTCCCTTTTGAATGTGCTATCTCTGAAGCTAGAGTTGGTCGTGTAAACGGTGAATTCGTTATCAACCCAACCCGTGCTCAATTATTAGAGTCTGACATTGATATGATGATCGGTGCTTCTGCTGATTCTGTAATGATGGTTGAAGGTGAGATGGATGAGATTTCTGAAGAAGAAATGACCGAAGCTATTAAGTTTGCCCATGAAGCTATTAAGGTTCAATGTGCTGCTCAAGAAGCTTTAGCGAAAGCTTTCGGTAAAAAAGATGTACGTGAGTACGAGCCAGAACGTGAAGATGCTGATCTAGCTAAGAAAATTCATGACATGGCTTATGATAAAGTATACGCTGTTGCTCAAGCAGGTTCTGCAAAACATGAGCGTAGCGCTGCTTTTGGCGAAATCAAAGAAGAAATCAAAGCTTCTTTCTCTGAAGAAGAGCAAGCTGATTTTGGCGGATTAATTTCTAAATACTACAGTAAAGCTGAAAAAGCCGCTGTACGTGACTTAACATTGAACGAAGGTTTAAGATTAGATGGTCGTAAGACTGATGAGATCAGACCAATTTGGTGTGAGGTAAACTATTTACCATCTACACACGGTTCTTCTATCTTTACTCGTGGAGAAACTCAAGCTTTAGCTACAGTTACTTTAGGTACAAGTAGAGAAGCAAACCAAATAGACATGCCATCTTACGAAGGTGAAGAGCGTTTCTATTTACACTATAACTTCCCTCCTTTTTCAACTGGTGAAGCAAGACCTATTCGTGGAACATCTCGTAGAGAAGTTGGTCACGGTAACTTGGCTCAACGCGCATTGAAAGGAATGGTTCCTGAAGATTGCCCTTACACAGTACGTGTAGTTTCTGAAATTTTAGAATCTAACGGTTCTTCTTCTATGGCTACTGTTTGTGCTGGTACTATGGCAATGATGGATGCTGGGGTTCAATTGAAAAAACCAGTATCAGGTATTGCAATGGGATTAATTTCTGATGCAGATTCTGGAAAGTATGCTGTATTATCAGATATCTTAGGTGATGAAGATCACTTAGGTGATATGGATTTTAAAGTAACAGGTACTGCAGACGGTATTACGGCTTGCCAAATGGATATTAAAGTAAAAGGTCTTTCTTATGAGATTCTTGTTAATGCTTTAAAACAAGCTCGCGAAGGTCGTTTACATATCTTAGGAAAAATTACTGAAACTATTTCTACACCTAACGAAGATGTTAAAGATCACGCTCCTACAATGGTATCTAGACGTGTTCCTAATGAATTCATTGGTGCATTAATTGGTCCTGGAGGAAAAGTGATTCAAGAAATGCAGAAAGAAACTGAGACAACTATCGTTATAAACGAAGATCCAGTTACTGAAGAAGGTATAGTTGAAATATTAGGTGTTGGTAGAAAAGGTATTGATGCTGTAATGGCAAAAATAGATTCTATTTTGTTCAAGCCAGAAGTTGGTAGCGTTTACGAAGTAAAAGTTATTAAGATGCTTGATTTCGGTGCAGTTGTAGAATATATGGATGCTCCTGGTAATGAAGTATTATTACACGTAAGTGAACTAGCATGGGAACGTACGGAAAATGTAGCTGATGTTGTAAACATGGGCGATGTATTTGACGTTAAGTATTTCGGTATAGATAAGCGTACTCGTAAAGAAAAAGTTTCTCGTAAAGCACTTTTACCAAAACCAGAAGGTTTTGTTGAAAGACCACCACGTGATGATAAAAGAAGAGATGACCGTCGTGGAAACGATCGTAATCGCGATAGAAAACCAAGGAGAGATTAATTCTTTTGTAAGGTAATTCTTAAAGCCTCGACTAATCAGTCGAGGCTTTTTTATGTAGTTCAACGGAAAAATGAACTTTTTTTGATTGAATTGTAACATTCGGAAGTTTTTTACGTATAAGTATATGCAGTCTATGCAAACTGAACTTAATTTATTTTAATGAGACAGCTTAAGATTACAAAACAGGTCACCAATAGAGAGACCGCATCTTTGGACAAGTACTTACAAGAAATTGGAAAAGTAGACTTGATTACCGCTGATGAAGAAGTAGAGTTGGCACAACGTATCAAGGCAGGCGACCAGATCGCTCTTGAAAAACTCACCAAAGCCAACCTCAGATTCGTGGTTTCAGTTGCGAAGCAGTACCAAAACCAAGGCCTTACTTTGCCAGATTTGATTAACGAGGGTAACCTTGGATTAATCAAAGCTGCACAGCGTTTTGACGAAACGCGGGGATTTAAATTTATCTCCTACGCCGTATGGTGGATCCGTCAATCTATATTACAAGCATTGGCAGAACAATCTCGTATCGTTCGTTTGCCATTGAACAAAATTGGTTCTATCAACAAGATCAATAAAACTTTTGCTTTCCTTGAGCAAGCGCATGAAAGAATGCCTTCTCCTGAAGAAATTGCAAAAGAATTGGACATGACTGTTGATGACGTAAAACAATCATTGAAAAACTCAGGTAGACACGTATCTATGGATGCGCCTCTTATTGACGGTGAAGATTCTAACCTTTATGATGTACTTCGTAGTGGTGAATCTCCTAATCCAGATAGAGAATTGTTACATGAGTCTTTACGTACAGAAATTGAGCGTGCTTTAGAAACATTAACGCCACGTGAGGCAGATGTAATTCGTCTATACTTTGGTCTTGCTAACCAGCATTCTATGACCTTAGAAGAAATTGGTGAAACTTTTGACCTTACTAGAGAAAGAGTTCGTCAAATTAAAGAAAAAGCAATTAGACGTTTAAAGCATACTTCTAGAAGTAAAATATTAAAAACGTATTTGGGTTAAAAACCCTTAGCGTTCAAGCTATAAAAATTACACGTTAAATATTCCCTAAATTGGTAATATGGCATATTAATTGTAATTTTAACGGTAACAACAGTTTATCATGACTGTTCGTTTTTTGATTGATGAATAAACTCCGGCTGATTACCGGAGTTTTTTCATTTATAATAGTTTCATTATTATTTACTTAGCTAACCCTAAACAATAATTATCTCCAAAATTTCTTTCCTTATCTTAGAGCATCATTACCATTTCAATGAAATACACACTACTAATTTCAATAGTTTTCATGTGCTTTAATTCTTGTAATCACCATAAAAATAATACTGATTTTGGCAGCTACCCTACCCCCGTTAAAGAAAATTTATGGGCGCAATACAGTCAAAAATCAACTTTATTTAAACTTTGGTCCCCTAAGGCAGAAGAAGTTATCTTAAGACTCTATAGAACCGGAAACAAGTCCAAATCATATGCAAAATATTCCCTAAACAAGGAAGACGAGGGTATTTGGAAAATTAACGTTGATGGCGATTTAAACGGAATTTACTATACTTTTCAAGTTAAATCAGATAACAAATGGCTTAATGAAACTCCAGGAATTTACGCACAAGCTGTTGGAGTAAACGGAAATAGAGCTATGGTTATTGATATGGAAAAAACCAACCCTAAGAATTGGCAAAGTGATATCTCCCCAGCGCTCAATTACCAAAACGAAGCTATAATCTACGAGCTTCATATTAGAGACATGACAATTCATCCCCAATCTGGGTCTTCTATGCCAGGAACCTATCTAGGCCTAGTTGAAACCGGAACTAAAAGCCCTAACCAAATTACTACGGGCATAGACCACTTAAAGGAATTGGGCATTACTCATGTACATCTTTTACCTTCTTTTGACCATTATTCCATTGACGAGGCCAACTTAAACACCCCGCAATTTAATTGGGGATACGACCCTCAAAACTATAATGTTCCTGAAGGTTCCTTTTCTACCGATCCTTTTAATGCAGAAGTTCGTATTAAAGAATTTAAACAAATGGTTCAAACATTTCACGCTAATGGCATCGGTGTTATTATGGACGTTGTCTATAACCATACTGGCAAAACGGATGAATCTAACTTTAATCAAGAAGTGCCAAATTATTATTACAGACATTGGGAAGATGGCTCGTATTCAGATGCTGCTGCTTGTGGTAACGAAACTGCCTCTGAGCGCCCAATGATGCGCAAATTCATTATTGAATCTGTTTTACACTGGACTAAAGAATATCATATTGATGGATTTCGTTTTGATCTTATGGGCATTCATGACATTGAAACCATGAACATCATTGCTGAGAAAATTTTAAAAATTAATCCAGACGCACTATTATATGGCGAAGGATGGACTGCCAAAGATTCCCCATTACCCGAAGAAAAAAGAACGCTCAAAAAACACATGCAAAAAATTCCAAAATTTGCCGCCTTTAGTGATGATTTACGTGACGGATTAAAAGGTTCTGTTTTTGAAGATGAAAGCTTAGGTTTTGTGAGTGGAGCTGTAAAAACGGAAGAATCAATAAAATTCGGGATTGTAGGTGCTATTCAACATCCCCAAATTAATTATAACAGTGTAAACTATTCTGAAGCTCCCTGGGCTAACGAACCTTGGCAATCTGTAAACTACGTTTCTTGTCATGACAATCATACGCTTTTTGACAAACTAAAAATCTCAAGACCTAATACAGATCCTAAGACCTTAATTGCTATGGATAAATTGGCAAATGCCATTGTTCTCACATCACAAGGAACTCCATTTTTACATGCGGGTTCAGAAATGCTTCGTACAAAAAATGGCGAACACAATTCATACAATTTACCTGATAGTATTAACCAAATAAATTGGAACAGGAAATATGAACATAAGGAGGTTTTTGAATACTATAAAAATCTAATTCAACTTAGAAAAGAACACCCGGCTTTTTATATGACCACAGGCTCAGATGTTCGTAAACACCTAATATTTCAAAAGACTGATGATTCGCTGGTTTCATTTACTTTGGAAGACAATGCAAATGCCGATAGCTGGGAGAAAATTTTAGTCATATACAATGCATCCAACAAAATAATAGATTATAAAATAGAAGGAATTTGGCAAGAAGCGGTTTCTGGTAGTACCTTTGATTTTGAAGGTTCAACTTTTTTGAAAAACCATATTAAGGTTCCAGCACTATCAATGTACATTGCTTTTCAAAAATAAAAGTAATTCCTACTAAATAAAAAACTATCATGAGCTCAGATTCTCAACCCAACAATCCCCTCCACGGTGTAAAATTGGCAACTATTCTAGAAGAACTTACAGAAAAGTATTCATGGGAAGATTTAGCCGGTCAGGTCAATATAAACTGTTTTAAGAGTAATCCTTCCATAAAATCTAGCTTGAAGTTTTTACGCAGAACGCCATGGGCACGTGAAAAAGTGGAACATTTATACCTTCAATCTTTTAAAAAATAATGGGATTTAATATTGTACTTATAGAACCTGAAATTCCTAATAATACAGGAAATATTGGAAGACTAGCACTTGGCACAGGTTCTACACTATACTTGGTAAAACCTTTTGGGTTTGAACTTACAGACAAACGCTTAAAAAGGGCAGGGCTTGATTACTGGCAGCATTTAAATGTAATTATGTACGAGAATGTTGATGAATTCTTTGAGCAGAATAAAGAAAAGAAAATGATTTTCTTTTCTGCCAGCGCAACTAAAAATCATTGGGAAATTGATTTTGAGGAAGATATGTTTTTAGTCTTTGGCAAAGAATCTGTTGGCTTGCCAAAATCTATTTTAAATGACAATGCGGATAAAGCTGTAAAAATTCCCTTATACAGTGAACATATCCGCAGTCTTAATTTAGCCAATGCAGTTGCTATTTCAATTTACGAAGGTTTAAGACAAATAGAATAGCAGCTATTACCTTCTTGATTATTTTGTCGTGGTAATTCTATAGTCATATTATTTATTCGCTGTTTGCTGATAGCTACATTTCATAACTATGGAAATAGCAAAATAATTAGTGTATTCTAAGAGTATTCTTAAGACAAACATCATTTAATAAGCTTACCATATTAAATGAGTGCTATCCTCGTTAAAATTTTTCTATCGCTTATTATTGGCAGATTAAATTATTATTTTCAAGCTAGTAATAAATCAATCTACCAAACAAACAACGACTACAATGAACTCAAAATCATCTCTCCTTTTTATTTTATCTCTTTTATTTATTAGCAGCTCTTTAATCGCTCAAAAAAAGAAAAATAAAAAAATCCACTCGCAAACAACGCTCAACAAAGCTTTTTATGACAATTTAGAATGGCGTAATATTGGACCTGTACGTGGTGGGCGTTCTTTAGGTTCTGCCGGCAGCCCTAGTAGACCCAATGAATATTATTTTGGTGCAACTGGTGGTGGATTATGGAAAACTACTGATGGCGGTAATGAGTGGAAACCAGTTACAGACGGTCAAATAACCAGCTCTTCTGTTGGCGCTGTAGCGGTAGCTGAAACAAATCCTGATATCGTATACATCGGTATGGGCGAAGTACAATTACGTGGTAGCATAACGCAAGGCAATGGTGTATACAAATCTATTGATGCCGGTGAAACATGGAAGCATTTAGGACTAGAGGAAACTCAGGCTATTTCTAGAATTAGAATTCATCCCACAAATCCTGAAATTGTATATGTCGCCGCATTAGGTCACCCATATGGCGATAATGAAGAACGTGGTGTTTTTAAAAGTACTGACGGTGGTAAAACATGGAACAAAACACTTTATGTGAGTGATAAGGCTGGTGCCGTAGATTTGATCATTGACCGCAACAACCCAAGTGTATTATATGCCAGTACTTGGCAAGTGCAACGTAAAGCCTGGAAAATGTGGGGCGGCGGTCCAGATTGTAAACTATGGAAGTCTACAGATGCTGGTGAAACCTGGACAGATCTTTCAAAAAATCCAGGTATGCCAGAAGGTCCTTTAGGAAAAATTGGAGTAACCGTTTCTCCTGCAGATTCTAATCGCGTTTGGGCAATTGTTGAAGCTAATGAAGGTGGAGTATTTCGTTCGGATGATGCGGGTAAAACTTGGAAAAGAACAAATGATGAGCGTAAACTTAGACAACGTGCTTTTTACTATTCTAGAATTTATGCCGACCCGTTGAATAAAGATATAGTTTACGGACTCAATGTAAACTTTTGGAAATCTACAGACGGAGGCGAAACATTTGATACAAAAATTAAGGTACCTCACGGAGACAATCATGATCTTTGGATAGACCCTAATAATCCTGACCGCATGATTTCTTCTAATGATGGCGGTGGCGTTGTTAGTTTAAACGGAGGAGAATCCTGGACAGAAGAAGACTACACAACAACACAGTTGTACCATGTAATGACCACTAACGATGTACCTTACCATGTGGCAGGTGCACAACAAGACAACAGTACCATTGCTGTACCAAGCGATGGTTGGGGGCATATGCAAGCAAGAGGCCAAGGTGATGGTTGGGCATACGCTGTTGGTGGTGGTGAAAGTGGTTGGATTACCCAGCACCCAACCAATTTAGACATATTTTATGCAGGTAGTCAAGGTGCACTATTGACACGATATGACAGAAGTAATGGTCAATCTAGAGACATACAGGTATATCCGCGATTTTTCTCGGGCGAGCCTGCTAGCGCATTACCTGAACGTTGGCAATGGACGTTCCCTATCATGTTTGCACCAAAAGATGAAAATGTAATGTACACGTGTTCACAGCATGTTTGGAAAACTACGGATGATGGACAATCTTGGGAGAAAATCAGTCCAGATTTAACCTATGCAGACCCATCCACCTTAGGTAAAACGGGTGGTATTATTACCATGGATATGAACGGACCTGAAATTTACGCTACGGTTTTTGCTCTTGCTCCATCTAACCACGACATTAATACTATATGGGCAGGTTCAGACGATGGTAAAATTCACATTACTAGAGATGGCGGTAAAAATTGGTCAGACATTACTCCTAAAGAATTACCAAAATTCTCTAGAGTTAGTATTATTGATGAATCTATTCACAATCCAGGAACATTATACGTTGCAGCAAATAGATACCAAGTAGATGATAGACAACCTTATGTTTTTAAGACACATGATTATGGAAAAACTTGGACAAAAATTATTAACGGAATAGAAGATGGGCACTTTGCAAGAGCGGTTCGCGAAGACCCTGTTAGAGAAGGACTTCTATTTTTAGCAACTGAACACGGAGTATATTTTTCAATGAACGACGGGGAATTATGGCAAAGTCTTCAATTGGAATTACCCGATACTCCAGTTAGGGATTTAGTCATAAAAGATAATGATGTCGTTTTAGGAACCCACGGTAGAGGGTTTTGGATTCTTGATGATATTCAACCCTTAAGACAGTATACTTCTGAAATGGAAAATCAAGAAGCCGTACTTTTTAAACCAACCAATGCTTTAAGAGGATTGACAAATGCTTCTATTCAATATTATTTAAAGGAAGAAAAAGACACCATCACCTTTGAAATTTACGACACTAATGATAAACTCATAAATACGTTTACCGGTAGTAAACCCAAATATGAAGTTGACCCTAACATACCTTATTGGTTAAAAGGAGGATCTACAAAACCTACCACAGCAAAAGGAATAAACAATTTTACTTGGGACATGAGGTATCAAGGTGCTACTACTTTTGAAGGAATGATCATTTGGAGCGCAAGACCTGCACGCGGACCAAAAGCTCCTTTAGGGACTTATAAAGTAAAAATGAAATCAGGGGATTATGAAAAAACATATGCGTTTGAAATAAAAATGGATCCAAATCTTAAAGGGATTACCAAAGAAGATTTAGATGAACAATTTGAGTTATCCAACAAAATAATGGGTAAAACTTCGGCTGCCAATGAAGCGGTTATTAAGATTAGAGAAATTAAAAAGATCCTTGGTGATGCAAAAGATGCTATTAAGGACTACGATAAGAACATCACCCCTTTCTTAAACGAGTTAACCGAAGTCGAGGAAAGTCTGTACCAAGTAAAAAATCAATCAGGTCAGGATCCATTAAACTTTCCAATAAAACTAAATAATAGATTAGCATCATTAAGAAGAAGTGTAGAATCAGGTGAAGCAAAACCTACAAGCGGAGCTTACAAAGTTTACAAAGAATTATCGGCAGAACTAGATGTTGAATTGAACAAGTTGAATACTATTATGAAGCAATACAAGTCAAAAATTAATCCCATACTCACTAAATATGGTGGAAGTAAAATTGATTAAATAGAGTTAAAGCTAATTTAAAAACGACTGTTGAACGAAATACAAATCCGTATTTTTGTATTGAATTACAAAGGTTATATATCATGAAAAAGGCAAGTATAGCGCCATCACTTTTAGCAGCAGACTTTGGAAATCTACAACGCGATGTAGAAATGGTAAACGCCAGTGAAGCAACATATCACCATATCGATGTTATGGACGGAGTTTTTGTGCCAAATATATCTTACGGTATGCCTGTGGTCAAAGCAATACATAAATATGCCACTAAGCCTTTAGACGTACATTTAATGATTGTAGACCCAGACAGATATCTAGAAGAGTTTGCAAATTTAGGCGCTCATATCTTAACCGTACATTACGAGGCTTGCACCCATTTACACAGAACCATACAAGCTATTAAAGCTTTAGGGA
>NZ_CM166387.1:957500-1117500 GCF_056839145.1 Maribacter sp. UH1
CATCTGCGATACTTCGAGATAAAATAAATTATCCCTGGGCATCGCCCAGTGGAGAATATCGGAGTCGAACCGATGACCTCCTGCGTGCAAGGCAGGCGCTCTAGCCAGCTGAGCTAATCCCCCATTCTATAAGTCGGCAGTTGCCAGTTTACAGTTGACAGGTAGCACAACTTCTAAAATTTCCTTCAATATTTCAATATATGAACGTTTCGCCTATCTCTAAACGAATTCCTTTTTTGTAGTCCCAGGCAGACTCGAACTGCCGACCTCTACATTATCAGTGTAGCGCTCTAACCAGCTGAGCTATGGGACTGTCCCTACTCCTTCCTCTTAGTATAAATACCTTTTTTGGAAAAAGCAATTACTTATATATCATGATCATGGAGATTATTTTTTTCGAACAATTCTTAAAGCGAAAACATTATTAAATCAAAAGACCGGGACCGTTATTCCGATTCTTTACTTCATCAGGGACCGTCCTTAAAGGACAATCTCTAGAAAGGAGGTGTTCCAGCCGCACCTTCCGGTACGGCTACCTTGTTACGACTTAGCCCTAGTTACCGATCTTGCCCTAGGCCGCTCCTTACGGTGACGGACTTCAGGCACTCCCGGCTTCCATGGCTTGACGGGCGGTGTGTACAAGGCCCGGGAACGTATTCACCGGATCATGGCTGATATCCGATTACTAGCGATTCCAGCTTCACGGGGTCGAGTTGCAGACCCCGATCCGAACTGTGATAGGTTTTATAGATTCGCTCCGCCTTGCGACGTGGCTGCTCTCTGTACCTACCATTGTAGCACGTGTGTGGCCCAGGACGTAAGGGCCGTGATGATTTGACGTCATCCCCACCTTCCTCACGGTTTGCACCGGCAGTCCCGTTAGAGTCCCCATCATGACATGCTGGCAACTAACGGTAGGGGTTGCGCTCGTTATAGGACTTAACCTGACACCTCACGGCACGAGCTGACGACAACCATGCAGCACCTTGCAAATTGCCCGAAGGAAAATCTATCTCTAGACCTGTCAATATGCATTTAAGCCCTGGTAAGGTTCCTCGCGTATCATCGAATTAAACCACATGCTCCACCGCTTGTGCGGGCCCCCGTCAATTCCTTTGAGTTTCATTCTTGCGAACGTACTCCCCAGGTGGGATACTTATCACTTTCGCTTGGCCGCCCAAGACTCAAGGCCTCGGACAGCTAGTATCCATCGTTTACGGCGTGGACTACCAGGGTATCTAATCCTGTTCGCTCCCCACGCTTTCGTCCATCAGCGTCAGTATATAGTTAGTCACCTGCCTTCGCAATCGGTGTTCTATGTAATATCTATGCATTTCACCGCTACACTACATATTCCGGCAACTTCACTATAACTCAAGACCAACAGTATCAAAGGCAATTTTACAGTTGAGCTGCAAACTTTCACCCCTGACTTATCGGCCCGCCTACGGACCCTTTAAACCCAATAATTCCGGATAACGCTCGGACCCTCCGTATTACCGCGGCTGCTGGCACGGAGTTAGCCGGTCCTTATTCTTACGGTACCGTCAGTAGAGTACACGTACTCTTTTTTCTTCCCGTATAAAAGCAGTTTACTACCCATAGGGCATTCTTCCTGCACGCGGCATGGCTGGATCAGAGTCTCCTCCATTGTCCAATATTCCTCACTGCTGCCTCCCGTAGGAGTCTGGTCCGTGTCTCAGTACCAGTGTGGGGGATCCCCCTCTCAGGGCCCCTACCCATCGTAGCCTTGGTAAGCCGTTACCTTACCAACAAGCTAATGGGACGCATGGCCATCTTATACCGCCCGAAGGCTTTAACCGTATCCCGATGCCGGGTCACGGTACTACGGGGCATTAATCCAAGTTTCCCTGGGCTATTCCCCTGTACAAGGTAGGTTCCATACGCGGTGCGCACCCGTGCGCCGGTCGTCATCTTGTGCAAGCACAAATGTTACCCCTCGACTTGCATGTGTTAGGCCTGCCGCTAGCGTTCATCCTGAGCCAGGATCAAACTCTTCATCGTTGTTTTGTAAATATTCGTCCCAACGAAGTCAAAATCCATCCCGGCCCCGACTCTCGATTCAATTCCTTATATATACCCTTGGGCATATACTGAATTTTCATGTTTCCTTAATTCTTGTTCCTCTCGAAAAGGTCCTCACCTATTCTCGATTCTTATCTCCACAATATTTCAATGAACTTCTATCCACTCAGCTCAAAATCTCTCGATTTCCCCGCCTCGTTTCCCTTAGGTGTTTCCCTAAGCGGCTGCAAATATACAACTGTTTTTTAACCTGACAACTTTTATCGAAAAAAAATTATTTTTCTTTTTTTCACCAGAACAAAACAACATACCTAAGAACCTATTTCCCACTCCCGATTCCAAAATCATCTTCCTCGTTTGCGGGGTGCAAATGTACACACTATTATTAATTACACAACCATTTTTTTAAATAAAAAACGAAAGTTTTTTCACCAAAACATAACTGCATGATTTTGACAGGGTTGGAGAAGGATAAAATGAGGTGATAATTCAACCATTAAACCCACTGCAGCATTAAGTAACATATTCCACCTATAACCTTGCTAGTATTTTAAACTACAAACCATAATTTAAAAAACAAAACAAGCTTCAAATACTCATCATCTCCTCCATCTATTACTCGAATAAAAACACAAAAGCGTATCAATATTTAATTTTCGTCCTTACTAAATGACAAAATGGATAGTCAAAAAAAGTGTATTTAATTCTACACCTATATAATGTGTCTAATTATTGATGTAAGCAAACGGAAGATTATTAAACAACTATCCATTAAGAACCATTATAATTTGAGCTTACGGTATACAGAATAATAATATTTAATTATCCAACTGTACTTTAATATTCAAAAATAACAGCATCAAAACATAGTAACACAGATATACAGATATGCGTTTGTCAAAAAGTACAATCACCAAATTAAAACAATCGTATTATTTAAAACCAAAAAAAGGCCCTGCAAAAGCAAGACCTTTAATTTAAGTGACCTCGAAGGGATTCAAACCCCCAACCCTCAGAGCCGAAACCTGCCTGCCGGCAGGCAGGTCTGATACGCTAACCTTAATCGTCAAGAATGCTTTTTAAGTACTCACGACCAATTCCTGATTTAAAGTATTTTTCTCTTGCTCTTGCCTCAACTCTGGTTTCAAATTCTTCTTTATAAACCATAACCCACGGTAAAAAACCTTTAGTAGATTTATTCTTACCTAAATTATGTTGTTCTATTCTTTTCTGAAGATCGGTAGTCATTCCTTTATATAAACGACCATCAATTTCACTTCTTAAAATATATACGTAAAACATAATTTAAAATAAAAAAGGTCCTGCAAAAGCAAGACCTTGGATTTAAGTGACCTCGAAGGGATTCAAACCCCCAACCCTCAGAGCCGAAATCTGATGCGCTATTCAGTTGCGCCACGAGGCCATAATTATTTATTAGCAATTAGCAATTAGCAATTAGCAATTAGCAATTAGCAATTAGCAATTAGCAATTAGCAAAATTAAAAATACCCTAATACGAATCTATATTATGCCAATTTCTTTTTTACGATTGTAGAAATCAACTTACCATCTGCTTGACCAGCTAATTCCTTAGAAACAATCCCCATCACCTTACCCATATCTTTCATACCTGAAGCACCGGTAGCATCTATAGTTTGAACTACAACCTTTTCTACTTCTTCCTCTGTAAGTTGTTCTGGTAAAAATTGCTCTATTACAGCAATCTGAGCTAATTCTGGATCAGCAAGATCTTGTCGTCCTTGTTCTATAAAAATGGCTGCACTATCTTTTCTTTGTTTTACCAACTTCTGTACAATCTGTATTTCGTCATCTTCGGTAATTTCTTCACCTCCACTCGTACTTGCCACCAACAATGCAGATTTTATAGCTCTAAGCGATTCTAGTGCTACGGAATCCTTTGCTTTCATTGCTAATTTCAACTGTTCCATTACTCTTTGCTGCAAAGCCATATCTCTTTTATTTTGGTCTGCGAAGATAAAAAATAAAACCCGAAAACTATATTAGTTTTCGGGTTTTAAAAATATTGTAAGACTTACTATTAGTCTACATTATCATGTAAAAATGAGTTGTTAGATCTCAATTGAATATCATCATTACTATCTCCGCTTAAAGAGGTTCTAGAAATCTTTTTTTCTCTTGAGCTTTCATTTAAATCAACTCCTTGTCTTTGGTATGCCGGCTTCTTTTCGTCATAACTTGTAGGCGCGTTGTTTTTAAACTTATAATTGAAATCTTTTAGTTTTCTTCTGCGCTCATCAGCTCTATCTCTTAATAATTCTTCAATAGGAGTTTCCATTGGATCTAACGGTTCCTCTGGACTTGTTTCCCTACTTGGTGCCACTGTCTTTCTTTCAAATACCAACTCATCTTCAATAACCTTAGGCTCAAATTCTTCTGCTTTAGACTTTGCTCCAGTCAGTTTACTTTCTAACTGCATATAGTCATCTAAGCTATAGCGTTTTTCACCATTCTTATTGTATTCTAAAACCGGTACGATTTCAATGCTTTCTTTTACATCAATATCTTTTACTTCATCATGTAAGTCAAACATGATTACATTTTCTTTCTCCTCTTCATCTTTTGAAGAAGGCTCAAAACCAACCGTGAATTGATCATCCTTTTCCTCAACTTTCAATTCTTCTGGATCAACAACTTCCATATCTCTAAAAGAAGATGGTGCATCTACTATTACAAAATCTTCTTCTGAAACATTTTCGGCTAATACTTCCTCGTAAAAAACATTGAAATTTTTAATATAGTTCGTTGTAGGTATCAAGTCAAAATCTTCTTCCTCAACGAACTCATACTTTTTTACGGGTTTGACTTGTTTTACCTCCTCTTCCTCATCGTCCATTTCTAAAGTATGAACTGTTTTTTGGTTAGATAACAACATTGCTTCTGCACGTTGCCCTTCTTCTAACGTATGGATAATTTTCTTAGACTCGGTATTTACAATATCATCTTGTTGCTCTATATTAAACCCAGTTGCAATTACCGTAACAGCAATAGCCTCACCTAAGCTCTCATCTTCACCAACACCCATAATAATGTTTGCTCCGTATCCTGCTTCTATTTGAATATGATCATTGATTTCACCAATCTCGTCAATTGTAATTTCTTGTGCACCAGAAACAATTAATAACAATACGTTTTTAGCTCCTTGAATCTTGTTATCGTTCAACAACGGAGAATCCAATGCTTTCATGATCGCTTCATTAGCCCTAGCAGAACCAGATGAAATAGCAGACCCCATTATAGCAGTACCACTATTTGACAGTACTGTTTTAGCATCACGTAAATCTATGTTTTGTGTATAGTGATGTGTAATAACTTCTGCAATACCTCTAGCAGCAGTTGCCAATACTTCATCAGCCTTAGAGAACCCAGCTTTAAAACCAAGGTTACCGTATACTTCTCTTAATTTATTGTTATTAATGACGATCAGCGAATCGACATTATTACGTAATTTTTCAATACCACGTTGTGCCTGCTCAACTCTCATTTTACCTTCGAATTGAAACGGCATAGTAACGATACCAACAGTAAGAACATCCATTTCTTTTGCAAACTTGGCAATTACGGGAGCAGCACCAGTTCCTGTTCCCCCGCCCATACCAGCAGTAATGAATATCATTTTAGTAGTTGTATCCAACATACTTTTAATCTCTTCCATGCTTTCCATGGCAGCTTGTTCACCTACTTCAGGATTGGCACCAGCACCCAAACCTTCTGTTAATGATACACCTAATTGTATTTTGTTTGGCACCGGACTATTGTCTAAAGCCTGAGAATCCGTATTACAGATTACAAAATCAACTCCGTTAATTCCTGCCTGGAACATGTGATTAATGGCATTACTACCACCGCCACCTACACCAATGACTTTTATAACGTTGCTTTGATTCTTTGGTAGATCAAAGGAGATATTATCAAATTCGCTGTTCTTACTCATATTCTAATTATTACTGGTTATGTATTCTCTTATGCTATGCTTATTACTCTGCGTTATCTAAAAATTCTTTCAATTTTTCAGACCACTTATCAAAAACGGATTTTCTTTCTTTATGCAGGTTGGGGCGAGCTACTGCTTCCGTATTATGATCTGCATATACCAACTCTTCTTCTTGCTTTAGCTCCTGTTCTTGTAAAATCTCTTCTTGCGTCAATTTCAACTTCTCTTGGTTTTTAATGGCATTCATTAAAAGACCAACAGCTGTTGCGTACAATGGACTAGCAACTTCTTCATCAGAATCGCCAGCCAAATGTTCGTTAGGGTACCCGATACGAGTATCCATACCTGTTATATATTCTACTAATTGCTTTAAATGCTTCAACTGGCTACCACCACCTGTTAACACGATACCAGCAATCAATTTTTTCTTTTGCTCTTCGTGACCGTAGTTTTTGATTTCTACATACACTTGCTCAATAATTTCAACTACACGGGCGTGAATAATCTTAGATAGATTTTTCAATGAAATCTCTTTTGGCTCTCTACCACGTAAACCTGGTATGGACACAATTTCATTATCTCTATTCTCACCTGGCCAAGCAGAACCAAATCTTGTTTTCAACAATTCGGCTTGCTTCTCAATAATTGAACATCCTTCTTTTATATCCTCGGTAATAACTCCACCACCAAAAGGAATAACCGCAGTATGCCTAATGATACCATCTTTAAAAATGGCAAGATCAGTTGTACCACCACCTATATCGATCAATGCTACACCAGCTTCTTTTTCTTCTTGACTCAGTACTGCGTCAGATGATGCTAATGGCTCTAGTGTTATATTTCCTAAATCCAATCCTGCACTTTTAATGCAACGACCTACATTTTTAATGGAAACTACCTGACCAACTACCACATGAAAGTTAGCTTCTAGCCTACCACCGTACATACCAACAGGTTCACGGATTTCCGCTTGCCCGTCAACTTTGTATTCTTGTGGTAACACATGAATAATCTCCTCACCTGGTAGCATAATCAATTTGTGCACTTGATTACATAACAAGTCTACATCTTCTTCTCCTATTACCTCCTCAGAATCTTTTCTGGTGATGTAATCGCTGTGCTGTAAACTTCTAATATGCTGACCGGCAATACCAACAACAACAGATCCAATCTTAAGACCAGAATTTGCTTCTGCCTCTTCAACCGCCTGCTGTATAGATTTTATGGTCTGGGTAATGTTATTTACCACCCCTCTGTGTACACCTAAACTTTTGGACTTACCGATACCCAAAATCTCAATTTTACCATACTCGTTTTGTTTTCCGATTATGGCAACGATTTTTGTTGTTCCTATGTCTAAACCGACTGAATATTTAGTTTGTTCCATTTTATTATATTTTAGTGCACACCACCTGGTTATTGAATTCTAAACTTACTTCTGCATAATCCTCCAAGGTCTCATCCTTGTTCGCTTTGGCATAAAATGCCTTAAAATTGCTAAACTTGGCATCTAAATCTTCAATACCACCTATGTTTACAACAAAATTGTTAAGCCTTAATCGTAACTGATATTCTTCTTCTCCTTTGATATGAATACCAATTACAGATTCCCGAAAAAAATCATCCATATTTATGTGTTCCAATATGACATAAACATCCTCAAGGCTTTTACCACTGATATTGCCTGTGATGATAGGAACTCTAGCCGAATGATTATTTGAAAGAGGCATTCTCTTTCCTTCATCGTCCAAATAGAACTTTGTGTTCCCTTCTATGCGCCCTATTGGTTTCCTTTGAACAATTTTAGACGTTAGCTGACCATCTATTGTTAGATAGACTTGTGCACTTTTCACCATTTCATTGGCCTCAAGGGCCTTTTCTACAGTATTCAAAACTATATTTTCTTTAGGCACATTATCAAGGCTACCGTAATTTTGTATTAACAATTTATTAACCGTTCCTTCAGTGAGGTACAAATTTTGATCCCCAATGAATTCTACCTTCATTCCCGTAACATTTTTAGCGCTATTACGCTCATTTGAAAAAGCATATAACCCCATGATTACTAGAACTAAAGCCGCTAACTTTATAAAATTCCAATTAACCTGCATACGACATTTCTTTTTTAATTTTCACAACTTCTAAACCTATATCTCCGGCTCCCATTGTTAGTAAAACATCAGGATCCTGTTTTTTTATTTCAGAAAGGATTTGTTCTTTCGAAATTAATTTTTTATTACCGCTATTTACCTTTTCCAACAACCATTCTGATGTTATCCCCTCAAGTGGTTCTTCTCTAGCCGGATAGATATCCAGCAACAAAATATTCTGGAATTGCGACAAGCTTTTTGCAAACTCATCTGCAAAATCACGTGTTCTTGAAAACAAGTGTGGCTGAAAAATCGCCAATACTTTTTTATTTGGATGCATTTCTGCAACTGCTTCAAAAACAGCATTTATTTCTGTTGGGTGATGCGCATAATCATCTATAAAAACGAAAGCATCATTTTTGATTTTGTACGAAAAACGCCTTTGCACTCCTTTAAATGTTGCTAATGCCTCTGCAAGGCGATGCGGTGGGGAACCTGCTTGCATCGCCATTGCGAAAGCCACCAAACCATTCAACAAATTATGTCTACCTGGTTTGTTGAATTCAACCCCTTCCAGTTTAAGGTCAGGGGTCTCCAAATCGAATATGTAGGTGCCATGTTCTATTTTTATGTTTCGAATGCAATAATCCGAATCGTCTTCTATACCATAGGTCAACCCTTCTAAAGGCAAACCATTACGAACAAATAGTTTACCACCCGGTTTTAAGCGTTTGGTAAAATCAACAAATGTTCTTTCCAATTCTTGCGCATCACCATAAATATCAAGGTGATCAGCATCCATAGACGTAACACACGCTACATTTGGCGTCAACTGCATAAATGAACGATCAAACTCATCTGCTTCGACTACCGAATAGTCTGTTCCTTCTAAAAGAAAATTACTATTAAAGTCTTCTGAAATTCCGCCTAAGAACGCCGTCATTTTTACTCCTGTTTCTTTTAACAAATGTGCCAAAATACTAGAGGTCGTTGTTTTACCATGCGTACCGGCAACTGCCAAACAGAAAGAGTCTTTAGTAATTAAACCAAGTACCTCTGAGCGTTTCTTAATCGTGAACCCATTATTTAAAAAATACTGATATTCAGAATGACTAGAAGGTACCGCTGGCGTATACACTACCAAGGTATGCGCTGCATCATTCTTAAATTCATCTGGCACTGTATCAATATCATCAGTATAGTGAATATTCATACCTGAGGCTGCCAATTCTTGTGTAAGCGGAGTTTCGGTTTTATCGTACCCTGCAACCGCTTTATCAATGAACGCAAAATAACGCGCCAAAGCAGACATACCTATGCCCCCAATGCCTATAAAATACACCCTATGTATTTGCGTTACGTTCATTTTATTTAATCAATTTTTCTATTTCATCGCAGATATCAGATGTTGCATTTGGTAATGCCAACGACTTAATATTCTTTGATAATTCTTGTTGCTTTTCTTCGGATTTAAATACAGATTCAAACTCCGTTTTAAATGTTGTATCAAGCTCTTTCTCCCTGATCATAATTGCAGCGTTATGACCAACAAGAGATAATGCATTCATAGTTTGGTGATCTTCTGCTACAACTGGCGACGGAATAAAGAATGTTGGTTTCCCAACCAAACACAATTCTGACACTGCACCTGCACCTGCTCTTGAAATGATAAAATCTGCAGCTACATAAGCTTTATCCATCGAGTTTAAAAAAGCATGTACTTTAATATTCTCTGACTGATGCGATTTATAGGTTTCGTAATACCCTTTTCCACATTGCCATATCACTTGCAATCCTAATGCCTCAAAATATTCTAAATGATCGGCTACCAATTGGTTGATGCGTCTTGCCCCTAAACTTCCACCTAATACTAAAAGTGTTTTTTTATCGGCATTCAATTCAAAATACTGTAAAGCTTCATTTTTAGTAGCTTTCAATACCACCAAATCTGAACGTACAGGATTACCTGTTTTTACAATTTTATCTTTCGGAAAAAACTTCTCCATGCCATCATAGGCCACGCAGATTTTTTTCACTTTGTCTTTTAATAGTTTATTGGTAATACCAGCAAAGGAATTCTGTTCTTGCAATACACAAGGAATACCCTTAGTGGTTGCCATTTTTAACAACGGACCACTAGCAAAACCACCCGTACCAATTACGGCGTGTGGTTTAAACTTCGATACGATGCTATTTGCTCTCATTAAACTACTTATCAATTTTATTGGAAAAAGTAGATTTTTAAGGGTCAGTTTTCGCTGAATTCCCGTAATCCACAATCCTTCTATTTTATATCCTGCTTGCGGCACTTTCTCCATCTCCATTCTATCCTTCGCCCCTACGAACAAAAACTCCGCATCAGGATATCTCCTTTTCAATTCGTTCGCTATGGCAATGGCCGGATAAATATGTCCGCCAGTACCTCCTCCTGACAAAATGAACTTATAACTGCCCACTTAAAATCTCTAAAGGGTTCGTTTCATCTATATCAACATCATTGCCAGAAGCACTCTCCTGCGCTATACTTTTATTACTTGCACTTAAAATGATTCCTATCGCCAAACAGGTCATCCAACTAGAGGTACCACCACTACTGATCAATGGTAAATTCTGTCCCGTTACCGGAAATAATTCTACCGCAACCGCCATGTTTATCAGCGCTTGAAAAACAATAGGTAATCCTACCCCTAGCACTAATAGTTTGCTAAAGATCGATGAACATCCGTTGGCAACGACAACTATCCTAAACAACAGAAACAAATAAAATAGCATCAAAATAAATCCACCTATCAAACCATATTCTTCAACTATAATCGCATAGATAAAATCTGATGAACTCTGAGGTAAAAAGTTCTTTTGCACACTTTTACCCGCTCCTTTACCCATTACTCCACCTGTAGCTATGGCTATTTTAGCTCTTTCTATTTGATAAGTTCCTTCTGAATCTTCAGGATTAGAGAAACTATCGATCCTGCTCATCCATGTATCTACCCTATTTGGAAACAAATCTGGAAACGCTTTTGCCGTTAATATGAATATGGACAAGCACACTATTCCCGTTCCTACAATACCTAATAAGTATTTCATAGGATATCCTCCTAAAAAACACAATACCATAACCATGGAGAAAACAATAGCAGCAGTTGAAAAGTTAGCTGGTAATATTAACGCCACTACAGCAAATACAGGCAACCACAATGGCACAATGCTTTCAGTAAACGTTATTTTAATATCTCTAACCTTAGAGAAATAACGCGCTACATAAATCATTAGCACTACTGCCGCCAAGTTAGAGGGCTGAAAACCGAAACCTACCAAAGGCAGACGGATCCAACGACTGGCATTGGTACCACCACTTGAAGTACCTTGCGCCAATACGAATATGAGCAATACCAACACTATGGGCAGCGCTATCATGGATAGCCCTTTAAAAAAGTGCGTAGGTATTTTATGTACCCCGTAAATTATTCCAAAGCCTAAAAACAACAGTATGGCATGTTTTACCAAGTGCCCAACCGGCGTACCACTACCTACTACATATACCAAATTACTACTGGCACTATATACTGGTAGAAATGAAAATAAGGCCAAGAGTGCCGCAATGGCCCAAATAGCTTTATCTCCTTTTATATTTTGAAATATATTCAACACCTTATAGGTTCTTTACACAGTTCTTAAATTGATCTCCGCGATCTTCATAGTTCTTAAACAAATCAAAGCTTGCACATGCCGGTGATAATAAAACCGTATCGCCACGCTCCGCAATTTTATAAGCTACTTTCACAGCTTCTTCCATTGCATAGGTTTCTACCAATAGATCCACAGCATTACCAAATACATGCTTGATCTTTTCATTATCCTCACCTAAGCAAATAATCGCTTTTACTTTTTCACGTACCAATGGCATTAACTCCATGTACTCATTGCCCTTATCTACACCACCTACAATCCAAACAGTAGGTGTTTTCATGCTATCCAATGCGTAATAAGCAGCGTTTACATTCGTTGCTTTTGAGTCATTGATATATTCCACATGATGTATTTTCAACACCTTTTCCAAACGGTGGGGAGCCCCTTGAAAATTAGAAACACAAGCTCTTATCGTTTCCTTACGGATACCGACTAATTTGGCAATTGTTGCCGCTGCCATTGTGTTCTTTACATTGTGCTGACCTTCTAAGGCCAAAGTGTTCTTCGTCATGCTAATAGTGTCTGTTGTTGTTTTTATTATTATCTCGTTTTGTTCTATAAATGCGCCTTGTTCAAATACTTTATTCAATGAAAAGGGCATTAATTTTGATTTAACCGGGTGCTTGTTCAGCCATTCTACCAAAACCGTATCATCTGCATCATAAATCAAATAATCGTTTTCGTCTTGGTTTTCCGTAATTCTAAATTTCGATGCTATGTAGTTTTTAAACTCATATTCATACCGATCTAAGTGATCTGGTGTAATATTCGTAATCACGGCAATGTGTGGTTTAAAATCCACTATGCCGTCTAATTGAAAACTACTGATCTCAAGCACATAATACTCAAAATCATTCTCTGCAACCATTTTCGCATAGCTATCACCAATGTTTCCTGCCATACCCACTTTCAATTCGGCATTTGCCAAAATGTGGTTGGTTAGCATGGTAGTCGTTGTTTTTCCGTTGCTACCTGTTATACCAATGATTTTTGCATCGGTGTATTTTGATGCAAATTCTATCTCTGATATTACAGGAACACCTTTCGCTACCAACTGCTTTACCAAGGGTACTTTGTCCGGTATACCCGGACTCTTCATTACCAAATCGGCTTTTAGTATGCGGTCTTCAGAATGCTGTTCTTCCTCCCAATCAATTCCAAAATGTTCAAGAACGTTTTTATACTTCTCTTTAATTTTTCCTTTATCGGATACAAATACATCATATCCTTTTTTCAATCCTAAAATGGCTGTTCCTACTCCACTTTCTCCTCCTCCAAGAACTACCAGTAATGCCATTATCTAATTTTTAAGGTCACTACAGTTACAATTGCCAATAGTATACCTACAATCCAAAAACGGGTTACGATCTTACTTTCATGGTACCCCATTTTCTGGTAGTGGTGATGTAATGGAGACATTAAAAATATACGTCTACCCTCACCAAATTTTTTCTTTGTGTATTTAAAATACCCTACTTGTATCATCACGGAAAGCGACTCCGCAAAGAAGATTCCACATAACACGGGTATCAATAATTCTTTACGTACTATAATTGCGATTACTGCTATTACACCACCAATTGTTAAACTACCCGTATCGCCCATAAAAACTTGTGCCGGGAACGCATTATACCATAAAAATCCAATCAAGGCTCCAGCAAAAGCCGTAATGAATACTAGCAACTCACCTACTCGTGGTATGTACATTATGTCCAAATAATCAGAAAAAATGATGTTACCAGATACCAAGGCAAAAATGCCCAACGTAAATACAATGATTGCGGATGTACCTGCCGCGAGACCATCTATTCCATCGGTTAAATTTGCGCCGTTAGATACTGCAGTTACAATTAATATGATAATTGGTATAAACAGCAACCAAGCATATTCTTTTGCTCCATCGCCCGCCCAAGATATGAGGCTACCATAATCAAACTCATTGTTCTTAAAGAAAGGTACCGTAGTCATGGTCGACTTAATCTCAGCGCCTTTTACTTGTTCTACCGTATAGTCTTGCGTAATAATTGTTTTATCATGATCACGCATAGTCACCTCTGGGTGAAAATAAAGTACTGCACCTACTATTAGCCCTAATACTATCTGCCCTAAAACCTTAAAACGACCTTTTAACCCTTCTTTGTTCTTTTTAAATACTTTGATGTAATCATCTAAAAAGCCAATTGCTCCCATCCACAACGTGGTGAATATCAATAGTATAATGTAAATATTCTCTAACCTTGCAAACAGCAATACCGGTATCAATGTGGACATGATGATGATAACCCCACCCATTGTTGGCGTACCTGCTTTT
Organism: Maribacter sp. UH1; assembly: GCF_056839145.1. NCBI lineage: Bacteria > Pseudomonadati > Bacteroidota > Flavobacteriia > Flavobacteriales > Flavobacteriaceae > Maribacter > Maribacter sp. UH1. The sequence goes on from NZ_CM166387.1 coordinate 971,611, forward strand.
TGCTTTTGACCATCCAGACCTAAATCGCGAATAGTCTCTCCTACTTGTTGCTTTTGTAGAAATAGAATTACGCGCTTACCGTACACTGTCGCAATCATCAATGAAAACAGAATAGCCATTGCCGCACGGAATGTGCTGAACTGAAACAGCGAAGCTCCAGGCAACTGGTATTGTTTTTCTAAATATTCGAACAGGTAGGTTAACATATAATCTGTATTCTTTGCTACTAAGCTTTGGTTATTTTTCTAAGCTTGCTAAAAGCTCTTTTACTATTTTAAAATCGTCGAAATCTATGCGTACGCCATTGGTTTCTTGGTAGGTCTCATGACCTTTACCGGCTACTAATATGATATCGTTATCGTCTGCTAGTTGACATGCCGTTTTTATGGCTTGCTCCCTATTTTCAATGGATAAGATCTTCTTTACATTCTGAGGTTCTACCCCTGCCTCCATTTCTGCAATAATTTCAGTAGGGGATTCAGTTCTAGGATTATCTGAAGTGAGAATAACCTTATTACTCATTTCAGATGCGATATTACCCATTACCGGACGCTTTGATCTGTCTCTATCGCCACCACACCCCACAACGGTGATGACGTTTTCATTTCCAGTTCTCAACGTGTTGATTGTCTCAAGCACATTTTTTAGGGCGTCCGGCGTATGGGCATAATCAACTATAGCCGTAATTCTTTTCTTAGATATATAATATTGAAACCTTCCATCTACATTCTCCAACTCACTCAATAAGCGAAGGGTTTCTAATTGCTCCAATCCCAATAAATCTGCTGTCGCAAAAATCGCTAGCATATTATAGGCATTGAAATGACCTATTAATTTTGTCCATAGCTCATGGTCATTGATTTTCAACAATTGACCGTCAAACTGATTTTCTAAAATCTGTGCTCTGTAATCTGCATAGTTCTTTAAGGCGTAGCTTGCTTTTCTAGCCTTAGTATTCTGCAACATGACCAAACCATTCTTATCATCTACATTGGTTAATGCAAATGCTGTTTTGGGCAGCTGATCAAACAGTATTTTCTTAGTATCGCGGTACTCTGCAAATGTTTTATGATAGTCTAGATGATCATGAGACAGATTCGTAAAAATTGCCCCTTCAAACACTAAACCTTCGGTTCTTTTCTGGTGAATACCATGAGAACTTACTTCCATAAAGCAATACTCTACACCGGCATCGTTCATCATTTTCAAATGCTGATTGATCACCAATGCATCAGGAGTAGTATGTTTTGTTGGATAAACCGTATCATCTACCATAATCTTAATGGTGGACAACAAGCCTACTTTATATCCTGCTTTTTTAAATAACTGATATAACAAACTAGATACCGTGGTTTTACCATTGGTACCCGTAACACCTACTAATTTTAAATTTTTTGATGGTGTACCGTAGTAATTTGAAGCCATCAATGCCAATGCCTGATTGCCACTTTCTACTTGTACATACGTAACATCATCTATCATCTCAGCTGGCAACTGCTCGCAAACTATTGCTCTTGCACCTGCAGCAACTACCTGATCAATATATTTATGACCATCGGTCAACGTGCCTTTTATAGCTACGAAGGCATCGGATTTTTGCACCTCGCGAGAATCAAAACGAACTGATGCTATATCACAAGAGGTAGTACCGCTCACAGCAGTAATACGCACTCCATATAATATGTCCTTTAATTGCATCATATTAATTCTAATACTATTTTTTTCACTGATTTTAAATCGGTGCCTTTGGTGATGGACTGTTTTTTCACTTTGCCATTTCCTCTTACCTCTACTTCAATACCCAAATTCTCAAGAATGGCAACCGCATCCATACCACACATACCTTTTACATTTGGCATTGCAGCATATTTTGCCTGTGCCACCTTATAGTATCCTTGATGAGAATCTTCATTTTTAGCGATCAACACATTTTTTACATCTACCTCACTTGTTAAAGGTGATGTTGCATATACTTTTTGTGCTACAGACTTAAATACCGGACCGGATACATCTGCACCATAATACCCAACACTTTTGTCTGGCTTATGGATTACCACGATACAAGAGTACTTTGGATCGTCTGCCGGAAAATATCCTGCGAACGAAGAAATGTATTCGTATTTAGACTTATCCTTAGACACATAGTTGGTTTGCGTAGTTCCCGTTTTACCTGCCATAGAAAAATTCTTTGAATACATACGGTGACCCGTACCATGCTCTTTCTCTACTACATTCTTTAATATCTGCTGCACTTTCTTCACCGTAGCTTGTGAGCATATTTCAGCATTCAATACCTTTTTATCAAACTTCTCAATCGTCTTGTTCCACTCTTTTACTTCTTTCAACAATCGCGGCTTTACCATTTCGCCATCATTTGCAATAGCGTTATAGAACGCCAATGTTTGTAGCGGAGTCATAGACACCTCATAACCATAAGCCATTTGTGCCAAAGAAAGACCTGACCATCCTTTATCACCTGGGTAACGCAATACAGGTTTTCCTTCACCAACGACTGGCAACCCTAATTCTTTGTGAATACCCATGCTCATTAATCTGTTCACATATTTCTCTGGGTCATTCTTATACCCTTCATGTATCATTTTAGCAAAGGCAACATTTGACGATACTTCAAAAGCTTCTGACATGGTAATTTCACCATGACCACCACGTTTGGTATCTCTAATAGTATGCTTATATAATTTCCAAGCTCCTTTTTCGGTATCTATAACAGAACTGGTATCTATCACCTTATCTTCTAAAGCAGCCACCAAATTCACTAACTTAAATGTAGAACCAGGCTCATGAGATTCACCGATAGCGTAATTCAATCGCTCGTAATATTTACCTTCCGAGGTCTGACCTAAATTAGATATTGCTTTTACCTCACCCGTTTTCACTTCCATTACGATTACCGTACCGTGGTCTGCTTGATATTTCTCTAACTGACCCAATAATGCATGGTGCGCTATATCTTGTATATTAATGTCTATGGTTGAATACACATCATAACCATCTTTTGGCTCAATGATATTATCGTTACCAATTGGCTTCCACTGTCCTTTTGCAATTTTTTGCTTCAAACGCTTCCCTGAAATTCCTCTTAGGTATTCCCCAAAAGCACCTTCCATACCCACACGGGTATAATATCCGTTTTCATCTACACGCTCATACCCAACACTACGCTCGGCAATTTTACCTAAAGGATGCTCTCTTTTCGTTTTCTGCTCAATAATGAGTCCGCCTTTGAACGCTCCTTTATTGAAAAGCGGAAATTCTTTCACCGCCATGTATTCAGAATAATCCAAGTTTCGCACAATTAGCGCATACCTATTTTTATTTTCTCTCGCTTTTCTTAAAAGTTGCTGATAGTGAGAAGATGTTTTACCAAATTGCTTAGCCAAGGCGTCTGCCAATGGTTTTACATTTTCTTTAAAATCTTCGCTGCTAACGGTTACGGCATCAAAACGTATAGTATATTTAGATACTGAAGTCGCCAAAAGGCTACCGTCATCTGAATATAGGTTACCTCTATTCGGTTCAATAGTAAACATACGCTCGGTACGTGTATCTGCCAATGCCTGGTATTTTTCGCCATCTACAATTTGAATAGAAACCAGTTTAAACAACACAGCACCCGCAAAGAGCACCATGAAACCCGCCACTATGTAGAGCCTTTTTAATATGCTTTTATCCGTTGCCGCCATTATTCCTCCTCTTTTAAAGATTTCACCTTAATTTTCTGCGGGGGATTCTCTGAAGGATACAGTCCTTTTTCCGATATTTTACCGGTAATGCTCGATTCTAATTTTAGCTGCTGCACATCTGATCGCATATCTACGAACTCATTACGCAACTCTTTTACTTCTTCATTCAATAAAGCAATGCGGTGTACTTTTTGATCTGCACTATGAGAGCTACTGATCATAACCGTTGCCAAAAACGAAATGAAAATAATGAACAGCCAATTTTTAGGGGCGTCATCGCTCACCAAAAATTTACCCTTCAAAAGGTCAAAAACACCTGTTTTCACTTTACTTTTCGCCATTACGCTCTGCTATTCTTAATTTTGCACTACGTGCTCTGTTATTCAATTTTATTTCCTCTTTAGTCGGCACTATCAACCCACCAACCTTTTTTAACGGTACATCTATATTGCCGTAAAAATCCTTTTCCGGCTCTCCTTCAAACTGACCTGCCCTTATAAATCTTTTTACAAGCCTGTCTTCTAAAGAGTGGTAGCTAATTACACTTAGCCTTCCTTTTTCATTCAATAAATCCGGAGCTTGCTCCAAAAACTCTTTGATCACTTCTATCTCTTGATTCACCTCTATGCGAATCGCTTGATATATCTGTGCCAAAATTTTATGTTGCCTATGTTCCGGCAAAAACTGCTTCAACACTGTTTTCAATGCATCGGTAGTCTGTATCTCCTCCCCTTCCCTACTGGCAACAATTACTTTTGCCATGGCGTTCGCGTTTCTGATATCGCCGTACTCGAACAACACCTTACGCAAATCATCATATGAGTACTTATTCACCACCTCAAAAGCAGATAGCGTATTGCGCTTGCTCATTCGCATATCCAAATCCGCATCAAAACGTGTAGAGAATCCTCTTTCCGCTTGATCGAACTGATGCGATGACACTCCGTAATCCGCAAGAATACCATCTACCTTCTTTATGCCATAGAACTTTAAAAACTGGGTGATGTATCTAAAATTCTCCGCTATCAGCGTAAATCTTGGATCACCTAATGCATTTGCCTGCGCATCTTCATCTTGATCAAAGGCATATAATTTGCCTTTTTTGCCCAATCTTTTCAATATCTCTTTAGAGTGACCGCCACCACCAAATGTCACATCTACATATACACCATCTTCTTTGATGTTTAAACCGTCTACCGATTCTTTCAGCAATACAGGATTATGATACATCTCCACTTGGTTTTTCACCTAACATTACACGCTTTGCCAACTTCACCTTCTCTTCTTTCGTTGCGTTTATAGATTCATCATACGCCTTCTTATCCCAAATCTCTAATCGTTTACCAATTGGTGCAATGACCACTTCTTTGGTAATACCACCTAATGAGATAATATCTTTAGGGATCAATAATCTACCGGTAGCATCTACTTCTACTTGACGAAGACCCGCAGTATACATTCTTATAAACTGTAGGTTTTCTTCATCAAACCTGCTCTTTTCGTTCAATTCTGCCATTACTCTGTGCCACTCGTAAGCAGGGTATAATTCTAAACACTCGCTCAAATATGATTTTTTGATAAAGAAGCCATCTTTTAGGATCGGAGCCACTTGATTGCGCAGCGCGACAGGGAGCATAATACGCCCCTTAGCATCAGCTTTGCAGTTAAATGTCCCAAAGAAAAAGATGTCCAATTTGGTTGTGTTTAGTTTATATAACTCAAATATATAAATATTATTACCACATTTTACCACTAAAAACCACTTTGTTAATAAATTACCCCACTTTTGAACACGTTTTTGCACTTCATCGGATTTTATGGGATAATTTTCCCACTCAGCCCCTAAATCTTGAAAAAGTGAATTCTTTAAGTTTCTTGTGGTCACCTTATCGAAAAGAGTTGTTTGCTATTCTCGGTAATTACCTATATTTGGACAATTACTGATGAGTAGTGCGCATGGAAAACGAATTGATTAACGACGGAGGATTTAAGTATATAGAAAAAGGCGAAGGAAAACCCATTATTATTCTACACGGATTAATGGGCGGACTCAGTAATTTTGAGGGAGTGAATACTTATTTCCCTCCTAAAGGTTACAAAGTACTGATTCCTGAATTGCCCCTATACTCAATGCCGATGCTAAAGACAACGGTAAAGAATTTTGCCAAATACCTTAAGAAATTCATTGACTACAAAGAGCTGGATGATGTTATTCTTTTAGGCAACTCTTTAGGTGGCCATATTGGTCTTTTACATACTAAATTATACCCGGCCAAAGTAAAAGCTTTGGTGATTACCGGTAGTTCTGGTCTTTATGAAAGTGCTATGGGCGACGGTTACCCAAAACGTGGTGATTATGAGTTCATTAAAAAGAAGGCACAAGATGTTTTCTATGACCCGGCAGTGGCTACCAAAGAAATAGTAGATGAAGTTTTTGCTACGGTCAATGATCGTGTAAAATTGGTGAAGACCTTGGCAATCGCTAAAAGTGCCATTCGCCATAACATGGCGCAAGACCTACCTAGCATGAAAACCCCTACTTGTATTATATGGGGAAAAAATGATACGGTTACTCCGCCAGACGTTGCAGAACTGTTCGATGAGCTTTTACCGAATTCAGATTTATTTTGGATGGATAAATGTGGACATGCACCTATGATGGAGCACCCAGACCAATTCAATACCATTCTTGATGAGTGGTTGACGAAAAACAATTTCTAAATACCCTACGGATGAAAATAAAGTCGGCCGACTTTGTAATGAGCAACTCTGATGTTGCCAAATGCCCTAAAGAGCCTTTACCCGAGTACGCCTTTATTGGTCGTTCTAACGTGGGCAAGTCTTCTTTGATCAATATGTTGACCGAGCGTAAAAGCTTGGCAAAAACATCTGGCAGACCTGGTAAGACACAATTGATCAACCATTTTAAGATCAATGAAAATTGGTTTCTGGTAGATTTACCCGGTTACGGTTATGCACGTGTTTCTAAAAGAGATAAAAATACCTTTCAAAAATACATCACCAATTACTTTTTACAACGAGAGCAGCTAGTGTGTTCTTTTGTGCTTGTAGATATTCGCCATGACCCACAACCTATAGATATGGAGTTCATGCAGTGGATGGGTGAAAACGGAGTACCTTTTGCCATTATCTTCACCAAAGCAGATAAATTAAAACCGAAAGCCATTGAGCGCCAGGTAAAACAATATCTGGACAAACTTTTAGCCGATATGTGGGAAGAAGCACCACCACATTTTGTAACCAGCTCTAGCCACCGTAGCGGTCGTGATGAAGTACTGGCGTACATAGATGATATCAACGAGAAGTTTTTTGAGGCAACGAAGTAGTTGTTGGTTGTTCGTTGTTCGTTGTTCGTTGTTCGTTATTTTAACGCTGCGCGTTTTTTGTATTAAGTACTTGTTCTAGTATTCAGTTGACAGTTGGCAGTAACAGTTGACAGTAACAGTTGGCAGTAACAGTTGGCAGTAACAGTTGGCAGTAACAGTTGGCAGTAACAGTTGGCAGTATCAGTTGGCAGTATCAGTTGGCAGTTTTTTTTAACGCTGCGCGTTTTTTGTATTACGTATCAAGTACAAAGTACATAGTTGTTTGTGTTAGTTCTTTGTACTTCGTACTCAGAGCTGTTCGCTTTATGCTATTCTCTTTGCACTGCACATCCACTACTTAATACGTTGTACTTATTACTTTGTACTCTTTAATTACTTACGACTTCATACGCTGTACTTTTTACTCTTTAAAACCGAAATGTCACTTCGAGCGCAGTCGAGAACTTTGGAACACGAATCACTTCGGCTACGCCCAGCGACCGAGTAAGCTCAGAGACTAAGTAAGACCAACAACCGACAACCAAAAACCATCAACTAAGCGTAGCGATCAACTCCTCCACTGTCTCCATAGCGTTCAACTTCTCGGCAGACACCAATACCTCTAGGTCATGATTTGTTTCTACCAGTATAATAGGATAGGTATACTTATGCCCAAATTTGCTTTTATAGCTTTCTTGAAATTCATCTTTATGAAAGAATTCTAACTCGTAGCCTTTTGCTAACAAGCTCTCTCTAAACCCTTTCCACTGTTTGTTCTCGGTAAAACTGCCATAGGTTAAGCTACAGAGATTGCAGTTATAGGTAGCTGGGTTAATGATTTTATGGGCGAAATCTAGCATTTTACTGCCCGTATCGCTATTGGCATTATAGATAAATAGAATTTTCTTTGACATGACCTTTTGGTCGCAAAAATACCCAAACCATACATAATTTTTGACCAATTATGGTTTCCCGTATTACAGTGTGAAATGTTAATTGTAGGTTTATTCTTTAGTGTTATATTAGAAGTGTAATTACACATATTTCTGAATATAGGGGAATATGCGTAATTGTACACATACACCATAGTTGGCAGTAATTTAGCAGAACCTCAATACAAAAATCATAAATGGAAAAAACTTGGGCATCTGGAGCTTTAGAATTATTAAAACACGCTGATGAGCATATTAATAAAGAACAAGCATTTGACAAAAGAATTGCTTTTATAAGTATAGACAACTCGGTTGAAACAGCAATTAGAACCTTTATTTTTATGCCATTTAGTCTATCTAAAGTTAAATTTTCATTTAAAGAAAAAGACGAAATCGGAAATTCATTTCCAAAAATGGTTAATCTATTAAGTGAAAAAGCAAGTAACAAAATATCTGGAATAGAATTATCTGACATAGAATTTTATCATAGGCTAAGAAATCAATTATATCACGAAGGAACAGGACTAAGCGTTGACAAAAATCATCTTGAAGCATATAGAACTATTGGAGAATTATTACTTAAAAACCTTTTTGAAATTGAATTTAATTATACTACTAAAGACAAATCGCTTCCTAGTTTAATCATATTTTGGGAAGAAATAGACAAATTGATAAAGAGGTTATTTTTCATAAATAATATTGATTTTAGTAAGACATTCAAATGGGAAGAAGCTCTGCAAAAAAAGATATTGACTAAACACCAAATAACATTATTTAATGAACTAAAAAAAATCAGAAATGAGCAAGTTCATTCATTACCAACTGAAATTAATTTAACAAGAATTTCTTACGGAATAGAAATAGCGACTGAATTAAGAAATAGTCTTGAAAAAGAAATGAAAGATAAAATTCTAAATTTCTTTAAAGAAAATCCAACAGAAGTATTCGCTGTAAGAGCTATTGGTCATATATTTTCAATTTCAAGAAGTTATGCATCTCACCTCATTGAAACTTTAGAGCAAGAAGAAAAAATTGTATCCGGAATTGAAGAAGAAAGTGGAATTACATTCTTTCAAATATGTTAATCGGAAAACAAAAACTACTGCCAACACCGTATAAAAATAATGCTTAGTTTAGTGCTTAATCAAGAGTTCGTGCACTTTTGTTACGTCTGATTTTCCTGCGGAAAATCCTCGCAAACAAAACCGCACTATTCTTATACATAAACGTTGTACACAAGCTGACAAAAAAAAAACCTCTTAAATGAAATTTAAACTTCTTGTACTAATAATTATTGGAGTTTTCGGTAACGTATTTGGTCAAAATTTGAATATGGTCATTGATGTAAATGACCGATTGGTAACAACAGAAATTGCACGTGTTTATCTAAGCTTTGAATATGCCGAAGGGACAAAAGATAGGATTGCAATTGGATATCATCCTGGAGAATTAATTTTGGAAAAAGAATCGTGGGAGAAAATTCAGGCGGATAAAACAGAGAAAATTACATTAACATTTGATTATTATACTTTGAAAAAAGGAAATCAAGAAGTCGCAAATTTTGAAGTTGAAATGAAGAAAGGACATTTTGATAATAGATATCTCATTTTACATGTATATGATTTTAGAGAAAAGAAATATCGAAAGAAATACGGTTGTCTAACAGATGCTGAATACATAACTGATTTTAATTATCCTCAAGGTGGAATTTTAATTAGCTGTGGATAAAAAAGCCTGTGTACAACAAAACCTAAACGTAATGCGGACTTTAGGGCAAAACCGAAAGGTCTGTGTATATTTAGAATGTCGCTAAATCTTATGGATTTAGCTTTGGACAAGAAAAAATAAAACTAAACCAAAAGCTTTAGCTTAGTGCGCAGACGGAAACGAAAAGTTTCCTTGCCTCCTCACTACGATTAGCCCAACCGTTGTAACACATACGAGAAATGAAGACAGTAATAATAATTTTGGTCGTTTTGATAGTCTTGATTTTGGCGTATACGCAAATGAATAAAACGGAAAATAAATCAAACTCTGATTTAACCGAAATCAAAAACTCTTCAAAAGAAATTAAAGGAACAATCTTTTATCACGAAGACGATTTTGGACAAGTAGAAATTATTCCAAATGAAAATTTTGATAGACTAATTAAAGAGGCAGAAAACGTAAAAGACTTTGCGGAAAAGCATTTTGACGGAGGAAGTTTTACTGATATGTATGTTAGAGAAGAAAGCGGCCTAAAACTCGAAGAGCGGAAAATAAAAGTTTCTGAACTTAATGAAATACTATCTAAACTATTTGTAGAAAAACATACAATAGCAACAACTGGAATTAGACCTGACGAAATGTTGAGTAAAAACACGTTTGGATATGGCGAAAATTACAATGGACTGTTCTTTGATTTTAACCAAGACATAGTTTCTAATATCTGGATTTCAGGGAGATTAGACGTGAATGACGAAAAGCTAATAAGCGTATTAAATGAAATAGGAACGAAATGGAATTTGCTACTTATGGATTGGAATTCACTCGAACTAATTGACTTGAAAAATAAAGAGCAGATAAAAAAGTATGTGGAATAGTACGTGTTACAACAACGTGTATAAATTAAAAACAACTCGTCGCTAAAATTCTACATTTGAGAAACAAAAAGAATGTTAATAATTGCAACAATATTAGATTTGGATTAAAAGTTATTAATTAAATGGAAAACCTAGTCGGAAATAATATTGGATTAGTTCACTTAATTTCATCTTGTTTTGCTCTAATATTTGGGACTTATATTCTAATTGCGAAAAAAGGAACAAAACAACATATCAAAATTGGATACTTATATGCAACAAGTATGGTAATTCTGATACTGACTGCTTTTATGATTTATAGATTATTCAATGGTTGGGGAATATTTCATTACACAACTATGTTGAGCTTAATTTCAATTATTCTAGGAATGGTTCCCATTTGGATTAAAAAACCAGTAAATAAATGGAAATATCTTCATTTTTCATTTATGTATTGGTCCGTTATTGGACTTTATGCAGCGTTTGCAGCAGAAATTTTAGTAAGAATACCAGAAACCCCATTCTTTGGAATGGTTGGAATAGCAACAGGAATAATAATGTTAGTTGGAGGAATTATTTTTGGAATTAACAAAGCGAAATGGGAAAAAGTATTTGGTATTGAAAAATAACGAAATGCAAACAAAGAACTGAGGTAAAAAACAAACAAATTCTTCTGTAATCTGAGACAACATCATTGTAGGCTCATATATTCAAAAAACAGATTCCTGAGCTTTTTTATTTCAATCTCTTTAAAACACAACTAATCATTTACAAAAACGTTAGCTATAATTCAAAATAATAAAAATACAATGCAGTTCAATTCTAGTCAGAAATTCAAAAACTCAAATATTTATGGATTGTCTGAATTGAAACCTGCGGCTACAAAACTCATTTTAGAACCTAAAACTGAGTTAATAGAACTTTTAAAACTGACATTATTCGACTTGACTTTAAAGCAGGTTTTAAGAATCAAGAAAGCTCAATTAAAATCTCACCCAAGAGACCCATATTTAAGAGAATATATAGTTGTAGAAACTGGAAAAAATTTCACAAAATACAAGCCAAATAAATTTGAAGAATATTTTACAGGACTGATAGACGAGGATAGCTATTTCAAATTAAAGCCTTACTTAAGAGCCATATTCAAAAATATACCATCTGAATACCAATATAAAAAAGAGATTGTTCGTGATTTAAAACTGAAATCTTATTTTAAAAGTGATTTAGTTTCAAGTATTTTTTCATTGTTCAAAACCAATTTCAAGGGAAATAATCTAAAAAAAGAGCTACGAGAGTACCTAGATGAAGCAGATGAAAATATTGTAACCTTTATTGAAAACGAACCAAATAAGGCATTAGAATTAATTCTATTTCTTCAAGGAAACATCTTTCTTCTTAAGAACTTAAAATTTGAACTTTTAGAAAAACTCAAATCAATATCTCCAGTAATCTCAAATAATAATGATGATAACTTTTTAAACGATTGGTATTGGATCGATTTTATCTACGACCCTGACCTTTCATTTTCTGATTTATTCACTGATATATCTGAAATGTTCCATACCATCGATGATTACTTCGATTTTGACAGTGGCGGAGATTGGGGTGGAGATTATGACTTTGACATTGACTAATAAAAATGGAATGTGAATCACAAAAATTAAAATTACCTTAGTCATCAATTCAACAAATCATTTAAAACAACATTTCCCACAAAAACAATACATGGAACAACAAGGTTCAGATATCATTGAAAATAGATACAAGAAATTTATAAAAACGGTTTGCGAAACAGACATTGTTTATGCGCTGCAAAATCATGAAGGCTTTGCCACCTCAGCTTCTGCGCATTATGAAAATGAACGTGGTAAACCTGTTGATATTCTATGTTTTTGGGCAGAAAATGGCAGAGCAAAATCTTGCACCATAAACCATTGGGCGAACTACCAGATTACAGAAATAGCATTAGTAGATTTTATAGAAAATTGGGGTGTAGGCATGGAAAATGACGGCATATTAGCAGGTATTGAATTCGACCAAAATATGTTTGGCTACGAAGCAAAACCTTTAGATTTAATTCTTGCCTTAGTTGCGGAAATAAAAGCGACCAATAAAGAACTACCGCTGCAAAAATTTGAAAATATTGCCGATTTAGAAGAACAGGCGAAAGAGGCGAATGGGTAATATAAACTGACCTTTCTTATCGTTAAACCTATTAGATAAGTGTTTTAAGAAAAATAAAAAGGTCCATCTAAATTTGACATAAAGCTTTTAATCACTCAAGAATCAAGCATTAGAAAACTTGAAATTTACAAATGGCATAAGTTCTCTAAACTGTTAACCAATACAAAGTGTCATACTTAAGTTTTTATAGATAGTATTGGACAAAGCTAATTGGTAAGATTTTATTTACAAATTTGACATAATTAACTTAAATTAAGCGAGTGTTAATTTCATTTTAATTGTACCTAAACCAATTAAGCTTCTTTTTAAACCACTATATATCTATGAAAAATCTACTCATTCTATTACTAGTTATCTGTTTTACATCTTGCAAGGAAAATAAAACTTCACAAAAAACAAGTATTGAAAATGAAGCACTCAAATTAGATGTCGATGTAGACATAAATGTTTTAGAATCGGACTGGGAAAAGTGGTGGGATTATCATATAAATAACATCATTTTATCTTCAGAATTTATTGCTATAAACGATAAATCTGAAACCATTAGTAAAGACGATTTTCTAAAATCTTTGACTACTGGAGATTATATAGCCGTAAAACTTGTTGCTCCAGACAATGTAAAGAAATACCAACTCTACAAATTACCTAACTCTGCAGACAAACAAATTGGAAATACTATTAAAACCATTTCAGAGGGAATCTACACTAAATTTAAAATGGAAGGAACTCCATTTCCTAATTTTAATTTCACCGATTTAAACGGAAAAGTTTACACCAATGATAATACCAAAGGAAAAACTTTAATTTTTAAATGTTGGTTTATTAATTGTAAACCTTGTGTAGCTGAATTTCCTGAGTTAAATGAGTTCGCCGACGAATATTCAAAAAGAGAAGATGTTGAATTTATAAGTTTGGCATTAGACGATAAGGCTGCATTAGATAGATTCTTCACCAAGAAAATTTTTAAATATAATACTGTACCTAACCAAGAAGATTTTATTGAAAATAAACTTTTCGTCAAAGGCTACCCTACTCACATTGTAGTTAATGAAAATGGCAGTATTGAAAAGGTAGTAAGCAAAGCAACGGAGCTAATTTCTTTTTTGGAAAATGGTGATATTTTACAAACAACAGATTATAAAGAATCCCTAACGCCCCCGCCTCCAGCACCTATGCAATAGTTTTCATAACAAAAACCTCCAAATTAAGACTAACCAAAACCAAATGAAAAAACCACTATTATTAATTGCTTCCCTATTTCTATTCATAACTTCTTGCAGCGAAAGCAAACCTGCAAAATTTGAAAGAGACGGGGTTTTAATAACCAGCCCAACAGGTTGGGAAATTACAGATCAAGAAAACATAGATGATCAAGGATATTACCTTTCTATAGAAAAAGATGGTTTTGATTCTAGTGGCATTGTAACTATGACATGGATCAATGGTGAAATTGACCTTGGTGAATGGGCGTATATTTTTCAAGAAGAATTGACGAATAATATTATTTATAGAAATTCTAACATTCAATTTGAAGATGCCGTTGACGATACCTATAACGACATTGATACTTCTTCCATAGGGTTTACCGCAAGTATTCTAGGCTTAGATCATGAAGGTAATATTCACTTCTTTTATAAGGGCAATAAAACTTTTGCAATTCTAATACAAGAAGCTATGGAAGATAATGTGACAAATAAACCAGGCTTTGATTTGATTGAGAAGGGTTTTAGAGTTGAATAATCAGATATTATGATATTTAAAAATTCAAAAAAAAGCGGTTATAAATTAGCATCCATATTTATTTTAGGGATATCTATATTCATTTTTAATAGTTGTAAGAATAACAGTAAGGTAGAGAATAGAAAAGTTGATACATCTGAACAAAAAGATATAAGTGAAATCGTAAGTGAAGTGGATTTTGAAAGCCTATTTTCGTTGGAAGACAACCGAGATTTTTCAATAGCTTTATATGAAATTCTTGCAAATAGGTACGAAAAGAATCCAGATTCGATGAATCATATTGAATGGAATTTATTTTTGAGTATGAATTTAGAAAATGCAGGTCAATCAGGAACTATACTCACTTTTTTAGAAGAATGGTTTCCAGAGCAAAGAGAACAGGTAATTCTATCATTAACTGAAATAGGTGCAATTAAATCTGCGGCAACCATAAAACTTGCAGTAGCATTACTACCTAAAGACGGCACTTCTTTTTTTAAAAATGCAACCAAAAGCTCAGAACAATTAATGCTGACATTCGATAGTACATTTTCAGACTATCCAGATGGATCAATGCCGGACTTATATCGTACTTATGCTGAAAAGCATAGAGACAAATTTAATTAACCTCGCAATAACCAATCATGCTACACCTCATCGTCGGGAATACAGGATCAGGTAAAACTACCTACTCCAACAAACTTAAAAAGAAAACCAAAGGCGTGCTCTTTTCTATTGACACTTGGAACAAAACCTTATTTCTACCAGACAAAACCGAAAGCGACGGATTAGAATGGTTTTTAGAACGTATAGAGCGGGCAGAGAAAATGATTTTGAACGTGGTAAGGCAATTAGAAGAATCTGATACAGACGCTATTTTAGATTTGGGCTTATCTAAATTTGAACATCGCGAGAAGTTTAGAGCTTTTGCAGCTTCTAATGGATTCGAAATTCAACTTCACTTTTTAGATATTTCTAAAGAAACCAGATGGCAACGTGTACAACAGCGCAACACCGAAAAAGGAGCTACGTTTGATTTTGAAGTTAGCCAAGAGAATTTCGATTTCATGGAAACCTGGTTTGAAAAACCTACCGAAAATGAACTAAAAGGTAGTGTCATTATCACCGAATAATACTAATTTTACGCCAGCGTTCTTCGCTAAACCTCATCAAAAAAACATACTCCTAACCAAACCAGTTACTTGAACGTAAAACATACTTTCGTCAACTTTTTTCTAAAATCTAGCAGCAAGCATGAATGCCATGAAGTGCTTAGCAAATGGAATGTGTATTATACCGCCTTATCCAAAAAACACCAACAGTCTTTTGTGGTGAGAACTTTGTTGTTCTTAAATACTACAAATTTTGGCTCTAAGGAAGGTTTTGAACTTACGACAGAAATGAAACTGGTCATTTCCAGTGCTTTTGTTGAGATTACTTTTGGTCTAAAGCAAGATGTTTTAAGCATCTTTAAAACCGTATTCGTTACTCCATCTTCATACGCATACACAGGCAGAGATGTTTTATATGATGGTGATGTAAATACGGTTACCAAGCGTGTAAACATGTCATGGCCTGCCGTAGAGAAGGGTTTTATCATTAACGATGACGGACTAAACATTGCCATACACGAATTCAGCCATTGCCTGATTATTGAACATGCTAAAGGTTCCTACTTCTCTAAGGTATTCAATGATACGGATCTTAACGCTTGGAAAGAATTGGCAACAAAAAAAATACCTCTTATTCGTGCCGGTAAATACACCATTTTCAGGGATTATGGTGGTACTAACCTAATGGAGCTTTTTGCTATTACGTTAGAAACGTTTTTTGAGCAACCTCATGAGTTTTATTCTTATTCACCTACCTTTTACCGTACCACCGCCAAGGTGCTTAAACAAGACCCACGGAACGGCAAAAACCCGAAGTAACCTCACTTGGTTTAGAACTAATGGAATTCTTGTTGATTAAGTGAAACAATAGAAAGAATATTCCGTTGTGCTTGGTAGTACCACAATTCACATTAAATTATACAGAAACTTATCCTATGAAGAAATCGCTAATTTTTATCGCATCACTACTTTTTATGCTAACTTCTTGCAAAGAAGGTTCTGCCGATAAAACGGAACGCTCTGGCGAACCAGATGTTTACAATGTGGAAGATGATGATGCTAGAATGAACCAAGCCATTGTAGATGCTAAAAATTCTATTGATGAATTTAAAGAGGCATTAGCCAGCGAGAATCCTGATCAATCATTTTTTACCATTAAACAGAAATTTGATGCGGATGGTGGTGCTGAACATATTTGGGTAGGTGACATTCAATTAATAGATAATGACTTTATGGGTATCATTGCCAATGAACCCATGTACACCAACCAAGTTCAATTAGGTGATACCATTACCGTAAAGCGATCTAATATTAGTGATTGGATGTATTATGAAGAAGGCAAAGTAGTTGGCGGATTTACCATTCGCGCTATACGCGACGGATTATCCCCTGAAGAACAAGCACAATTTGATGCTGAAAACGGACTTATATTTAAATAACTTATGTTCTCTTTCTTAAAGAAAAAACCGAAACCTATACATATTGTAGGTACTGATGAGCAACTTCTTATTAATGACATTGCCGTAACTTTCCCAACAAACTACGAGACGTTAGTTTCGGCTTTTGGGGAACCTTCACGTACCGGAAAGACTAAACTTTCTAAAAGTCCGGTAATTTGTTGGGATTATGAAGGTGTATACTGCTCATGTGGTAGTTATGGAAACATATTCAGTTTTAGCCTTATACTTTCTAAGAAACATGAACTTGATCTGCCTCCTAAAAATAAATTTTCAGGATCTATCATCATTAATAATAAAGAAGTGCAGTTCAATGATTTTTCAAAAATCAAGCAATCTAACTATATAGTCAGTAAACTAACTTATAAAGGTCAAGAAGAACCATATGCGCTTTCGTTAGGTGCCAATTTAGAAGACAAAAAAGAAATACCGAAAGATAAATACATACTACGACCGCTAGCAGAGGAGCATATTGAATTTACGGACTTCGGGTTTAAATTAGCGGTTATTGAAGAATTGATGTACACCCAAGAGGTACTTCATCCTAAATTTGAATTGTACGAATTTATAGAATGGTATACCGAACGAGAAATTGATATTGAAGAAGAGGGCTATGAACCTATTGCAGAAGTAACCCAGTTCTTTAGAGATATTAAAATACCTAAACATATGGCGCCTCTTTTGACCGAAATTTACCAAGATGGCGGAAACGATGTTTACATGAACCTACTACGATTTGGTAGTGGTAGTGAAGATTACTGGGATATTAAAAGTGCAGTAGATGCAAAACAATTTCCCAATCTAAAAAAAGCTACTTTGTGCTATGCCGAAGACGCCGTGTTCGATGAAATGATTGCCCTAGGTATTGATGCCGAGAGTTTATAATTACCTGAGAAGTGTCATAGTTTAGCATACCAACGTTTTATACTATTGTAAAAACACAAGCATGCAAAAGGTATCTTTTACTGAAAATTTAGATTTTAACGATGATAAAATAGTCTCCAAAGTTCTTTTAGAAACTTCTTTCTCAAAAGAGATTAGAATTCTTTTAAAGAAAGGACAACTTATGAAAGAGCACAAGGCTCCTTTTTCCATTATTTTACATATGGTTGAAGGGAGTATTGACTTTGGTGTTGAAGGCAAAGTTCATATGCTAAAACAAGGAGATATCATTACCTTAGCTGCCAATGTTCCGCATGACCTTTTAGCAAAATCCGACAGTATAGTGCGTCTTACCCTTTCTAAACAAGATGCCGCTGAACGAGTAGAAAAAGTTGTTGCCGATTCATAAAAAGAGACTATGACCCAAATTACCAATAGAGAAGATGTGCGTGTATTGGTACATACCTTTTACGATAAAATACGGCAAAATGAAATGCTAGGACCCATTTTCAACGGACATATTACCGATGAGCAATGGCCTACGCATTTAAGCAAACTCACCGATTTTTGGGAGTCTAATCTTTTTGGTGTCCGCACGTTCAGGGGGAGTCCGTCCAAGGCCCACGTCAAGGTCGATAAAAATCTTCATCATTCCATATCACAAGACCACTTTGCACAATGGCTACAACTTTGGTTCGAAACCATTGACGAACTGTACGAGGGTGAATTGGCTACGAGAGCTAAAGACATGGCCCGCAGAATGTCTACAGGGCAGTATATCCACATTTGGCAAAGTAGACCGGAAGAGTTTAAGAACTAGGTTTTAGGTTTTAGTAGGCAGTATTCAGTAACAGTATTCAGTATCAGTTGGCAGTATCAGTGTTCAGTGTTCAGTTGACAGTGGGTTAGTGTTTAGCTAGTTCTAGCTATTGGCTGTTGGCTGTTGGCTATTGGCTATTGGCTATTGGCTATTGGCTATTGGCTATTGGCTATTGGCTATTGGCTATTGGCTATTGGCTATGTAAACAATTTAGCTTAGCTAAATACAAATTAAAAACAAGTCTAACATCTATACTCTATTTTCTATCTTCGATTTTCTCCCTTTAAACTTTACAATTATTACTTAATACTTTGTACTTAATACTGATTTTAAGCTTCTAATAAAACAAGTCTATTCTCTATCATCTATTTTCTCTATTCCACTTTACAATAGCTACTTAATTTAAACCCTCTAACATTGACGAACCATGTATGCCAAAACTATTTCGTAAATTGAACATGAAACATTTTTCAAATTGAAACTTCTATGGACTACCTATCCCCTACCTATTTTTTTGATTATGAAAGTGACGAGATACAAGATTTAGTATCGGATTTTAAAAACACTTCACATTCCGAAAAGGAAATTACTATCGCACTTTACAACAAAGTACGCGATACATGGCGATATGATCCATATAGCTTAAGCTTCAACAAAGAAAAATACCGAGCCAGTGAAATAGTAAAACGCCCAAAAGGTCATTGTATCGATAAGTCTATTATCTTAATTGCAGGACTTCGTGCCCTAGGTATACCCGCTAGAATCCATTTGGCGAAAGTTAAAAACCATATTGGCGTAGAACGATTAATAGAGAAATTCGGTTCTAACGAACTTACGCCCCATGGAATGGTGGATGCTTATATTAACGGCAAATGGCTGAAACTCTCCCCTTCCTTCAATGCATCTTTATGTAAAATGCTTAATGTTGCTCCTTTAGATTTTGATGGCGAAAATGATGCTGTTTTACAAGAATTCAGTGCAGACGGAACACAATTTATGGAGTACCTAGAAGATTACGGTCACTTTGAAGATGTGCCGATGGAATTTATGGAACGGAATGCACGAGAACACTACCCAAATATTTTTGACCCCAATAGTAACCAGACCGAGTTTCAATTGTAGGTTTTAACAAACTTTAATATTCAAAACTTCACCAATCTACTTTACAGATTATTTTTTATAGTACATTCGATGGAAAATACAATTCCCTTGAAAAAATTCATCTTTACATTATTCATAGCATTTTCATCTTCATTGGTATTTGCTCAAGAGCCAATGGCATGGACGCCAGATTATGAGTTACAACTGAGTGACTACCAATCTCCAGAATCGGAAATCGACTCTACGCTTACCTCCTATTCTATTTATTCAGGTGCTAAAATTGATTTTAGTTTTAACATGAATTCGGTCTCTTTCATGTTCACCAAAAACTTCAACGACAAAGTAAAAGCTATTTTTCAAAGAAATTTGGCTGTTTTGGTTGCTCCAGATTCGTTGACCGCAAATCAATTATTACAATTTGGTCGGTACGATTTTGATCTGGTAGAGCTATATTCCAGAAAAATTCGAAAGAAAATTTACGAGGAAAAAGGTGCTTTTAGCGACGCTAGTTTATTTCAACCTATTTTCAATGAGCTACAAGAGGAAATGAACACTGTAAGCGCTCAAGTCTTTAAAGCAACCGATTTTGGCAAGGACACCGAGTTACTGCAAAAAGAACATAACAAGGTGATTGATGAAATCAATGCCCTTTCCGATTTTTGCATGACCTGTAAGCCGAAGAAGAATAGGAAGTAGTTGTTCGTTGATGGTTGTTCGTTGATGGTTGTTCGTTGATGGTTGTTCGTTGATGGTTGTTCGTTGATGGTTGTTCGTTGATGGTTGTTCGTTGATGGTTGTTCGTTGATGGTTGTTCGTTGATGGTTGTTCGTTGATGGTTGTTCGTTGATGGTTGTTCGTTGATGGTTGTTTAAACGCTTCGCGTTTTTTGTATTAAGTATTAAGTATTAAGTATTAAGTATTAACCCGTTCGGAATATCTTTTGTCTATAAAAATTGGTACTACGCACCTTTCACTATGGTAAAATGAAATGTCAGTTCGAGTGAATTTTCGAAGTATGAGAAAATTTGCCTGCCTGCCGATGTGCAGGTATCGAGAACCTTTACGTATACCAAACCTGTTCTCGATACAATTTTATGCTTCCGCTATGCTACATCATAAAACCACTCGAACTGACATTGTTAATATAAAGACCACAGATTGCCAAATCGCAAAACACTCCTTTCAATGACATAAACTTTTTACTAAAGACTTTGTATCTAATACTTTTTACTCATTACCTCTCAGCACAACTCAGCAACCAAAATCCTCAATTGAGTAACTTATCTTCACTTCTGAACAATGATTACTTCATCTTTGAGTAACATAAAACAAACCGACCATGGAGAACATCATTACAATATTCATTTACATACACGCCTTTTTTGGTGGTGTGGGACTTATTACCGGTATTGCAAGTATCATTGTAAAAAAAGGACAGCAAAACCATAAACGACTGGGCAAATGGTTTTCTTGGTCTATGATTATAAGCTCTGCTATTTCTTTGGTGGTGGCTAGAATGCCCAATCACATCAATACCTTTTTATTCCTAATTGGCATTTTTACCATTTACATGGTAATGGCAGGTAATAGAGCACTTACCTTTAAATCGACCAAAAAAACAAAAGCGAACTTGACCGATATTTTAGTTTCAGCAATTATGGCTGTTTGCGCGCTATTAATGATTGGTTTTGGTACTACCGGACTTATACAAGGATATTCTCACAGTATCCTATATCTAGTATTTGGTCTAACCGGTCTCTTTTTAACCTTTGGCGACTACAAACTATTTAAGACCACATTAGAAAACAGAAAACTTTGGCTCATAAATCACCTAAGCAGAATGTTAGGTGCTCTAATAGCCTCGGTTACCGCATTTATAGTAGCAGGTATGCACCAAGATAATCTTTGGTCATGGCTTACTCCGTCCGTATTAGGAACTGCCTATATTATCTATTGGATAAAAAAAACAAAAGGAAAAAAGAAGTTGAAAACTGCTTAACCTTGATCTTTAAGATTTAGGTTTTCTGCGAAGTAATCACAGAAATCTTTCATGGTAGCAGTCATTTTTTCGTCTTGTGTTGCCTTTAGAAAAGTATCTGACAAAGAAACCAAGGTTTGGTGAAAGAAGGTCTTCATCTCATCTACAGGCATATCTTTAGTCCATAGGTCAATTTTTAAAGACTCTTGGTTTTTGCTATCCCAAACGGATAATAGCATTGCCTTTGCGGCTTCATTCTCTATACCACCGTCTTGTGCAGACCAGTTTAATGTTTCCGGAATTCTATTCTCATCTAATCCTACGCGCAGTGTAATTTCTGAAGTATGTAAATCTGCCATCTAATTTCTCGGTTTGTAATTTGATTTCTTAAATATTTCATCCGCAGGCATTGGCATTAACTGCATCATGCTTACATCATTGTTTTCCATAAAGGCACGTACTATTTGCCAGCCTATATAACGACCTAACCTTCCTGGCGACTCATTGTCCAACTCTAATCCAAATTTAGAAAAGGGTGCTGGTTCTAAAAATCGTTGATTTAATTTGTTATCGGTGCTATATAGATATTCGTTCTCTATAAAGTTTCTCCACATAGGCTCTTCATTCGCAATTGCCCAGTCTATTTCTTCTTGAGAATACCCAATTTTTTTTCCATCGCTGGCCTCCGGCATCAATTTATCCTTAAGGTAGAGTTCTTTTCCAAAATAAACCATACGCGCAAGGTATGTGCGGTCTCTAGGTCTTGGTACAACCTGCTTGGCAAATGCGCTTGCAACATCACTAACTAGATAATTGCGATCTAAGGATTGTGCTATGTAACGCTGAAAACCACCATAGTACTTATGCTCAGACCCCAAGTAATTATCAAGGCTGATGAACAACAAACTATCCGTTAAAATAATTCTGTTATTATAATCAACATCATTGGTTACCGTTAGTATTTTTGGAACCTTATACTGCGGAAAATAGTATTTAATATGCTTGAACAATTGTACCAAACCTTCTTGTTCATCTTCAAAACTACGAAATGCATTACCCACCTCTTGAAATAACTCTATCTGAAGCGAATCTTGCATTTTTGCGATCCAAACACTATCTGGTGCTGGAAACAAGTACGGATATGTTTTACGTAATCCCGGCAAACCTTTTTCACCTGCAGCGGCGAACTCACGATCAAATCGAGAAATCTTTAGGTCCATCGGTATAGCGGCAATCTCTTTTGCTACCTTATCACTATCATTACAGCTAGAAAGAATGAAAAAAACTGATAATAGCATAAAAATAGGTTTGACCTTGGCAAGTATTTTAAAATACATTTTATTATTTACAGTGTTCAACTTATTTTTAGGGCAAAGTTAATTGATTTTACTAAATAATTAGAGCGGTATGCAAACGGAAAAGGTAATTGAGCACATTGTTAAATGGTTAAAAGATTATGCTACAAATGCAAAACAGAAAGGTTTTGTAATTGGCGTGTCTGGCGGAATTGATTCTGCTGTTACTTCCACCCTCTGCGCAAAGACGGGTTTAGACCTACTTTGTCTAGAGATGCCAATTCACCAAGCGGAGAACCAAAGTGATCGTGCTTCTAGACATATTGACTGGTTAATTGCCAATTTTCCGAATGTTAGAAGACAACCAGTTAATCTTACACCGGTATTCGATAGTTTAGTGGATGCACTACCAACGGTTGATAATGAGGAAGACAGATTTATGTCTTTAGCCAATACAAGAGCTCGTTTACGTATGACCAGTTTGTACTACTTTGCCGCTCTAGAAAGATATTTGGTAGCAGGTACAGGAAATAAAGTGGAAGACTTTGGAGTAGGATTTTATACTAAATATGGCGATGGTGGGGTAGATTTAAGCCCGATAGCCGACTTAATGAAGACCGAAGTATATGATATTGCAAAGGCATTAGGTGTAAATGAAGAAATTATAAAGGCAGCACCAACGGATGGTTTATGGGGTGATGATAGAACAGACGAAGATCAGATAGGAGCCTCTTATCCTGAACTAGAATGGGCAATGACCATGAAAGACGAGGGTAAAAAAATTGATGATTTTGAGGGTAGAAAAAAGGAAGTTTATACTATCTTTACAAGGTTAAATACAATGAACCAGCATAAAATGCTACCTATACCGGTTTGTGAGATACCAAAAGAGTTAAAATAACAACTCAACTAAGAATCAGGGTATTAAATCGAAAATAAAGTCTAAAATTTTACGTTAAAAGTAAAATAATGCAACTTTGACTTCTAATTTAGAATTTTAAGCCTTACATTGCATGTTGTCTTTTCATACAAAAGAAAGTCCTGAATTCTATATAAAAAAATAATTAATGATCAAAGTTTTAATAGCGGATAACCATCCTATCATAAGAATGGGAGTTAGGAAGGTTCTAGAATCCGCTGAGGGATTTGAACTGATCGATGAGGTAGCTACTACCGAAGAACTTTTTGAAAAACTCAAAGACACAACCCCCGATGTGGTCATGCTAGAAATGGATATTCCAGATATTAATGGAATAGCGGCATTACGCAAAATCAAAAAAGATTACGCAGACGTAAAAGTACTTATGTACAGCGGACAATCTGAAGATGTTTATGCCCTTAGCGCCATAAGAGCCGGTGCTTTTGGATATTTATCTAAATCTTCTGGTGTAGAATACATTACTGCAGCAGTAACTAAAGTAAGTGAAGGTAGCATGTTCATTACAAACGAACTTGCACAACGTCTTGCTTTTGATGAAGGAACTAAAAAACCAAGAAGGTTCTTTAGAAAACTATCAACTAGAGAAATAGAAGTATTAAAACTTTTAGCTAGTGGTAAACGTAACAAAGAAGTTGCATTAGGCTTGAACCTAAATGAAAAAACAGTTAGTACCTATAAAGCTCGTTTAATGAAAAAATTAAATGTAGACAACATGGTAGATTTATTACAACAGGCAAAAGCCTTAGAATTGTACTAAATTCTTACAACTGAATAAAATAAAAAAAGACCTGCTTTTAGCAGGTCTTTTTATTTATACACTCTTCCCTATTTTATGATAACACCCTATTCAGTTTTTTATTCAACAACTTATTCAACTGAATGTAGTTCATAATCTCCTCTAGCACTTCCCTATGATCCGTAGTAGAATCTTCAGTAGTGTTTTGCAAAGTGTTCATCCTCTTTTTTATCAAAAAACAACGTAGCGTGAGTATGGTCTCACTTACTAACTGTGCCACACCTATTTCCTTACTCTTGGGGAAAATTTCCTTTCGCTCCCAATCATGCAAAATGTAACGTTCTTCTTCCATTAAAATAGAAGATATTTGATTGGCCATTTCTTGCTCTAGACTATTGACGAATGTAGTTATGGAAAATTCCTCCTTTTCATTTAAAGCCTCTATTAACCTAGCATACATTTTACGAAAATCTTCATTGGCCAGCTCTATTTCATCTTCCTGCAGATCCAAGTAGATTTTCTCGTACACCTTAATTTCTGATATTTCCGGCTCCAGTACTAAATCTCCGGCATCATTTTCTTTTAAAACCAGGTCTTCAAACTGCTCTTTATGATTACCATACAGCATAAGCGATTCAATAATTTTTCGCTCTAACAAATACTGTACATCTACTTTTTCTTGTTTTTCCTCATTGGTATTGCGAACAACATCAAAAGCCTTTTGCTCTTCTTTTTGTTGTGCTTGTACATTTTTATCTTCCTTCTTACCTATCTGCGCTAGTGTATTGAACAATACAGCTTCAGATATATTCATGATCTGTGCGCACTCTTGTATATAAATCTCTTTTTGAATACGATCGGGAATCTTAGCTATACTGTTCACGATATCCCTTACTGTATCCGCCCTTTTAATTGGGTCGTTATCCGCCTCTTTTACAAGTAGTGACGCCTTAAACTGTATAAAATCTTTAGAGTTGTCATTAAGATATGTCATGACATCATCTAGCTCATTATTCTTAGCAAAACTATCTGGATCTTCACCTTCTGGGAATGTACATACACGTACATTCATACCCTGCTCCAAAATTAAATCTATACCACGAAGCGATGCACGCAGACCTGCCGCATCCCCATCAAACAACACAGTTATATTTTTGGTCAATCTGTTGATCAACCTAATTTGCTCTGGCGTTAATGCCGTACCACTAGAAGACACCACGTTATCAATACCACGTTGCGCAAATTGAATAACATCCGTATAGCCCTCTACTAAATAACAATTATCTTCTTTTGCAATAGACTGCTTTGCATGGTAAATACCATACAACACCTTACTCTTATGGTAAATCTCACTTTCGGGAGAATTCAGATATTTGGCTGCCTTTTTCTCGTTCGTTAAAATACGTCCGCCAAAACCTAGTACACGACCACTTAACGAGTGAATAGGAAACATAACCCGGCCTTTAAATCGGTCAAACTTTCTTGAACCGTTTGGGTTGTTAGGATCTTCTTTGACAATAGTGAGTCCCGTTTTTGAGAGGTATTCCAGCTTATACCCCTTATCTAATGCTGCAGTTGTAAAACCGTCCCATTGATCAAGACAATATCCTAATTCAAATTTCTTAATAGTTTCATCTGTAAAACCACGCTCTTTGAAATAGCTTAAACCAATTGCCTTACCCAACTCAGATTCCCACAACATTTCCTTAAAATGTGTTTGGGCGAATTCAGATACCAGATACATGCTTTCGCGCTCACTGGCTTGCTCTTTTTGTTCGTTAGACTGTTCTGTCTCCTCTACTTCAATATTGTATTTCTTTGCTAAATACTTTATAGCCTCAGGATAGGTGAAATGCTCGTGCTCCATTAAAAAAGCAACCACATTACCCCCTTTTCCACTACTGAAATCTTTCCAAATCTGTTTTACGGGAGATACCATAAAACTTGGGGAACGTTCATCTGTAAACGGACTAAGACCTTTAAAATTAGAGCCTGATTTCTTCAACTGTACAAAATCACCAATTACCTCTTCTAAACGAGCGGTTTCATAAACTTTATCTATGGTAATTTTTGAAATCATATTGCTACCTAAGCCCTCTGAAGGAGGGAAATAAATTTGTGTAAATTAGAACATCAAAAATAACAATAATGATTCTATTCTTTGGTACTAGACCTGGAAAGCCCAAAACTAAACATCTTTTTAATTGTGAATGCCCATATTGTAAACAACTAGGGACGTTGATAGCTGTTACCCAAAAGAACTACTTTCATATTTTTTGGATCAAGCTTTTTAAAATTTCTAGTACTACTACCATAGAATGTAGTCACTGTAAACGTGGTTATTATGAGAATGAGTTTACCGAAGAGATGAATTTAGAACTTTCTAAAACAACTGATTAGCTGCAGTAATCGGTAATTAAACACGGCACCACAGCTAATTAGATTGATGAATATTTTATTAAAGGTCGAAACGAAGACCCAAGGAAACATTTCGTTGTTCTACAGCTGCATCTTTAAAAATAGGATTTAAATCATACTTCACATATAATAGAAAACCGTCAACACCGGCGTAGGCACTTAAACCATAAATTAAATCATTGGTATTATAGCTACGCTTCAACTTATCCTTTACATTATCACCGTCAAGGTTGTATTTTAATTTTTGACGTGTGCCTAAATTAAATCCTCCATAACCCCCAACTCCGACTCTGAATTGGTTCTTTAAAGAGTATCTCATCTTTTTTTCGCTTGTACTCTGTTTTGATGGTCCAAACTCGAAATGCATAGGAAAAACCAGGTTATCCATTCTGAATTTCGACTTGTCTAACTCATATTCAAACTCTTGTAGTTCTGATTGTCCGTTTTCCAGTGACACCAAATACTGATTATCTTTAGGTTTTAAACCATTAAACTGAAATGAGAATCCATAATTGAATCTTAAGAAATTTGTGTTTTTAAATACTCTGGTACGCCATTGCCATCCCATTTCAAAAAATCTACTACCTCCTATTTTATAAGGTGAATCATTAAGAGACCGACCTTCAACTATGGCATTATTTAGACCCACTGCAATTACCAAATCTGAATATGTTCTTCTATCATAAATAGGTTCTTTTCTATTCTGGTTTTCATTAAGTCTAAAACCCAGTAGTTTACCTCCATCCTTATCATCACCAAATCCGATTTGAAATGCAAATTTATAATTCAAGGTATCCAATTCTTTCACTTCGCCATTGTTCCTTTCTAGCAATGAAATTTTATTGTTGATAATAGCAATTCTATCTTCAATATTTAACGCATGCTTTTCAGCTGCTTTCATTTTCAAATCATCCGCCTCTTCTTGTGTAATTTCTCCACCCTCTAACTGTTTTACTATTTCCGCTATTTCAAATTTTAATGCTTCTTTCTCTTGCCTAGTAATACTAAGCTTCTGCTCTTTTAAAATATCGATTGTCTTTTGATAATCTTCTTGCGCTACTGAATTTTGCACCATAAAGAGTGTCAGCAACACCATTAAATACATTGTAATTGTTCTCATTTCGATTTTGATTTTTTTGATGAATAAAACTCCGCTCCCTGTCCCTATAGCATTTTATAGAGATGTAGGATAAAACGATTTGTGATTGATTAATTATTGCGGTCTGCCACTGCAGTTCGCACTTTTATAAAACCGGCTTTTAGGGAATCAAAAATTTGGTCTCGGAAAGATTGATCAAGTTCTTCTTCAACCTCTGTCAACAAAGCCATTGCATCGACAGTATTATCTGTATTAAATATTCGTTCTCTTAAAATTTCATCTTGTGCCCGTTTCAATAATGAATCTACTTCTGCATCTGTAACCACGCTACTTTGCTCCAAAACATCTACTTGAGCTACTATATCCGCAACTTTGGAATTAATGATTTCATCTGATACTTCTAATTTAGTATTGGAAATATCCGTAGATACATGTTCTACTGCAGCTACTTCTATAGCATCATTTAAATTGATATTCTCTTTTGTATTAGGCACTTCAACTTCTACCTTTTCTACAGGTATACTCTCCGTCTTAGTTTCTGTTTGCAGAACAACTATTTGTTCTTCTTTAAGATGAGCTGGGTCTTTAATGATTACCTCTTCGACCTTATCTTCGTTTTCTATCTCTACCAATTCTATTGGTGATTCGTTTAACTCATTAGTATCATTAAAATAAAATAATGCAACACCCAACAACACTATAACGCTAGCGGCAACACCCATCCATAAATACACAGGTTTCTTCTTTGTATCATCATCTTTTAATTCTGATGCTATTTTAGACCACCCATTTTCTGACGGATTAATCTCCCGTTCTTGAAACTTGGTTTTTATATGTTTTTCAAATTTATCGGTTTCCATACCCTATAATATTTTGTTGCCTTAATTGATCTTGAAGCAATTTTCGGGCTTTTAATAACTGAGTTTTTGAAGTGCTTTCGGTTATAGAAAGCATTTCTGCAATTTCTTTATGCTTATACCCTTCTACAGTATACAGTACAAACACCATTTTATAGCCTTGTGGTAAAGCATCTATCAATTGTTGAATATGCTCTGTATCTAAATCTGTACTTTGCGATATTTCTTCAGATTGATTCTTTTCGTACACCTCATCATCATACACTACAAACTGTTGTTTTCGTAAATAAGAGATACTTTCCCTGATCATTATCCGCCGTAACCAACCTTCAAAACTACCTTCAAACTTAAATGTATCTAGCTTGTTGAACATTTTCAGAAAACCTTGCACCATTACATCTTCTGCAAAATGAATATCTTTAATATACTGACGGCAGACACTCAACATTTTTGGAGCATGTTTTTTATACAAACGCTCTTGCGCATCGCGGTTACCCGATGTTGCTTTTTTAATGAGCTGCTTCTCGTTTTTATAAAAAGGTATAATTTTCAAAATATTGGTTTGGTCTTCTATTAGCATAGACGCAGAAGAAGAACATATAGTTGCCTGAAGATAAATAAAAATTAAAAATAATTTACAACCAACTGAAATACAATTAATTAAACTTAAAAATTATTAATAGAAATATTTACTTTTTACGATCTACCACATAGTTTACCATCAATTCCAATGCACTTTTGTACTCAGATTCTGGATATTCACTTAGCAGTCCCAAAGCCTCATCTTTATACTGTAACATTTTAGTTACCGCATAATCCAATCCGCCTTTTTCTTTTACAAAAGCAATAACTTCCTTGACGCGCTTTTTATCTTGGTTATGATTTTTGATAGAATTGATGACCCAGCTTTTCTCTTTTTTGGTACAGTGGTTTAGCGCATATATTAATGGCAACGTCATTTTTTGCTCTTTAATATCAATACCGGTTGGCTTTCCTATTTGTTTGGTTCCATAATCAAAAAGGTCATCTTTGATCTGAAATGCCATTCCGCAGAGTTCTCCGAATTTCC
The DNA here is from genome assembly GCF_056839145.1 of Maribacter sp. UH1. NCBI lineage: Bacteria > Pseudomonadati > Bacteroidota > Flavobacteriia > Flavobacteriales > Flavobacteriaceae > Maribacter > Maribacter sp. UH1. The sequence goes on from NZ_CM166387.1 coordinate 1,001,801, forward strand.
TGAAAATTTCTACATCTTCGCTTTCTGGCTTTACTGAACAAGCACCGAGAGAACAGCATGCTGCTATCAATGTTGCCGTTTTTTGTCTGATAATATCATAATAGACATCTTCGGTGATATCTAAACGTCTAGCTTTCTCTATTTGCAACAACTCGCCTTCGCTCATTTCACGAACGGCAACAGAGATAATTTTAAGTAAATCGAAATCTTCATTATCTATAGAAAGTAAAAGACCTTTAGACAACAAGTAATCGCCTACTAAAACAGCTATCTTATTTTTCCACAGCGCATTTATGGAGAAGAATCCTCTACGCTTATTGCTTTCATCGACCACATCATCATGTACCAATGTTGCGGTATGTATTAGCTCTATAACCGATGCTCCGCGATAGGTACGCTCGTTCACCTCTCCGTTATTCAGCATTTTTGCCGTTAGAAAAACGAACATAGGGCGCATTTGCTTTCCCTTGCGGTTTACAATATAATGGGTGATTCTATTGAGTAGTGCAACCTGAGAGGTCATTGAATCTCTAAACTTCGATTCAAACAACTCCATTTCCTGATAGACAGGTTCCTTTATTTGTGCTACTATTTTCAGTTGCTCTGTATTAGAACGCTAAAATTAGTCAAAAGCTAGCAGTTAACAGTACTAGGAAAGGAGATAATGGTTTAAAGGGATTGGTTGTTGGTTGTTGGTTGTTGGTTGTTGGTTGTTGGTTGTTGGTTGTTGGTTGTTGGTTGTTGGTTGTTGGTTGTTGGTTGTTGGTTGTTGGTTGTTGGTTGTTGGTTGTTGGTTTAAACGCTTCGCGTTTTTAGTATTAAGTATAAAGTACTAAGATGTTAGGTTAGCTATTACTCTTTTAATTCATATTACTTAATACTTTGTATTTTCTAAGTTTAGCTTTGCTAAATATAACACTTCGTAACAAGTCTGTTTTCTAAACTCTATATTCTCTTTTCTAACTTCAGACTTCCTACTTAATACTCTTTACTTTGAACTTTCCACTTCGTACCTCGCACTAATTACTTTGTACTTCTAACTTTTATTCGCTAACTGCCCGCATGCGGCATCAATATCCTTTCCTCTAGAACGACGAACCGTTACTACAATATTATTCTTCTCCAATGAATTTACGTAGCGGTCTATGGCTGCGTTTGAGGCTTGTTTGAACTCTCCGTCATCAATGGGATTATATTCTATTAAATTTACTTTTGATGGTGCAAAACGACAGAATTCTACCAAAGCATCTACATCTTTTTGTGTATCGTTGATTCCGTCCCAAACTACATATTCATACGTAATCCGACTTCTTGTTTTTTCATACCAATATTGTAACGACTCTCTTAAATCGCTTAAGGTAAACTTGGCATTGAACGGCATTATAGAAGTACGTATTTCATCTACAGCGGAATGTAAAGAAACCGCCAGTTTGAATTTTACTTCATCGTCTGCCATTTTACGAATCAACTTTGGCACACCAGAAGTGGAAACGGTAATTCGCTTTGGAGACATTGCCAATCCGTCAGAGGAAGTAATCTTATCAATTGCCTTCAATACATTGTTATAGTTCATTAAAGGCTCTCCCATCCCCATAAAAACGATATTGCTTAATGGTCTTTCAAAATACAATCTACTTTCATTGTCAATAGCAACTACTTGATCGTATATTTCATCGGGATTCAAATTACGCATTCGTTTTAAACGAGACGTTGCACAGAACCTACAGTCTAAACTACAACCTACCTGACTAGATACACAGGCAGTGGTTCTTGATTTTGTAGGAATCAATACCGACTCCACAATTAAATCGTCATGCAAACGAACGGCATTTTTAATGGTACCGTCACTACTACGCTGCATTTGATCTACCTTAATATGGTTGATAACAAAATTAGCTTCTAGCATTTCCCTGGTTTCTTTTGACAGATTTGTCATTACATCAAAAGAATAAGCGGCTTTTTGCCATAACCATTCGTAAACTTGATTACCACGAAAAGCTTTGTCACCATTAGAAACAAAGAACTCCCTAAGCTGCTCTCGCGTTAGTGCCCGGATATCTTTTTTCTTTATTTCTTCCATCTGTTTAAAGGTAGGTATTACTAGTGATAAAAATCCCGCTTTCTCAATATGTAGATAAAGCGGGATTTTAAATTTGTCCTTATAAAATAAGGTATGCTATAAACTTAGATAATCAACATGGCATCACCATAAGAATAGAACTTATAGCTTTCCAATATAGCTTCCTTATATGCTTTGTTCATTAAATCATGACCCATAAATGCAGATACCATCATCAACAATGTAGATTTTGGTAAGTGGAAATTGGTAATCATGGCATTTGCAATACTAAAATCATACGGAGGGAAAATGAACTTATTCGTCCAACCTTCATATGTATTCAATGTTTGCTTAGAAGAAACCGCACTTTCCAATCCACGCATTGCAGTTGTACCTACAGCACAAATACGACGCTTCTGTAACTTTGCATTGTTAACGATTTCCGCAGCTTTTTCATCAATGAACATTTCTTCACTGTCCATTTTATGCTTTGAAAGATCCTCAACCTCAACTGGGTTAAAAGTACCTAAACCAACATGCAACGTTAGCTCTGCAAAATCAACACCTTTAATTTCTAAACGCTTTAATAAGTGCTTAGAAAAGTGAAGACCAGCAGTAGGGGCAGCAACTGCACCCTCATGTTTAGCATAGATAGTTTGGTAACGACCCTCATCTTCTGGCTCAACATCTCTCTTAATATATTTTGGCAAAGGTGTTTCACCCAGCTCTCTTAGTTTTCTTCTGAAATCTAAGTAAGCACCATCATATAAGAAACGTAATGTTCTACCTCTAGATGTAGTATTATCAATAACCTCAGCTACCAACGTTTCATCATCACCAAAATATAGCTTGTTACCAATACGTATTTTACGTGCTGGATCTACAAGAACATCCCAAAGACGTTGCTCTTCGTTCAACTCACGTAAAAGAAAAACTTCTATACGAGCACCTGTTTTTTCCTTATTACCGTATAAACGTGCAGGAAAAACTTTAGTGTTGTTCAAAACCATAACATCACCTTCATCAAAATAGTCGATCATGTCTTTGAACATCTTGTGCTCAATTTTTCCGGTATCTCTGTGGATTACCATTAATTTAGACTCATCTCTATTTTCAGATGGATGCTCCGCCAATAATTCGTCTGGAAGCTCAAAATTAAAATTTGATAATTTCATGTAGCTGTTATATTTAATGTAGCAAATTGCGGCTGCAAATATACAATCTGCAGATAGGCCTTGTCAAGTAAAACACTAATTATAATTCTTTTATCCCGAAATCAAGCTGTTTTAAGTCGTTCCAAAAATCTGGATAAGACTTTGAAACTACTTCTGCATCATTCACAAAAAGAGTAGTTTTCATAGCCAATGGAGCAAAAGCCATAGCCATTCTATGATCGTTATAGGTATCTATAGCTACATCTGAATTGATTTCAGTACTTGGCACTATGGTAAGCGTTTTATCTGTTACTGAAATATTCGCCCCCAATTTAGATAGCTCCGTATTAAGAGCTTCCAATCGATCGGTTTCTTTAATTTTTAAGGTATGTAGACCTGTTAAATGGCACCCTACTCCTAACCCGAAACACGTTACCGCAATTGTTTGTGCAATATCAGGTGCGTTGGCCAAATCGATTTCATTTTCTGTCAATACCTTTTTGTCTGTCTTTTTTAAGGTAACCTTATTTTCGCCAAAAGTAGTTTCTACACCAAATGCCGTATAAATATCCGCAAGAACGCTATCTCCCTGAAGACTCTTCTGCTTGTATGCAGATAACGTGATTTCAGTACCCGGAGCGGCAAGTGCACAAATTCCATAAAAATAAGATGCTGAACTCCAGTCAGATTCAACCACCAATGTTGTTGGCTCTACTTTTGCTTTTGGCGATACTTTAATCTTATTACCTTCAAAAGAGGTTTCTACACCTATTTCTTCAAGCAATGCCAAGGTCATTTTTATATAAGGTACCGATGTAATTTTACCGACCAGTTCTAATTCCAATCCGTTTTCTAAACTTGGTGCAATTAACAGTAAAGAAGAAATGTACTGACTGCTCACATTTGCAGGTAAACTTACTTTATCTTTTACAATACGTTGACCTTTTATTTTTATAGGTGGATAACCTTCATCTTGCACATAAGAGATTTCGGCGCCTAAGGTTCTTAATGCTTCTACAAGTATTTTTATAGGTCTTTCGGTCATTCTTTTAGATCCCGTAAGAATAACATCTTTACCTTCTTGAGAAGAGAAATACCCCGTTAAAAAACGCATTGCCGTACCAGCATGATGAATATCTACCGTACCTTCTGAAATTTCCAATCCCCTTGCCATTACCTGGGCATCATCGGAATTTGAGATATTCTCTATTTTGATATCCGGAAATAATGCCGCCAATAATAAACTACGGTTAGATTCACTTTTAGAACCTGTAATAGTTATAGTATCTTTTAATTGATGATTTGACGGACCAGTTAGGTGAAGTTTCAAAGCGTATGGTTTTAAAAATAGAACGCCAAATATACGCCTATTTCAACTTCTTATTGTTGTGATGACGGTCATGATCACGCTTTGTTTTTAAATCTAACTTTTTATCAAAAGCTTGTTGTAAATCGATACCAGTCTGATTTGCCAAACACAACACTACAAACATGACATCTGCCAATTCTTCGCCGAGATCCTTATTCTTATCAGATTCCTTTTCACTCTGCTCACCATAGCGTCTAGCAATAATTCTAGCAACCTCCCCTACTTCTTCGGTTAACTGCGCCATATTGGTAAGCTCGTTAAAGTAACGAACGCCGTGTTCCTTAATCCAATTATCTACTTCTAGTTGTGCGTTTTTGATGTTCATATGATATTCTAAATTTTTTCAAAAACAATTAAGGATTGATTTTGACTTTTTACGGCTTCATTAAAAATTTGTTTTAATCCTGTATAATATCCATTAGGATAATGTGCTGAATTCAAATCAAAAGTAAAAAATAAATTAAGGGTACCACTTGTATTATCAGATACATTTAACTTTAGAACACCTCCATTATCTGGCATGGTAAAGCTTTTGTTTTCCGGTATTGATTTTAATTGATAGCCATCTGGTATTTTAATATTCACAACATATTGATATTTCATTGGATAACCAAAATCAACCGGGTAGTTTCTCTCTGAAGCTACAAAAGGATTCTTATCAAAGAATTTGATCACAAATGGATTCAAATAAATATTATCTCCCTGAATTAAATTTTCAATTTCAAAATTAAACCTTTCGGTAATTTTCTTTTCATTAGAGTATTTTAATATTTTTTCGTGTGAAGTAATATAGAAATCGTCTGAAATCTCTTCCTCTAATTTTTCAATATAACTTTCTTCATTTATTGTTGCCAATACTTCATCTTGAAAAAGTTTTTTATAACCTAAATTTATTAAATCAAATATCCCTGTTAGTTTTTCTTCATTTGGATTGATAGTCATTTGAGCACGTAACATAACAGCATTTGACTTTTCTGGCATAATATCATACCAATAACTATTATTATCAAAATCCATAACCCTACCGTAGTAATTTAAACAACGAAAAGGTAGCATTCCAAAAGGCATATACTTATCAGTAGCATCCAACAAATATGATTCACCATCAATATCAACTTTTGCAACTATATAATTGAAATCGTTCATTACCGGATGGGTCTTCTTTGGCAATCCTCTTTTTCGAGTGGCCATAACCATCATATTTGTTTTAATATTAGCAGCGTTTAAAAGGTTTATTAATGCAATATTTATTTCGGCTACATTACCTTTTTTTTCATCAAAAGCCTTTTTAACCTTATTACCTTGCCAAATACTATATTTTTCATTCCAAGTGAAATGATTTTTCACAAACTCATAAATGTTCTTGGCTCGGGTAATTTCATCACCTTCCGTCAATAGACTCTTATCTACATTTTTTTCAAAAAAACTTTTTTTACGAAGCTGATTTCCTATATCCTTATCTGTTTTAAATTCCTTATCAACATCGTCCCATGATTTTGTGTATTTGTCTGAACCACCATAGAAACTTTTATATTCTGAAAGTTCAAACTCTAACTTAGATCTATAGTTATTAGATGAAAGCATATATTCTTCAGAATCTTTAAATGCAGGAATATCTTTCATGATATATTTTAAAGATTCGCAATCGCTATCATCTTTAGTACCTGGAAAACTAAAACAACCTTTTACAATATCAGCGTCATTTACATCTAAATCCAAACTTCCTTTCAAACTTCTATTATAAAGCCAATTACCGGGTATTTTAGCATTAAATTCAGAGTACAGCTTAGGAATATTGGATTGAAAATCCCAACCTGTAAAATTAAAGTAAAAAGGAGATTGCATTTCATATTCATATTCAACGATAGACCCTTCTTTTACATTAGGAAAAGTGAATTTTGTTTGCGTCCATTTATCATTAACTTCCTCATTGAAAAACTCACTAGTCTTTACAGAATGCTTCATTTCTCCGTTATGTGTAAAAGCCTTTATATTAACTATTTTCTCTTTTCTCTTCTTGGAACGGTACAATGGTATTTCAATATTTGTATAATCAAAACCTTCTTTTTCTAGTATTTTAATTTTGGCATGATATTTTGTTATTAAGTAGATATAATCATCTCTAATTTCAAAATAATTATCACCATACTCATACAGATAAACCGCTGTTGCTTCCGCATCTTTTTCATATGAAGTAAATTCACTTTCTGATTTTGAAATAACACCGAATTCCGGTTTTTCTTGAGAGATACCGCTTTGAAAGTAAAAAAATAATGCGCAAAAGATTGTTGTTACTCTAAAATAGGGCATAAATAAATAGTAATAAATTGATGAATATTATTGGATAAAGATTTATCCTCAAACTTGATTCTTGAGTTTCCTAAATTTTCTCTAACATGACTTTTTCCGAGTGCTTCTCAATAATCTGGCGATAAAATTCTTTTAGTTGCTCGTAATTTTCACTAGAAACCAAAGATTTATTAAAACTGATTTTAGAAGAAATTTGAAGTGTATTTTTCAAATTAGTTACTTGAAAGTGAAATTGCCCTAATTTATTTGGTAAAGAAAGTATTTTATTCTCCGGTAAAGCTCCTACTTGATAATTTTCTGGAAGTTCAATATTAATTATAAAACGATCTTCCCATGGATAACCAAAATCAACTGGAAATTCCCTTTTTTCAGCTTTAAAAGGTGATTCTAATTGAGATAAGTATAATAATGGGGAAAAATATAATTTATCTCCAGTATCATCAACACTTTCTCCTAAACTAATGCTATAAGCTTGGTTTAATTTTTTGTCAGATTGAGCTGCATTCTTTATTTTAAAATCTGATATTTCAAGCCCTTCATATTTTATTTCTAAATCTTGAATATATTCAGCTTCAGTTACATTATTATACTTTTCTCTTAAAAGCATTGCATAATAATCTGAATAACGCTGTTTCACAGAACCTTCAAAATTTAAATCATCACCAAGAACCAAATTCACCATGGTAGTCTCAATAGATTTTCTTTCCGGAGACATGTCCACCATCACCCCGGTACCATCTTTTTGGATCGCTCTACCAAACCAATTTAAATCCCGCATTGGCAAAACATCAACAGCGCTATACTTTTCAGTTGCATCTAAGACAGTATAAGAATCGCCATTTTTTATACCAGCGATTACATAATTGAACCCTTTTAAAGTGGGAAATAATTGAACGCCATGATCCCTAGTGCTTAAAATCACAGGATAAGCGTCTAGACCTGCATATTTTAAACAGGTCACTAACAATAAATTTATATCACCAGTATTACCTATACCTTCTTTATATGCCTTTTTTACACCTTCCTCAGTTCCAACACCGTAATTTTTATTCCATTTGACCTTTTCTTTTACAAATTCTAGAACGACCCGTGCTCTTCGTTTCTCATCAGCACTCCCTTCCAGGTATTTGTCCAAATCTTCTTCAAAAAAGTTTTTCTTTTTCAACTCATTCCCAAATGAAGTATTCTTGTAAATCGTCTCCACAACATTTTCCCAAGATTTAGCAAAATTTTCCGTCATCTCACCCGGAAACTGAACAGATACAATTTCAAAATCTACTCCTGCTCTGTAATTGTTAATATTACTAACAAAGCTCTCATCTATTAAAGCTGGAATATTTGTAAGGCTATATGAAGTTACAATATCATAGGTGCCAACTTGATTGTTCATTACTCGATCTGTTTTTGGGTTTAGTACCAAAAAACCTTTTTGACGTTGATTGAATCTGAAGTAATCGAAAATAGCCATACTAGCTTTAAGTCGTTTTACGGGTATTCCTTCTTGAAAACGAAACTCATCAATACTGCCATAGTAAGGAGATATAATTTTATATTTATACTCGAGAACACTACCTTCTTTCACCTTTGGCATAGTAAGTTTTACTTGGTTCAAACCTTTTGAAAACTCAGATTTAAATATGCCATCTTTTTCTAACTTAGTCTCAACTATTTTATCATCTATTACAGAGTACGTAAAACCCTTTATCTTGGAAACCACCTCTGAACTGCCAACACCTTTACTTAAATTTATAATTTTGGTCGCGTAATCAAAGCCGGCTTTATCATAAATCTTTACACGCTCATGTATGTCTGTTACAAGTGACAATCCGCTATTTTGACTGTAGACGTAATAAGACTTTCTATATTTATAAAGGTAAGCTGCGACAGCAGAAGAATCTGAAGGATACGATTGCTCGATTAATTCTTCTTTCGACACCTTTCCAAAATTAAACTCTTGAGCATTACATATTAATGAAAAGAACAGAGTTATGGATATAACTATTTTAATCTGAGACATATTTACTAATTATTTATTTAATACAATTTTCATGTTATCATACTTTTTAATTTTCTTTCGAAAATCGCGATAACCATCATATTTACTTTTATCGTAGAGCCCGCTCTTCATCTGAATTTTTCGTTTGTAACGCAATTCATTTTCAGCAATTCTCTCTATTGACATTTCATAATTGCCAAACTCTGAAGTTATGATTACTGGAGTGGGTAATTTTCCGAGCTTATAATTTACAGGCAGTTTTATATCTATTTCATCATTGTCTGTATAACCTCTATCTATTTCAAAAGATAATTTCCTATCATTATACCGACTTGGAACATATTTACTCGCATTAAAAGCATTTGGTTTGAACAATAAGTCATCTCCCATTTTCGTAACGTATGATTGTGTTGACAACCTTATTTTTTCAGTTAATCGAATATTGTTCTTATCATGATCAAAAATTATCTCATCTAAGTTTAAGCCATTGATATTACTCCAATATTCAGTATAATAGTCGTTTTTATCTTTTTCAGATAGTGACAATACTTCAGCATGACTATCATACTGAACACCATAGGTTTCCATTTCCAAATTAGCGGTTATACCTCCAGAATCAGTAACTTCCATTTCACCTATGGTTTTCTGTAAATTATTGTCGTTCAAGTATTTGTGGGTATGCTTTATTTCACCTCCAGATGGTTTAATCACGAGCACGTCCCTATCATCTGTAAAATCACCTAAAAATCCGAATGGATTTTTTTGACTTGTACATTCTAACCAAATATCTTCTTCATTGTTAGGTACATTCAGAATAACATGGTTACCCTGCATTATAGCAAAATCTTTTTCCATGTTAAGTTTTGATCTACCAGCATGAACCACACTGTAGTAAGATTCTATGCCTTGAGATTTTAGTAGTGCTTTTGTATAATTGGTCAATCCCTTACAGTCCCCGTATTTCACCCTATCTACTTCTTCTGCCGAGATTGGCTGCCACCCCCCTATACCAAGTTGTACTGAAATATAACGCGTATTATTTTGAACATATTCATATACTTTCTTTATTTTTTCAACCCTGTCTGTAATCCCCGTAAGCTTTTGTTTCATAAGACTTATGGTAGCCTCAGGTAATATATCGCGGTTAACAAGTAAACTATTATACTGCCAATTTCCCATCGATCTCCAATCTTTAGCGACCCCATCAACTCCTTCTAAATGAAACTCTTCTAATGCAATCATTAGCTGAGGTTCGTAGTGATAAAAAGAAGGACTTAAAGCTTCTCTTTTTTGTGCAGCTATATCGTTCATTTCATAACTTAGATGAAATTCAGATGATTTATTTACAACAGCATAATTATCAAAATTCTTTTCTTTTTTCCTCCACTTTAATGATTTGTCAATCTGCATATTAAAAAGACTTCTCTCAACACTAACCATATAGTCATCAATAGGCATCCATCGAGGTAAAAATGCCGTATTAGGTGTTGTATAAGTATATGAAAAATCAACAGTATATGGGTAAGAAGTTGGTGTATACCGAAATATCTTGACCCTAGAATCACCATATAAGGTTCCTCCATCAACTGCACTAACATCTATAAAATCCTTTCTTCTTATTTTTTCAATTTCTACCCCTTTATCATTATAAATATGCGCTATTATATCTGTTATTTTAGTTTTGGGATTGTAAAACGCATAGGGTTTTATCGAACTCTCACCTGCTTTTTTTAGAATGGTAATAACCCTACGATTGGTTACCTCCATTTTATTTTTTGCGATGATTTCAACATTTGTTTCATCTAACCGAACTACCGCATTGGCATTTTCTTTTAAAGAGTCATTTATTGAAGAGACAGAGTAGTTTGTTTGAGCGCTTAAGACCGTAGTAAAGATCAAGCTCACTAATAAAAAAAATCGCATTATTTTTAGTTTGGCTGAGCAATACTAACGATAAAATATAATTTTTCTTACAAAATTGTTAAAAAAAAGTAATAATGTTTACTTCTTGTTTTTCGTATCTATTAGTATAGTAACAGGTCCATCATTCAACAATTCTACCTTCATATCTGCACCAAATATACCTGTACCTATTTTCTTCCCCAACTTTGATTCTAACGTAGAATTGAAAGATTTATATAACGGAATAGCTATATCAGGTCCTGCTGCTCTTATATATGAAGGGCGATTCCCTTTTTTTGTACTGGCATGTAAAGTAAACTGACTGACAACTATTGCATCACATTTTGTATCTAAAAGTGACCTATTCATCACTCCGTCTTCATCATTGAAAATACGTAGGTTTGCTATTTTATTCGTTAACCAGTCAATATCAACTTGGGTATCTTCATCCTCAATTCCTACAAAAATGAGCAATCCTTCATTTATGGAACTGATTTTTTTCCCCTCAACCGTTACACTTGCTTTTGAAACTCTTTGCAGTACTACTCTCATTTTTTCTCGTCATGTATATCTACCCTATAATTCTCGTCTTCTCCTTTTATCATCTGTAAGTAACTATTATACCTACTCCATGCTATATCACCATTTTCTAAGGCATCTTTTACAGCACATTTTGGCTCGTCTACATGAATACAGTTATTGAATTTACAATCTTGTTTCAGTTCAAAGAACTCAGGAAAATAGTTTCCTATTTCCTCTTTTTCCATATCTACAATTCCGAATCCCTTAATACCCGGAGTATCTATAATTCGGGCATTAAAACTAAGGTCAAACATTTCTGCAAAGGTGGTTGTATGCTGACCTTGAGCGTGCTGTTGAGAAATTTGTTTGGTCTTAATATCTAAATCTGGTTCAATGGCATTTACCAATGTGGATTTACCTACACCTGAGTGACCGGAAAACATAGAGGTTTTACCTTTCATCATTTCCTTGACCTTATCTACATTCTTACCTGTAGCTGCAGAAATACCAATACAGGTATAACCTATATTACGATATAAGGCTGCCAAAAACTTAATCTCATCTAACTCCTCTGGAGCATATGTATCCACTTTATTGAAAAGTAATACTACAGGAATCTCATAAGCTTCGGCAGTAATTAAAAAACGGTCTATAAAAACCGGATAGGTTGGCGGGTTGTTCAATGTAACCAATAAAAAAACTTGATCCAAATTGGCTGCTATGATATGGGTCTGTTTAGAGAGGTTGACCGACTTACGTATAATGTAATTCTTGCGGGTTTCAATTTCATTGATAATACCAATGGTATCATCGCCAATTGTCTCAACCTCAAAGCGAACGCTATCACCAACAGCAACAGGATTCGTACTTTTTATTCCCTTAATTCTAAACTTCCCTTTTATTCTACATTCATAGAAATCACCATTTTCTGCCTTAACAGTGTACCAACTCCCCGTAGATTTATAAACAATTCCTACCATTTACCCTAAAATCCGTCCTTTTATACAAAGTAACTGCTTTAAATATAAAAATTAATATAAATTTGGAAATAGAACTATAATAGTAAATAATAACCAAACTCTATAAAATGAAATTCATTAAAAAATCATTACTAATACTATCTCTATCGGTATTCACTTTTGGGGCTGCCCAAGAAACTATTACGAATGAATCTGTAGTGCAAATGGTCGAACTTGGTTTTGACGATTATATGATCATAGATAAAATAAATACTTCTGATGTTAAGTTCGATGCCTCTATTACAGCTCTTGGGCAAATGAAAAATGCCGGTGTATCTTCTGAAGTTTTGTCTTTAATTATGGACAAGTCTAAACAGAACACCATGTCTAAAACGGGTATTTATTATACTGATGCCAGTGGTGAAGATAAATTAGTACAACCAAGTGTATTCTCTGGTTCTAATTCTAACCAAGTAGCACAGAAATTAGTTTCTGGTTTAATAAACGCGAAGAAAAAGGCACAATTACCAAAAACACAATCTAACAACGTTATTCGTCAAAGTCAGCCTGAATTCACTTTCATCTTTGACCCTAGTGTAACTCAAGTGGATAACATGCAAAACAATCAAGGTGGAGATACAGGTATCTTTAACTGGTGGTTTAGAATGGCTAGCAACCCTAACGAGTTTGTTTTGGTAAAACTTACCGTAAAAGAGAAAAAGAATCTTAGAGAGGTAATTACTGGTAAAAGTAGTTGGATTACTAGCAGTAGTGGTATAGACCCTAAATACGCGCTTAACTTTGCTATTGAAGAAATTGAAAGTCACAAATTTAAAGTAACTCCTGATTCTTTAGAGCCAGGTGAATATTGCTTTATATACCAAGGTCAAGTACCTCAAGGTAGAGAGAACCAATCGGTTTTTGATTTCTCTATTCAATAGAAAAAAACACACATATTCTAAAATTGGTCTCGATGCTTTTAGTATCGGGACTTTTTTTTGACTACTGGTTTTCAGGTATATCTACGTAAGGGTTTCATATTATTTTACAATGATATAATGGCCAATTCTTTTTATTCTTCTTTTTAGATTTTACTTTCAATGCTCACTAATTAATCTATTTAGAAGAAATCCTATCATGAAAAAAATCGTTTTATTTTGCTTTTTTGCCCTTATGGGAATGGCTACATTACTGCACAGGAATATAAGGTCATTACCAGCGTTGAATCTATTGTACCTAGCGGATTAGGCAGGTCAAGAATTATAGATGCTAATACCGATAGAGATTTTAAGGTATTTTCATTACCCGTTACATCTTTAAAAGATAAAACCGAAAAACATAAAAAAGCCCGGTAGAACCGGGCTTTCAATTTTTCTACTTGAGTTTACTGCGCTAAGTTGATTTCAACACGCCTATTCTTCTGTCTGCCATCCTTATACATATTAGTGGCAATTGGCTTGCTTTCCCCATAACCTATTGCTGTTAACCTAGAAGGTGAAATACCGCCATTAATTAAAAATTGCAATACGGCTTGTGCCCTCTTCTCAGATAACTTCTGATTAGTAGTTTCTGAACCTATACTATCCGTATGACCTTCAATGGTGAAATTAGCATTAGGATATTCATTTAAAATACTAATGATATCTACTAAAACAGGTGTTGATTCATCTTTAAGTGTAGATTTACCAGTGGTAAATAAGATTGTTTTTGCATACTCGTTCAATGATTTTTGAACCTCAGCGGTAACCACAGGTTCTGGACAACCCTTATTAGCTACTGTTCCCATTTCATTAGGGCACTCATCATCTTTGTCCAAAACAGCATCCCCATCAGAATCTGCCCAAGGACAGCCGTTATTTTCTATAGGTCCGGCTTCATCTGGACATTGATCTTCATTATCCATTATGGAATCACCATCACTATCAACCCATGGACAACCGTTATTTTCAACTGGTCCTGCTTCATCTGGACATTTATCTTCATTATCTAAAACAGAATCTCCATCAGTATCTCCCCAAGGACAACCGTTATTTTCTATAGGTCCGGCTTTTTTAGGACAACCATCTTCTTTATTTGGTATACCGTCTCCATCAGAATCTTTAGGCTGACCATAATAAACAGGCACTTTTAAACCTGCATATACATCTGCACCTTGAATTTCATTTTTAGTAAATGTAGATATCAATGAACCAGATCCAATATATAAAGGTCCAGCACGTAACCCTGCACCTATTTGCATACCACTATACTGATAGCTACTAACAGGCAAATAGAAACTAAACCATTTGCTTTCAAAACGAGGAGTCAACGAAAATACATTTGCTGTTCTAAGGTTATTCTCGCCTGCAGAACGCATAGACAAATCTGTATTAAAATTTAAATAGAAGTTTTTCTTAATATTCCAGTCGGCATTAAAATGAAGTGCCGTTGGCAACCCTGCTTTTAAATCTTCTGTAGCCTGACTGAATGTATACAGGTTTTGCAAATCGTCAGAATCTTCAATATTATCATAATCATCTTGAGTAATTGTGTTATTGATATTGTATGTATCCACCAAACTACCCTTATAATTTACCGATCCTACATCTGTAAGTGACAAGCCAAATTTAAGCTTGTACTTATTCTTATCTTTCATTACTGTTTTTTCCCCGTCTGCCCCTGCTACTACGTAATCTTCATAGTCTGGTCTCCACTCATAAACGAAACCTAAATCGAATCCGAATCCGCTTGCATCTGGTACTTCGTAATCATAATTATCATCATCGTATTCATCTGCACGACCATAAATTAAATCACCTGTAGATTGTAATGTACCTATTGTAGAACTGTCTGGTAACGTGGCGCCGTCAGCATCATAATCAATAGTCACATTCCTACCGGTTACATATGCATTACCAAATCCTTTTAAATACTTTAATGAAAGACCACCTTTTAAAAAGTGTTCTTCTTTATTCATTAATTCTTGCGCATAAGTAACTCCTAATTCTGCCCAACCATGTCCTGCAGCAAAGAAATCACCTTCATTTACAAGAAAGTCTTGACTTTCATCAATACTGTCATCTAAGTCGTCAATACTTTCCCCATTAAATTCATTACCGGTAACAAAACTTCTTGCTCTAGTAAAAACGGCTACAGAAGATTTACTTCCTATATTAAACATAAATGACGGACCTAGTACATCTATATTACCTGAAAAATTATTGTTGTCTGATAACGATAACATAGCGTCATCATCATACTCAAAATCACTTGATATCAAATCTGAATATCCTACACCTACATAATCATTGGCAAGGAAACCACTTGCACCAACTAAATTTATATCGGTTTTAAAACGAGAATCAGCGATATTTGCCGGGTTGGAGATTACACTGTTTACACCACTGTAATTATCGGTCAAAAAGCCTACATAAGATTGTGCTTTTACCGCAAATGATGCAATCAACATGATAGCAACTAATACTACTTTCTTCATACTTTTGGTTTGGTTAAAATGGTTCTTTAGACCCCTAACGGTTCATATTTAAGGATATTGTTAAATTGTACTATTTTTCTTACTTATTAAAATTCAAGCATAAAAAAACATCCGCATATTACGGATGTTTTGTTTTTATAAAGTTAAGCTAACTTTAAGCGTTTACTATCTTCTCTTGATGGTTGATAGACTCTTGGTGAATAGCTTTGAACATACGAAGAACAAATTCTTCACTTAATCCTTTACTTTCCCCTTCTAGTATCATAGCCCCTAGAATTTGATTCCATCTATTAGACTGAAGAACTGCAACGTTTTTTTGCTTTTTAAGTGCTCCAATACCGTCAGATACTTTCATTCTTTTACCCAATGTCTCTATTAATTGATTATCGATAATATCAATTTGAGCCCTTAGGTTACTTAATTCTGAGTTATATTCCGCTTCTGGATCACTTTCTTTTCTTATTCTAAGATCTCTCATGATTTGAACAAGTTTCTCTGGCGTAACCTGTTGTGCAGCATCACTCCATGCGTTATCTGGATCATGGTGTGTTTCAATCATCAATCCGTCAAAATTCAAATCTAAAGCTGTTTGCGATACATCAAATATCATATCACGCTTACCGGTAATATGCGAAGGATCGTTTATTAATGGAAGATCAGGGAACTTGTTCTGAAATTCAATCGCCACTTGCCATTCTGGTATATTTCTATACTTTGTTTTCTCGTATGTAGAAAAACCTCTGTGTATTGCACCTAATTTTTTTATACCTGCAGTATGCAATCTTTCGATACCACCTAACCATAAAGCTAAATCTGGATTTACCGGATTCTTAACCAATACAATCTTGTCTGTACCCTGTAAGGCATCTGCCAATTCTTGCATGATAAAAGGACTAACGGTTGATCTTGCACCAATCCATAATAAATCAATATCATGTTCTAATGCCAGCTCTACATGTGCACGGTTTGCAACCTCCGTAGCTGTCTTTAAACCTGTTTCTTCCTTAACTTTCTGTAGCCACTTAAGACCTAATGCACCAACACCTTCAAAATTTCCTGGGCGAGTACGAGGTTTCCAAATACCGGCTCTGTAATAATTTACATCGGTATCTTTTAGAGAGTGTGCTATACCTAACACTTGTTCCTCTGTTTCCGCACTACATGGCCCTGCTATTACTAGTGGATGGTCAAGGTTTAAATCATCCAACCATGTTCTCATTTGTTTTGAATTTTCCATTTTTACTTATTCTATTTCTTGTTTAACGGTATTTCTTTTTAATATTCCTTTAATCTTATTCGTATTATTCATTTCATTATAAATGCCCTCGTAATCATCTTTCTGCAACATTTCTTTAAATGCCGTAAGATTTTGAATGTACTCTTCCAATGTCTCTACCACATTCTCTTTGTTCTGCTTAAAAATTGGTGTCCACATAGCCGGCGAACTCTTTGCCAAACGTACCGTACTTTCAAATCCACTACCCGCCATATCAAAAATATCACGCTCGTTCTTCTCTTTTTCAATCACTGTTTTACCTAACATGAATGAACTTATGTGTGATAAATGAGAAACGTAGGCAATGTGCTTATCGTGAGCAACAGGATTCATATACCTTATTCGCATACCAACTGCTTGAAAAACTTTCAAAGCTCTTTCCTGAAGTTTAAATGCAGTTAGTTCTACCTCGCAAATAATATTGGTTTTGTCTTTGAACAAATTGTTTATAGCTGCAGATGGACCAGAAAATTCTGTTCCTGCAATAGGGTGACATGCTAAAAAATTTCTTCTCTTAGGATGATTCTCTAAAACCTTACAGATTAAAGATTTGGTTGATCCCACATCAAAAACTACACAATCTTCATGTACAGCATCTAATATTACCGGAAGCTCTGTAACCATAACATCAACCGGTATACTTACAATGACCATATCCGCTAATTGTAAATCTTGATAGGTTGCCGTCTTATCGATAATTCCCAAAGACAATGCCTCAGCTAAATTTGCTTCATTAGATTCTATGCCATAAACGGTAACATTGTCGACTGCCGTCTTTATGTCTTTCGCTAAAGAACCACCTATTAAACCGATACCTATTACAAATACATTCATCACACTAAAATCTTGCGATTGCTTCTTTTATTTTATCTTCTGAAATACAAAGTGAAAAGCGAATATAGCCTTCACCATTACTACCAAATATAGTACCTGGGGTAATAAACAGGTCTTTGGTATACAATACATTATCTATAAATTCTTCTGACGTTGTACTACCTTCCGGTAATTTTGCCCAAACGAACAAGCCAACGGCATTTCTATCATATGTACAGCCTAATTTGTCTACCAGTTCATAAATCAATTCTCTTCTTTCATTATATACCGTGTTCAAATCAGCAAACCAATCATCACTACTCTCCAATGCCGCTATGGCACCTTTCTGAATTCCGTAGAACATACCAGAGTCCATATTACTCTTCACCTTTAAAATAGCATTGATATGATCTTCGCTACCCAATACAAAACCCACACGCCAACCGGCCATGTTAAATGTTTTGCTCAATGAATTCAATTCTAAACATACCTCTTTAGCATTCGGTATACTCAAAATACTCGCAGGTTCATCATTTAAGATAAAGCTATACGGATTGTCGTTTACTAACAGTATATCATGCTGCTTTGCAAAGTCCACTATTTTCACAAACTGTTCTTTTGATGCCGTAGCACCTGTAGGCATATGCGGGTAACTCAACCACATGATCTTTACCTTAGACAAATCTTGTTTTGACAATGCATCTAAATCTGGAAACCAGCCAGTTTCTTCAGTTAAATCATAATATTTAGGTACCGCGCCTACCAAATTAGTAACTGAAGTGTACGTTGGATATCCCGGATTAGGAATTAAAACCTCATCACCTTCGTTCAAAAAAGAAAGGCTAATATGCATTATACCCTCTTTTGACCCCATTAATGGTAAAATCTCAGACTCAGGATTGGCGTCAACATTAAACCTCTTCTTATAAAAATCAGCAATTGCACTTCTTAACTGAGGTAACCCTTGGTAACTTTGATATTGATGTGCACCATTTTCTAATACCGCACCCTGTATTGCATTCAATACTTCTTTAGACGGAGCTAAATCTGGACTACCAATACCCATATTTATTATAGGTTTACCCTGCGCCATTAAACCGCGTACCTCTCTCAACTTTTTTGAGAAGTAGTATTCCTGTATGGTATTTAACCTTTCAGCGGTACGTATCATTGTCTTACATTTTTATATTCACCCAAAACTTTAAAGTCTTCTGCCATGATGTCCAATAGACTTTTAGCCTTTGTAAAATCTGCATAATCGGTAAAAGTGACATCCACAAAAAATGCATATTTCCATGGTGTTTCTATCACTGGCAACGACTGTATTTTTGTCAAATTCAATCGGCAATCGCTCATAACATTAAGCACAGCAGCTAAACTTCCCCTTTTATGGTCGGTAATAAACCTTACTGAAGCCTTGGTAATTTCAACCTCTGGCAACGCATTGTTTTTTGTCTTTACAATGATAAAACGAGTAGCATTATTTTTAATAGTCTGTATGTCGCTCGCTACGATGTCCAACCCATATAATTCTGCCGCAACGTTTGGTGCTATCGCAGCAACATGCTTTAATTCTTGCTCTTGAATTCTTTGTGCAGTCTCGGCAGTATCTACATCTTCTACCAATTTTATATGCGGATATTGCCTAAAATATTCTTTACACTGCAACAAAGCCATAGGGTGAGAACTAACCTCTGTTATATCTTCTATTTTCTGCCCTTGTAACACCATTAAATTATGATGAATATTCAAATAATACTCGCCAATAATATGAAGGTTATTATGATTGACCAATGCATAATTAGGAATTATGGATCCTGCTATTGAATTCTCTATAGCCATAACACCTTGATCCGCTTCATTAGACAATAACTTGTCTACCAAAGCATCGAAAGAAAGGCATTCTACCAATTCGATATCATCACCAAAACAATCTTTTGCTACCTGGTGATGGTTGCTTCCTTTAATTCCCTGTATGGCTATTTTTAAACTCATAATTCACATTTCAACTTACCACAAAACCCTTCTACTACGTTCAGGGTGATTTCAATTTTTTGAACAAAAAAAAAGTTCCGATACATATCGGAACTTAGATTCTATTTTATTTTTAAAATATACTACAACAGTCCCGTACCTCTTTTAAAAAAGAAGTAAAAATAAAAACCGTTCCAGAAATATTGTTTTGTCATTGTGCTTGTAAACTTTGGCTAATGTAGTAATTATATTTAAAAATGGTCGTTTTCCGTTTTATTTTTTTAAAAAATTCTATTTCTATCTCAAAAAACGAAGGTTTTGTGTTAAAAATTGAATGAAATATGAATTACTAATAGAAATAAAAAAAGACCTCTAGAAAGAGGTCTTTTGAATAAGTTAAAGAATAATACCTTATTTTTTACTGAAAAAATATTCGTAAAATTCTGTTTCACCATTAAAGATGTCTGAGACTGAAATAATTAATTCATTAGCAGAGATACTTGCCTCACCATCCAATATTAAATAACCATCTGGATCTATGTCTGAGTACGTTTGCCCATCATAGGTTTCTGTATATTCAAATTCGACTAAAGTCAAAACATTCTCCTCCTCGTTATAGGCCCATTTACCTGTTGAAGTATGAGATTCTTTCTCATTATCTCCATATATAACCTCACATGCTTCACTTGATCCGTCATAATCTAAACTTTTACTATCTGTTTCCTGAATAAAAAAGTACGTGCCGTCTTCGTTAAATGTTATTGAAAAATCATCAACCGTATAACAATTATCTATAACAACATCTAATTGCGTGTTATTATCGCAAAATAATGTAGAGTCGTAATTTTCACATGATTCCTCACCCGCTAAGATTGTCTCTCCATTATCAATTTCTTTTGTAAAATCCCATTCACCTACAAGATTTACATTACCTCCCCAAGACTCAACTGTTACACAAACTTCTTGTGGCTGACTAATATTACCTTGGTTATCATATACGCAAATAGCATAACAGAATGTACCGGCAGGGACAGTATTAGAAAAATTGACATCAATTACCGTATCTTCATCTTTCTGAGTAGATGCTCCCTTTTTAGCGAAAATATCTTTTCTTTCTTTTGATAAAAATTTACCTCCATAATAAGTATCTGTGGCGCTTGAAGGTACATCTATATAACTATCAGCCATTCCGTTTTCATCGAACAACTGAATATAGGCACCCGCAAAATCTGTTGGTGCATCAAAAATTATTTCAAATCCATAATCCTGAAATGCAGTTTGGGTAGTATAATCTAAACTAAAATCTACACCTCCTGTTGGCGTTACGCCGCCATCATTCATTGTTGCCCCCATTATTGCTATACCAGAAGAGGTTGCATTTACATCTAATAAAACTTCTTCTTTTGCATTAACTCCATCTGGATCAATATCACCAGAGAGGCTTTCATTACTATCATCATTTGAACAAGAAAAAATGATAAGACTTAAAAAGAACAGGATAAATAAATTCGGTTTTTTCATAATTACGATTGGTTGTTTGTTAATATTTACATTACAAATATTAAATACTAACTGAAAAAAGAAGTCAAAATTGTAGCTGTATCGCATTTAGCAGCAATCGTAACTTTTTATTAAAGTTTATTTTGTACTTAAAATACTATCAATAACAGCATCTAGCTCTTCTTGAATTTTTGGGTCGGTACAATTAATGAGAATCGAAAAAACAAGCTGCTCTTTAGGGTAGACAAAGAAATTAGCATACCCTCCTACTCCGTTACCAACATGCCCAAAAAACTTTCTCCCTTTTGCATCTTCGCTTACCTGCCAACCTAAACCGTAGTACGTAGAATTACCATCAACTTGCTGAGCTGTTAAAAATTGATCCAGAATAGTTTCTTTGACTTTAACTTTCTTATCTAAAAATGCTTGTCCGAATTTTGCGATATCCTCTGAAGTAGACAAATAACCGCCACCAGCTAATTTGTAAAAATTATCTACAGGTATCGCCTTTCTAAATCCTGAAATGCTCTTTGTGTAAAATGCAGTAACACGGCTTTGTTCTTTTAATGCGGAAATATCATTTACCCCAAGAGCATCAAGATTTTTACTATTGCTCTGTGAGTCTGACTCATAATAACATTGGGGACAATAAGTAGAATTCATCCCTAGCAGATTCAGCACCTTCTCTTGCACATATTCCTCAAACGGAATTCCGCTTGCTTCTTGCATTGCTGCAGAAATCATTGCCCAGTCAAAACTATTATATAAATATTCGGTACCTGGTTTGTATACCAAAGGATCATCTTTAAATATCTTAAGACCCTGCTTGATGGATAATGGTTCGTTCAAACCATATTCCTTCCCTTTATAAAAACGTATACCTGCGGTATGACTAGCTAATTGGCGAATAGTAAAATCCCATTCTTTCTTAGGGTAATCTGGAAGGTAAGTATAGTAAGACTCATCTAAATCAATAAATCCTTCTTGTACCATATGTGCCAAAGCTGTTGCTGCAATAGGCTTTGAGACACTAGCAATTCTAAAAATAGATTTTTTAGAGTCTATATACTGTTTCTCGCCAATGTTGGCATACCCATACCCTTTTTGGAAAACTGACTTTCCCTCTTTTAAAACTGTAATTGCAATTCCGGGTACTTTATCTTCTATTATTAATTGTTGAAGTAAATAATCTACTTTTACCAATCCTGTTAACTCAGTATCATCCGCCAAAATACGTTTAGCAGCAAACACGTTTTTCAGATATTTGAGTATAGGGTTCATTCCACAAAGATCAAGCGTCCGTTATACAATTCTTCAACATCCACTGTTGCCGGTCGGTTATAACTCTGTAAGTCTCCCGTACCTCTTAAAACTCCGGTTAAACTTTCTTGCGGATTCACTAAAATATCATTTGAACCTCTATGGTTAAAATTTACCCGCTGGGTTATCAGTTCTTCTGCCTCTACCCTAGAATCGCCTGCTGCAATACTTATATTAAAGCTTTCTGCGCTGCCCTTTAACTTGAAATATGATATTCCGTTGCTTGTCATACTTAAACTAGTGACGTCTAAATCTAAATTGAATTCCCCATCTGTAGTTTCTGCTTCTGGATCTGTAAAACTTTCTGATAGCAAGCTTAAACTTTCAAAAGCCAGAACTCCGTCACTTTGAATAGGAAAACCGGTACTGCTACGGATACTGGTTAAATTGGGAGTGGTCACATAAACTACCGTGGTTCCATAATCACGTACATAATTACAGTCATTAATATCAGTCAATAACAATTGTTCATCCTCCACAACCGCAGCTACTTCATTACGTAAATTTTCACCAGTTTCAATTTCTACTTTTTGTGTATCTCCTTGTTTAATAATTAGAGTTACGTTCTCAAAAACTGTTATTGAAGAGAACTCGGCAACCGAAACTTCTTGTCTCGTAATCTCACCAGTACTTTGAAAACAATCCGAAGCATTTTCAGAATCGCAAGAAACAAATAGGGAAACCAAAATTACCATCAAGACTATAAGGTCTCGACTGCGCTTGACCAGACAACTAAGTGAATTATTTATCATTTTTATCATCTTATAATCGTATTCCTATCCCGAATTCTACTGCTTCTGCTTTTGCTCCGTGAGATTTTAAGGTAACTGCCCCAAATATCTTTTCTCCAAAATAACGTTTTAGCCCTACACGTAAATATGTACGCCCTTCAAAATCAAACGGATAATACACATAATACCCAAATTGAGAAATCATGGACACTTTATTAATGAACAACTCATGTCCTGCAAATATTCCTACTCTTTTATAATCGTCATCTGCAGCAACACCATTTTCTGGAAAAGCTATACTTTGATAGCGAATCAACTCCTTTAAAAAATTAGAGAAATAGGCATCTACTCCAAATTGTAGCGCACTTTTTCTTCCCACTCTTTTATCCGCATAGGCAGAGAGTACAACAAAACCAAACTGTCCAGAATCAATAACATCACTTTCATTTACACCTGTTCTTAAAGCAAAATTGTAACGTAAAGGCTCTGTTACTTTTTCTTTTTCGCGATGTATATATTCTATTTCTTTGCCCCCATCTAAATCGTATACTACTCCGGCATTGAAAGCCAAGGTATTGGTAGAGGTATTTGGAGCCCTAAAATTAGCATTTGAATAATGTATTAAAGAGATACCGGCTTTGAATCCTAGCCCTTTAATAATATTCTCTTTATGATAATTGAACATTAAATACGTAGAACTTAATACATCTGATCCGTATGCGTTATTTCTAAAATTTGTTACTTTATCATATGGGTTAGTAGCATAAGAGATCCCTTGCCCAACGCGAAGCTGCACATTACGCTTAAAAAGATAAAAATTATAATGCGCGTAGAGTCCGTAATTATCACCTAGTGTGCTATTATTAGAATTCTGATAAATGAAAGAATATCCAAAATCAGGATAATTATATAACTCTTCCCATGCATTTAAGCCATAGGTTTTTCTATTGTAACTCAAAATTACACCCGCAGGGTGCGAAGTGATTAAATGCGAAATATCTGGATTATGTAAAATTATAGACCCGTAAAACTGACTAGCATCAAGGGTATACTTTTTTTGCTCACCAGATTCTTGTGCGAAACAACAACTTACTGAAATCAGTAAGATGGATAGAAACTTAAAATTCATTGGGGGCAAAAATAGTTATAAGTTTTAAGTACGAAGTATTAAGTAACGAGTATTATCATTAACGAACACTTTGTACTTAATACTCTTTACTTAATACTTCTTTAAACCTTTAAAAAAGTACTTCCGCTATTGCCTTAATATTATCAGA
Organism: Maribacter sp. UH1; assembly: GCF_056839145.1. Classification (NCBI taxonomy): domain Bacteria; kingdom Pseudomonadati; phylum Bacteroidota; class Flavobacteriia; order Flavobacteriales; family Flavobacteriaceae; genus Maribacter; species Maribacter sp. UH1. The sequence continues at coordinate 1,026,438 of NZ_CM166387.1, forward strand.
TTTCCCCATTGAGTAGTAATGCAAAACAGGTACACCAGCAGCTTTCAGCTCTCTAGATTGCTGAATTGCCCATTCAATACCTACTTTTCGCACATCTTTATTTGTTACACAACCATCTACCGCTTCTATTAAATCTTGCGGCATATCAATTCTAAATACCTGTGGTAATAATTGCATATGTCTTTTAACTGCAATAGGCTTTATACCCGGAATAATGGGTACGGTAATACCCATACTTTTTGCGGCTTCTACAAACTCAAAATACTTTTTATTATCGAAGAACATTTGTGTTACTACATAATCGGCACCTGCATCTACTTTCTCTTTCAATCGTTTTAAATCCGATTGTAATGAAGGTGATTCCAAGTGCTTTTCCGGATAACCCGCCACACCTATACAAAAATCACTGCAGTGTTCGCTTTCTATGGTTTCATGCAGATACTTACCACAATTCAACTCTTGTATTTGTTTTACCAAGTCAATCGCAAACGGGTGTCCGCCATCTGTAGGCTCAAAATATTTTTGCTCGCTACGGGCATCACCACGTAAAGCCATTACATTCTGTATGCCTAAATAATGACAATCTACCAACATGTACTCGGTCTCTTCTTTAGTAAAACCTCCACAAATAACATGAGGTACCGTATCAACATCATACTTATGCTGTATAGAAGCACAAATACCCACTGTACCTGGTCTCATACGTGTAGTTTTCTTATCTAAAAGTCCTTCTTTCTTAATATAGATAGTTTCTTCACGAGATGTGGTTACATCAATAAATGGAGGTTTAAATTCCATTAACGGATCAATATTATTGTACAATTCTTGAATATTCTTACCCTTTACCGGAGGCACTATTTCAAATGAAAAAAGTGTCTTTCCGTTAGCATTATTGATATGGTCTGTTACTTTCATTTCTTATATTTTCACTCTTATTTGGAGAGCAAACCTTAAATAGGTATTAATACTTAATTATATTCTTTGGGCGTTCGAGTGGGCTTTCAGCTATATTTTTTCTATTTAAAAACTTTAGCAAAACTTCATCCTCACTGCTAAAATAGAAAAAGATGCCGCTTCAATCCCTAACGCACTAAACTTCTACGATATTCGGCGCTAGCCATCTTTCAGCATCCTCTAAGGGTATGCCTTTTCGTTCTGCGAAATCTTTTACCTGATCGGCTTTTATTTTTCCTAACCCGAAATAACGTGCTTGCGGATTTCCAAAATAATATCCACTTACAGATGCTGCCGGCCACATAGCCAAACTATCCGTCAGTTCAACACCAATAGTCTCTTTCACTTTTAAAACATCCCAAATGGTCAATTTCTCTAAATGATCAGGACAAGCAGGGTACCCTGGTGCAGGACGAATTCCCTTGTAGGATTCCTTGATTAAATCTTCATTACTCAACTCCTCATTTGAAGCATAGCCCCAGTGTTTTAGCCGGACTTCCTTATGTAAATATTCCGCAAAGGCTTCTGCCAATCTATCTGCAAGAGCTTTAACCATAATGGAATTATAATCATCTAAATCGGCTTCATATTTCGCCGCTAATTCTGCAGTACCAAAACCTGTAGACACACAGAAGCAACCCATATAATCTTGTTTCCCTGATTCTTTAGGAGCTATAAAATCCGCCAGGGCATAATCTGCTACACCTTCTCTACGCTCTAATTGTTGGCGTAAGGTTCTAAAAGTATACTCCTCGCTATCTCGCCCTTCGACTGAATTCAGGGTGATATCAATATCGTCATCGTTAACGGAGTTAGCAGGGAATAATCCAAAAATACCTTTTGCCTTTAATTTCTTCTCAGAAATTATCTTGCTCAGCATCTCTTGGGCGTCTGCGAATAAATCTGTTGCTTGTTCTCCAACAACCTCATCTGTCAATATTGCCGGGTATTTTCCATGCAGTTCCCAACTTCTAAAAAATGGAGTCCAATCAATATACGGCACCAAAATGTTCAAATCTAAATCTTCTATTACTTGAATCCCAAGCTTATTCGGTTTTACGATTTCCGAAGTTTCCCAGTCTATTTTAAACTTATTGCTACGGGCCTTAGAAATAGATTTATATGTTTTACTTGATGAGCGATTTAAGAACTTCTCACGAAATATATCGTAATCATCTTTAATGCTTTTCTTATAACCATTAGAAGTTTCTTTCTGCAGTAAATCTCCCACTACAGTAACCGCTCTAGAGGCATCATTTACATGAACTACAGCTTCTTTGTATTGTGGATCAATTTTTACCGCAGTATGTGCCTTACTGGTTGTTGCCCCACCAATTAGCAATGGAATCTTAAAGTCTTTACGTTCCATTTCCTTTGCCAAATGCACCATTTCATCCAAAGAAGGTGTAATCAATCCGCTAAGCCCTATAATATCCACATTGTGTTCTATGGCTGCGGCAATAATTTTTTCGGGAGGTACCATAACTCCCAAATCAACAATCTCATAATTGTTACATGCCAGTACAACACCCACAATATTTTTGCCAATATCATGGACATCGCCCTTTACCGTTGCCATTAATATTTTACCTGCATTGTCAGAATCACCTACCTGCGGATTCAACAACTTTTCTTCTTCAATATATGGCAATAAATAAGCTACCGCTTTTTTCATTACACGGGCAGATTTAACCACTTGTGGCAAGAACATTTTTCCGCTCCCGAATAAATCACCCACTACATTCATACCGGTCATTAAATTACCTTCAATAACTTCAATAGGTTTATCTGCAGCAACTCTAGCTTCTTCTACGTCTTCAACAATATATTGGTCAATACCTTTTACCAAGGCACGTGTAATTCTATCTTGTAATGGCTCTTCTCTCCATGAAAGATCTATCTTACTTTCCTTAGTTTTCCCAACTACAGATTCTGCAAAATCAAGCAATCGCTCGGTTGCATCCTCTCTTCTATTTAAGATAACATCTTCAACACGCTCCAATAAATCTTTAGGTATATCATCGTATACCTCTAACATACTTGGGTTTACAATACCCATGTTCATACCAGCTTTTATTGCATGATATAAGAAAACCGAGTGCATTGCCTCACGCACAGGGTTGTTACCCCTAAAGGAGAAAGAAACATTACTTACCCCACCACTTACACTGGCATGTGGTAAATTTTCACGCACCCATCTTGTAGCTTCTATAAAATCGATGGCATTCAATTTATGCTCATCCATACCTGTGGCTACAGGAAATATATTTAAATCGAAAATAATATCTTCTGGTGCAAAATTCACTTTGTTCACCAAAACATCATAAGAGCGTTTTGCTATTTCAATTCTACGGTCATAATTATCTGCTTGACCTACCTCATCGAATGCCATAACGATTACCGCGGCACCATATCTTTTTATCAGCTTGGCATGATGTATAAACTGTTCTTCACCCTCTTTTAAACTAATGGAATTTACCACACATTTACCCTGAACTACTTGTAGACCCGCCTCAATGATTTCCCACTTAGAGCTATCTATCATTATAGGTACTCGAGAAATATCTGGCTCAGAAATAACAAGATTCAAAAATTTGACCATGGCTTCTTTACCATCGATCAATCCGTCATCCATGTTAATATCAATAACCTGTGCTCCATTCTCTACCTGCTCTCTAGCAACAGCCAATGCCTCTTCAAACTTCTCTTCTTTTACAAGACGTAGAAACTTTTTTGAACCAGCAACGTTTGTCCGTTCACCAACGTTGATAAAGTTAGTTTCGGGAGTGACTATTAGGGGTTCTAAACCGCTCAACCGCAAATATCTGGTTGTTGGTTGTTGGTTGTTGGTTGTTAGTATTTTAGACCTATTGCTCATTTAATCCGTATCACTTTTTAAAATAATTGATAAATCCATTTATCAATTTCTTACAGCTAATAATTCTCTTATTAATAGCTTCAAAATCCTCACTCTCAATATAATTTAAATCAAGGGCTATATAAAGTTGAGTTTCTAACTCATACAAAGAACCTCTAGAAATATGTAAAAACTGTATCGTGTCCGCCGCTGTCCTTCTTCCGCATCCTTCTGCTATGTTAGAAGGAATAGATACAGCACATCGTCTAAGTTGATTAGTAAGTCCATAAGTCTCTTCTTTTGGAAACGACTTGGTCAAAGTATAAATATCCTTCACAAGAATTCTTGACTCCTTCCAAACATCTAATTCTGTATAGACTTTCATATTATTACTTTTTATCCAACAACTAACAACCGACAACCAACAACTAAAATTGACGCGGAGCAAAATTTTCCACTACCTCTGCTATCGCCGTAATATGCTCAGGAGTGGTACCGCAGCATCCACCTACAATATTGACCAACCCTTTTTCTGCGTATTCTTTAATTTGTTCTGCCATTTGATCAGGAGTCTCATCGTACTCTCCGAATGCATTCGGTAGTCCTGCATTTGGATGTGCTGAAACTGCATGCTCACTTTTGGTTGACAGTACCTCTAGATGCGGAACCAATTGATTAGCTCCTAATGCACAATTGAAACCGACCGATAAAATAGGAATATGGGAAATGGATATCAAAAAAGCTTCTGCCGTTTGACCAGACAACGTTCTACCTGACGCATCGGTAATGGTACCGCTTACCATAATTGGCACATCTATATTTCGATCTTCTTTTACTTCCTCTATGGCGAACAATGCTGCTTTTGCATTTAACGTATCAAAGATAGTTTCTACCAATAAAATATCCGATCCACCATCTAACAAGGCTTCTACTTGTTGTTTATATGCTACACGTAACTCATCAAAAGAAACTGCTCTATATCCCGGATCGTTTACATCAGGAGACATGCTTGCCGTTTTGTTGGTAGGACCGATACTACCGGCTACAAATCTTGGTTTATTCGGTTCCTTCTTTGTAAATTCATCTGCTACCATTTTAGCGATACGCGCAGATTCATAATTCAACTCATACACCAAGTCTTCCATGTAATAATCCGCCATCGCTATCGTGGTTCCAGAGAATGTATTGGTCTCTACGATATCGGCACCCGCAGCGAAATACTTGCGATGAACCTCGGCAATTGCATCAGGCTGAGTTAGTGACAACAAATCATTATTGCCCTGTAATGGGTGTTCCCAATCTTTAAAACGTTCTCCCCTAAAATCTTCCTCAGTAAATTTATAACGCTGTAGCATAGTACCCATGGCACCATCTAATATGAGAATTCGCTCTTTTAATATTTCCTTTATATCCTTCATTTTACGGTGTAAAATATTATTGGTTCAATAAAAATCTAATTCGTAATCAAGTAAGGAAAGTTCGGCTAGATGCCTTTTCTTAAGTTATCTGTCTTTGTAATGCCATATAGAATAACATCTTCTGCACAAGTACACAGAATAAAGATAGAATGTAGCACCTTCTTTTCCATATTGGAAAGGGTTGCCAAGGTTTCAATGGGTCTAGTCCCTCCACCTTTCTTGATAACGTTTCAATCTATTTATGAACGATTTGCAAAGTAACGGCACAGTATACTCTTATCCAAGAGTAAACTTGTTTTTTAGCCAACGAAATTTTTAAAAAATGTCATAAAAAAAGCCTCTAGATTCATATGGAGTCTAGAGGCCTTATTAATCAAATAATAACTTTATGCTATACTCTGTACTACTTCTTTTTTGGCTTCTTTCTTAGATCCATCGAATCCTTCGACACCACCAACAGTAGTATATTTCATTACATAGCGCTTACCCGGATTGATTTGTTGGTATGCATACTGACACATTACCGCTGCTTCATGAAAACCTGAAAGTATCAATTTCAATTTACCTTCATAGGTATTAACATCGCCAATAGCATATACTCCCGGTATATTTGTTTGGTAATCTTTTGCGTTATTTACCTTAATGGCATTCTTCTGAATTTCTAGACCCCAATCACCTATAGGACCTAATTTTGGTGAAAGACCGAATAACGGAATAAAATTATCCACCTCTAAATAGGTGTCTTCTTTCTCTTTATCCGTATGTTTAATCACAACAGCTTCCAAATGATCTTTGCCGTGCAATTCTTTTACCTCTGCTTTAGTAATCAATTTGATTTTACCAAGCTTTGCCAATTCAGATGCTTTTTCAACAGAATCCAAAGCCCCTCTAAATTCATCTCTTCTATGTACCAAGGTCACCTCTGAAGCTACATCGGTTAAAAATATAGCCCAATCTAACGCTGAATCTCCACCACCGGCAATAACCACTTTTTTGTCTCGATATACTTCTGGATCCTTAATCATATAAGAAACACCGGTATCTTCAAAATTCACAATATTTGAAATAGGTGGTTTTCTAGGCTCAAAAGAACCTAAACCGCCTGCTATAACTACAACTGGCGCATTGTGCTGAGTTCCTTTATTTGTAGTTACTACGAATGAACCATCTTTTAACTTATCTAAAGTCTCAGCTCTTTCGCCCAAAGTAAAACCTGGCTCAAAAGGTTTGATCTGCTCCATTAAATTATCTACCAAAGTACCTGCCAAAATTTCTGGAAATGCAGGAATATCGTAGATAGGCTTCTTAGGATATATCTCTGAACACTGTCCGCCTGGCTGCGGCAATGCATCTATTAAATGCGTTTTTAATTTTAACAATCCTGCTTCAAACACCGTAAATAATCCGGTTGGTCCCGCTCCTATAATGAGCATATCTGTTTTAATCATAATTTTTTGTTTAGTAAAAAGTAATTAACAATCACTTTTCAACTTCTTTTAATTTCACTTCAACTATGTACTTTATACTTTGTACTTTTTATACTTCGCTCATTTTAGCATTCTCCTTTGAATACTGATTCTTCGCCTGAATTAATGCCTTTCTATGTTTTACCACTTCACCTATGATGATAATTGCAGGGTTAGATAATTTTTCTTTTTCCACAACCTCAACTATAGTCTCAATAGTTGCAATGCCTAGTTTTTCATTCTTACGGGTTCCATTTTGAATAATGGCTATTGGCATATCCGATTTTCCCTCACCTTTGAACAGTTCTACAATTTGTGGAAGTTTTGACATTCCCATTAATATAACTACCGTTGCACTACTTTTTGCAGCTAAAGCAACATCTGTTGATAGCTTATGTTCTTTTGTTGTTCCTGTAATTACCCAAAAACTTTCTGATGCCCCTCTTTTTGTTACTGGAATATTCTGATAAGCCGGTACACTTAAACTCGATGAAATACCTGGTACCATGGCCACTTCTAAACCATGTGAAGCTGCATATTCCATCTCTTCTGAACCACGACCAAATACAAAAGGATCTCCGCCTTTTAAGCGCACCACATGTCCCGCAGATTTTGCCCGGCTGACAATCAACTCGTTTATCTGTTCTTGCTGATATGCATAGCATCCTCTTCGCTTACCCACAAAAATCAATTCTGCATTATTGGCATACTTCAGCAACTCTTCGTTAACCAAAGCATCATACAAAACCACATTGGCATTTTCCAGCGTTTTTATAGCTTTTAAAGTGATAAGCTCTATATCGCCAGGTCCCGCGCCTACAACAGTCAACCTCCCTTGACTTTGCGAGGGAGTATCAACTATTGAATTGATTGTTTTTTGATTGGATAGATTATTGGTATGCATATTATGCTTCTGCTAATTCTTGTTCTCTAAACTTTGCAACCGTCTCTAAGAATACTTTGGCATCCTTTATATAAGACTCGGCAAATTCTTTTGTTGGTTCATTCTGATTCAATTGCAGTACCAATTTCTCAAATCCGCCAGCAACGGCAATTCTTCCATCGGCTACAAACTTCTCATCAAAATCTTTAATGATACTTACATGTGTATTTACTTTCGTATTCTCTGAGGTTAACATCGCTTTCGCTGAATTCACCATTGAAGAATATGCGTGATAGATACTTGCAGACCATTTTTCTGCATCGAACATAGCTTGAGCATTCTGTATTTTCTCTTCACTTTCAAAAAGAAGTGTAGCAATCAAGTCAATAACCACACCTGCACACTCACCTACACCAATTGCTTTTTCATAACGTTCTGTATTTCCCCAGTCAATGAAATCTTCTGGCGTTAAATCATCTACAGATGATAATGGCGTTAAAAAATCATAGAAATACATTTGCCCTTTTCCAGCATAGTAATCCGGAAATGATAAATCGCCACCATTAGCATCGTAATCATTCAAGATTAAACGTAATGCTTCAGGACCTCTTTTACTAGGCACTTTAACCACTTTATCAGCAAAACGACCTTGACCGTTACCATCTGTGCTACCACCTAATAATACTTGTAGTGCCGGAGCAACTAATTTATCTTTCGTACGAACGGACATTCCCTGAAAACCAATATTTGCCATATTGTGCTGTCCACATGCGTTCATACAACCACTGATTTTTATTACAACATCTTCGTTATTGATATAATCAGGATATTCTGTTTTTATAACTCTTTCTAGTTCTTCTGCAATACCTGTACTACTTGCAATACCTAAATTACAAGTATCCGTACCTGGGCAAGCTGTTATGTCTAATGCTTTGTTATAACCTGCTTCTGCAAATCCTAATTTTTTCAATTCCGTATAGAAAAATTCAATGTTTTCTTCTTTTACAAACGGAATCAAAATGTTTTGACGAAGTGATAAACGAAGCTCACCTGCTGCATATTTCTGCACCAAGTTGGCTAATAAACGTGCCTTATCGGTATAGAAATCACCTAACAAAACTTTGATACCCAAAGCTACATAACCAGGTTGTTTCTGCGGAACAACATTCGTTACTTTCCACTTTTCAAATTCCTTTGAATCTGCTATTTCAACTGCAGGGACTTTTAAATCTGAAACTTTGGTTTTTGGATAGTCTTCTGGATCAATAGGAAAAGTATCAAAAGGGACTGCTGTTTTTTCTGCAGCCAACAATTCTTTGAATCCATCCAAGCCTAAATCTTTCAACAAAAATTTCATTCTTGCCTTTGCTCTACTCTTACGCTCACCGTAGCGATCAAAAACACGTATTACCGTTTCCATTAACGGAATGATTTGATCTGCAGGTAAGAAACTATATAATTCGTCCGCATGTCTTGGCTGAGAACCTAATCCGCCACCTAACATCACTTTAAAACCGACTTCTCCATTTTCAATTTTGGCGATAAAACCTAAATCGTGCATGTATGATAATCCTGTATCAGCATCACTTGCTGAGAAAGAAACTTTGAACTTACGTCCCATTTCTTGACTTATAGGGTTTCTAAGAAAATACTGAAATAATGCATGTGCATATGGCGAAACATCAAAAGGCTCATCTACATCAACACCAGCCGTTTCACTTGCCGTTACATTCCGTACGGTGTTACCACAAGCTTCTCTCAACGTAATATCGTCTTTCTCCAGTTCTGACCATAACTCTGGAGTTCTGTTCAAATCTACATAGTGAATCTGAATATCTTGACGCGTTGTAATATGTAATCTACCCGTAGAATATTCGTCGGACACATCGCAAATACGTAGCAATTGCTGAGAAGTCACCTTACCATATGGCAATTTTATACGGATCATTTGAACGCCTTCTTGACGCTGACCATATACACCACGAGCTAAACGAAGGCTTCTAAATTTCTCTTCATCTAATTTGCCGCCATGGAACTCATGAATCTTGCGTTCCAATTCTAAAATATCATTCGCAACTACTTGATTCTCTATTTCTGTTCTAAAACTCTGCATATTGTGGCCCCTCCTAACCTCCCCAAAAGGGAGGAACACTTACTCGGGTTAAACAAGCGTTATTATTAATTTATCACTTTACTATTCCTATAGACTTACTATACTAATTAAAATATGATGTCTAGTTTGAATTCCCCTAAGGGGCTTTTACTGTATAAAACCAGCCCCTACGGTACTATTAGATTTTGTATCTATTAAGATGAACGACCCGTTAGTTCTATGATCTTTAAATTGATCGTAAAAAATTGGCTTATTTAAACGAAAACTTACCTGGGCAATATCATTCATACCTAATGAATCTGTTTCTGTATCGATACCCGAATAATCAGGCGCAATTTTATGATGTACCTGTTCCACTTTCGCCAATACTTTATTGACACCATGTTGAACAACATATTTGTTTCCTGCGGCTAACGGCAACGAATCCATCCAAGAGATTGTAGCTGTAAATTGCTTATCAACCGTTGGCAAATCTCCAGCTTTCACTAACATATCTCCACGACTCAAGTTAATTTCATCTTCTAAAGTAATAGTTACCGATGAACGTCTAGAAGCAGTGTTATACTTCTTGTCATGAAAATAGATTTCTTTTATTTTAGAACGCGTTTGCGAAGGAAGCGCTACCACTTCATCACCTACACTCAACTCTCCTCCATAAACCTTACCGGCAAACCCTCTAAAATCATGATGCTCATCTGTCTTCGGACGAATAACATATTGTACCGGGAAACGAGGTGTACCTGCATTAAAAATATCTTTTCTATCTAAAGCCTCAAAATGCTCTAACAAAGTAGGACCAGTATACCAAGGTGTCTTATCTGTTTTATTTACTACATTATCACCTTTCAATGCACTTACCGGAATGAAGGTTATCTTCTGATCTTGGTAATCTCTTTTCGCCATCAACTCTTCAAAATCAGCTTTGATAGCATTGTAAGTTTCCTCAGAATAATCTACCAAATCCATTTTATTAATAGCCACTACAACATCTTTAATACGTAATAAGTTATTGATAAAAAAGTGTCTGTTCGTTTGTTCGATAACACCCTTACGTGCATCGATCAATATAATCGCTGCTTGTGAGGTAGAAGCACCTGTAACCATATTACGGGTATATTCTACGTGACCGGGAGTATCTGCAATAATGTAACTTTTCTTTGCTGTAGAGAAATATATATGGGCAACATCTATAGTAATACCCTGTTCGCGTTCTGCTACCAAACCATCTGTAGCCAAAGAGAAATCTAAATAATCGTATCCCTTTTGCTTACTAGTCTTTTCTATTGCTTCTAACTTATCGCTGGTCAAAGATTTTGTATCGTAAAGCATTCTCCCTATCAAGGTACTTTTACCATCATCTACACTACCTGCCGTTGCTATTTTTAGTACTTCCATTTTAAAGCTATTAGCCCTTCGCTATTCGCTATTGGCTTTTTAATATTATTGTTATTGCTAGCAGCTAATCATATAACTGCCTACTGCGACTGAATACTGTTTTCTAGAAGTACCCTTGTTGTTTTCTTTTCTCCATCGCTGCTTCTGAACGTTTATCGTCTATACGCGCACCACGCTCTGAAATAGATGAATCTCTAATTTCCTCTACTACCTTATCTATAGATTCCGCATCTGAAAGTACGGCTGCTGTACAAGACATATCGCCTACTGTACGGAAACGAACCAATCTTTCTTCTACAACCTCATCTTCTTCCCTAAATACAATACCGTCTTCTGCAGACCATATCATACCATCTCTTAAAAAAGTCTTACGCTTGTGTGCGAAATAGATTGACGGAATTTCAATTTGCTCTTCTTTGATATAAGACCACACATCTAATTCTGTCCAGTTAGATATAGGAAAAACTCTTACATTCTGACCCAATTCTATTTGTCCGTTTAACATATCGAACAACTCTGGGCGTTGGTTACGCTCATCCCATTGTCCGAAATCATCACGAACAGAAAAAATACGTTCTTTAGCACGAGCCTTTTCTTCATCTCTTCGCGCACCACCGATACAAGCATCGAACTTAAATTCTTCAATTGCATCTAATAATGTCGTCGTCTGCAAGCTATTTCTACTTGAATATCTACCTGACTCTTCTTTTACCTTACCTTGATCGATTGAGTCCTGAACATTACGCACAATTAACTCTAACCCTAACTCCTTAACCAATCTATCTCTAAATTCAATAGTTTCAGGAAAGTTATGACCCGTGTCTATATGCATTAATGGGAAAGGAATTTTCGATGGCCAAAATGCTTTTTGCGCCAAACGAACCAGTGTAATAGAATCTTTTCCTCCTGAGAATAAAAGAACCGGCTTCTCAAACTGAGCGGCAACCTCCCTAATGATATAAATTGCCTCATTCTCAAGTGCATTTATATGGGCAGTATCTTTTAAAAGTTCTTGGGAAGGCGTTACTTCCAATTCCGTACTTGTATTACTCATTCTATATTTTCTTAGATAAATTATCTTATTCTTTTCTACGACCTTAGATTAACTATGCAATCCGCATTCTCTGTTCTCCAACACCTTAGTTGGGTCAAAATAGTTATGCTCGTTAGGAAGATTATATTTTCTTAAATAGGCATCTAATTGGGTATCGTTCCAGTGGTAAAACGGACTCACCTTCAACACTCCGTCTTTGCTTAGACTTAAAATATCTAAACTGTCGCGGTGTGCGGTCTGCCCTTTTCTTAGGTTCGTAAACCACACATCTGGTTTGAATTCTGCCATGGCTCTTTTAAAAGGCTCCAACTTTACTTGTTCAGTAAACTCGGCATGTCTAGGGTCATCAATTTGTGGAATACCCATTACAGCATCTCTATGTGCAGTGGTTTGTTTTGGCACAAACAATTTTACGTTTAAATTCAATTTGCTGATTATTTCATCTGCATGCTTATATGTTTTTGGAGTGTTATAACCCGTATCGCACCAAACTACAGGAATATCTTTTTTCACTCCTGATACCGCATGTAAAATAGCAACTTCATAGGGTCTGAAGTTTGTTGTAACTACAGGCGTTTCTGCATGCTTCACTGCCCAAGAAATAATTTCTTCTGGCGGTATACCTTTAAATTGAATGTTCAACTTCTGAACTTGTGCTTCTGTCAATGCCATAATACTATTCTTTATTATTTACCCCACTTTACTAAATTCCAAAAACGCTCGTGAAAGAAATACAATATCATTTTTGTTACGAAATCTATAGAGGCTATTGATGCTGCTACTGAAAACTCACCTGTAAGTATATAAGATATAATCAGCGTATCTACTGTTCCTATTACTCTCCAACTAAAAGCCTTGGCTATACTACGAATTGGCTTTTCAGATGTTTTATCATCTTGATACGTAGTTTTGTTTTCTTTTTTATTTAATATAAGTTGATCTGCAATCATCTTTTACTCAATTTTTATTACCCTACTAATTTAATAGAGTTTTCAAAAATAGTATTATTTTCCAATGTAGTCGCCCTAATCTCAGATAAATTTCATTTACCCTATAGATTTAGTAGATTATTAACAAAAGAGCATGAAAAATTAATATTTCGCAACAAACTGAAGCATTGCGAATTGCAGAATGAAATAAAAAAATGATTTTATGAGATGATGTCTTTCAGTGTATTATTACGGTATACATCTAAGGCACTATCACGCACTTGCAGCATTAGTTTATGAACGGAACAAGTGTTTTCGTCGGGACAATCATCACAGGTTTCATAAAAATTTAGGCTTACACAAGGTACCATGGCAATTGGACCTTCTAAAACTCTCATAACATCGGTCATCGAAATTTCTTCGGGGGTTTTTAACAAATAGTAACCGCCACCTTTACCTTTTTTTGAACCTAAGAATCCTGTTTTTCTTAAGCTAAGAAGTATACTCTCCAAGAATTTTTGGGAGATGTTCTCCTTTTCGGCTATTTCTGATATTTGAACTGGTTTCTTATCTGGCTGTGCCGCTAAGTAGGCTAGCGCTTTTAAACCATATTTTGTCTTTTTCGAGAGCATAATGCTAAGATAGCCAAATAATAAAAATATCAGCAAAATACTTGAGCACACCATTTTTACGTTATAAGTTTCCAAATCAATTCTACCTACTTATGAAAAAAGTATTCTTATTATCGCTTATTGGCGTATTTGCATTAGTTTTTACATCTTGTTCAGATGACGACAGCGTTGGCGTTTCCAACGCAAGTGAATCACAAATTATCGGTACATGGAACCTTACCGCTCTTGAAACAAGAGATGGCAGGTCTGATACTAATTTTGATGGAACATCAATACCCACTACGTTTACAGCTGTTGGTAAAGATTTTGATACTGTTGTTATTTTTTCTGAAGAACCACAAACAGTAACGAGTGAAGGATCATATACAACGGTGACAACCACTACTGTTATGGGTGAAACCTCAACAGAAGAAGAAACCGGCGAAGACTTTTTCGAAAGTAATGAATGGAGATTGGACGGAAGCATCCTTTATTTTGGCTCTGGCGAAGAAGAAATTGGTTTTACGATTACAGAATTAACAGATTCTCAAATGTCATTACGATATGAGTTAGATGAAACTGTAGATTTTTTAGGATTCGAAACTAGTATTAGTGCGACCTACAATATGACTTTAAGTAAATAAACACTTTAATTTATCGTATAAAAAAAGCCCGGTACATACCGGGCTTTTTTTGTTTCTACTATCCTAATGCCTGAGCAATATCTGCGATAATATCATCTATATGTTCTAACCCTACAGAAATACGAACTGTGCCATCAGAGATACCTACTGCAGCACGTTCTTCTACACTCAACTTACTATGCGTTGTAGATGCCGGGTGCGTAACTATAGTTCTTGAATCTCCTAAATTGGCAGATAGGGACAACAGTTTAATAGAGTCAAAGAACTCTCTACCTGCATCTAATCCTCCTTTAACTTCAAAAGCTACTACACAACCACCTGCTTTCATTTGCTTTTTAGCTATCTCATATTTTGGATGCGATTTTAAGAACGGATATTTCACCCAATTCACTTTATCGTTCCCCTCTAGATACTCCGCTAATTTCAATGCGTTTTCACAATGCCTATCTACTCGTATGGCCAAAGTCTCTAAACTTTTAGACAACACCCATGCATTAAACGGTGATAAAGCGGGACCTGTAATTCTTGAAAAACGATACACCTTATCCATCAACTCTGCACTACCCACTGTAATACCTGCTAATACTCTACCTTGACCATCCATCAGTTTTGTGCCAGAATGAATGACCAAATCTGCACCAAACTTTATGGGCTGCTGTAAATAAGGCGATGCAAAACAGTTATCGATCACAAGTATCAAATTATTCTTTTTCGCAATCTTACCCAACTCCTCTAAATCTAATACATCAACACCAGGATTCGTAGGAGTCTCTGCATAAATGATTTTTGTTTTCGGAGTGATTAGACTTTCTATTTCTTCCAATGCATCTATCTTGAAATAGGTATGGTCAATATTCCACTTTGGGAAGAAGTTCGTAAACAATGAATGCGTTGAGCCAAATATGCTTCTTGCCGAAAGTACATGATCACCACTATCCAATAACGCCGCCAAAGTTGAAAACACTGCCGCCATACCCGATGCAAATGCGAATCCGCTTTCTGCACCTTCCATTTGGCAAACCTTATCTATAAACTCAGATGAATTCGGGTTTGAGTATCTTGAATATATATTACGATCTTTCTCTTCTGCAAACGACGCACGCATATCTTCAGCATCTTCAAATACAAAACTCGAAGTCAAGTACAACGGAACCGAATGTTCCAAGTTTTCACTTCTTTTTAGTTGGGTACGAATCGCGTTCGTTTCAAATTTATTATTGTTTTTGTTCATTTTATTCTTCTAAACTTTTTTTTAAATAGAATATAGAAAAGAGAGAACAGAAAATAGATTCTTATCTAGTTTTCTAATAACACTTCAATCTAATCTCTTTATTCTATTTTCTAACTTCTCTTTACTACCCTTTCTCCGCAATCCTCAATATATCTCCAAATACTCCTCTTGCGGTAACAGCTGCTCCAGCTCCGGCTCCTTGAATTACTAACGGATTTTCTCCGTAAGATTCGGTATAAATTTCTATGATAGAATCTGACCCTTTTACTTGCCCCAAGGCACTTTCCTTTGGCACTGATATCAACTTCACATCTAATACTCCTTTTTCCTTTTGAAGGTTTCCATGCAAATCACCAACATATCTTAATACATGATTTGGCTTCTGATTCTTTTTAATTTCACTGAATTTAGCATCTAACACATCTAAATTCTCTAAAAAGAAAGCCACTTCCCCGTCTTGTAATTTCTTCGGGATAAGGTTATCAATATTTATATCCGTAAACTCATTATGTAAATCTAGTTCACGTGCTAAAATCAACAGTTTTCTACCAACATCATTTCCAGATAAATCTTCACGAGGATCCGGTTCTGTAAATCCTTGCTGCATTGCATCTTTCAAAATAGATGAAAATGGCACATCGCTTTCTGAAAAAGTATTGAAAATATAACTTAATGAACCAGAGAACACGCCTTTGATCCTGGTTATGTTTTCACCGGATAAATGTAATAACTTAATGGTATCTATCAATGGTAATCCTGCACCTACATTGGTTTCATATAAATATTGCTTTTGATTCTTTTGTAGCTCTTCTCGTAGCAACTGATAAAAATCGTAACGTAATGTATTGGCTATTTTATTTGAAGACACAATGTCAAAACCATGTTCTACGAATTCAAAATAGTTAGCCACAAAGTCTTTACTTGCCGTATTATCAATAACGATCAGGTTCTCTAAATGATGACGTTTTGCAAAATCAAAAACGTCTTCTACTTTATACGCCTTGCCTTTTTGTTTTAGATTCGTTTTCCAGCTTTTGGTAATTCCCTTTTCATTCAACAAAATCTTCTTAGAATTTGCGATACCAAACACCCGCAAATCTAATTTCTTACGATCTTTAATTGTTTTGGCAGATTTTAGAATTTGATCGATTAATGTTCCTCCTACATTCCCGTGTCCGAAGACAAGAATATTTATTCTTTTACTGATACCAAATACTTGTCCGTGCATGACGTTTACCGCCTTGTGTAAATCTGCTTTCTTCACTACCAGACTCACATTATTACCTGACACCGTGTTGTTAAACAACAATGGTACAATCTGGTTTTTGATCAGCGCGTTAAAGGGGTTATGGAACGTACTTAAATCTTGACCTACAATAGATATGATCGAAACATCATCTATCACCGTAATCATATTCACATCTTTAGATTCAAAATCATTACTAAATTCATTCTCTAAAGCCAATTTTGCTCGTTTCGCCTTGTCTTTCTTCACCACAAGACCAATACCTCTTTCTGAAGAACCTTGAGATATGATACTGACACTAATATTACTTGCTTCTAAAGCCTTAAATATTCGTGCATCTACACCTACTTTACCTAACAAACCGCGACCTTCAATATTGATCATTGCAACATCTTCAATAACAGAAAGTGATTTTATACCTTCTTTACTAGATTTTGCACTGATCAAAGTTCCTTCATTATCATCATTGTACGTATTTAAAATACGCAACGGAATGTTCTTTTCAATAAGCGGAATAATAGTTTTCGCATGTAAAATAGTTGCTCCGAAATTAGCTAACTCATTTGCCTCTTCATAAGACAAGTTTTCCAACTTTTTAGCTTCGGGCACATAATCTGGATTTGCCGTGTAAATTCCGTCTACATGTGTATAATTCTGTAATTCTTCAGCATCTAGAAAATTAGCCAATAGCGCTGCTGAATAGTTACTGCCGTTTCTACCTAACGTTGTTGTCTCTCCATCTAAAGTAGATGAAATAAAACCGGTTACTACCGCAACAGTATCTTTAGGAATATCCGCAAACTTTAATAACACCTGCTCTTTAGACTCTGCCTCCAATACCTTGGCATCACCAAATGTATTGTCGGTCTTTATCACCTTACGCGTATCTACCAGCTCTGCGTTAATGCCTTTACCTATCAATAATTTGGTAACCAACTTGGCAGAAATTAATTCCCCATAAGCCAGTACCTCATCTTTAATCTTAGCACTATAATCTCCAAGTAAAGAAACTCCTTCATACAATTTCGCCAAGCCTTTAAACTCTGCCGACAAACTGATATTCTTATACGTATGCTTTTGATATTTTTCTAAAGCCTCGAACTGAGTTTTATAGTCTTTACCTTTTGCGGCTTTCTCCAGCATCTCTTCTAACTGATCCGTTGCTTTTTCTCTTGCCGATAAAACAATAGCTATATTCTCTTCATTCTTAACCTTATTGGCAACGATATCCAATACTCGCTCTAGTCCTTCTCCATTGCTCAGGGACTTACCACCAAACTTCAGAATCTTTATTTTCTTGGTGTTGTCGTTGGTATTAAAAATACCACCAAGCAATTTCTCCATTTGATCAAACTCGATCAAAAAGGCGTCATGCCCATGTAACGACTGTACTTCGCCATAGGTAACATTACTCTTCGCTTGCGCCAATTGCTTAAACGTATCTTTATTTTCTTGAGCAGTAAAGAACATATCAGAATCGACACCTATAATATGAATATTGGTATCGCTATTTTGTAGTCTGATAAAATTCTCATCTCCACCTCTTATGACATCAATAGTCTTCAATAACTGATTCATCAACTTATAGGCAGATAATTGAAAACGCTCTTGCAACTTATCGCCATGATGCATTAACCAACTTTCTACATTAAAGACCTGCAGCTCTTCGTTAGTACTTCTTTTGAAACGCTCTTTGAAAGAAGCCGGAGTTCTATAGCACAGCATTGCATGCATACGTGCATCATGTACAGGTTGCTTAGAATTCACCAAAAACTGCTCTTGAATCTGACAGTTGGCAATTAGCCAGTCGGTCGATTTCCAATCGGATGCCACAGGAATTAAATGCTCAGTTAAATCTGGTTGTAATGCTGCCATTTCCCAAGCAATACCACCACCTAAAGAACCACCGATCAAAGCAAAAAGACGTTCTACCTTTAACTGCTGCAAGCCCAATAAAAACATTCTTGCTACATCACCAGCTACAAAATCCTTATAATTTTCTATCACGAACTTATCATGACCGTTTCCCGGAATATTGAATGCCAGAATAGTATACTTTTGGGTATCGATACATTTTTCATCACCAATAAGTGCTGACCACCAGCCATCTTCACCAGTAACATTAGAGTTTCCGGTCAAAGCGTGGTTCACCAAAATAATAGGTGCCGTGTGCAGTTCTTTACCAAATACCTGATAAGACAATTGAATATCTTGAGAGGCACCACTTAAGGTCTTGTATTTTTTAATCTGTAATTGATGTAGCATCTATTTCAAAATCAATTTTTGGCTTCGACTACGCTCAGCCACCTTATATAAATTTTATAAATAATCGGACACTGAGCAGAGCCGAAGTGTATGATTGCTTCGGCTCCGCTCAGTCACCCAAATTAAAGACTTGCAAATGCCTGTTCTAAATCGGCTTTTAAATCTTCAATATCTTCTAAACCAACGGACAAACGAATTAAATCTTGACCTACACCAGCACCTTCTTGCTGCTCTGCAGTTAATTGTTGGTGTGTGGTACTTGCCGGGTGAATGATCAATGATTTGGTATCACCAATATTTGCCAACAATGAGAATATTTTGGTCGCATCGGTCAATTTCTTAGCAGCTTCAAATCCGCCTTTCACACCAAAAGTAACCAATCCGCTTTGTCCTTTTGGCAAATATTCTTTTGCCAATTCGTTGTACTTATTGCTCTTCAATCCTGGGTAATTTACCCATTCCACTTCTGACCTACCTTCTAACCATTTAGCCAATTCTAATGCATTTGCACTATGCTGCTTAATACGCACAGGTAATGTTTCTAAACCTTGAATGATTTGGAAAGCGTTAAACGGACTCAATGCTCCACCGAAATCACGTAAGCCTTCTAATATTAATTTAAAGGTAAATGCTGCCGCACCTAATGCTTCGCTATATACCAAACCATGATACCCAGCAGATGGTTCAGTAAACTCTGGGAATTTTCCGTTGGTCCAATCAAAAGTACCGGCATCAATAATGGCACCGCCTAAGGAAGTTCCTTGTCCGCCAATATATTTTGTCAATGAATGTATTACTAGGTTAGCTCCGTGTTCAATAGGATTCAATAATGACGGAGTAGCCACAGTATTATCTACTATAAATGGCACACCTGCCGCTTTAGATTCTTTTGAAATCCCTTTCAGGTCTAACACATCTAACTTAGGATTCCCTAAAGATTCTACAAAAAATGCTCTTGTGTTTTCCTGTACCGCTTTTCCAAAATTCTCAGGATCAGATGCATCTACGAAGGTTGTTGTAATTCCGAATCTTGGTAAGGTTACGTTCAATAAATTAAATGTACCACCATATAAACTGCTTGATGCCACAATGTGGTCACCAGCTTTTAATAATGTCAACAACCCTGTTGAGATTGCTGCTGTACCCGATGCAAAAACCACCGCTCCAATTCCGCCTTCTACCGCAGCTAACCTGTCTTGTAGAATTTGATTGGTAGGGTTATTTAATCTTGTATAAATAAAACCTAATTCCGCTAACGAAAATAAGTTTGCTGCGTGATCCGTGTCATTAAAGACATACGATGATGTTTGATAAATAGGCACTGCTCTTGTACTACCGTTGGTAGTTGTGTCGTGACCTGCGTGTAATGCGTTTGTTGCTAATTTGTGATTACTCATGATTTTGTTGTTTTTAAAAATTAATCCTTCGGCTACGCTCAGGATGCAAAAAATTAAAAGCCAAACCTTGACCAGCATTATATGCGGGTAGGTAAAATCAAAAAGTTATAAGAAAGTAATATCGAAGAAAATTCGATTACTGTTATCCATCCCCTAAGGGTAGAATGTAGCACCTTCTTTGCATGGAACAAAGGGTTGCTAAGGTTTCAAAGGGTCTAATCCCTCCACCTTTCTTGATAACTATTCAATACGTGTTTGAACTTTGAGCTACAAATATTGGGCAGAAGTTTTTAATAACCTAAGATTTTAAGAAAAAAATATAATTTGAGGTCTTGTTGTTATTTTTCTGAGGGATTAAGTTTTTATTGGCAACAGAAAAAGCAAACCTGCTATGGTTAAGATTAGTTTCTTCATTTTAGTTGTTGTTTTGTGAGATATATTGGTATTAAAAGTCGGGAAATTTCATCAGATCTATTTCTAAAGAATCATTAAATCAATTGCCTTAATCTGTAAAATCTTCTACAAAGCTTAAGTTCATATCTTTTGGTCTAAATTTGAATTTCCAGTGATTTCAGCCAAGTCTAAGCCGCCCTCAACTTTGCATCCTACTAATATAAAATAATTCAACTTTCCGCCAACAAAAGATTCAAACTCGAACCTTTGTTTTTGATTCTCAACAGCTCCGACAATATCACCTGGATTCACTAATTGTCCATTTTCAAAAAACCATTCTTTAATCCTCCATTCACTACTTATGTCCAGTTCTTTCGGAAATATAATTTTTTCCGATTCCCCAACTTCAAGAAAACGACCTTTAAGTTCTACATCTGTTTTTAAATTCGAAACGTCAAGTCCAAATTTCCCCATTTGCTTAATTAGCCATTTCTTCATTGTTTTCAATTATAAATAATATCAAAGTACTCCTACTCCAACACAGAAAACTCAATACTAGAATCTGTAAAAACCGTATGTGTTTGCGTTTTAAAATCGGACTCATCTGCTTTAAAGATATTATCTACATAGGTCTGCGGATTTAAATCTATTAAAGGAAACCAAGTGCTTTGTACTTGAACTTGTAGCTTATGCCCTTTTTTAATGGTGTGGAAAACGTCTTGTAACTTTATGGTGACATCGGTCTTCTCATTGGCCACAAATGGCTCTGGCTCTGCAAAACTGTTTCTAAATCGCCCCCTCAATACCTCGCTACGAACCATTAAATGATAATTGCTCATTTTTAAGTGGTCTTGCATTCCTTCATACGCTGGCTCATCGGCTGGGTGTACATCAATGATTTTTACGATCCAATCTGCAGCAGTTCCCGTAGTGGCTACTTTTAGCTTCGCTAGAATATCACCTGCCAAGGTCATATCATTTTCCATCACTTCGGTTTCAAACACCAACACATCGCCACGGCGTGCTGCAAAACGCTGATCGTCCGTCATGTATTTTCTTGGTGTAAATACCGTTTTAATATCTTCTGAATACGGAACCGGCTTTTTAATATCACTTATAAACTTCACTTCTTCAACTGCTTTTGGCTCAAAGGTCAGTTCTTCGTCTGCGGATAAATACATGTCTTTTTTAACAACTCCTGCTGGTGGCCAGGTATCATACGTTTTCCAATCTTTTTTACCAGTATCAAAAACATAGGCTTCGGGTAATCCGCTATTTTTATCCCCATCTCCTTTTAAGAAGTGGTCAAAGAACTTGGCTTCTATATTCTCTTGAAAAAACTCTGAAATTCCATCACCAAAGTAATAATTACCTACAATATTCTGCCCTTTTCTTCGTGCCCATCCGCCGTGATCCCATGGTCCAAAAACTAAAGTATTGTAATTATCGGCATTGTATTTTTCAATATTCTTGTAGGTTTCTAATGGTCCGTATAAATCTTCAGCATCAAACTCCCCTGCAACAACCATAGTCGCTACTGTTGGTTTTACATCTTTTAAATGCTGAATCAAGCCCTTACTCTGCCACATTTCATCATAGTTAGGGTGCTCTTTAAGTTCGTTCCAGAAATAATCGTCTGTAACACCTTCTTTTGCCATACGTGGCGTATCGGCAGTTTCGTATTCAAAGAAGCGATCTAAGTTTTTTAACGGACCCTCATCTAAGAAGAACTGGTACTGATCTTCAGTAGGTAAATCAGGTAGTGTATACCACGCAGTATCTATAGGTTTATCACCATCTGGTCTTGGAGTGCCAAATAATGATGTTGCCCTAAAGTAGCTCAACAAATAGGCTCCGTTATGATGAAAATCATCAAAAAAGAAATCGGCTATACTTGCCTGAGGAGATGCTGCTTTTAATGCTGGGTGTGCATCTACAACGGCATACGTGGAATAATAACCAGGATAGGAAATACCCCATATACCCACATTACCATTATTATTTTCTACATTGTTTACCAACCAGTCTATGGTATCATAAGTATCTGAACTTTCGTCAATATCTTTCTCCGTTTTTTTATCTGGATTAAAAGCGCGCATGTTTTCATAATGACCTTCACTTAACCAACGCCCACGTACATCTTGGTAGACTACTATGTAGCCATCTTGCATCATATGAATGTTGGGTGCTATTTTGGTTTTAAAATTACCTTCTCCATAGGGTTTTGAACTATATGGAGTTCGCTGCATGATAATCGGGTATTCTTTTGAGGTGTCTTTTGGGGAATATATTGTAGTGTGAAGCTTAATACCGTCACGCATGGTAATATCTACTTCTTTTTTGGTGTAGTTATCTTGCACATATGTTTCAGAAACCTCAGCTTCTGCTACTTTAGGAGCTGTTTTTCTACAGGAAACAATCGCTGTAGCCAATAAAATAAAGGCAAAAAGGTGTTTGATGGTAATCTTTGGCATGTCTTAAGAATTTGAAGTCTTAAAGCTAAGAAAGTTTACTCGATTTTTGAAGATTTATAGATAGGTAGACGCAGGAAAATGTTGCGTTATTTGATTACATGAGCAAAAGTAAGCCGAATTGCATCATAGTCTAGTTACCATGCAAAACCAAATTAGATGGAAGCTTAATAAAATTTAAAAATAAACGCTGTAATAAATAATGGGAAATTGCTCATAAATGCTATCTAAAAACAGCATTTATGAAGCAATTGCGAACAAGATTATATCATGAACAACTTTCTTACAAGCATAAGTATGCCAGTAAAAAAATCACCTTTATATTCTTGAACAGTAGTTTCTTGGAGTAATTGTTTTTTCATTTGGTTAGTGTTTAGTGGCATGGAATTTAATCAGAAAAAGGAATCAATGCAACTGTTTCTTCAGATTTTTTATTTTCAAAATCCGAGGTGATTTTTACCGAACGATATTCAGTTTTTGTAGCATCTAAAACAACATACTCCGAAATTAGGTCGGTTTCTTTTGAGCAAGATTGTAATATTATGCAAGCCAAAAAAGCTAGAGAGATTCTGTGGGGTAATGACATGGCATTCGTAGGTTAAGTTATTACTTTAATAGGTTTTCAAAGATTCAATACCTTAAACAGATTTAAAATTAAGCTGACTTTTGGGGCTTCAACTTGAACTTGTTTCTGTCCGTTTTTTGTTTGTACAACTAGTATATAATTCATCTTTTGTAGGTGGCGAGATTTGGGATTCTCTATTTATTACATTTCAAATATATGTAATCCTTTTCTTACAAAATAGATTTTGTGGTCAAACCATCTTAACTTGTTGTGAAGGGGTGTTAATTGTCTTGTGAGGTAAAATCAGTGCATAAAAAAAGCTCCTTTAAAGGAGCTTCTTATTTATTTATGGAACAGTGCTATAACTAAAGACCAAAGGCTGACTTTATATCTGCTACTTTATCTAATTTTTCCCAAGTGAACAATTCCACTTCTTTTTCTATACGCCCGTTATATGGCGATTCAAAAACCTTAGTTACCATAGTTGGTTGCTTACCCATATGACCATAGGCTGCAGTTTCCAAGTAAATTGGGTTTCTTAGCTTCAATCTATCTTCAATAGCAAAAGGTCTCATATCAAACAACTCCGCTACTTTCTTGGCAATATCACCATCACTTAAGCCTAACTTAGAAGTACCATAGGTATCGACAAAAATAGAGGTAGGTTCTACTACACCAATGGCATAACTTACTTGCACCTGAATTTCTGTTGCTACACCTGCAGCTACCAAATTCTTCGCTGCATGACGCGCTGCATAAGCGGCACTACGGTCTACCTTACTTGGATCCTTACCACTGAAAGCACCACCACCGTGAGCTCCTTTACCACCATAAGTATCAACAATAATCTTACGACCTGTTAAACCGGTATCGCCATGAGGACCACCAATCACAAACTTACCTGTTGGATTAATATGATACTTGATTTGATCATCAAATAACTTCTGAGTTTCTGCCGGTAATTGTGCTTTTACTTTTGGGATTAAAATTGAAATAATATCAGACTTTATTTTCGCTAACATTTTCTCGTCATTCGTATCAAAAGCATCGTGTTGTGTAGATACTACAATTGTATCTATACGAATTGGCTCGTTGGCATCTGAATATTCTATAGTAACCTGTGCCTTGGCATCTGGTCTTAAATATGCAATTTCTTTTCCTTCACGACGTAATTCTGCTAATGTGTGCAGAATTTTGTGCGATATATCCAAAGCTAACGGCATGTAGTTCTCGGTCTCACTAGTTGCGTAACCGAACATCATACCTTGATCACCTGCACCTTGCTCTTCTTTTGAACCACGGTCTACACCTTGGCTAATATCTTGAGACTGCTCGTGTATCAACGATATTACTCCACAAGAATCTCCACTAAATTGATATTCTCCTTTTGTATATCCTATTTTATTGATCACCTCACGGGCAATGTTCTGCACATCTAAATAGGTACCGCTTTTTACCTCACCTGCCAAAACAACTTGACCGGTAGTTACCAAAGTTTCACAGGCAACCTTACTTTCTGGATCAAAGGCAAGAAAATTATCTAATAACGCGTCACTGATTTGATCCGCAACTTTGTCCGGATGTCCTTCACTAACAGATTCTGATGTAAATAAATATGGCATAACAATCTTTTAATTCTACAAAGGATTTGAATGAATGCCGAAAAGAAGTGTGATGCGATACGATATCAACATCAACTGCTTTAGCATTTTTTTCGCTTTATACCCTAAGGTTAAAACAGAGGTTGCAATCAGTCAAATCCCTCCTCTTTTTTTTATTCAGATGCAAAAATAGAAAAAATGTTCTGTTCAATTCTTAATATGATGTTATTTATTGACTCATTTAAAAGAATTCATAAATATCACTCTTTAAGTGTCTTCTTTAAAGATCATACTTTACCGACAACAGTACATATCTAGGTTGTACAAAATAAGCTTGTGTACTAAAATATAATTCGTTGGTACTATCTCTATTCAACGTAGTCGTATTCAATAAATTAGTTCCTTTTATACCGTATTCCCATCGACTATCTTTCTTCTGGTATGTTAAGTCAGATTCTAAAAAACTGTAGGTATTAGAGATTGTGTTGGCATCGTCTGTATAATTATAATAATCATAATCTACAGTAAATATGAAGTTCTTTAAAAAACTGGCATCAAAACGAGCATAAGGTCTGCTGGTAAAAAATGTGGTTTCTAAATCTCCATTCTCGTAATTATTTATAGTATACCTATAGCCTAATTCTAAATTAGGAGCGTCTTTGAAATTAGTGGAAAGTGCTGCATTATAATTCTGCGTTAATGAGTTTGAGGTACGTTGCGTATCATCAACCAAGTTATTGGTGGTAGACCAACCCAAATTACCTTGAACAGATGCCTTTATTTTACCAAAGGTACGTTCATATTTTCCGCTTGCGATTAAAGACTCATCATCAAAATTAGAGTTGATAGTACTACTTACCCTATTAATCCCTATAATATTCACTCCACTTTTTAAGGCATCTATTCTTTTAGTATACGCCACGTTAGCAAAAATATTAGTGAAATTAAACATATTAAAGCTGAAAAAATTCAGCGATACATTATGATTCAACGCACTTTCTAAATCTCGATTACCACTGTAGAGCGAGTTATAATTATTTAGCACATACCCTTGTGCAAAATTACTGACATCTGTAAATGATCTAGTTACTCGATAATTGAAACGTAGATTTTCAGATTTCTTCAGTTGTGCATTAATATATACATCTGGAAGTAAAGATGTTAAGTTATCTTCTACTATAGTACCTAATTGTTCATTCTTTACATTGAACTGATGCAAGGTTACACCAGGATTAAAAGTAAATATGCCCGAAATAACTTTATAATGTAGACCTGCATAAATATCAGAAACATGAAAGGCTACTTCATTACCAAATTCATCTCCGCTCATATTTAACACATCTTCATTGTCTAATATCTGAAAAATGTTAGAATTGAAATTCTGATTACTTTGGGTAGTACCTAATGTTAGATTGATGTTACTCTTTGTCCCCAAAACCCTATAATAATCTACCTTGGCATCGACCTTATTAGTCACGACCGATTTAGCCTGATTGATATTATACAAATCCTGAGCTTCATCAACCGGGAAAATATCAACAAAAGCAAATTCGTTTCGTATTGCTTCATAAAAAGGATCTTCATCGGCATATAAATATTGTGCCTCTACCGCAAATATATTTTTCTCGTTTATAGTGTAGTAGATATTTAAATTCTGATTTACAGATAAGGGTTTTTGCTTTTTTACTTCGTCAATTTCATCGGTAATAGAGGAAATGGAAAGTACATTAACTTCCTCTGTGTCATCTAACTGTTTTAGCAATGCATCATAATCTAACTGAAAATCTTCATTAGGTTTGTATTTCGCACTCAATTTTGCCAAACCTAAATGTATGGTCTGGTCTGTATTCGTAGTTGTACTTTCAATATCGTTACTAGCAATATAAGACGTAGTTCCTTCAGATTTCATGAGCGTACCGGTGTAAGAATAAATTCCAAATCCGCTTAAATCCAAACCATCCATTGGCGCATAACTAAAATTAGCTGCTGCAAATTTGGTATCAATATCATTAGCCCTATTGTTCTGTGCAGAAGAAAGTCCTAAAGCATCTGCACCGGTAGAAATGGAGCTTCCTCCTCTTGAATTCAAATTTCTGAATCCGCCTGTAAAGTTTCTGTAATCGTTACGCGTAAATGGCACTTCACCAATATTGTTTAAATCGGTAATGATATTAATACTGTATTTAGGACTGTAGTAAAATAACTTCGGATGAGCCAAATACCTATCATCAGGACCGTAACCTGCCGTTATTTCTCCGAACCAAAAATTCTTTTTTCCCTCTTTCAACTTTATATTTAAAGCCACATTATCGTCATCATTGGTCAATCCTTTCATTTGAGAAACCTCATTGAAATTACGCAATACCTCAACCTTACTTAAGGCATTCGCCGGAATGTTCTCTACCGCCAATTTGGTATCGCCATCAAAAAAATCCTTGCCTTCTACCATTACCTTGCTCACGGTCTTGCCTTCTACCTCTATTTGACCATCATCGTTTATTTCAATTCCCGGAAGGTTTTCCAAAACATCTTTCAACTTCTTTTCAGTGCCGGAAACAAAGGCATCTGTATCATACACAATGGTATCACCCTTAACCGAAACCGGCATCTCATAAGTAACATCTACCTCATCTAATTGTGCCGCCTGCTCTTGCATCATAATATCTTTGACAGCATCTTGCTCACCAGCAGTAAATGTGAACGATTCTGGTTTAAAGCCTAAGTAAGTCACTTTTACCGTATACTGTTCTCCCGTTTTCAATTTCAATTTAAAGAGTCCCGCATGGTTGGTAATTCCGTAAGATTCCAATCCTTGTGTCGCTGTATTTATAGCAATTACATTTGCCATATCTACACCAACTCCCAAGCTATCTTTTACGGTACCTGACAACGATATTTCTTGAGATGAACCAATTGTTGCCACTAGTAGCAATAGTATAAAAAGTACTTTATTTTTCATGTAAAAGCTATAAAAAAGAATGAATTATGAAGTACTTATTTAGTTTGGTCTACCGCCACCACGACCGCCACGATTTCTGAAATTCTCTCGCATTTCTTTCATCTTTTCTTGAGAGATTTCATCATACTCTGCTTGTGATACCTTTTTACCTTTACTTGGTGCTTTTATTTCCATTTTCTCAGAAGGATTCATTGTGATTTCTGAGCATACAATTGTAGTAATATCATCGTTTACCGCTAATATTAAACCCGGCAGACCCCAATAAAGTCCAGGACCTTGATTTATTGGAATTTCCGGTGTATACCACGCTACAATTTCTACTTCCTTAATCGTAAATTCCTCCTCTTTCTTCTCTTCATCTTTATTTTCTTCTCCCCTACCCGGTCTTCTGAAAATAGC
This sequence comes from Maribacter sp. UH1, assembly GCF_056839145.1. NCBI lineage: Bacteria > Pseudomonadati > Bacteroidota > Flavobacteriia > Flavobacteriales > Flavobacteriaceae > Maribacter > Maribacter sp. UH1. Next base: position 1,055,289 of record NZ_CM166387.1, read on the forward strand.
ACTCATATTTGGTCGTTTAATGGTCTTAGTTGCTGTTGCCTTAAAGGCAGTGTAATTTCCAATTTTCTTAGATTCGCTACCCATTTTCCACTCTAAGGCTTCCAGCTCATCATCAATCAAGAATATTTTACCTAGCAGCTCATTTTTTATCAAATAACGTTGCTCTTTAATATCCTTATACAAATCGCCATCAGTACCGGCCATAGCTCCAAAACGCGGACCACGACCACCACCTCTTTCACCTGGTTGCTCTAATTTTTCTTCCTCCTTATAAATAGATGCTGTTTTATCAAAACTGAGCACAAAGGTTTTTTCATTTGCCTTTTTTATGCGCTCCATCATAGCTTTTTTTCTATCCTCAGGTATATTTCTATTACCAAAATCAAAATTCACCTGAGTTTTACTCTGGTACACGGCCTTACCCTGAAAATCTTGTGCTTGCACGGTAGTGACCATAAAAATTATTGTAAATGCTATAAACCAATTGAATCTTATCATGTTCTGGAATTAAATATAGAAGTATGACATTATTTTTTGCTTTTGGTTTAATCGATTTATGTTAATAAATGAATTCAGGTAATTATTTTTATACCATACATCAAATATGTTTTTACTTCCTGTAGTTATCTTGTATCTTGTACCATCTAATATTCTTATAGAACAAGAACACAACCATTAATCAATTTAATTCTATGCACATAGCAGTTGCCGGAAATATAGGTGCCGGGAAAACTACCCTAACCAGATTACTTGCAAAACATTATAAATGGGAACCTCATTTTGAAGATGTAGTCGAGAACCCATATTTAGATGATTTTTACAACCAAATGGAACGCTGGAGTTTTAACCTTCAGATTTACTTTTTAAATAGTAGATATAGACAAATTCTACAAATCAAAGAAAGCGGTAAGGAAATTATACAGGATAGAACTATTTACGAGGATGCACATATTTTTGCACCTAACTTACACGCCATGGGTCTTATGACCAATAGAGATTTTCAAAACTACTCTAGTTTGTTTGAACTAATGGAGACCTTGGTTGACCCACCAGATCTTCTTATCTATTTACGTAGCTCCATACCTAACTTGGTAAAGCAAATACATAAGAGAGGAAGAGAATATGAAAACACGATTTCAATTGATTACTTAAGCCGATTGAACGAGCGCTACGAAGCTTGGATACATGGGTATAACAAAGGCAATCTATTGATTATCGATGTTGACGATTTAGATTTTGTTGACAGCCCTGAAGATTTAGGCAGCATACTTAATAAAATTGACGCTCAAATTAACGGTCTATTTTAAGTTCACTTTCGCAAAGCCCGAAACCATTGGAAAATTTTGAAAAAAAAGTCACAAGCTTTCTTCAAGATGAAATTCCGTTTTTCTTTATTATAGATTTTGAAAAAGAGGTAAAACAGGTTTATACTTTTGAAGAAGCGGCAAACGAAAATATCTATTTCAATATCAAAGGTCATGGTAATGATGAAAACCTTATCAAAACCTCACCTGAAAGCTCCAATTTCGACTTAAATCCTACATTGGTTTCTAAAGAAATTTATGAGAGGGCATTTACGACCGTTAAGCACGAACTAAATACTGGCAATAGCTTTTTGCTAAATCTCACCTTTCCTACGGCACTTGACACCACTGTAGATTTAAATGATATTTATCAAAAAGCACATGCTCCGTACAAGCTTTTATACAAAGATAAATTTGTTGTTTTTTCTCCGGAATGCTACCTAAAAGTAAAAGATGGAAACATTTTTTCTTATCCTATGAAAGGCACTATTAATAGTGACGTGCCCAATGCAGCAGAACTTTTACTTTCCAATAAAAAGGAATTATACGAACATAATACCATTGTAGATCTTATACGAAACGACCTTTCCATGATAGCTAAAAAGGTTAGGGTCAAGAAATTTAGATTTGTAGATACCATTAAAAAAGGGGATCAAGAACTACTGCAAACCAGTACTGAAATACAAGGGGAATTACCTGACAACTGGAAAAATGAATTTGCCTCGCTATTACTAAAAACATTACCCGCAGGATCTATAAGCGGAGCACCTAAAAAGAAAACCTTGGAGATTATTTCTAAGGCAGAAATTGCACCAAGGGGATTCTATACCGGAATCTTTGGCGTATTTGACGGACAACAGTTAGATAGTGCAGTTAGCATTAGATTTATTGAAAAAATAGACGGTAACCTAGTTTATAAAAGTGGTGGTGGAATTACCCACCTTAGCGAGATGGAAGATGAATATCAAGAACTTTTAGAAAAAATATATGTACCCATTATTTGAATCTGTTTGTATTGAAAATAGTCAAATTAAAAATGCCGACTATCACGAAGCTAGATTTAGAAGGTCTTATATGCAATTATATAAAACCCACCCTACCTATTCTTTGTTCGATGGTATACATTTGACCAATTTAGACCCTATTTTAAAATACAAATTGCGCATAGGCTACAAACAACATGGTACGCGATTCTCCTTTTCTGAATATGAAAATAGTATACCTTCTTCGCTCAAACTAGTAAGCGATGACACCATATCTTACAACGTAAAAAGGAACAACCGTAAAAAACTGAACAACCTCTATAAGCAAAAAGGAGACTTTGATGATGTTTTAATTATTAAAAACGGACTTGTTACAGACACTTCTTATGCCAACATTCTACTTAAGGATAGTAAACAAATTGTAACTCCATCAACTCCACTACTTGAAGGCACCTGTAGAGCTAGATTATTGGATGAAAATAAGATTACGGAAAAAAGGATTCTAGAAGCTGATATACAAAATTTTAAAAGCTTTCAATTGATCAATGCCCTAAATGATTTTGATGAAACCAGATGGGTACCTATTACAAATATTAGTAAGGGATAAAATCATATAAAACCGTTTTTCTTTGCGTGATCAATAGCTTCAGCTGTTTTATTGACCATTAGAAAAGGTATATCTTTAAAGTCTGCAAATAGATTTTCAATACGTGCCATTCGTTTGCTGTGGTTGACACTACGTAAATAAATAGCTTTTATTCTACCCGGAAAAAGCATGGATATCTCTTGATAAATATCACCATCTTTTTCACCACTATCACCAATTAATATAAAAGGTAATTCTGGATAGGATTTTAATAAATTACTGATTTCTTTTTGCTTCTGCGGCTTTTCATCACTCTTCTTCCTCATTTTAAAACTAGCCATGCTACGCAGTAAAACCGGACCTTTAGGGAAATTATTAGTCTTCAAGAAAAGTTCAAGATATCTATACAAATTCCAAGGACTATGACTCACATAAAAAATAGGATTTGCTTCGTTTCCTGTTTTTCCCTGATGTAGTTTTGTATAAAAATCCGATGCTCCTTCTAATTGAGCCCGCTTAGTAGCTCTTTTAAACATTGTGTTTATAATAACCTTCCATTTTAAAGAAGACACTACTCCCGTATGTAAAATGGTATCATCAATATCACTGATAACCCCAAATTTGGCTTGTTTACATGGTATTAGCATTTCACCGGGAAAACGATTTTGCAGAAGTATCTCCCTTTTTAAATTTGTATTGCCAAATGATAACTCAAATTTTACCCATCCCTCATCATTTGCCAAATCTTGAAGCCCCTCTATATTCTCATCAATTAGATAATAACCATCACCATCAGTAGTACCTTCTACCGTTTCACCGTTAGAAAATGTAATTTTTAAGGGAGCATTTTTAATTTCATCGGTTTCAAAACGCTTCCATGTATTTTTAATTAAATTGAAAAAACCTTTTTGATCTAAATCGATATTTTCATCTTCAATTGCCCTACCCCTTACATACAAACGATTAGCACTACCGTAGGACTGAAAATTAATGATTTGAAGTTTATCTTTTTTAAAAATACCCATGACGTTAAAATTACGGTCTTTCAACAACCTTTAAAATTTTTATTTCAAAAATTATCGAATTAAACGTTCACAATCATCCATTCTCCGCCTGCGTTTTTAGCGAAAGTCGGTTTCACTCATCCAAAAGCAGCGTTAACTCATTACTCATTTTAAAACCTATAGTATAACTATAGTTTTAGACAAGCAAAAACAAATAATAACCCACTTGTATACGCAAGTCTAAAATTTAAACATTATGAGACCAAAAAAGAATCCACAAAAAGACCTGAATAAAAAGAGCGGAATGTTCTTTGTTGTTGGACTACTATTAGTATTAGCTATGGTATATACTGCGTTGGAATGGAAATCATTTGACCCTATCTATGATATTGATGTAGCCTTGAACGATGTTGATGACTCAATTGACGATGAAGAAGTTCCAATTTTCGAAATAGAAGTAACTCCGCCTCCAAAACCACCAGTTTTACCAACTGAGATAGAAATTATCGCTGATGATGATCCAACTGACGAAACTGAAGTTATTGCCATTGAAATAACACCAGACACCGAAGTTGTAGATCCAACAGATTTTGAGGTCATAGAAGAGCCCGAAGAGGTAAAAGTAAATTGGATTACCATTGAAGAAGTTCCTGTATTCCCAGGGTGTGAAAATGAAAAAGATAAAAGAGCTTGTTTTAATGACATGATGCAAAAGCATATTATTAAAAACTTTCGCTACCCAGAATTAGCACAAGAAATGAACATTGAAGGTAGAGTGAATACAACATTTATGATTAACAATGATGGTACTATTGGCACTATTCAAAAAAGAGGTCCGCACGATGTACTAGAAAAAGAAGCTGTAAGAATCTTATCGAAACTGCCAAAAATGACCCCTGGTAAACAAAGAGGTTCTGCTGTCAAAGTTTCCTTCGCAATTCCTATTACATTCAGATTACAATAACTCTGAAAACAAAAAAACCATCAGCTTTGCTGATGGTTTTTTATATTCTAAATGTGAAATTACTGTTTATTGATTTCCACTTTTTCTATAGTAATTTCTGTAGCGGTTCCTTTCTTGGCAATTGTTACATTTTCAAATGCTTGCAATTGTTCCTCTACCTCTGCTTTGGTACCATTATAAACTACTTCTTCAGTAATAGATTCACCATTTACCGTTGTAGAATAAGTAACAATAGCTTCCGCCAAATCTGCACTTTCTACATTCATTTCTATAGTAACCTCTTTTGTATCATTCATCGACGCAACACCTTCTTCTGCATGACCACCTAATATTGGTGCAATTACCAAACCTATTAAACAAGTCAATTTAATTAAGATGTTCATTGAAGGTCCAGATGTATCTTTAAAAGGATCACCAACAGTATCACCAGTTACAGCTGCCTTATGAGCCTCTGAGCCTTTAAAGGTCATTTCGCCATTAATCTCAACACCTGCTTCAAATGATTTTTTGGCATTATCCCAAGCACCACCAGCATTGTTCTGAAAGATTGCCCACAATACACCAGATACCGTTACACCTGCCATATAACCACCTAACATTTCTGCGATGGCCAATTTGTTCATTCCAAATAACATTGGAACAAAAGCAATGACCAAAGGAAAACCAATAGTCAACAATCCTGGCAACATCATTTCTTTTAATGAAGCTTGTGTAGATATCGCTACACATTTATCATATTCAGGTTTACCCGTACCTTCCATTATACCGGGTATATCCTTAAACTGACGCCTAACCTCCTGTACCATTTCCATAGCTGCTTTACCAACCGCATTCATTGCCAAGGCAGAGAATACTACTGGCACCATACCACCAACAAATAACATTGCCAATACCGGAGCCTTGAAAATGTTTATTCCATCAATTCCTGTAAAAGTTACGTACGCAGCAAATAAAGCCAAAGAAGTCAATGCCGCAGAAGCAATAGCAAAACCTTTTCCTGTAGCGGCAGTGGTATTACCAACTGAATCTAAAATATCCGTTCTTTCTCTTACAATAGGTTCTTGCTCACTCATTTCAGCAATACCACCTGCATTATCGGATATTGGACCGAAGGCATCAATTGCCAATTGCATAGCCGTAGTTGCCATCATTGCAGAGGCAGCCAACGCTACACCGTAAAAACCTGCAAAAGCATAAGATGCCCAAATAGCACCTGCAAATAGCAAAACCGATGGAAATGTAGAAATCATACCCGTTGCCAAACCTGCAATAATATTAGTACCGGCACCCGTACTTGATTGTTGTACAATTTTTAAGATAGGAGACTTCCCTAACCCTGTATAATATTCGGTTACCGAAGAAATAACGGCACCTACTACCAAACCTACCAATGTGGCATAAAAAACACGCATTGCTGAAATCTCCACTAATCCTTCACCAAAGAATTCCATTTTCATAGTTTCCGGTAGCATCCACGTTACTAAACCAAAACAAGAAACTGCAACCAAAATAATCGATGTCCAGTTTCCTATATTCAAAGCTCCCATTACCTGGGCTTCTTTTGCATCGTTACTTTTGATTTTCACCAACATGGTACCAATGATCGATATAATGATACCTACCCCAGCAATTGCCATTGGTAATAAAATAGGACCTATACCACCAAAGGCATCGGTTATACTACCGCCCATATCTTTTATGACATAGTTACCTAGAACCATAGCCGCTAGAACAGTTGCCACATACGAACCGAACAAATCTGCACCCATACCAGCAACATCACCTACATTATCACCTACATTATCCGCAATAGTAGCAGGGTTACGAGGATCATCTTCAGGAATTCCCGCTTCTACCTTACCTACTAAATCAGCACCAACATCTGCAGCTTTTGTATAAATACCACCACCCACACGTGCAAAAAGTGCAATTGACTCCGCTCCTAAAGAGAAACCTGCAAGTGTTTCAAGAACGACAGTCATATCCATAGTCGATGTCCAAACACCGCCCATGAAAAATTGAAAAAATATGATAAAAAATACGGTCAGCCCCAATACCGCCAATCCAGCAACACCTAGTCCCATTACGGTACCACCGCCAAATGATATTTTTAAGGCATTTGGCAAACTTGTGCGTGCCGCTTGTGTTGTTCTTACATTCGTTTTTGTTGCTATTTTCATACCTATATTACCCGCATATGCAGAAAATATAGCTCCAAAAATAAATGCGACCACAATTAGCATATGTGTTGTGGGCACTACAAAAGAAACGATAGCAAGCAGAACGCTAACTATTACAACGAATACAGCCAAAAGCTTATATTCCGCACTTAAAAAGGCTAAGGCACCCTCGTAAATGTAATCCGATATTTCTTTCATTTTTCCATCTCCGGCGTGTTGTTTCATCACCCAAGATCTTTTAATGCCCATGTAAATTAGGCCTAGTACTGCCATAAGAATTGGCATGTAAATCATCATTGACTCCATTTAATCTATTGTTAGTTGTTAGATCAACTAATGTAGTAAATTAGAATAGAATAAAAAAAGCCACTTTTTCTTAGAAAAAGTGGCTTAAATAAGGTAAAATATTATTTATATCATAAAAGTGCGCTTCGCTTTGTGCTCACTATTATCATATCTCTCAACACATTCATGGTAAATCTCTACCGCTTTCGCAGCATCGCTCCATCCACCTGTATCTACTTTTTTCTCTTCTAAATCTTTATATACTTGAAAGAAATGTTCTATTTCCTTTAATCTATGCGGATTTAAATCGCTAATGTCATTATTATTACTCCAAATTGGATCAGAAACCGGCACACAGATAATTTTCTCATCTGGTCCTTTTTCATCTGTCATGTGGAAAACTCCTATTGGTTTTACCTCCATTACCGTCATTGGGTAAGTAGGCTCCGTTCCCATTACCAAAACATCTAATGGATCTTTATCCAATGCTAAAGTTTCAGGTATGAATCCGTAATCACCTGGATACATCATTGAAGAAAATAACATACGATCAAAACGAATTTTATGTAAATCGAAGTCGTATTCGTATTTGTTTCTACTTCCTTTCGGAATTTCTATTAAAACATCAAAGGTCAATCCTTTTGCTGCTGCCATATTAAAAGTTGTTTAAATTCTAGTTTGTTATGAAACGTTACTTATTAGTTATAATTGTAAAAATTAATCGAATTAAAAGACAAATCCAAAAGTTCCTGTAACTCCGAACTTTCTTGCGTCGGGATTTTCTAAATAATTTCCTCTAAAATTGAAATCTAATCTGAATACTTTAAAGATGTTTCCTATCCCAAAAGAATACTCATAGTATATTTTTTCCGATGGTGCACGTAGTGGTGTATTTACCGTTGCAGGTGCGCTCAAAGCTATATTTTCATCAGACAAATCTCCCCATACACCGCGCAAGGCAACAATTTCCCTTAAGTTATATTTTCTTAAAAAAGGAATTCTCGAGAAAAAACGACCATTGAAATTATGTTGCAAATGTACTGCTGCATAAGTATCAGTCACAAATTCATAGAAATCTAAATTTGGAAATGTACCATAGTTAGAGAAAAAGGTTTGGTTACCCGGCACTACACTTAAAAGTCCTAAAGGTACTTCGCCAAACGTTTTACCTAATTCTACTGTACTCAACAATCTACCAAAACCACCTAGTTGCCATGGTTGGCTATATGAAAACTGGAGTTTACTGTAATCGAAATCACTATTCAATACTCCCTTTGTCCCTTTGGTATAATTTAGCAATATAGTACTATACGTATCATTGACATCTCTACGCTCTACACCAAACCCAATTGTTTTCTTGCCAGGAGTATAGAGCACCAGGGCATTAAAATCGAATTGTCTTATCTCTGAAGAAACACCTGTTGGAGATTCTGGATTTACATAATCCAAACTAAAATCATTAGGCAACGCAGAACTCAAAGTTCTAAACGTACCACCTACAGATAATTTTAAATTGGTCAATGGTTCTATTTCAAAATTAAGGGCACTTAAATTAATATTTGTAAGTCTATTGTTTGCCCCTACGGTCAATAAAGACGAAGATGCTATACTTCTACCCAAAACATCATTTGTTGCTGTTAAGCTGACGCCCAGCTGCTCTATATCTCTACGATTACCACCAGAGACTATTAACCTGCTATTCTGATCCAGAAGCATTTTACCGGCCAAACCGTGTTTGAATTTATGATCTTTGAAACCGTATGCCGTGTACCCTTCCACACGCCAAAGGTCATTTTGACCATAATAAGTTCTTGCTCCAAGTCGTATTCTAGCTCCTTCAGCCGTATTATATCCAAAGAAGTCATAGACAGAACCTAAATCTAAATTCCATTTATCGACCTCTACATAACCTGAACCAAGTATACTGACAAAATTGTAATATGTTTTAAATTTAGGAACCGTTTTAAGTGTATCTAGCAATTTATAAATACCCTGTTCGTCTTTATTTAAACTCTCTAGCCTATTCTTTTCCCAAAATGAATCTTCTCTTATAATCTGAGTTACATCTAAAGGATTACGATCTTTTCTATACACCTCTTTAGGCTTCACTTTGTCGAACTCATAGTTATCATATACAGAGGTTCGCTTACCATAGAGCCCGCGTGATTCTTCTTTTTTATTGAAACTGAAATCACTCAACATATAATCTCGTTTCAGGAGAAACACAGAATCGTTCATTACCTCGAAATCTTGTTCAATATAGATTTCCTTTACCCAGTTAATATTAGCACTTTTGGTAACCTGTAAATTGATATTTTTTACCGCCCAAGTAGAATCATTCACCCAAAAATCGCCTTTAAAGGTCAGTTCATTTTTACGGCGAGGATAGTAGACAATATTATAACACCACTTATTATCTACAAATGCACTATCCCTAAGGGCATAGTTATACACATCAACCCCTGTTTTTGATAACGGACTAGTAAAACTTTTATCGAAGAATTTTAAGTAATTATTATAGACATCATACTCTTGATACAAATCTTGTACAAACGCAATTATAGCTTGGTTATTCTCAAATCCGGAATTCTTATTTCCTAAAACTTCTTCTTTCTCTTCTTTAAGCTTATTATCGCCATATACTTTTGAAAAAGTCTCGTTCAAGAAAATCGGCAAATAGGTTTTACCCGTTATACGGGAAGTATCCAAGTCTTGAAATACAAATTCCAATCCTTTAAAAATCTTACTTTTTATAAGTGAACTATCAATAGTATTTAAATCGAATTCAACCTTTTCATACTTATCAAAAGCATATTGATTAAACTGCCTAACCCCGTTTTGACGCTTCTTTTCCCAAATTTTTCGGAGAATATCTACTGCAGGATTATTCTTTTTAGATTGTTTACCCGCTATTAAAACCACCTCATTTAACTGCTCAGCAGCCTCTACCATGGTTATTTTTAGATCATAGGCAACCTTAGCATCTAACTGAAGTTCATAATCCGTGTAGCCAATAAATGATATAACAACAGTAGTATATTCATTTTCAGACTCTAGATAAAACCTACCATCATCATTAGTAATGGTACCTTCAGTAGAATTTTTAAAGAATACATTCGCAAAGGAAACAGGATCGCCTTGCTCGTCAATGACAATACCCCCAATTTTGGTCTGACCTTGAGCTATGAAGAAACATAGACTTAAAAATGTGAAAAATATTCCTCTCATTAAAAAACGTCGTTCAATAAAAATTCTAGTCGCAAATAACATACCAATAAAAAAAGCTTCTCCAGACTTGGTCGGAGAAGCTAAGGTACTTTACAAAAGTATACTTTTATTTGTATAAAACTTTTTTAACAGCGTTTACCACATCTTTATGGTTTGGTAACCACTCCTCTAATAATACAGGAGAATATGGTGCTGGCGTATCTGCCGTGTTTATCTTAACAACAGGAGCATCTAAATAATCAAATGCATGTGCTTGTATATGATATGTAATTTCAGTTGCTACGTTACCAAATGGCCAAGCTTCCTCTAATACTACCAATCGGTTCGTTTTCTTAACAGATTTCAAAATAGCTTCGTAATCCAATGGCTTTACCGTACGTAAATCAATAATCTCACAGCTAATTCCTTCTTTCTCTAATTCATCTGCAGCTTTGTCCGCTTCCTTGATAATCTTACCAAAAGAAACGATAGTTACATCTTTACCTTCTCTACGAATGTCTGCAACACCTAATGGAATAGTGTAGTCACCCTCTGGCACTTCACCTTTATCACCATACATTTGCTCAGACTCCATAAATATTACTGGATCATTATCACGTATAGCCGCTTTTAATAATCCTTTTGCGTCTGCCGGATTAGAAGGTACAACTACTTTTAATCCCGGGCAGTTAGCGTACCAACTCTCAAAAGCTTGTGAGTGCGTTGCAGCCAATTGACCTGCTGATGCCGTAGGTCCTCTAAATACGATAGGACAAGGAAATTGCCCACCGGACATTTGTCTGATCTTAGCAGCATTATTTATAATTTGATCTATACCTACCAAAGCAAAGTTGAAAGTCATGAACTCTATAATAGGTCTATTCCCCGTCATGGTAGAACCAACACCTATTCCTGCAAAACCAAGTTCCGATATTGGAGTATCGATTACCCTCTTAGGACCAAACTCGTCCAACATCCCTTTGGAAGCCTTATATGCGCCATTGTATTCCGCTACCTCTTCACCCATTAAATAGATAGATTCATCCTTCCTCATTTCTTCGGACATGGCCTCGGCTATTGCTTGCCTAAATTGTAGTGTTTTCATGTATGGTAAATATTATTCTTTGTTATATGCTAGAAAGCAAGCAAAAATAGGAAATATAATGTCAAAAAATAGAATGACTTATTTAAAAAAAGTTATAAAATTTACTATGCATGCATAGTAAATTCGGATTTTATTAGCTATCTTCGTCACCATTGATATAAAGTTTTTTAAACATGAAGATATTAGTTTGCATAAGTAATGTACCAGACACTACGTCTAAAATAAATTTCACGGATGGCGATACAAAATTTGACACCAATGGTGTACAGTTTGTAATTAACCCGAATGATGAATTCGGATTAACAAGAGCTATGTGGTTTAAAGAAAAACAAGGCGCTACAGTGCATATTGCTACTGTTGGCGGACCAACTGTTGAACCCACAATGCGTAAGGCACTTGCTATTGGCGCAGATGAAGCTTTTAGAATAAATACAGAACCTACAGACGGATTTTCTGTTGCCCAACAACTTGCAGAAGTTGTTAAGAACGGCGGTTATGATTTAGTTATTGGTGGTAGAGAATCTATTGATTACAATGGCGGAATGGTACCTGGAATTTTAGCTTCTTTGACAAATATGAATTTCATCAATTCTTGTATTAGTCTTGAAATTGACGGTAATAATGTTACTGCAGTTAGAGAAATAGATGGAGGAAAAGAAAAATTGAGCAGCTCTCTACCTTTAGTAGTAGGTGGTCAAAAAGGTCTTGTTGAAGAAAGCGATCTTCGTATTCCTAATATGCGTGGTATTATGATGGCTAGAAAAAAGGCATTAACGGTTGTTGAACCTGTAGATGCTATTAAAGCTACCGAAGACAAAAAATTCGACAAACCGGCTCCAAAAGGACAAGTTAAACTTGCCGACAGTGTAGATCAATTGGTTGATCTTCTACATAATGAAGCCAAAGTCATTTAATAACCTATACAATAGGTAATAATTAAAAACAAAAAAGATGTCAGTTTTAGTATATACAGAATCAGAACAAGGAAAATTTAAAAAGAATGCTTTCGAGGTTGCCTCTTACGCTTCTGCAGTTGCCCAAATGATGGGTACAACTGTTACAGCTATTGCTTTCAATAGCACTGAGAACGAATCTCTGGGTGAATACGGAGTTTCAAAAGCAATAAATGTAAAGGATGATGCCCTAGCAACTTTCAATGCTGGATCATATGCCTCTTCTATTGCTGAAGCCGTAAAGAGAACAGATGCCAAAGTGGTTATTTTAAGCTCTAGCACAGATACAAAGTATTTAGCACCATTGTTATCGGCAAAATTATCTGCAGGTTACGCACCTAATGTAGTTCAAGCTCCAGATAGCATATCGCCATTTACAGTTAAAAGAACAGCTTTCAGTAACAAAGGTTTTGCACACACGCAAATAGATACCGATATTAAAATAGTAGGTGTATCTAACAATGCTTTTGGTGCTCATGAAAACAAAACGGATATTTCTGTTGAAGAAATAAGCGCAGCTTCAGATGCAGCTACAAATGACACCAAATCTGTTGAAATCGATAAAGTTGTTGGTAAGGCTACTATTGCCGATGCCGATATAGTCGTTTCTGCAGGTAGAGGAATGAAAGGTCCAGAAAACTGGGGAATGATTGAAGAACTAGCTGATGTTTTAGGTGCTGCAACGGCATGTTCCAAACCTGTATCCGACCTTGGATGGAGACCGCACGGTGAGCACGTAGGACAAACAGGAAAGCCCGTAGCAAGTAATCTTTACATCGCTATCGGTATTTCTGGAGCAATTCAACATTTAGCAGGCGTAAGTGCTTCTAAAACCAAAGTTGTGATCAATAATGATCCTGAAGCTCCTTTCTTTAAAGCAGCTGATTACGGTATTGTTGGAGACGCCTTTGAAGTTGTTCCTCAATTGATTGAAAAATTAAAGGATTTTAAAGCGCAAAACGGCTAAATTTTTGTTATTTTGTGCCCCTTAAAGGGCTGTTCGGATAGTTGGAGCCCCAAGTATTCGAACAGCCTTTTTTAGTTAAAATCCTATGAGTCTAGTACGATTAAAAATAAAAGGTATCTCTTACAGCCAAACTCAGAATGGGGCATATGCTCTTATTTTGAACGAGGTTGAAGGCGACAGAAAATTACCTATAGTCATTGGCGCTTTTGAAGCTCAGTCTATTGCAATTGCTTTAGAAAAAGAGATCAAACCCCCAAGACCACTTACACATGACCTTTTTAAAAACTTCTCTGACCGGTTTGATATCGTTATTAAACAGGTGATTATTCATAAATTGGTAGACGGTGTATTTTACTCCAGTATTATCTGCGAAAGAGATGGAATCGAAGAAATCATAGATGCAAGAACTAGTGATGCCATTGCTTTGGCATTACGTTTCAATGCTCCCATTTTTACTTATAAAACGATATTGGACAAAGCCGGTATTTTCTTGAAATTCTCTTCTAAAGAGAAAGACCAAAAAGATAACGACGATAGTATTATGGTCGATGAAATCTTGCAAGAAGGGGAAACTATAGAAATAGAATCCGGTGCATCAGACGGGTATACGGAACTTACTATAGATGAATTAGAAGCAGAATTAAAAAAGGCAGTCACCAACGAAGACTACGAAAAGGCGGCAAAACTGAGAGATGAAATCTCTAAACGTAACTAAATATTAAATTACTGTTTATGAAAAAGGGCAAATGGCTGCTATTTTTTGCACTAATTCTTACCTCAATTACTTTTGCTCAAGACGTAGACGTAAATATTCCTGTAGAAAGTACAACTGACACCACTTTGGTTGAAGATGTAGCTACTGCTGGTGTAATGGGCATGGAAACCAGTGAAGGATTTTCTATTCATAGCCTTGGAAGAGGCATTCTTGGCATGGTAGTCTTACTACTTTTAGCATTTCTATTTAGCTCTAACAGAAGAGCCATCAATTGGAAAACAGTTGGTATAGGTCTAGCTTTACAATTAGTAATTGCCATCGGTGTTCTTAAAATCCCTTTTGTACAATTGGTTTTTGAGCAAATAGGAAAAATCTTTGTTAGTATTTTAGAGTTTACCCGTGCAGGTAGTAAATTCCTTTTTGAAGGTTTAGTAGTCGATACCGGCACTTTTGGATATATTTTTGCATTTCAAGTATTACCTACAATCATATTTTTCTCAGCCCTAACTTCATTATTATTTTATTTAGGACTCATACAGAAAGTAGTAAAATGGCTTGCTTGGGCACTTTCTAAAACATTAGGTATTTCAGGACCGGAAAGCCTTTCCGTTGCTGGAAACATCTTTCTTGGACAAACGGAAGCTCCTCTTCTTATAAAAGCATACTTAGAAAAAATGACCAAATCAGAAATTCTATTGGTTATGATAGGTGGTATGGCAACCGTTGCCGGTGCAGTACTAGCTGCCTATATAGGTTTCTTAGGTGGTGAAGATGAATTGCTACAACTCATTTTTGCCAAACATTTATTAGCAGCATCTGTAATGGCTGCCCCAGGAGCAATAGTTATTTCTAAAATATTATATCCACAGACCGAAGAAGTAAATAGTGATGTACACGTTTCTTCTGAAAAAATTGGATCTAATGTATTGGACGCTATTGCAAACGGAACCACAGAAGGATTAAAACTAGCAGTAAACGTTGGTGCAATGTTATTGGTTTTCGTTGCCATTATAGCAATGGTAAATGGTATTTTAGAGTGGACGGGAGACCTAACTCACTTGAACAGCTGGATAGCGGACAACACTTCTTATTCCAAATTTTCCCTTGAAGCAATCTTAGGAACCGTATTTGCTCCCTTAATGTGGTTAATTGGTGTTGCCAACGAAGATATTATGCTCATGGGACAATTACTAGGTATTAAATTGGTAGCAAGTGAATTTGTAGGCTATATACAATTGGCAGAACTTAAAGACCTTAGCACCTTACCACATCTAAAGTTTAATAAGTCGGTTATTATGGCTACCTATATGCTATGTGGCTTTGCAAATTTCGCTTCTATTGGTATTCAAATTGGCGGTATTGGATCTCTTGCTCCAGGGCAAAGAAAAACGTTATCCGAATTTGGAATGAAAGCTGTTCTTGGTGGCTCTCTAGCATCATTACTTTCTGCAACTATTGCAGGTATGATCTTAGGGTAAAAAACCTCTTAGACCCCAAAAGGGTAACACTTATTATTTAGTTGATAATTATTAATAACTGAAAAGTTATTCCTCTGTTTTACATATCATCTTTCTTTATTTTTGAAGCAACAAAAATCATTACTCCGCAAAAGTTCTATGTATAGGGCTAAGCAGGAGCTCTATTCTTATGAAACAATACCACGACTTACTTAATCACGTATTAGCTGAAGGAAATCAAAAAGGCGACCGTACAGGTACAGGAACCAAAAGTGTTTTTGGGTATCAAATGCGTTTTAACCTCAGCGAAGGTTTCCCCATGGTAACCACCAAAAAATTACATTTAAAATCTATAGTGTATGAATTACTTTGGTTTTTAAAAGGTGATACCAATATTAAGTATTTACAAGAGAACGGTGTTCGTATTTGGAACGAATGGGCAGATGAAAACGGAGATCTTGGTCCGGTTTACGGGCATCAATGGCGTAATTGGAACGATGATGAGATTGATCAAATAAAAGAGGTAATTCAATCTTTAAAAACGAATCCTAACAGCAGAAGAATGTTAGTTTCCGCTTGGAACCCTAGTGTTTTACCAGATACATCCAAGTCTTTTTCAGAGAATGTAGCTAACGGCAAAGCTGCTTTACCACCCTGCCATGCATTCTTTCAATTTTATGTGGCAGACGGAAAATTATCTTGCCAATTATACCAACGTAGTGCAGACATCTTTTTAGGAGTGCCCTTCAATATTGCATCTTATGCTTTATTTACCATGATGATGGCGCAAGTTTGTGGCTACGAAGCTGGAGATTTTATTCATACTTTCGGTGATGCCCATATTTACAATAATCATATGGAGCAGGTTGAATTGCAACTAAGCAGAGAGCCTAGAGCATTGCCAAAAATGAAAATAAATCCTGATGTGAAAGATATTTTCGACTTTAAATTCGAAGACTTTTCATTAGAGGATTATAATCCGCATCCTCATATAAAAGGGGCGGTAGCTGTTTAAACCATGAAAATAAAAGTATCTATTTTACTTATCGTTTGTACTATCATTTCTACGAATTGTTTTGCTCAAGACGATTCTACCTACTTTCCACAAGAAGAAATAATAATAGACGAATGTGCTGATGCTTTAGATAAAAATGATTGCTTAAGTCTTAAAATTGAAAATGAAGTTCTTGATGTAATAGAAGATTTATTCAAAAAAAGAAATCAGGAAATAGATACTTTAAAAACTTGTGTCATTTTCAGTCTAAATGACTTGAATCAAATTAATGAGGAAAGAATTTATACTTCTGTAAATGATAAAAAACTTAATAAAAAATTCTATAAAGAACTAAATAAAAGAATCGCCAACTTAAATATTTTAAGAGTCGACAATAAAAAACCTATAAAGAATAGACCTAAATACGTCTTGAATTACGATTACCTTACAAACGATAATCTATTAAAAAAAATTCCTTTAGATAGTAGTTCTACTTTCACAGGTGGTATTATCGAAGAAGTTCCTTTATTTCCAAATCAGGCAAGGGTAGATGATTTAACGGATAGAAGAACCTTTAATTCACTTATGCAACAGCATATTGGCTCTCACTTTAATTACCCAAAAGAAGCTATTGCAAAAAGAATAAGCGGCAGAGTAAGTATCATGTTCACTATTGACAAAGAAGGCAATATCGGCAACATTAAGACAAAAGGTCCATCTCCTATTTTAGAAAATGAAGCTATAAGAATTATTTCTTTGCTACCAAAACTTCAACCAGGAAGCCAAAATGGTTCTCCTAAAACGTTTCCATATTCAATTCCTATAACCTTTAAGCTGCAATAGCATTAATTTCTATATTAATCGGATTAAACCCAGTAGTTCAATTTTAATTATCTTTCAATAAAATTGTTCTTATGGTTAGTACTGTTACGCTCATAGATTTCTTTTTAGAAACTAGGGAGCATACCGAGGTTATTTGTAAACCTCTTGAAATTGAAGATTATGTGGTACAACCCATTATAGACGTCTCACCGCCAAAATGGCACTTAGGGCATACTACCTGGTTTTTTGAAGAATTCATTCTAAAAAACTACGATACAACTTATCAGGTTTTTGATGAAGATTTTTCTTTTGTATTCAATAGCTACTATGAAACAGTTGGTAAACGAGTTGTACGTGCAGACCGCGGTAACCTCTCTAGACCTTCTGTAAAAAAGGTTTATGAATACCGTAGCTACGTGACCCAAGCAATGAACAAATTGCTAGAATCAAATAATGACCAAACATTATTAGAAGTTCTTGAAATAGGGATTCATCACGAGAAACAACATCAGGAATTACTACTGACGGATATTAAATATATTCTTGGCAACAATCCTTTATTACCTAAATACACGGACTCTTTTGAGGAATTCACTATTGAAAAATACCCTCAAAACTGGATTTCGATGAGCGAAGGCATTTATGAAATAGGTCATAATTCTACAGACTTTTGTTTTGACAATGAATTAGGGAGACACAAAGTATACCTACATGATTATCAAATATCAAACAAACTAGTTACCAATGCAGAGTATATTGAATTTATAAAATCGGATGGTTACAAACGTTTTGACCTTTGGCATGCCGCTGGATGGGATTGGGTTCAGCAAAATAAAGTAAACGCTCCATTATACTGGCACGAAATTGACGGAATTTGGCATTATTATAGCCTCAAAGGATTAACTGAAGTTGATTTACAAGCCCCTGTTACCCATATTTCTTATTTTGAAGCATTTGCCTTTGCACAATTTAAAGGATGCCGTCTACCTACCGAATTTGAGTGGGAAGCTGCACAGAACCTTTTCAATTGGGGACAACGATGGGAATGGACCGAAAGTGCGTACCTACCCTACCCTAACTACAAAAAAGTAGATGGTGCATTAGGCGAGTACAACGGTAAATTTATGGTTAACCAGAAAGTTCTTAGAGGAAGCTCCATAGCCACACCCAGCAAACATGCTAGACATACGTATCGCAATTTTTTCCCAACAGACTTAAAATGGCAGTTTACCGGAATAAGGTTAGCCAAATAATTACGACATACTAATTATGCAAGACACTAAAACAGTACCGGTTGTTTCAACTGAATTTGAAAAAGAGGTTTATTCTGGATTAACTGATTCCCCTAAACACCTCTCCTCAAAATATTTTTACGATAAGAAAGGCGATAAGCTTTTTCAAGATATTATGGCGATGCCAACTTACTATCTTACTGATTGTGAGTATGAAATCCTTGAAAGTAATAAAGAAGAAATTACCGAATTGTTCACCGGTTTTGGTTCCTTTGATTTAATAGAACTTGGAGCAGGAGATGGTAAAAAGACTAAAATTTTACTGAAAGAATTCAGCGACAAGAATATAGATTTCACATATGTGCCTATAGATATTAGTGACAATGCGTTGAACCAACTTCATAATTCTATTGAAAAAGAATTACCAAAAATTAATGTTCAGCCTTTTCAAGGCACCTACTTTGAAGCGCTAAAAGAAATTAATAACCGTAAGAACAGAAAAATCATTTTATTCTTAGGATCTAATATTGGTAATTTAGAACACGATCAAGCAGTTGGTTTCATGAATAATATTCAAAAACTAATGCAACCGAACGATTTACTTTTTATGGGGTTTGACCAAAAGAAAAATCCGCAGACCATATTAGATGCATATAACGACCAAGAAGGTGTTACTGCAGCATTCAATAAAAATGTTCTTGCTAGAATAAATACAGAGCTTAATGCAGATTTTAACTTAGACCATTTTTTACATTGGGAAGTGTACAACCCAGAAACTGGATCTGCTAAAAGTTACTTAGTCTCTAAGATTGAACAAACAGTAAAAATTGACAAACTTGATTTAACGGTTAATTTCAACCAATGGGAAACCATACACACAGAAATTTCACAAAAATATGATGACGAAATCATTTCATGGTTAGCCAATGAATCTGGACTGCAAATGACCACAGAGTACGAATCTAAAGCGCATGGATATAAAAATTGTGTATTTAAAAAATCTTGATTTTTAGATACATAAATCTCATAAAAAAGCCTGCTATTTTTAATAGCAGGCTTTTTTTTATATCAGTATGATTGTTCTACAATTCTAAAACAGCATTTTCAGAACCTGCAAAATCATTCCATTGGTAACGATCTGCTTCACCATCATTTACATATTCACCATCTACAATATATTTAAACTCAAAAGAATTCTCTTTTGGCAGATCAAATGTTCCTTTGAAAGTACCGTTCTTTTGTTTTTTTAAAGCGCTCTTCTTAGCATTCCAATTGTTGAAATCGCCTACTACAGCTACTTTCTTTGCATCGTCTGTAGGCACTGTAAAAGTAACCTTACAAACTGGCTTAGTCTTTAAATATTTTTTTGCAATTGCCATGATATTAAATTTAATATTTTAAGCAAAACTAGCACAATAAAACACTCATTTACAATACTTAAGGCATTTTTATCAAATCCTTAATAATTATCCTTTTTATAGATGCACAACAAAATTTAAGGATAAGAAAATTCTTTATTACGAATACCGTTAGCTTGTTTTTAAAATTTTAACAATGGCATCTATCTCTGCTTCCGTATTGTAGAAATGAAAACTTAACCTTACACCATTACCACGTTGTGCACAAAATACATCGTTATCTTTCAATTTTTGAAAAGTAGCGTCATCCGCTTTAATATTGAAAATGGTACTATGTTCTTTTCTATTTTTAATTTCATCGGATAACAGACCTAATTTTTCAAATTCAGACTTTGCCTTCTTTGCCAACCTACGGTTATGTGTCGTAATCTTATCCATCCCTATTCTTTCAAAGAAATCAATAGAATACTTCAAGCTTCCAAAAATCAATGAAGATAAATGACCAGGTTCAAATTTCTTGGCAAACCTAATTTCATTTTTTTTATCGAAATCACCATCTGCCGCATTAAAACCTATATTATTTATGGCAAATTCATTCTTAACTTGATCTGAAAATAACATAAAACCATTACCATAACCAGCCAATAACCATTTATACGCACTAGCTCCCAGAACGTCAATTCCAGAATTACCAAAATCAAAACTAGCACTGCCACAAAACTGGGTACCATCTACCATGATAATTAATTTGGGATTATCTTTTTTTAATTCCTTCAAGAAATCCAAATCAATTGCAAATCCATCTAACCACTGCACCAAACTTAAGGCAAGGACATCAATTTTTTGGTTGGATACGGCTTCTTTAATTCGCTCTTCTAAATCAGTTGTCTGTGCTATATAAGACACCTCAAAATCTCTATTTTCAAAACTCCAATTAAGAGAGGGATAATCATTCTCTACAAGTAATACCTTTTTATCCTCATCCAATCCTTCTAGCAAAATATTGAGTCCTGATGAAAAATTACTGACTAATGCAACATTCTGTCGTTTGCAATTAAAAAACTTACCAATGGCAGAACGTGTATCTGATATTACTTTTAAAGACTTTTCGCGCATATCGCTACCATCTATTAGAAAGTCTAAATCATGCTCTTGACGCCATTCTAATAAAGAATCATATAGCAAACCATACACTGCGGTGTTCGCATAAATACCTTTTCTTAAAACTGGGAATTCCTTTCTAATTTTTTCCATTGGTTATAGGGTATACTACAATTGCTGTATCTTTATACCAAAGATAGGAAGAGTATGTTTTCTAGAAATAAAAATACCTCCAAATTAGATTTAGAACAGCATGAGCTGTTAGAGAACGCTCAAAAAAGAGTGAAACAAAAGAAACGTCTTTATACGCATTTCGTAGTCTTTTTAGTAGGTAGCGTCTTCTTGGTCCTTATCAATAAAATATTAAAATACGGACAAGAATATAATTGGTTCGTTTGGGCAATTACTTTTTGGGGCTTTTTATTTGTTCTTCATATTTTCAATGTTTTTATTACTAATAAATTCATGGGCACCGATTGGGAGCGCGCTCAACGAGAGAAATTGGTTGAAAAGCAAAAGAAACGCATTGCTGAAATGGAGAAAGAAATTGAACAGGAAATAACACCACCTTTATCAATTAAGGAAGAACCTAAAAAAAAATTGCTTTGAGAACACTTATAATGATAGCTGCCGCTGCAGAAAATAATGCATTAGGCAAAGACAATGATCTACTATGGCACTTACCAGATGATTTTAAAAGGTTTAAAAAACTAACCTCTGGGCACAAAATTATAATGGGTAGAAAAACATATGAGAGTTTTCCAAAGCCGCTACCAAACAGAACACACATTATTATTACCAGAGACAAAGACTACAGTGTTGAATTCGATGAATGTATAGTAGTTCATTCTCTTGACGAAGCCATAAATTTAGTTGAAAACGAAATTGCATTTATAATTGGTGGTGGAGAAATATATAAGCAAGGCGAAAAGGAATCTGACAAAATTGAGCTTACCAGAGTTCATGGTTCTTTTGAAGATGCCGATACTTTCTTTCCAGAAATAGATGAGAATTATTGGATGCTGACGAAACAAGAATTTCACCCAACAGATGAAAAGCATAAGCTTTCTTTCACCTATTTAACATACGTAAAAAAAGAAACAGCCCTTAAAAATCTTTAAAGAATACAGAATGTTTGACTTTTGCCGGACTTAAAATGGAAGCTAGTACTTTCTCATCTCCATTAGTGAAAAATTGATGCGTTCCCAACTCATTGGAATTGGTTAATAAATTATTTTGCTCCAGCACTGATTTAGTCTGTCTTGCCACTGCCTGACCTGAATCTATTATAGTAACATTTTCTGGCAACATTTTTTGTAATAAGGGAATCAAGTATGGGTAATGCGTACAGCCTAACACCAGATAATCCATTCCTTTTTCTAGCATTGGCATAATATAACTTTCTAAGAGAAGGTACAGTTCTTCACTTTCAAGATGACCATTTTCAATCATTTCAACCAAGCCTGTACCTCGCTGCTCCAATATGGTAATACCTGCTGCATGATTTTTAGAAGTACTATGAAACAAACTACTTGACAAGGTTCCTTTTGTAGCCAATACACCTACAATCTTGGATTTTGAATTTATTGCCGCGGGTTTTATTGCAGGTTCTATACCTATAAAGGGAACGTTGTAATTTTCCCTTAAATAATCTATTGCATTGGTCGTTGCCGTATTACAGGCAACGACTATTAATTTACAACCCTTGTTTAACAAGAATTCCGTATTCTTTATACTGAGCGCTAGAATTTTTTTTTCTGGTTTTTCTCCATAGGGTGCATTCTTGCTATCTGCCAAATAAATACACTCCTCTAAAGGTAAAAGTTCTTGAATTTCTCCCCAAATAGATGTTCCCCCAATACCTGAGTCAAAAATACCTATGCGCCTGTCATCCATATTATTTTATCACCTCGGTTATAGGTTTACCCGTTGCACCGTTTGGAAAAGATATTCCCAACAAAGCAGAAATAGTTGGCGCGATATCTGGTATTTCTGTTCTGTTAACCGTTGAACCAGACTTTATGCCTTTACCATAAAACAATAATGGTGCATGCGTATCATATATTTGAGGTGACCCATGTGTAGAACCCGTTGTACTGTATGAAATATACCCTGGTTTTAACACTACCAACACGTCACCAGATCTCTTTTGGTTATAACCGTTCTGTAAGATATAAGGAATACCAGATGTATAATCATTGCTCCACATTTGATTTGCAGTATATACCCTATCTATTGCATCATAACCCAAAACTTCTTGAGCTATTTCAACTTGTACGTCTGCCAAACTAAGATCTAAGTTCTTTACTATTTTATGGTCCAAGAATATTTGATCATTGGAATAGTTTTTTATAATATCTTCAGTACCATATTTATACTGTAAAAACTCATTTAATCTCTTTTTATTAGCAGCTGTGTCCACATATCCAGAAGGGATTTTTTCACTTTTTAGATAGGTTGGCACCTCAACAGCACCATGATCCGCAGTTAAAAACAGGGTATACTCCCCTTCGCCCACGTTCTTATCCAACGCCTTGAACAGTCTTGCCAAGTCCGCATCTAATCTTAAGTACGTATCTTGAATCTCTTTTGAGTTAACACCGAACATATGCCCTACGTAATCTGTACTTGAAAAACTTACTGCAAGAAAATCTGTAATGTCATCCTTACCCAAATTCTCTTGCTTCAATGCTTCAATAGCAAAATCAGCAGTCAAAGAATTACCAAATGGTGTTGCCTTAATAATATCAAAACTTTTATTCTTATCTAAAAGTTCTGCAGGGTTATGCGGAAATGAAGTGGTTGATTCTCCCTCAAATTTTCCTTCAAATAAATTATTATCGGTTCCACTCTCTTTATATTCTTTTATATCTTTTAAAGTATTCCATACTTTCTTGTATGATTGCGCTGTACCTGATGAATTAAAATCATTTACCCATTTAGGCAATTGCGTCATATAAAATGAACTTGTTATCCAATTACCTTCATCTGCGCCATGAAACCAGTATGCTGCGTTAGCTGTATGCCCACCAGGCAACACAGCACCTCTATCCTTTAATGCAATAGCAATAGTTTTTCCTTTCATTTGGCTATTTAAACGTACTTCATCCGTAATGGTCGTAACCCCCATACGATGTGGAGACATTTTACCCGCATCTGCAGTTGTACCAACAGAAGTATATGTATCATCACTTGCGCAATATACACTGGCATCTAATTCCTTATCATACCAATTATTACCAATAATACCATGTACCGCAGGCGTTGTACCGGTATACACAGATGTGTGACCAGGACCTGTACTGGTAGGCGCGTAGTTGAAATGATTATTCTTACAATTAAAACCTTGCTCAACAAGTCTTTTAAATCCGTCATTTCCAAAGTGATCATAAAAACGAGTTAAATAATCATAACGCATTTGATCTACTACAATACCTACAACCAATTTAGGCTTTACCCTTAAAAGATTGTCATTGCCGGTTTCTTTATTTTTCTTTTGTGCGCTTAATACGCTTACAAATAACATCGTGCTCACTAACAAAGAAGCAACAAAATAATTTTTCATTTTCATTGAGATAGGATTGTAGCACAAATGTAAATAATTTACACCTTTAAAGATTAAACGGAGGTTAAATCAAGTCCTTTATTGTTATTTTTACGGTAAGAATTTTATTTTTAATAAATGAACTATTTAGCATCTGTAGGAAGCTATGCTATTATGATCCGTGAGGTTTTTAAAAAACCGACCAAATGGAGAATAATGAAGTCACTTATATTCAAGGAAATAGACGAGTTGATTTTTAGCTCATTAGGTATTATCATTTTTATCTCCTTTTTTATTGGTGCCGTTGTAGCCATACAAACAGCACTTAATCTTACCAACCCGTTAATACCAAGAGACCTAATTGGTTTTGCAACTCGCCAATCGGTTATTTTAGAGTTTGCACCAACTTTCGTTTCTATTATAATGGCAGGTAAAGTAGGTTCCTATATTACTTCTAGTATTGGTACAATGCGTGTTACAGAGCAAATTGATGCTTTAGAGGTTATGGGTGTAAACTCATTGAACTATTTAGTATTCCCTAAAATTATTGCTATGTTATTTTATCCTTTCGCCATTGCCATTTCTATGTATGTAGGAATATTTGGCGGATGGATGGCAGGAGTTTTTGGAGGATTCTTAACTAGTGAAGATTTTATCACTGGTTTGCAATCAGATTTTGTTCCTTTTCATATTGCATACGCTTTCGTAAAAACTTTAATTTTTGCCTTTGTTATTGCTACCATCCCTTCATTTCATGGTTTTTATATGAAAGGTGGAGCGTTAGAAGTAGGTAAAGCAAGTACAACTTCATTTGTTTGGACGAGTGTTGTAATTATCATTCTTAATTATATTTTAACTCAACTTTTACTAGGATAATGATAGAGGTACGAGACATACACAAATCTTTTGGCGACGCTCATATTCTTAAGGGCATAACTACCACCTTTGAAAAAGGAAAAACAAATTTGGTTATTGGACAAAGTGGATCTGGTAAAACCGTTTTTCTTAAATGCCTACTGGGTCTTTTTGAACCAGAAGAAGGTGGCATCGCATATGATGGCAAACTCTACTCAGAGCATTCTGATGATGAAAAGCGCGATTTAAGACAAGAAATGGGTATGGTATTTCAGGGTAGCGCCCTATTTGATAGTATGAGTGTTGAAGGCAATGTAATGTTTCCTTTAGAAATGTTTACTAAGCAGTCTAAATCTGAAATGAAAGACCGTGTAGATGCCGTTCTAAAAAGAGTAAACCTAATCGATGCACATCATAAATTCCCTTCCGAAATTTCTGGAGGTATGCAGAAACGTGTAGCAATTGCCCGTGCAATTGTAATGAACCCAAAATATTTATTTTGTGACGAACCTAATTCTGGTCTGGACCCTAAAACGGCAATCCTAATAGACGACCTGATCAAAGAAATTACCGAAGAATATAACATTACAACAGTCATAAACACTCATGACATGAACTCTGTAATGCAAATTGGAGAAAAAATAATATTTCTTAAGGATGGACTTTTAGAATGGGAAGGTACTAAAAACGAAATCTTTAAAACCGATAATGAAGCCGTAACTAATTTTGTGTATTCATCTGACCTTTTTAAGAAAGTGCGCCAAATGTATATACAAGAACAAAACTAGTCTTTAGGCATTTCCTTAATTTGAATATTCTTATTATCCAATCTAAGTCTCAGCCATTCTTGCAGCTTAGCCATATCCTTAACTGTTTCGGCTCTTTTAGCTTCTTTTTTCCATGTGACTTCAAATAAGGGAATACTATCCGTCTTTGTAAAATCTGTCGAAATCAAATATGCATATCCAATTCGATCCAAGTTTTCGTAATTGGTCTTTGCTTCAAGACTAATCTCTTTAAAAGGGATTTGATTTGATGAAATTTGATTTAAACGCATCAACTCAGTCTCTAAAACCTGTATTTTCTCATCTTTACTGGTTAAAATACTTTTCTGAGATTCATATAGCTCATTCACGTATTTAAGCTCATTTGCCTCATCGCTTCTAGAACCCTGAACAACGGCAAGCTCAGTACCATTTAATTGTTTATAATCTGCCATTTGTGTACGCCACGTAGCAATTACATTTTCTGGTATTCCCTCATTGCCCATAAAGAACAATTCAATTTTAGAATTACCTTCATCATCATATACCACCTCACTAAAATCTCTTAGAAACTTACCTTCTCCTGTAAATTGATATGGTTCTATTTTCTCTGTAATAAAGGACTCTGCATCTCTATTAAACAATGATTTTTTGAATACATTGTAAAATGTAATACCAGCAGGAATCATTACCAATACAGCCAATAAAGAAGCTAACCTTGCAATTAATTTTCTTCGTTGCGAATTCACGTAACGAACCATGGGAAATTTCAAAAGCTTTATCACCAAAAAGGTCGCCAAGGCTATAAAAATAGTATTGATAATAAACAGGTACATTGCCCCTGTAGCGTATTCAAAATTACCAATTGCCAAACCGAAACCTACAGTACATAAAGGTGGCATTAATGCCGTTGCAATTGCAACACCAAATATAACACTCGCTATAGTACCCTTTTTGGCACGGGCTATTACCAATGCCAAGCCACCAAAAAAAGCTATTAAAACATCTCTAATATCTGGCTCTGTTCTAGCTAAAAGCTCTGAAGACTCATCTCTAAGCGGAAAAAAACGATAAAATAAATATGCGGTAATGACACTAAGTACCACCATTACCGCAAAGTTCTTTAATGATCTTTTTAAGGTATCTATATCATTGATTGCCACAGACATCCCTATTCCTAAAATAGGTCCCATTAATGGCGATATTAACATGGCGCCAATAACAACCGCTGTAGAATTGGCATTTAGACCTATAGATGCAATAAAAATGGAACATATCAAAATCCAAGAAGTATGCCCCTTAAAAGGAATATCGGCTATAATAGCTTCTTTAGTTGCTTGCTGATCTGTATTGGTTCTAATATCCAAAAGCTCAGAAAGGAACTTTTTTACACTACCTAAAAGACCTTGAAAATCTTTTTTTACTTCTTCACTACCTCCACCTTCATTACTAGTAGGGGTAATATTATCTTGATTAAGATTGTTCTCCATATTTATTAAGCGAATTCATCACCAAAGGCATCTTTCACCTTATTTAAAACTTGTTTGATATCTTGTTCTTTAGTCTTTGGATAGATCAAAAGTACTTCATCTTTGTCAACTATGATATAATCATTAAGACCATCTACAACAACAACCTTACCGGCTTTAGACCTTATCATGTTACCACTAGCATCTTGCGTTAATACTTTCGCATTTACTATGGCATTTTTATTCTCGTCCTTATCTAACTTATCATATAATGACCCCCAAGTACCTAAATCATTCCAGTCAAAAGTAGCCTCTTTAACGTAAATAGCTTTCGAGTTTTCTAAAATGGCATAATCAATAGAAATGTTTTCAGCCTTTGGGTAGTTCTCAGAGATAAACTTCTTTTCATCATCTGTATTATAACATACTAGACCATCTCTAAATAATGCGTGCTGCTTTGGCTGAAAATTTTGAAATGCATTGACTATAGTTTTTGCACTCCACATAAATATCCCTGCATTCCACAAAAAGTTACCTTGTGCAAGAAAATCTTTTGCAGTTTCATAATCAGGTTTTTCTCTAAACTGATTTACTTTTTTAATTGAAGCAGTATCCGTTTTATTAGACTCTATATACCCAAAACCGGTATTTGGAAAAGAAGGCTTAATACCTAACGTACACAAAACATCTTCTTTTTCACACTTTTTAAAACACGCCGTTACATCTTTTGCAAATGCATCTTCATCTTCGATCCAATGATCACTTGGTGCCACAATCATAACCGCATCTTCATTCATTTTCTGAATTTTCATGGCAGCATACAAAATACATGGTGCTGTATTTCTCATGGCAGGCTCAAGAACTACTTGCTCTTGTTTTACCAAAGGTAATTGCTCTAACACTAAATCATTATAACGCTCGTTGGTAAGAATCAAAATATTCTCGGTAGGTACAAACTTATTTAACCTTTGAAACGTTTTCTGAATAAGGGTATCACCTGTACCCAACATATCATGAAATTGTTTCGGATTTTCGCTTGTACTTATTGGCCAGAATCTCGATCCTACTCCTCCTGCCATTAAAACGGCATAATAATTTTTATTCATGTCAGCTTTTTATTAATTCTACTTCAGCATTTGGTTGAAATAAAAACATCCTTCCTGTAGATATTTCTATACACTCATAACGCTTGGTTCGTTTATTTCCTTTTTTAAATAATTTGCCATTATAGATGCGAAAAACGCACCCTATTGGTAATTCGTAAACGTAAGTTTTTTCCGATTGTTGTTCATCGAATTGTTTTAAAGCAATAGATAACTGAGCGTCAGTACTACTACTTGCCTTTGGATTCTTAAAATGTCTAGCTAATAACGGTAATAATTGCGAAGGAAATATCTCTGGTCTAATAAACGGAATCATTAAATGTTGAAATGTTTTTTTCCATTCTAGACCATGCGGCTTAATACCACGCCCATATTTCTCAAAAGCAATTAAATGGGCAATTTCGTGAATTAAAGTAATTAAGAACCTGTATTTATTTAAAGAAGCATTTACCGTTATTTGATGATTACCGTCTTTTCTTCTTCTATAATCTCCATGCCTAGTTACACGCTCATTAACGATTTTTAAATGCACCTGAGTATCCTTAATTAGTTCAAAACAAGGACTAACCGCTAACTCAGGAAGATATTTAGCTAATGTTTGCTGCATTATTATGGCGTACTACTACTAACCTGCAAAATTTTACCGTTATACATTTTCTGTCCCTTTAACGCAAAGTCCATTACATATTCTGCCATTTCCTTTGCACTTACCGGAGCTTCATAACCTGGGAATGCCTCTTCCAACATTTCTGTTTGTACTGCCCCCAAAGCCAATGCGTTAAATGACGGACCAGTTTCTTTAAATTCTTCAGCCAATAATTCCGTCAAAGTCAATACTGCCCCTTTACTTGAACTGTAAGCTGAAAGTCCCGGGAATTTAGCACTACCCTGTATACCGCCCATAGAACTAATGGTAAGAACATGACCGCTTTTATTCATGAACGGAATAGCAAGCCTTGTAACAGCGGCCACACCAAATACATTTACATCATATACCGCCTTAAATTCCTCTTCTGTTATTTCTAGAAATGGTTTATTTATAAGCTTACCCGCATTATTTATAAGCGCTAAAACACTAGCACTTTTATCTTTTAAAAACTTAGAAAGATGATCTCTACTTTCTTTAGCGGAGACATCAAAAGAAAATGCTTCAATATTTTTATGATTAAGATTCTTAATCGGTTCTGCATTTCTAGAAAGCGCTAAAACCATATACCCAGCGTCAGCCAATAATTTGCTTAACTCAAATCCTATTCCTCTACTGGTACCTGTTACTATAATGTATTCCATTAGTTATACTTTACTTCTTTTATCGGTGCATTTATAATACCCTCTAGCATTGGTACAGTTTCACTTACAATTGTAGCCATAAAATCATAATCCATTAACGATGCTTCATCACCTACCTTATGATACTCACCAAAATTGGTAAAATCAAAGGAACTATAGGTTTGGGAAGGCACATTAAACTCATCATGAAATGGCGCATTGTCCGAACGTCTGAATAAATTAAATTCTTTTGCCTTTGGAAGAAACCCTACCAAATTTTTATTGGCATAGCCATTACTGATTTCTGCTAAATTAGATAATTCATAACCTGTTAAATACAAACTATGATCCTTCTCTACCATTGGCACACCAACCATTTCAAAATTTAGCATAGTATACAAACTAATACTTTGTTCTTTTAATTTTTTAGCTAAATGCTTAGAACCTACCAATCCTTTTTCTTCTGCAGTGAATAGGGCAAAAATTACGCTCCGTTTGTTGTTTTTATGTTCACCAAAATATTTAGCAAATTCCAAAACAGCAGTAGTACCAGATGCGTTGTCATTGGCACCATTTGCTATAGTATCATCTCCGCCTCCGCTAATCAAGCCTATATGATCATAATGTGCGCCAATTACCACGAATTCATTTTTAAGTTTTGAATCTGTCCCAGGTAAAAAACCAACTACATTATAAGCTACACCGTCACTATAGTTTTCCAATGTATCTCTATATGTTGCAAAATAAGGTAGAACATTATTGTTCTTGAATACATTTTGAATATAATCTGCAGCCTTTTCAATTCCCTCACTCCCAGTATCCCTACCCTGTAATTCATCTGACGTCAAGAAAGTCATGATTGCTTCTATATCAACGGACAAAGCTTTGACAGAAACATTTGACTTTACACTTTCCAATTGAGAATCTTTGGATGCAGGCAGAACCGAACCCTTAACACCTTTTGGATTCGTAGGATTCAACACCGTGGATTGATTTACTTTTGTGCTTCCACAACTTAAAAGTAAAAAGCTAAAAAAAGCTACATATATATGTTTCATCATCTTTTCTAGTTTAAAATATAAAGATAAAAAAAAGCATCCCGATGAAAGGATGCTTTTCTAATTCTATTTTTAAATCAATGTTCTACGCTAACATAGTAACAGGATTTTCTACAAAATATCTCAATGTCTGAAGGAATTGTGCTCCCACAGCACCATCTACTGTTCTATGATCACAAGCAAGAGTCAACTTCATAGTGTTACCTACTACTATCTCCCCATTTTTAACAACTGGTTTTTCTACAATTGCACCAACGGAAAGTATAGCCGAATTTGGCTGATTGATGATACTTGTAAACTCAAGAATACCAAACATACCTAAATTAGAAACGGTAAATGTACTACCCTCCATTTCTGATGGAGCAATCTTCTTGTTTCTTGCCTTACCCGCTAAATCTTTTACAGCACTTCCTATTTGTGTTAAGCCCAATAAGTCAGCATGTTTTACAACTGGTACAACTAGACCTTCATCTACTGCCACAGCAACTCCCATATGAATATGCTTGTGAAATTTTGTAGCATCAGCACTCCAAGTAGTATTTACCTGTGGATGCTTCTTCAGTGCCATTGCACAAGCTTTCAATACCATATCATTAAATGATACTTTGGTGTCAGGCAAACTATTTATTTGTGCACGTGAAGCTTTTGCATTATCCATATCCACCTCTATAGTAAGATAGAAATGTGGTGCGTTAAATTTAGAATTACCCAATGCTTTGGCAATAGCCTTACGCATATTAGAATTCTTAACTTCTTCCGTACCTTCCTCACCAGATGGCAAAGCCATAGAAACCGGCTGAGAAGCTATTGCATTATCAGCCTTTGCACTTGATGAAGCAACAGGAGTTGCAGCTGCACTTGGCGTATAATTTTCTATATCTTTTTTAGTAATTCTGCCATTATCTCCAGAACCGGAAACACTAGCCAAATCTATACCTTTATCCGCTGCAATTTTTTTGGCCAAAGGAGATGCAAAAATACGTTCACCATCTGCAACCGATTTAGAAACCTCTTTCTTACCAGTAGTATCTGCAGATTTTTTATCTTCCTTTTTAGCTTCGGTAGCAGAACTCTTTTTACTTCCGCCAGATTTATTACTTAAAACGGCATCAACATCCGTTCCTTCTGGACCTATAACTGCCAAAACTGCATCTACAGGAGAAGACTCACCTTCTTGTATACCTATATATAACAATTTACCGTTATAGAAAGACTCAAATTCCATTGTAGCCTTATCCGTTTCTATCTCTGCAAGAATATCCCCCTCTTCAACATCATCACCAACTTTCTTTAACCAACTAGCCACAGTACCTTCTTCCATGGTGTCACTTAAACGAGGCATCTTTACGATTTCTACTCCTTCAGGAATTTCACCAGAACCTTGAGCTTCGGCATCTTCAGAAGAATCCTCAACAACAGGCTCTTCAGCAGATTCCTCTTCTGAAGCAGTTGCACCACCTCCACTGATCAAAGCAGAAATATCTTCTCCCTCATCACCGATAATCGCTAAAAGGCTATCTACAGGAGCAGTATCTCCTTCTTGAATACCAATATGCAACAAAGTACCTTCATTGAAAGATTCGAATTCCATCGTCGCCTTATCAGTTTCGATTTCCGCCAATATATCTCCTTCTTCTATTTTATCTCCAACGCTTTTTAACCATTTAGCTACGGTACCTTCTTCCATGGTATCGCTTAAACGGGGCATGTTTACTACTATAGCCATCTAATTATAATTTATGTTGAACAAATGGAAAATCCTCTTGTTCGTAAACCATATCGTATAATTGGTTTACTGCTGGATAATCTGATTCTTCTGCAAACTTCTCGCACTCTTTAACCATGACCTTAACATTCTTGTCAATGTCCTTGATTTCATCGTCAGTTGCGTATTTATTTTCTTTGATTATATCCAACACCTGAGTAATTGGATCAATCTTTTTATATTCTTCAACTTCGTCCTTGGTTCTATAATGTTGAGCATCTGACATTGAATGACCTCTGTATCTGTAAGTTTTCATTTCAAGGAAAGTTGGTCCGCCACCACTACGTGCTCTTTCAATAGCTTTACTCATTTCTTGAGCAACCGTAACAGGATTCATACCATCTACTGGTCCACAAGGCATTTCATAACCCAAACCTAGCTTCCAGATTTCTGTAGAAAAAGATGTTCTTGCTACCGAAGTCCCCATAGCATAACCATTATTTTCGCAAATGAAAACAACTGGCAACTGCCATAACATAGCTAAGTTGAAAGTCTCATGTAAAGACCCTTGCCTTACAGCACCATCACCCATATAACATAAGGTAACGTTATCTCTACCTGCGTACTTATCACCAAAGGCCATACCTGCACCTAGAGGAATTTGTCCCCCAACAATACCGTGACCTCCATGAAAGCGATGCTCCTTAGAAAAGATATGCATGGACCCACCCATACCTTTAGAAGTACCTGTTACTTTACCATAAAGCTCAGCCATAACCATTTTAGGATCAACACCCATACCAATAGGTTGAACGTGATTTCTATAAGCAGTTATCATTCGGTCTTTGGTTAAATCCATTGCATGAAGAGCACCAGCCAAAACAGCTTCTTGCCCATTATACAAATGTAAAAACCCTCTTACCTTTTGCTGAATATATACAGCAGCCAATTTATCCTCAAACTTTCTCCAAAACAGCATGTCTGCATACCACTTTAAATACGTTTCCTTGGTGATTTTTTTCATCAATTTTAACTAAAGGTTTAAATTCTTTATTTGATAACAGAGGTATGTATGACCTAGGTATCCAAGAAGAGCAAAAATACACATATAAATGAATCGATAAAAATATTAGAAGCAAATCCATCCAGAAATTACGTGCTTAACAAATAAAGCACATAACGTGTTTATTTACAATACTTTTTTTAATAATTCTTAACTAAGGAAACTACTATTGAACCCTAAAGGCAATAAATCTGCCAAAGAATTACATTTTATTATACTACCTGTCTCCCCCATTAGTAGAATTTTTATCGACTCACCTTGTCTAAATTCATACTCCGAAATAGCTTGTCTACAATTCCCACAGGGCGCAGCCGGCTCATTAACTTCATGATTTAGCGATGCTGCCGTAATGGCAATCGCCTTAATTCTCACTCCCGGGTATTTTGCTCCGGCATAGAAAACGGCCACTCTTTCCGCACACAGTCCTGAAGGATAAGATGCATTTTCTTGGTTATTTCCTTCTATAATCTCTCCATTTTCCAATAGAAGTGATGCACCGACATTAAAACTGGAATAGGGAGCATAGGCTCTATTTCTAGCTTTCACTGCAAATGACATTAGATTTTGATCATCATTACTTAATTCACTTACCGAATCATATACTGTTATATCAAAGCTTATCTTCTTTTGACTGATCATATCTTTATTTTATTTTTCAATCTACAAATATATACTTGACACTTATAATAATTGAATAAAAATAATTAGCGCATAAAAAAACCTGCTTAAAGCAGGTTTTTTTTATAAAATATATCTGTATTAAGTATTAATCATTATAAAACTCTTCACCTAGATTAAAAGTAAGTGAAAAACGCAATGTATTTTCTAAAGGATTTCTAACTTGAGATGTTGAGAACAAATAAGATAAGTCTACCTGTGCCGCTTTAAATTTAAAACCTGCACCAAGTGTAAAAAACTTTCTAGATCCTTTTTCTTCGCTTTCATTAAAATAACCTGTTCTAAGCATAAAAGCATCTTGATACGTGTACTCCGCCCCTAATGCCCAAGTAAATTCTTTTAACTCTTCACTAAAACCATCTGGTGCATCAGAAAAAGAATTGAATATTCCACTGAACCCACTTTCATTTTGGTAAATATCATTATCAGCTGAATCTACATCACCATCGTTATCAAAATCTTGAGGTGTTGGCACTAATAACTTAGTAAATTCAGTTGTTATACCTATTACATTGTCCTGATCTAAAATAAAATCAAAACCACCACCAAAACTTAATTTACTAGGCAAAAAATTCTCTTGTCCACCTTCATCATACTGAATTTTACCTCCAATATTTGAAAGATTGAAACCAGCTCTCCATCTACCATCGAAATTATTATATGCTATTTCACGTGATCTATAGTAACCTGCTACATCCACAGCAAATGAACCTGCAGCCTGAGAATCTTCTGTTCCGTTCTGCGGTAATTTTAGGTTAGACCTAATATATCTACCACCAACTGCCATAGAAAAAGTAGGGCTTAACTTTAAGGAATAAGAACCGTCCAATGCTAATTCATTTGGTTTAGCAATAGTACCTGGATCATTAGCGAATTGTCTTAATTCGATTTCACCCAATGTAAAGTACCTTAAACTAACAGCAAATGCACTCTGATCATCTAACTTGTTGTAAAAACTAGCGTTCAACAACGAAATGTCAGTTATAATACTCTCTAAATAAGGAGTATAACTTACACCAATACCCATTTTTTGCTCCGCAAAAGCAAATTTAGCAGGATTCCATTGTTGAGAAAAAGCATCTGTAGACGTTGCTACACCCATATCACCCATACCCGCAGATCTTGCATCTGCTGCAATTGTAAGAAATGGTACGGCTGTAGTAATTACACGTTGATCGTCTTGGGCAAATACCTTACCGATAATAAATACAAAGAAAATTATAGAAATTTTTCTCATTTTAGAATAGTTCTTTAAATTTTTAAAGGTGAAATATAGTGAATACCCTATTTCAAGCTCCAATATTTTACATGTAAACGCACATTTTCCCGTTATCTTGCATGAATATTAAGTTTTTTGCAACATTTTACCATACGAGTATCAATAAAGACATCTTCGCCTTTTTAAATCTCAATAAATCCCGGTTGTTTATTGTTTCTAAAAGAATTAATCAAAACCATACTAATTAGTTGTTTTAAGCGTTTACCTATTAAAGCGAGCCAAAATTTATTGACAGTTCGCCATGAGATTTTTAAAATTATTTTCAATTGTAAAATAATCTCATAAAAACACCGTTCTATTGAGCGAAAGTGACAAACAAATTAAAAGAAATTACAGTATCATATTCCTATAGTTACCAAACTACTATAGTTTATGAAAATTGAACTCAAGTCCTAATTATGAAAAAACATTTAATAAAAGTTGTACTCTCATGCACGGTATTAGTAGGAGGTTTTACAGTAAGTAGCTGTTCTAAATCCTCATCTGGAAAAAATACGTCTAGAGCTACAGGTTGGAAGATAAATGCCAAGGAAGGCGGTTTTCAATACAATACCGACTTTAAAGAGCAAGAAACCGCTCCTGGATTGGTATTTGTTGAAGGTGGTACATTTACTAAAGGTAAAGTACAAGATGATGTAATGCATGATTGGAACAATACTCCGACTGCACAGCATGTCCAATCTTTTTATATGGATGAAACCGAGGTTACCAACGTAATGTATTTGGAATACCTAGATTATCTAAAAAGTGTTTATCCTCCAGAAAACCCAAAGTACACTAACATTTATGTAGGTGCTTTACCAGATACTTTGGTTTGGAGAAACAGATTAGGCTTCAATGAAACCATGACAAATAACTACCTGAGACACCCAGCATATGCAGAGTATCCTGTAGTTGGTGTGAACTGGATCCAGGCTACTCAATTTGCAGAATGGAGAACTGACCGTGTAAACGAAGTTATGCTAGAAAGAGAAGGTTACTTATCTGAAGACGCT
This sequence comes from Maribacter sp. UH1, assembly GCF_056839145.1. NCBI lineage: Bacteria > Pseudomonadati > Bacteroidota > Flavobacteriia > Flavobacteriales > Flavobacteriaceae > Maribacter > Maribacter sp. UH1. The sequence continues at coordinate 1,092,288 of NZ_CM166387.1, forward strand.
AAATATCAAGCAGCTACAGGAGAGGTTCAAGGTACTTTCAGTACTGAAGCTTACTTAAACAGACCAGAATCTGTATATAACGGACAAATTGATTCTTTACAAGGAAAACAGAAAAAAGATAGTACATCTACTTTCGCAAAAAGAAGTAGTGGTATTATAATGCCAGAATATAGATTACCTACCGAAACTGAATGGGAATATGCTGCTCAGGCCCAAGTTGGACAAAGAGAATACAACAATTACAGAGGTAGAAAAAAATATCCTTGGGAAGGTGATTACACTCGTAACGGACAACGTGTTGGTAGAGGTGATCAATTAGCAAACTTTAAACAAGGTAAAGGTGATTATGGCGGAATCGCAGGTTGGTCTGATGATGGTGCAGATATTACTGCTCAGGTTATGTCTTACAAGCCAAACGATTTAGGTCTTTATGACATGGCTGGTAACGTTGCAGAATGGGTAGCTGATGTTTATAGACCAATAGTTGACGATGAAGTAAGTGATTTCAACTACTACAGAGGTAACATATACATGAAAAGTGCAATTGGTGAAGACGGTAAAGTGAATATACTTAGAGATTCTATCGTTTATGATACATTACCAAACGGAAAAGTAGTTGCTGTAAACTTACCAGGCGAAATTAAAATGGTACCAGTTGATGAAGAAGAAACATATTTAAGAACCAACTTCTCTTCTAGTGATAATAGAGGATACAGAGATGGTGACGCAGGTTCCTCTAGGTTCTATGACAGATTCAACGATGGTGAAGAGGAAGATGAAAGCAAGAAAATGTACAACTCCCCTAAACATTCTGTTGAAAGAGATTCTTTAGGAAATTTAGTTAAAGGTTATGATGCTTCTAACAACAGAACTACTTTGATAAATGATGAAGTAAGAGTTTACAAAGGTGGTTCTTGGAGAGATAGAGCTTACTGGTTGGATCCAGCACAAAGAAGATACTTGCCACAATATATGGCTACCGATTATATTGGTTTTAGATGTGCAATGTCTAGAGTGGGTTCTAAATCGAAAACAAAAAACAAAACAGTTAGAGGAAAGAAAGCTAAATAATTTTCTTCCTTACGAATTAAAAAAGCTCCTTATTTAAGGGGCTTTTTTTTATCTTCGATTTTATGAAAATTCAAGAATTACATTTAGCTTTCCTAGCAAACCCTTCAGTAAGTACAGATACTAGAAAAATTAAAGAGAATGACATTTTCTTTGCATTGAAGGGAGAGAATTTTAATGGTAACACGTATGCTCAAAAAGCACTTGACAGCGGAGCAAGCTTGGTCATTATGGATGAGGAAGAATACTTCATTGACCAAAGAACAATTATTGTAGACGATGTTTTGACCACATTACAACAATTGGCCAACTTCCATAGAAAGAAATCTAAAGCAAAAATCATTAGTCTTACTGGTAGTAATGGAAAAACAACTACCAAAGAATTGATTAATGCCGTACTAAGTACAACCCATAAAACCATTGCCACTATAGGAAATTTAAACAATCATATAGGTGTACCGCTAACTTTACTAAGAATACAGCAAGACACTGAGATTGCCATTGTAGAAATGGGTGCTAATCATTTAAAGGAAATAGAATTTTTGTGTACAATTGCGGAACCAGATTATGGATACATCACAAATTTTGGCAAAGCGCATTTGGAAGGTTTTGGAGGAGTTGAAGGTGTTATAAAAGGTAAGAGCGAATTATATGATTATTTAATTGCAAATAAAAAGTCGATATTTTTAAATGCAGATGATTCCATACAATTAGAAAAACTCGATACCTACATCAAAAAATATGGTTTTAGTACTAAAAATTCCAAATATTATAATATTGCGTTAGTAGAGGCCCAACCGTTCGTTACTATAGAGGTTGAAGGGACAATTATGAAATCTAACCTAATTGGCACCTATAATTTCCCAAACTGTTGTGCTGCAATCATCATTGGAAAATATTTTAATGTAGAGTTGAGCAAAATTAAAAAAGCAATTGAATGCTACACGCCAGACAATAACAGATCTCAGATAATAGATAAAAACGGACATTACATAATTCTTGATGCTTATAATGCAAACCCTTCAAGTATGAAGGTGGCATTAGAGAACTTTGACACCTTAAAAAAAGATAAAAAAGTTTTGATTCTAGGAGACATGTTCGAATTGGGAGGTTCTGCTATGGAAGAACATCAACATATTGCCGATTTAGCTTTAGACCTAAGTTTTGAAAAAGTAATATTAGTAGGTGAAAATTTTAATAGAACTAGTACTAAATCTATAAAGTTAAAAAACTTTGATGATTTGAAAATTTACCTAAAAGAGAGCAAATTAAAACCAAAATCAAGTATTCTAATTAAAGGCTCTAGAGGTATGGCATTAGAGCGTGTTCTAGATATTATTTAATCATATTTTGATAAAAACTGTGGGATATACTGGATTCGAACCGGTGACCTCTGCCCTGTCAAGGCAGCGCTCTAAACCAACTGAGCTAATATCCCCTTTATAATTCTTTATAAGGGGACAAAGATACTATTAATCTTATTTTAAAATGAATCGATAAATTGAAAAGTGAAACCTAGATTAACTGAAGTTTAAAAATAATCCAATAATGCTACTATTCCATTATAAGAAATTACACAGGAAAAGAAAAGAGCTGCAAACAGACCTAAATTAAGCCATATACCCGCCTTATACTCGTTCATTAATTTTTTGTTGTTAATGAGAAGGATGATCCCTAAAATCACCAATGGTAAAACAAACACATTAAAAACTTGTGACAGTATTTGCATTTGAATAGGATTAGCTCCATATATTGGAACAATCAATGCAAACAATGAAGCTATTGCCGTTATTATTCTAAACTGTTTTGAATTGGTATCCAATTCACCAGATTGATAATCTGCCAATAATATAGGTGCGATCAATAAACACGGAAATATAGATGACAAGCCTGCACTTAACGTACCGAAAAAGAAGAGTGTAAGGGCAAATTTTCCTGCTACAGGTTCTAAAGTATTCACCATATCCAACACCTTGGTCACTGGTTGTCCTTGATGAAATAAGGCGCCGCAGGCTACAGCCATTACAGAAGCGCTTATGAAAAATACAAGTGTTGCTGCTATTATAGCATCTTTTTTCTGTTGTCCACGATTTTTAATTGTCCATCCTTTTCCTTTTACAAAAAGTGGCCTGGAAAGAAATGTAGCTGCTGCCATAGTGGTACCTACAAAGGCCGCAACCATCATTTGTCCGCCTTCTACCTTTGGTATTGTTGGTACTAACCCTTTTACTACTTCAATTGGCAGAGGATATACCATAAAGAGAGAAATGATAAACGAAAGCCCCATTATGGTTACGAAAATGACCAAAATCTTTTCAAAAAAAGTGTATTTACCAACTAACAACAATCCATAAAATATAATTATAACAGATATTGCTATAATTAAAACAGATTCATATTTAGCGTCTACCAGACTGGGAAAATATATAAGGAATATCTCATAAATGATATTTGCGGAAATACCTAGAATCCCCATTAATGAATTCCATTGACCAAAAGAAATACCTAAAATTATTAGAACAGCAATCAACTTACCCCATTTCAAATGCTTCTTAAAAGCATACAAGGCAGTTTCACCCGTAACCAAAGCAAAGTTTCCGTAAGCATACATTAATAAACCAGAAAAAATACAACTTAATAGTAGCACCCATAAAAGTTGCATACCATAAGTACTACCTGCCACAATCATTGAGGTAACACTCCCCGTACCAATAGTATAACCAATAGCAAAGATACCAGGGCCAAATGCCAATACTAAAGCCAATATTTTTTTCCAAATTGATTTTTTGGCCGTGTTATTTATTTTATTCATTCTTTAGGTGGATTAATAATGAAAAAAAAATTGAATTGATAGTTACTTAAATTAGGAATAAAATAAATATGATTGTTATTATTTATTTTAAACTACTAAATATTGTAACAAAACTGGTATAAGTTCTTAAAGTGTACTTTCATTTTTGCCTTTGCCAATTGAGGATCCTGCTTTTTAATTGCATCAAAAACATCCTGATGTTCTTGAATTCCTCTCAATGCCATATTCTTATCACAAACGTGATATTTTTCAAAATTGGTCAATATTTCTGGTGTAATAATTAGCATAAAGGTATTCATTGTACTATTACCGCTAGCTCTGGCTATTGCCAAATGAAACAACAAATCTTCTTGAACAGCATCTTCACCATTTTCTACCTTTTCACGATAGGCATCTAAAGCACTTTTCATCAATTGCAAATCGTCATCAGTTCTTCTTCTCGCAGCTAACCTTACAGTTTTAAGTTCTAATAAAATCCTAGTTTCTACCAAAGATTTGAAATCTGGTTCATCAAGCCTTAAAATGTCATTTACCATACCGTTCATGGCTACCTGACCAATATCTGCCACAAAAGTTCCACTTTGTGGCTTGGATATTAAAATACCATAAAATTCTAATTTTTGAATAGCCTCTCTTACACTACTTCTACTAACGCCAAATTTATCTGAGAGCATTCTTTCTGACGGTAGTTTATCACCAGGCTCAAGATTTTTATTATTCATTAAATCTCTAAGCTGTACTATAATTTCATTGTGTATTTCTTGATTTTCAGTCCTTGTGAGGATTTCTAATTTCATATATATCTTGTTTTAAGGAAAATCGTCTAAAAAATTATCTATTAGAAATTAAAATTCTTAATGACCTAACATAAAAAATTATAATCTTAATAACATCTAAATTCTATACATCAGAAAATTAATATGAGATTTACCAGCTTTAAAAAAAGCCGGTAAACTCATTTCAACAAATCTAACTCAAACAACTTTCTTATTTATACTAGGTATATTTATCGCATATCACTAATGCGTGACTTCTAATTCATAATACTTAACTCTAGCGAACGCACCCGCATCTAGGGTTTGCAAATAGTTCCCCGCCTTAAAATAGTTTTCAAACACACTCCACTTTTGCATATGAATATCTTCATAAACCACAGAATCAGTTTCATTTAAAATAACTTCCAACCTACCTTCTGAAGCTATAATCTCTAGACTAAATGTATCTGTACCGATTTCCTCTGAAAATGTATGTCCTTCATTATCCTCCCAAGCATCAGTATGCAAAATTTCTTCATCTGTAGCATTAAGATCTTTTAGCTTTTTAGTAAGTACCCTTACCTTACCTTTCTGCCAATATATTTTTAACATTGGGGGAGCATTGTTATCATCCTCTCCAATTAAATCTCTTTGCTCATTGGTTAGCCTACCATGAATTTGCATTACCAAGGTTCTATGAAAATCACCACCTACATCTGTAGTGATTTCAGGCACTGACAATGTACCCTTCATACGACCACCTTCCGTAAAAGTCCAATTTGTACTATTACTACCAGGTACCATTTGTTCTCTTAATTCCGTTCGTGAATAGGAAGAATTAGTTGTAGACGAACCAGGCGTTGTGTAAAACACCAAGGAACCATCCGTAGAATCATTATACATATAAGGTATTAATCTTTCATCAGTAGCATACTCTATAATCTCTGGTGGCTCTACCTCATCTGGACTACCAATTGGCAATGTAACTTTCCAATTACTTAAATCAATATTCGGTAAAAAAAAGTCTACCCCTTCTACTTGTTCTTCTTCAACAACCACTTCCTCTTCTGGTTCTGGAGTTACCTCTTCCTCTTCTTCGACCACTTCTTCTTCCTGAACAATTTCCTCTGCATCCATTTCTGCATCGTTACTACAACCTACAATGGCAAATGCCATTGCAAAAGCAAAAAAATAATTTGCTAAAGTTGGTTTACAGAAACGTAAAATATTATTTGTAATCATATACTTCTTATTAATGCTTTACTTCAAGTTCGTAAAAACTGACCTTGGCAAATGAACCTTCATCTCTGCTTTGAAAATAATTACCTGCTTTAAAGTAATTTTCAAAAACACCCCATCTTTTCATGTTATAATCGTCATAAACGGCGTATTCTGTTTTATTCAACGAAACCACCATTTTACCATCTGTAACTTTCACTTCAATTTGAAACTTACCGAAACCTACTTCTTCTTCAAAATTGAATCCTTCATCATCTGTCCAAGCTTCTTCATGCAATATGCCAAGAGCATTTACATCTGCATATTTTAATTTTTTTGTTTTGACTCTAATTTTACCATTCTGCCAATATACCTTTAATACCGGCGGCGCATTATTGTCTTTTTGCTTGATTAAATCTTTTTGATCATTGGTCAACCTACCATGAATTTGTAGAATGATTACTTTATGATATTTACCATTCTTATCTCTTGAAACCTCATCAACTGATAGTTTTGCCTTTAAAGTGCCCCCTTGCTTAAATGTCCAATTTACATTGTCATTTCCTGGAGCCATTTGTTCTCTTAATTCTGACCTAGAATATTTAGTGTTGGCAGTTGTTGCAGTTGTTGGATACGCATAAAAAGTGAGAGCTCCTTTTGTAGAATCATTGTACATGTAAGGTTTCAGCACCTCATTTGTAGCATAATTCAAAATCTCTGGCGGTGCTACACTTATTGCCCCTCCTTTACCACTACCTTCTGGTATTGTAACCTTCCAGTTACTTAAATCAATTTCCGGTAGCTTAACTTTCTTCTTTCTTTTCTTGGATTTTTTAAGTTTTACATCCGATTCTGAAACGCTACTTTTCTGATTTTGAGAAGTAGCGTTTACAGATAGAAATAGTAATACTAAAAATACCAATATTCCTTTTCGGGTGTTTTGCATGAATAATAAATTATGGGTTCACTGAACGAACCTTCACATTATCTATGTATGCATCTTTTGGTGTTACCGCATAGAACATTATAGCAACTTCTCCACTGTCATTTGCAGTAAAAGGAATCTGCACTAAGGTACCTGCACCATCTGTGGTATCTGAGAACTTACCTTCTGCTACATAGCCTTCGTTAAATCCTAAATTATCCCCTATGTTGTCAACAGCATCTGCACCATCATCATACTGACCATCTAGAATTAGTCCTACTATTTTTCTACCACCAATTGGATCGGTACCACTATCGTCCTTTATTGCATATTGATATTCTAAAATATAATCTGCACCAGGAACCAAATTAAGCTCTTGATATGCATATCTAGAACTAGAAGTTCTTAAATCACCACCAGATTGACTTGATGACCATTTTGCCCCTCTTGTTTTACTACCCGTATCAACTCCATCATAATCTTGGTTAGAGCCATCTGAACTAGAACCAAAAGGATTAGTTTCCCCATCCGTAAATGTTGTCCATTTCCAAAAATCTTGACCATCTTCAAAATCACCGTTCAAAATAGAAGAACCTGTCATTCTTGACATATAAATATTGTCTACCGTAATTGTTGCATGATCATTTGCAGTACCCGTACTTCCTAATTCAAAAAGGATTGTTTCAAATTGCGATACAGGAGATGAAAAATCTGTAGCCAAGTCTAAATCAAAACCTGTCCACTCACCATCTGTTAAATCTAAATCATCAATTACATGACTAGTACCATTTGTACTATCTACCAAAGTTATTTTTAACTTATCTATACCTGTAGCAAACTCAGAGTATACATCAAAATGAATATCATTTGATCCAACACCGCTATAGAATGCGTCTGCTGCAACCACCTCATCACTTAAAGCAAATTCACCTACATCACTATGTAGTCTAGAAAATTCCAATAGATTGTTTCCTGAATCCAAAATTACAGCCTTACCACCTGTACCCGCTGTACCAACAGAACTAGCGTCTGTAAAAATGTTTAAAAGATTATATCTTTTAACTTCTGGTGACGCAGGAGCACTGTCAATAGATTGCACAGTATGCTCTACCGTAATATCTTCATTTTTAACCAGATCGGTTTGCCCTGAAGCTTTAGTGGTAACGGTTATGGTATAGTCTGCAGATGCTTCAACATTAGAATAATCATATGTAGCAGATTCTCCTTGCAATGCTGTTAACGGTGTACTACCATCACCAAAATCAATTACGTACGAATCTACACCAACAGTTAACGGTGTTACTGTAACAATGGTACCATCTCCACTAGCTGATACATCAAAACTTGAAAATACGCTTCCAATAGAACCACCAGAAGAATCAACTGGCTCAATTGGCTCATAACCATCTTCATCACATGACATGATAAGACCAGTTATCAAAAGGGCACTTATTCCTTTTTTAATTAAACTCATAATATTATATTTTTTTATTTTTTGTTAGATGCTTCTTAAACAATTTAAATTTCTGTTCAAGAATATACATGATGTCTTGAAGAGTAATCTAAAAATGAAACTACTGTTAACTGCAGTGGCATTTTTAAATTACATTTTCAAGAATTTTCACTAATTCAGTCTATCAATACTAATTTTAGAGAATCTACATTCTGTTCCTGCATATTCAATATTAAATCTCATGTTCTCTGTATCATCACCTGTTGTAAAAGAGAATGATGTTTGAACGTATGATGAAGCTTGATCAGTTAACGGAATTTCTTGTAAAAGAAAATCATCTCCTGTATCTGCATCTTCTATTAATAATGTACCTGCAGAAGTACCGGTAGTTTTACTTACATACCAGAACGTTATCTCATAAGTTGCACCAGAAACCACACGGATGCTTTGATCAAGAAAGTTAGAACTGCTACTTAGTTTAGCCGCACCATTATCTTCTGGTGGTGTTGGCGAAGAACTTGCAGAGTAAGAACTAGTAGTTCCCCTATCTACACCGGCCCAAGGTGTTCTTGGATCACACAAGAAATCTGGACACTGAAAAGCCGCTACCAACTCATCTACAACCACAACATCTAATGTAACAGTTGATGTAACACCATTACCATCACTTGAAACTAAAGTAACAGGAAATGTACCTTCACCAGAAAACTGAAATGTAGGATCACGATCTGTAGAAGTTTCACCGCCACCAAAATCCCATAAATAGGAAGATGCTTCAGTTGAAAGATCAGTAAAATTTATTATAGTAAAATCTGTTTGATCCGCCGTATAATCAAAATTAGCTTCTGGAAATATCGTATCTGCCTTTGAATTAGAATCTGGCAAATCATCTCTAAAAGTATCTGAACCAACACAACCAACAAAAGAACTTGTAATTACTATACTAAAGAGTAACAGAGTTGTTTTTCGGAAAATATTTTGTTTAATTTTCATAGTTTAAAAGTTTTAAAATTTAATATCCCGGGTTTTGTGTCAAAAGTCCGCCGCTTATATTTATTTCTCTTGCCGGAATTGGCAATAATAATTTTCTAGCATCAAATACATATCCCATTTCAGCAGAATGAGCACTTAGTACAGCTTCAGCAACGCCAAACCTTAGTAAATCGAACCAACGTTGATTCTCAAATGCTAATTCCACTCTTCTTTCCACTAAAAGATCTTCTTTAGTAATAGTTGAAACAGTTGCCGGTAGACCAGCTCTATCTCTAACCGCTTGAAAAGAAGCTAATGCTGCGGCATTTGTCGTTGATTCAGAACCTGCCATTATAGCCTCTACATGCATTAAAAGAACATCAGCATAACGTAAAGCGATATAATCATTACCTGCATCACGGGCACTAGGACCATAAGAAGGTGGTGTAGTCGTAATATCAGAACCTTCCGGTAGAAATTTAATTACTTCATTTGATGTACCAAATGTAATGTATGATTCAGCTGTTCTATCACCACCATATGCAGCAAAATCCAATACTAAATTTTCATTCACAATATTTTGACCATCCTCTGATCCTGCACGAGTTGAAGAAGTAAATTCAGATGAAAAACTCTGACTTTCTGCACTGTTACCAGTTTCATATTGAATAGCAAAAATGATTTCATTATTCAATTCACTATAAAAAACATCGTGAAAATCACTCTCTAAACTAAATGCACCACTATTAACTATTGACTCACATAATTGCTGTGCAGCCGCATAATTAGGAGATGCCAATGATAAATATACTTTAGCCAAAATACCTTGTGCCGCAGCTTTAGATGCTCTTGATTTAGACGAATTATCTAAAACACTCGCAGCTTCTTGTAAGTCTGCTATGATCTGCTCATAAACTTGAGCTTCTGGAATTCTAGTAAACAACGCTTCATTATCCGTAGGACCTACTACATTTGTAACCAATGGCACATCACCAAACATCCTTACTAACTTAAAGTAAGCATACGCTCTCAAAAATTTTGCCTCTGCAGCATATTTAGCCTGATTGCTTTCATCTGCTACATCAATAAAATCCAAGATATTGTTGGCTCTAAAAATTACTTCATACATAGAAGCATAATAATCCTCAGATTCTACATTATTAGCATTTACAACGTATCTGTGAAAATCAGCTTTAGAACCTTCAAGTGTTGCATTTCTTGTATTATCCGTTCTATGCTCTGTTAAAAGATGCTCAAATTGTACACCTCTATTATAATCACCAATATTTGATTGTGTATTACTATTTACCCCTTGCAAGGCATCGTATATACCATAAACCCCAGACAGTACATCTGCATCAGATTGAAAAAATCCGTCTACAGCAACTGCCGTATCTGGCAATGGGTTTAAAAACTCTTCAGTATCACAGGAAACAAATACGGATACCGTTACTGCAACTATTAAATATTTTATATGTTTCATCGTTTGTTTGTTTTTAGATTAAAAATCAACGTTAAGACCAACTGTAACCGTTCTAAATATTGGTGTACCTGCTCTTTGAGAACCATAAGCTCTTGGATCACTACCATCTATGTGCTCTGGATTGAAACCATGATAATCATCTGCCGTGATATATAGTAAATTCTGTGCAGTTGCATAAACTCTTAAGCCACTTACTCCTATACGTTCTGCTACATCTTTTGAAAAATTATAACCAAGATTAACGTTACGTAAAGAGAAATAATCCGCGCTTGCAATAACATCACTTGTTAATACTTTTTCTTGAATGAACGAAACATCAGATACTAGACCATTAGCTACCGCTTCTAACTCACCACCACTTCTTGTTCTATTACCAAACCAGTTGTAGAAATATTGATCTCCAATATTATTAACCTGAGCTCCTAAGCTACCTTGAACCATAAAAGAAAAATCAACATTTCCGAATTTAAATTCGTTAGTGAAACTGTAAACCAAATCTGGATAAGGACTACCCAAAATAGTTTTATCTTCCTCTGTAATTAATCCATCTCCATTTAAATCCTTAACAATCGTATCATCAGACTGACCATTAATTCTATTCCAAGGACTGTCAACATATGTTGTTCTAAAAGAAGTCTCATCAAAAGCCTCTTCATCAACTACGTAACCCCAGAAAGATGAAATAGGCTCTCCAATTCTGTTGATCCATTGAGAGTTTCTACCGTAAGAATCTTCTATTAAGGCGTTGTTAGAATCTCCAAAGCTTAATAATTCATTTTTATTTGTAGATGCTATTAAAGTTGAATTCCAAGAGAAATTTTCGTTAGAAACATTTCTAGTTCTTAACTCAAGTTCAACACCTTTGTTTTGAACTTCACCTAAATTAACAATACCACTATTAAACCCTGATATATAAGAAACCGGGTTGTTCAATAACAACTCATCACTTGTTCTTTCGTAGTAATCAATAGAACCAGAGATTCTATTATTAAAGAAGCCATAATCCAAACCAACAGTCAATTCCTTTGAAGCTTCCCATTGTAATAATGTGTTAGCAATATTTAGTGGAGATACACCGGCTGCAATACTGCCATCATCTATAGAATTTGAATTCTGCAATAACGCTAAGTAAGGCCAAGCATTTACAATAGCATCACCTACATTAAAGTTTTCAGCCCCTGTAAGACCATAACTAGCTCTAAACTTCATGGTATTTACAACATCGCTATTCAATAAGAAATTTTCTTTAGCAACGTTCCAACCTAAAGATACCGCAGGGAAGTTACCCCATTTAGAATCTATACCAAATACAGAACTACCATCTCGTCTAAAAGAAGCATTCACTAAATACTTTCCTTTATATGCGTAGTTAACTCTTGCAAAGTATCCTAACTTTTTAAGCTCTGTATTCGTTTCTGTAGGAAGATCAACTAAAGTAGCTCCTTGAAAGTTTTTAAGTAAATCATTAGAAAAACCACTACCAGTAGTAATACTCTCTTCAGATTTTCTTTTCTGTATAGTAGCTCCTAATAACAAGTTTAAATCGTGATCATCACCAAATGTCTTTGTATAGTTCAAAGTATTATCAGAAATAACCCTTGTTCTAAATCTATTAGCTAAATAATATGAAGCTCTTGAATTACCACTTGCGTGATGTTTTGTACCATCATATCTAGTTCTCTTTCTTTGCTCAAGAGTAACACCTAATTGCGTTTTAGCCGTAAGACCATCTAATAGCTCATAACTTAAGTATGTAGATCCAAATAATTTAGTATTATATTCAAAATGCTCTCTTTCCACATATTGAGCATATGGGTTAGAATCCCCAGAAGTACGAGGTCTACTATCACTACCATCACCATTAATATCTAATTCTACTAAATGGTTTTCGTAAAAGTAATCACCAACTCCAACATCTGGATAAACATCTCTATTTATAAACTGAAGTGATTCTTCTGTATGATAAATAGGTAACCATGGAGATTGACGTGTAGGATTATGAATAGAAGTTGGCAATCTTCTTTGTTTTGTATAAGAAGGAGTAGCTCTAATACCAAATCTTGCTCTTTCACCAATTTTTGAATCCACTTTCATATTAGCAGAGAACAATTTATAGTCATCTGTAATAACAACACCTTCATCATGAAGATACCTTAAAGATGTACTAAACTTAGTATCTTCTGAACCACCTCTAGCAGATAAAGAATGACTAGTTATAGCACCTCCGTCAAAGAAAACATCTTGCCAATCTCTATCAACACCTGTAGCCTGCACTAACAATTGCGCATACTGAGTTTCATTTGAAAGAGTACCTGTTGCAGCTTGTTCTATTTTAGCCCATTCAGATACACTTTTTCTGTAATCATCACTACCATGGGCACTTTTAATACCTGTGTAAGTCTGATAGCTGAATTTAGTTTTACCGGCCTTACCGCTTTTGGTAGTAATTAAAATTACACCGTTAGAACCTTCACTACCATAAATTGCAGCAGAGGCAGCATCTTTTAATACTTCAAAAGATTCTACATCATTCATATCAAGGTTACCAAGAAACTCTGAACTTACTACAACCCCATCAATTACCAATGCAGGACCAGAATCAGCAGTTACCGAACCAATACCTCTAATAGTAATAGTAGGAGCTCCACCTGCTTCAGCATTAGTAGCTTGAATATTAACACCTGAAACTTGACCTATTAATGCATCATCAACCCTTGACACCGCTATTTGGTCTAGTGTTTCGTTAGTTACTTTAGAAATTGAACCGGTAACGGTAGATTTTTTCTGCGTACCATAACCAACAACTACAACTTCGTCTAATTGACTAGCATCTTCATTTAAAGTTACACTAACTGTTTTCTGCGAAACAATGGCTACAGTTTCAGTAGTATACCCTATATAAGAAAAACGTAGAATATCCCCGCTAGTTACTTGAATGCTAAAATTTCCATCAAAATCACTTTGAGTTCCTCTTGTTGTATTTGCTACAACGATATTTGCACCAGGAATTGGTACATTGTTTGCATCTACTACCGTACCTGATAAATCATAGGTGTCTTGTGCAAATAATTGTATGTTGACAAGCAACATTACAACCATAAAAATTTTTAATTTAAAATTCATCTGTGTTATATTAAGTTAGTTCTATTGAATTGGCTTCTGCCATCTTTTTGATCTACTTAAAATGCGATTACATACCTCGCATCATAATCTCCAATATTCCTATACACACACTTTCATCTTAAATCAATGAAAATTCCTATTTTTACAAGGAAATGTGTTTATAGCAATATTTACATGTTTGTGTATTACTTCCCTTCGAAATGAAGTAATTTTTTATTAAAAGGATGGGCGAGCACCCGTCCTTTTTTTATGCAATTTTATTCTAAAGTTTCACGTCATTTTTTTTAGTTTATAAAGGTTCTTTAATTTCAATATTTTAACTGGTTTACCAAATTGGTTCGTCAAACTGGTTTACCAAATATATGTTATTATATTGTTAAAAAAAATTACATTATTGATTTAAAGGGCTGTTTTTTGAGATTAAACAGGATTATAGAATCTAAAATTATAAAATTGACAAAATATTAAGCTCATTTTCAGAAATGCATAATTTAACAGAAACTCCGCTATACAGGACGATCGGAAAGGTTTTCCGTTATCATTTTTTTAATCTTTCTTTAAAATTTGATAAAAACAATATAAATTCAAGTCTCTTAAAAATTTAACATATTTATTAGCCTTTCAACGAAAATTTCAAAAGACTTACTATATGAAATGAATTGAAAACTTAAAAAGCTTTAATGAAAACAAGGGTAAGTAATGCATTAACTACAGCGGAAAGAATAACAAATTTTCACCTAAAATAAAAACAACCAGTATTAGAGTTCATAAAATTCTATTTAACTTAAAAATAGATTGAAATCAGTGTTTGAATTTCTAATTAATACTAATGGTGTAATTGCTTAGGAAAAGGAAGAAAAATAACAATACAAAATAGATAAAATAAAAAAAAGCTTTCATTTTCATGAAAGCTTTTCTACCTGTGGGCCCTACTGGATTCGAACCAGTGACCCCCTGCTTGTAAGGCAGGTGCTCTGAACCAACTGAGCTAAGAGCCCCAATGGGGGTGCAAATATATAATACTTTTACATTTCACAAAAGAAAAATCATTAAAAATTTAAAGAACTTCTGCTACCACAAAATTACTGCCACCAACATAAATGAAATCATTTTTTTTTGCTCGTTTTTTTGCTGCTTTAAAAGCCTTATTTACAGACTCATAAGCTTCACCCTTAAAACCTGAATCAGAAAATACACGTGCTAATTTTTTTTCATCAAGTCCTCTAAAATTTTTTGGCCTACAATAATAATATGTTGCCGCTTTAGGAAAAAGGGGAGATATTCTATTCATATCCTTGTCCTTTACAAAGCCAATTACAATATGTAATTCTTCATATGTCTGTTTTTTTACTTGTTCCATGACAAGCGAAATACCTTCTTTATTATGTGCGGTATCACAAATAATGACCGGATTTGAGCCAATTTGCTGCCAGCGCCCCATTAATTGTGTATTTTCAACTACATGGCCTAGACCGTTTATTATATTATTTTCTGTTACTTTAAAACCAGTTAATGTATTTAAAGTGGCAAGCACACCTTTAATATTCTTCTTTTGATAAGCCCCTAACAATCCAATTTTATAATCCGCATATTCAGATTCTTCAGCAAATATTATTCTAGAGTTGTTCTCTTTTGCTACAGACACAAAAACAGGAGCTGTTTCTTCATTATACTCACTTATAACTACAGGTACATCTTTTTTGATTATACCAGCTTTTTCTCCTGCAATCTTAGCAAGAGTGTCACCCAGCATATCTGTATGGTCCATACCTATATTGGTTATCAAACTAATCTCTGGAGTAATTATATTGGTAGAATCTAAACGCCCGCCTAGACCCACTTCAATAATAGCTATATCAACCTCTTGATCTGCAAAATAGGAGAATGCCATACCTACGGTCATCTCAAAAAAAGAAAGCTTGTTATTAGTAAAAAATAGGTTATTTTCAGCTATAAAGTCAACTACCCAGCTCTTGCCAATCTTTTCTCCATTAATACGTATACGCTCCCTAAAGTCTTTTAAATGTGGTGATGTATATAAGCCGACTTTATAACCAGCCTCTTGAAGAACCGAAGCCAATAGATGACTACTAGAACCTTTTCCATTGGTACCGGCTACATGTATACTCTTAAATTGCGTGTGAGGATTGTTTAAATGCTTGGCAAATGAAGTAATGCCATCTAGTTTTGAATTGAAGGCACTTTTACCCTTATTCTGATACATTGGAAGTTGTGCAAACATCCAATCTAATGTCTCTTTATAGGTCACTCTCCTAATTTGAAGTTTACGACTACGAAACCAACTTGTTTACTTGGTGCGTTACCATCTAAATTCCATTTGTGCATGAATGCAGTTTTCTTTGCAGGCTCTAACAAACATGGATTATTATTAGTTGTACCTCTTACACCTGGCTCGGCACTGATTACTTTACCATTGCGGTCTACAATAATCTTTACCACTACTCTACCAGACTCATTACACTCTTGTTGCACTTGTCCTTTATTAACTAATGACCGACCATTTAAGCCATAGCCACCCGTTCCACTGCCACTACCAGGACTACCGTAATAACTAGTTGCATATGGATCACCATCTGGCTGACCTTTATCCCCTGCCCTATTATCATCGCCCTCACTACCAGATACTGTACCGTCAGACTTATTTAGTCCTCCCATCATCGCATCTAAAGCTTTCTTTTTAGCTTCTTGCTCTTGGCGAGCCTTATCTTCGGCATCTTTCTTTTGCTTAGCAATTTTTGCTGCTTCAGCCCTTTTCTTATTCTCTGCAGCTTCTGCTTTTCTTTTTGCAGCTGCAGCAGCTTCATCAGCCTTTCTTTTAGCTTCTTTTGCCTGATTTATTTTTATAGACTCTTCATTATCTTGAGTCAATAACTTTTCTGCAGGCGCCTCTTTCTCGGCTACAGCTTCCTCCACTTCTTCTACAGGTTCCTCAACAGTTTCAGCAACTTCTTGTATAGTAGGCTCAACAGGGGGAGTATCTAAGGGCTCTGATTGTATCTTCTCTTTGGGCTGTACTTTTCCACTACCAAAATCCATCGTACCAAAATTAACGGAGATTCCGTTCTCCTCTGGCGGATCCATATAATTTAGACCGATATAAAATAAAACCAAAAGCAAAGCACTTAACAACAATGTGGTAAGTGTCAATGATTTCTTTTTATGTTTCGTATCTAAAAATGCCATTTAGTTTGGGCGTACTGCCAAAATAACCTTATAATTATTTCTATTTGCGATGTCCATAACATTTACAGCTTCTTTAATCGCAACACTTTCTTCTGCTCTAAGTATGATAGTAGGACTATCTTGACCAGCTAAAGCCTTTTTTAACTCTATCTCAATGTACTCGCCATTAATTCGTTCATCATTAACAAAGTATTGAAGGTTCTTATCTATACTTACAGATACATTCTGAGTATTTGTGGATTTCCCTTTCGCTTTAGGCAGCAATAAATCTAAAGCGTTCGGTGAATTTGCGGTTAGCATGAAAAAGACCAATAACAAGAATACAATATCAGTCATTGAAGACATGCTAAAGTCTGGACTGACTTTATTTCTTCCTTTTAATTTCATAGTATAAAATTAAAGAGGTTCGTTTAATAGATCTAAGAATTCTACAGCGTTAGCCTCCATTTTATGAACCACCTTATCAGTTCTGTTCACTAAATGATTATAGCCTACATAAGCTATAATACCAACTATAAGACCCGCAACCGTTGTTGTCATCGCCGTATAAATACCAGATGCCAATGAACCCATTTCTGCCTGACCACCACTACTGGCCATCTCATGAAAAGCAAGAATCATACCAATAACAGTTCCTAAAAAACCGATCATTGGAGCCGCACCAGCTACAGTAGCCAAAATACTTACATTCTTTTCTAGCTTATATACTTCAAGCGTACCAGCATTTTCAATTGCTGTATTTATATCATCTAAAGGCTTGCCAATACGAGAAACACCTTTCTCTGTCAATCTTGCTACAGGTGAATCTGTTTGCGCACAAAGTATTTTTGCCGCATCTAATTTACCCGTGGTCACATAATCACGAATCTGATTCATGAAATTCTTATCTATTTTAGAAGCGGCATTTACAGCCAACAAACGTTCAAAATAGATATATAGAGCCACGCCCAACATTATAAACAAAACAGAGATAATGATAACACTACCCGTGCCGCCATTAAATATTAAATCTATTACGGAAAGAGTTTTCTCCTCAGACAATAATTCGTCGCTCGCATCTTGAGCCAAATCCTGGAATAATAACATAATATTCTTTAAGTATTGAATTTGCCTTTATAACGATGATTTGCGAATTAAATTATCCGTGAAGAACAAAATCTCTTAATAATATAAATACGATTGCACCACTAACAAAACCTACGAATGCCAACCATGCTATTTTTTTAAGATACCAGAAAAAATCAATTTTCTCCATACCCATTGCAACAACACCTGCAGCAGACCCAATTATCAACATACTACCACCTGTACCGGCAGAGTAAGCTATAAAGTGCCATAAGGGATTATCTAAAGGTTCACTGAACATACCCATACTTGCAGCAACTAATGGTACATTATCAATTACCGCTGACCCTAGACCAAATAACATTACAACAATATCCGTGTTAGGTATTGCCTCGTTAAGAGCACCCGCAGCATTAAAAAGTATTCCTAAAGATTCCATTGCCGCTACCGCCAATAAAATACCCAAGAAGAACAGAATACTTGGCAATTCAATTTTAGACAATGAATGATGCACAGGACTATGATGACCTTCACTATCTTGACCCTCTTGATCTACAGAGGAAATACTAAACTTCTTATTACTATATATTTCAGCAAAAGTTGCTACTACAGCTAACGATAACATCATACCTACATATGGAGGCAAATGAGTTACTGTTTTAAAAATAGGAACAAATAAAATAGCGCCTAGACCTAAATACAACATTACTCCACTATACTTAGACTTAGAATTTTCACCATCTAATTCACCATCAATTAAACCTTTAAAAACCTTAAATCTACTTGCTATTACAACAGGTACGATCATACAAACCAAAGAAGGCAAAAGTACGTGGAGCACTAACTGACCAGCACTTACCCTGTTTGCAATCCATAACATTGTTGTAGTAACGTCACCTATAGGAGACCAAGCCCCACCTGCGTTTGCCGTAATTACTATCATACCTGCAAACCATAATTTTGTTTCCCTATCCTTAATTACTTTTTGAAGTATGGTAATTAAAACAATTGTCGCCGTTAAGTTATCTATGATAGCAGACAATACGAATGCCAATATTGAAAATAACCAAAGTAATTTTCCTTTTTGCTTTGTCTTAATAAAACCCTTTATAGTTGCAAAACCATCAAAATAATCAATAATTTCCACAATGGTCATCGCTCCTAAAAGAAAGAAAAGAATCTCTGCTGTTTTACCTAAATGATGCAATAGAGACTCCTCCATCATATGCATCCTATCTAAATGCTCAAAATTACTAAACCCTTCTACAAGACTTTGCTGAGCAGAATCAAACCAGTTTTCATAGCCATCTATTCCAAGAGCAATAAGTGCCCAAAGTATAGCCATCATAGCTAGTGCCGGGATTAATTTATCTATTTTAAGATTGTGTTCTAAGGTAATGGCAAGGTATCCTGCCAAAAAAACAATAACAATGATGGTTTCCATATTCGTTGGTTTTTTGAGTAACTAGTTAGCAGTTGTAAATATAGGTTCTAATTATAATAAATAGATGTGCCAAATATATTTAAAATTGTCTGTGAATTCCTAATGAATTGACAATAATACCGAAGATATTTGACTTCCAAATACTTAAATCGACCCTAATATAAATTTAACAAGTTTTTAGTGACCACATTTTAACGCATAAGAAAATGTTAAATATCAACCCTCGTCTTAATACGAGACAACAATTGTTACAAATTGCTTCAAAAGGAGTGGTTTAAGTATCATATTTAACTAGTATATCTCTATCTTTGAGAAGTTAACCTTTATATATATTTAGATGGATTTTTCATTAAATGAAGAACAAAAACTTATACAAGAAGCTGCTCGTGATTTTGCTCAAACCGAGCTATTAGCAGAAGTAATTGAACGTGATGACGAACAAAGATTCCCAAAAGAAGAAATTAAAAAACTAGGAGAACTGGGTTTTTTGGGCATGATGGTAGACCCCAAGTACGGCGGTAGCGGACTTGATACCCTTTCATATGTTATAGCTATGGAAGAAATTTCTAAAATTGACGCATCAACTTCAGTAGTAATGTCCGTAAATAATTCTTTGGTATGCTGGGGATTAGAAAAATTCGGTACTGAAGCTCAAAAAGAAAAATATCTTACAAAGCTTTCTACAGGAGAACAAATAGGAGCGTTCTGCCTTTCTGAACCAGAAGCTGGAAGTGATGCCACTTCTCAAAAAACAACCGCCATAGATATGGGCGACCATTATATTGTTAATGGAACCAAAAATTGGATTACCAATGGTGGTACCGCAAGTACATATATTGTTATTGCCCAAACTGACAAGGATAAAAAGCACAGAGGCATAAATGCTTTAATTATTGAAAAAGGTACTCCGGGATTTGAAATAGGACCTAAAGAAAACAAATTAGGTATTAGAGGCAGCGATACACATTCATTAATATTTAATGATGTAAAGGTCCCTAAAGAAAATAGAATTGGCGAAGATGGTTTTGGTTTTAAATTCGCTATGAAAACTTTAGCAGGTGGTCGTATTGGTATTGCCGCTCAAGCATTAGGTATTGCTGCAGGTGCATATGAACTAGCTTTAAAATACTCAAAAGAACGTAAAGCTTTCGGTACTGAAATTAGCAACCACCAAGCTATCGCATTTAAACTTGCAGATATGCACACCGAAATTCAAGCTGCTAGATTACTCGTATACCAATCTGCAATTGATAAGGACAATGGTAATGATTATGACCTTTCTGGTGCAATGGCAAAACTATACGCATCAAAAGTCGCTATGGAAACCACAGTTGAAGCCGTTCAAATACATGGTGGAAACGGATTTGTAAAAGATTACCATGTAGAACGATTAATGAGAGATGCAAAAATTACTCAGATATATGAAGGTACTTCTGAAATACAAAAAATCGTAATTTCAAGAAGTATTTTAAAGTAAAAATTAGATGGTCTTCAATTCACCCCTATTTTTTACAGGGGTGAATTTAATTATAGCACAATCTTAATTTGTTAACCTCTCAATAAAGTTAGACTTTATTGTTAGAAAGTTGCAAAAACTACAATTCACCCCCTACTTCATCCATACTTTTCAATAATATTAACTTAAATTTATCAATCTGATAAATTGAAGGTTTTAAAAATCCATAATTGTAGATTTTTTAAGCTTTTATTTATTTCGTTGAATTTTTTACTTGAATTTGTTCCAATCATTGAATATAATTCAATTAAATTGATATTTTTGAAGAAATACCACAAAGGATGACACTGAAGAAGCAAGGATTATATCTACCGGAATTTGAACATGATAACTGTGGGGCTGGTTTTATATGCAGTCTTAAAGGAAAAAAATCTAACGACATTATTCATAAAGCGTTAGAAATACTTGAACGTTTAGAACATAGAGGGGCAGTAAGTGCCGATGGTAAAACAGGAGATGGGGCAGGTATATTAATAGATATACCACATGATTTTTTTCAGGCTGTTTGTAATTTCGACCTGCCTAAGGCTGGTGATTATGCAGTTGGTAATATTTTCTTCCCTAGAAAAGAAAACCAAAGAGATTTTTGTATTTCGGTTTTTGAAGAAAATATTAAAAAGCAAGGTTTAAAATTATTAGGATGGAGAGATGTACCGGTAAACAGATCCATACCTGGTAGAATTGCTGCTGAAACCGAACCTTTTGTCAAACAAATATTTGTAGCAAAAGAAAGTGACGATCAAGACTATTTTGATTTTAACTTAAAACTTTTCATTGCAAGAAAAGTAACTGAGCATACTATCATAAAATCTAAATTATCTGAAAGCAAGTTCTTTTATGTACCTAGCTTATCTACCAAGATAATTATATTTAAAGGGCTACTAATGCCTTTAGACATTAGCCTATACTATTCTGACCTTATGGATTCTAGAGTAGTTACTAGATTGGCATTGGTACACCAACGTTTCTCTACAAATACTTTCCCTACTTGGGATTTGGCACAACCATTTAGATATATGTGTCATAATGGTGAAATAAACACCCTAAGAGGTAACGTTACCCGCATGTTCTCTAGAGAAGAATTGCTGAAGAGCGAGATGTTTGGAGATGAAATAAAGAATGTTCTTCCTATAATACTACCAGGAAAGTCTGATTCCGCTACCATGGATATGGTTGTTGAACTTCTATTGATGACAGGCAGATCATTACCAGAAGTAATGATGATATTAGTTCCTGAAGCATGGGAGAAAAATACCGAAATGTCTGAAGCTAAAAGATCATTTTATGAGTATCACTCATGTATGATGGAACCATGGGATGGACCAGCTTCTATTCCTTTTACTGACGGAAACTTTATTGGTGCCGTATTAGATAGAAACGGACTAAGACCATCTAGGTACACAGTTACCAAAGATGACTACGTAGTAATGTCCTCTGAAACAGGTGTTGTAGATATTGCTCCAGATAATGTAGAATTCCACGGAAGGTTACAGCCAGGAAAAATGTTCTTGGTAAACATGGAAGAAGGTAGAATTGTTAACGATGAAGAAATTAAAGAGAACATCGCGCAAAAATTTCCTTATAAGAAGTGGTTAAATGACAACCTTGTTCACTTAAAAGACATTCCGTATAACGATTGTCCTTTATTTTTAGGCGAGGAAACTTTAGAGAATAGAAAATCTGTTTTTGGGTATACATTAGAAGACATAAATACCATTGTACTCCCAATGGCAAAAGCCGGAAAAGAACCTATTGGTTCAATGGGATCTGATACACCTATTGCTGTTTTATCTCAACGACCTCAGTTAATTTACAATTATTTCAAGCAATTATTCGCTCAGGTAACCAATCCTCCTTTAGATGGTATACGTGAAGAACTGATTACAGATATCAGCTTAACTTTAGGTAGCGATCATAATATATTTGAGTTTTCAGAATTACATTGTAGAAAACTTAAAATTCAAAATCCTGTAATTTCTAAAGAGGATTTAGATAAAATTAAAAATTACGATGTAAGCCCTGACTATAAGGTAGTTTCAATATCAATGTTGTATTCCATTAAACAAGGACACAATGGTCTTGAAGACGCTTTACAATCTGTATTAAATCAAGCTTCCAAAGCAGTTGATGATGGAGCAAACATTATTATTCTTTCAGATAGAAATGTTACGAAAGATATGGCTCCTATACCTGCATTACTAGCTTGTTCTTTTGTAAATAGTGGATTACAGAAACTTGGCAAACGTTCAAAATTAAGTGTTATTATAGAATCTGCAGAGCCACGTGAAGTACATCATTTTGCTTTATTATTTGGTTTTGGCGCTAGTGCTATTAACCCATATTTGGTTAATGAAATTATTGCAGAGCAAATAGAAGAGCATGATATTACTGAAATATCTTTTGACGACGCTATTAAAAATTACAATAAAGCTGTTGGAAAAGGAATCTTAAAAGTGATGAACAAAATTGGTATTTCAACACTTAATTCATATCGTGGTTCCCAGCTTTTTGAATGTATAGGAATCAACACCAAAGTAGTTGAAAAATACTTTCCTAACACCCCTACTCGTATTCAGGGTATTGGTCTTTATCAAATTGAAAAAGAAATTGCCTTACGTCACCATAAGACTTTTAGCAAACAACATATTGATGCTAGTTTAGATTTAGAAATTGGCGGTGAATATAGATGGAGAAGAGATGGTGAAAAACATATGTTTAACCCACTATCTATTGCAAAACTTCAAAAATCAGTTCGAAATAACGAGCCAGATACCTACAAAGAGTATTCTAGTATGGTTAATGAGCAATCAAAAAACCTTATGACTATAAGAGGTCTCTTTGAATTCTCTAACTATGATCCTATTCCTCTAAAAGATGTGGAACCATGGACTGAAATTGTAAAAAGGTTTAAAACCGGTGCAATGTCTTACGGATCTATTAGTAAAGAAGCTCACGAGAATTTAGCGATTGCCATGAACCGTATTGGCGGAAAGAGCAATTCTGGTGAAGGTGGAGAAGATCAAAATAGATTTTACAAAAATTCTACCGGTGACTGGAGAAACAGTGCAATAAAACAAGTTGCTTCTGGTAGATTTGGAGTAACCTCTAATTACCTAACCAACGCAAAAGAAATTCAGATTAAAATGGCACAGGGTGCCAAACCAGGTGAAGGCGGTCAATTACCAGGTCCTAAAGTAAATCCTGAAATTGCCAAAACAAGAAATTCTACTCCCTATGTAGGTTTAATTTCTCCACCGCCGCATCACGATATCTATTCTATTGAAGATTTATCTCAGCTTATTTATGATTTAAAATCCGCTAACAGAAAGGCAAGAGTTAATGTAAAATTAGTTTCTGAAGTAGGTGTAGGTACCGTTGCAGCAGGTGTCGCAAAAGCAAAGGCTGATGTTGTTCTAGTTTCTGGTTTTGATGGTGGTACTGGTGCTTCTCCTCTGACATCTCTAAAACATTGTGGTTTACCTTGGGAACTTGGTATTGCAGAGGCACAACAAACACTTGTTTTAAATGATTTGAGAAACCGTATAGTTCTTGAATGTGATGGACAATTGAAAACCGGTAGAGATGTTGCCGTTGCCTGTCTATTAGGTGCAGAAGAATTTGGTTTCGCAACTGCTCCTCTAGTAGCTTCTGGTTGCATAATGATGCGTGTATGCCACTTAAATACTTGCCCTGTTGGTATTGCAACTCAAAATCCTGAATTGAGAAAGAAATTTAAGGGTAAACCTGAACATGTTGTTAACTACATGTATTTTGTAGCACAAGAATTACGTGAAATTATGGCGCAACTTGGCTTTAAGACCATTAATGAAATGGTTGGTCAGGTTCAAAAATTAGATCGTAAGAAAGCTATTGATCATTATAAAGCTGCTGGTATAGATTTAACGCCTATTTTACATCAAGTAGATGTACCTAAAGGAACTAAATTTTACAATACGGAAAAACAAAAACACGATATAGACAAATCAATAGAATTTGATATTATAGCAAAAGCTAATCCATCTTTATTTAGAAAAGAGAAATTAACTTTAGATTACCCAATTTGTAATACTGATCGTGCAGTTGGTGCAATTATCAGTAATGAAATTTCTAAAACCTACGGTGCAGAAGGATTACCAATCAACACGTTAAGATTGAATTTCACAGGTTCTGCCGGT